>DAIRVG010000010.1:48346-73792 GCA_036802945.1 Vicinamibacterales bacterium
AAGCCGGGACGCTACCGCGGAGATGCTTCAAGCAGCTCCTGTGCTGCCCGGCGTATCTCAGCCGCATCTCCGGTCAGACCGCCTCCTTGTGCAAGGTCTGGCTTCCCGCCACCCCGGCCTCCGAATCGCTCGGTAAGCGCCCGCAGGATGGCGCTCGCGTCGACCGGGACGTCTGCCGACGTGGCGATGACGACTGCGAACGGCGACGTCGTCGAGAACAACGCAGCCGCCACGCGGCTACCGGCGGTGATCGCGGACGCAATCGCTTTGAGTCCGTTCGCATCCCAGCCTTCGAGCGCTTCGACGACAACGCGGGCACTGGCAGGTCCATCCGCTTTCGCATTTCGAGCTTGGTCGGACAAGGCAGGACCCGCCAACAGCCGAGCCGCTTCGTGGCCCGCAAGCGTCTCCTGAAATCTCTTGATCGTCTTGCGGAGATCCCTGGCGTCCACGTGCATCCGTTCAATCGCTGCTGGGAGTTCCTGGGGCAGGACCGAGAGGGCGCGCACGCTGCCGGCCACCGATTCTCGAAGCGTTCTGAGCAGACGAAGCGCACGGCCACCGCACGCAAACGTGATGCGCGTGCCGCCCTTGAACTTCTCCGCGCCGGCGACAGTGATCATCCCTATCGCTCCCGTCCGCGCCACGTGCGTACCGCCGCACGCCGAGAGGTCAAAGCCAGTCACCTCGATCAGCCGCAGAATGCCCTCGCGCGCCGGCTCCTTCCGGAGCTGTAAGGGCGGGTCTGCGGGGCCGTGCCTGGCGGGGTCAACAAACCGGATCGACACCTCGCGGTTCTCCCACACCACGTGGTTCGCTTCGTCTTCGGCCCGCGAGATCTGCTCCGTGGATGTCTCGCGCAGCAGATCGATCGTCGCCGTGTCTGCGCCCATGTGGAAGCTCATGGTTCTGTTATCGAAGAGACGGTCGAACGCGGCAGACAACAGGTGCTGTCCCGTGTGTTGCTGCATGTGATCGAAGCGCCGGTCCCAATCGATTTCTCCACTCACGGTGGTGCCTTCGCCGATTGGCGCCGACAGCACATGCACCACGTGGTCGTCACCGTCCACCGTCTCGACGACATCGATGGCTCCAAGTTGCGTGGCGGGCACGGAGGGTCCGCCGAGCTCGTGAGGAAGAAGGTGTCCAGTGTCGAACGGCTGTCCGCCAGACGAGGGATAGAACGCAGTCCGATCGAGCAGGGCCGCGGGGCGGCCATCGTGCTCGAACGCCTTGGTCACGACCGCCTCGAAACGACGGCAGTACGGGTCGGTGTAATAGATGCGGGCGGTCACGCCGCTTCGGCGGAGGCCGATGGAAGGTCGAAGTAGAAGATGGCGCCGCCGGCCGGTGCGTTCCGGTAGCCGATGCGTCCGCCCAGCGAATCGATGATTCCGTAGCTTATCGACAACCCCAGGCCGGTACCCTGGCCGACGGGTTTCGTCGTGAAGAACGGCTGGAACAACTTGGCCTCGTTGTCCGGCGGGAGGCCGGGCCCGGTGTCCTCGACCTCGAGCACCACGCGGCCGCTGTCGTCGCGCGAGCGGATCGTGATGCGCCCCGGCAGCCGGCCGGACATCAGGATCGATTGCTCGGCGTTGATGACAAAGTTCAACAGCACCTGCTGCAGCTCGGTAAGCACCGCCGAGACGAACTGCGTCGATCGGTCTTCGACCCGCAGCTCGATATCTTCGGACTCGAGGCGCCGCTGCCGCAGTTCCGCGACCGACGCGATGACGTCGGTGAGGCGCACGGGAGCGGCCTCACCCGGCTGCTGCCGGGCGAACATCGCGAGGTTCCGGATGATGTTGCAGGCGCGCGCGCTTTCCTTCTGAATCAATTTCAGGTCGGTCTTGACCGAGTCGGGCACGTCGCCCTGCATCTGCAGCAGTTCCGCGAACCCGAGAATCGCCTGAAGCGGATTGTTGATCTCGTGCGCGACGCCGGAGACCAGCTGTCCGACCGCGGCGAGACGCTCCTGCCGAATGACCTGGCGCTGCAGGGACTGGAGCTCTTCGCGGATCCGCCGCTCTTCGCCCATCTGTTCGTCGATCTCGGTGCGTGTCTTGTTGAAGCGCTGCAACATCGAATCGAATGCGTCCTGCAGTTTGGCGAACTCCCGCGTCGGCATCGGCTTCCGCTCGACCGGCCTGAAGTCTCCGGACGCGATGCGCTGTGCGGCGACCTCGAGGTGCCTGAGCGAGGTGGCCAGCCGGCGGGACAGGACGAACGCGACGATCAGCCATCCAGCAAGGCCGAGCGCCAAGATCGCGACGGTGCGCGCCAAGAACGTGGTCACGCCCGACCCGACAGCGACGAAAACGGCCACGAAAAGCAGGCCGATCGCGATTGCGAGCATACGCTGAAGGGGTAAGGACCAGAAAGACCGCACGTTCCTACCTTTATCGGCCAAACAGCGGGTCGGCCACACCGGCCTGCGTAAAGCCGGCCGCACGAAGTGTGCAACTGTCACAACGGCCGCACGGATGTCCCTCGGGGCCGGGATCGTAGCAGCTGTGGGTAAGCCCGTAATCCAGACCCAGCTCTCGGCCCCTCCGAATGATGTCCGCCTTGGTAAACGCCTGCAGCGGAGCGTGGATGCGAAATGTCGCGCCCTGCACGCCCTGAGCGGTCGCCAGCGACGCCAGCCGCTCGAACGCGGCGATGTATTCGGGGCGGCAATCGGGATATCCGGAATAATCGAGCGCGTTGACGCCAATGAAGATATCGCGCGCGCCGAGCACCTCAGCCCATCCGAGCGCCAGGGACAGAAAGACGGTGTTGCGTGCGGGAACGTAGGTCGAAGGGATTTCGTCCAGGCCGATTGGACGATCCTTGGGCACCGGCATATCGGTCGTGAGGGACGAGCCACCGAACGCGGAGAGGTCCACGTCCAGCTCGATGTGCCTGGCCACCCCGAGCGCGCGCGCGACGGCGCGCGCGGCCTCGAGCTCGTGGGCATGGCGCTGACCGTATCGAATCGTCAACGCGAAGAGCCTGAAGCCATCCGCGTGCGCCATTGCCGCCGCGGTATAGGAGTCAAGGCCGCCGCTCAACAACACCACGGCAGGTATTGGTGATTTGTGATTGGTGATTGGTGATTGTCGATCGCTCATTTGGAATCACAAATCGCCAATCGCAAATCATGAATCGTCATACGCCCCGAGTTCCGGGATCCCAGATGTACTTGTGAAGCTGAAGCTGGACGCGCACCGCAAGGCTGTCCGCCAGAACCCATTCTGAGAGCGTGCGCGGGTCCAGCACACCGTGAACGGGCGAGACGTGGACAGCGGCGGCACGACGCGCCAGGTGGTGGCGCGCAATCACATCGCGAGCGTATTCGTAGTCGGCGCGATCCTTGATGACGAACTTCACCTCGTCATGCGGCCGGAGACGATCGACATTCGTCCAGTCGTTGTGCTCCTCCTCTCCGCTGCCGGGGCATTTCACGTCGAGAATCGTGATGACCCCTTCGGGAACGCGCGCGGTGCTGCGATGGCCGCCCGTCTCGAGCAGCACCGTCCGGCCGCGATCCAGCAATCCCTGCATCAGCGGATACACGTCGTCCTGCAGTAGAGGCTCGCCCCCAGTGACCTCGACGAGCGGGCAAGCAATCTGATCGACCTCGGCGAGAACGGTCTCCACCGGCCTCTTCTGCCCTTCGTGAAACGCGTACGGGGTATCGCACCAGGAACAACGCAGGTCGCACGCGGTCAGCCTGACGAAGACACACGGGCGCCCGGCATAGGTGGACTCACCCTGGACCGAGTAGAAGATCTCGTTGATGGTAAGCATCTGTTCCGGGATTCGGGATTCGGGACTCGGGACTCGAGGCTTGACCTGGGGGATTCGAATCCCCAATCCCGAATCTCCAATCCCGAATCCCCAATCCCGATTGTAAGATGCCCCGGTGGGTGAGGTGCGCATCGGCACGTCGGGCTGGAGCTACCCGTCTGGAAAAGGCACGTGGAACGGTCTCTTCTACCCAGCCACGCGATCGAAACGCGCCGGCACCGATCAATTTGATGAGCTAAGGTTCTATGCTGAGCATTTCGACACTGTCGAGGTAAACACGACGTTTTACGGCCAGCCGAGGGCCGAGGTGACTCGTGCCTGGGGCGCGCGGACTCCGCCGGGCTTCGATTTCTCACTCAAGCTCTATCAGAAGTTCACGCATCCCAAGATGTTCAAGGAGGCAGCGCTCAAGTCGGCACCAGGCTCGGAAGGTGCGCTGCTCGACCTGCTCGCGCAGGTCACCCAGTCCGACATCGACGATTTCCGCGCGGGCATCGATCCGCTGGCTTCAGCGGGCAAGCTCGGCGCGCTCCTCGCGCAGTTCCCGCCGAGCTTCAAGGATTCAGCGCCGGCCCGCGACTATCTCGCCCTGATGCTGCGTGCCTTCGCCGAATATCCGATGGCGGTAGAGCTGCGCCATCGGAGCTGGAGTGATGCGATTGGAGAAACGTTGTCGCTGCTCAACGCGTTCGGCGCGGCCTGGGTCCAGATCGACGAGCCGAAATTCCGCTTCTCTATCCGCCAGAACTATCTGCCGAACGTCACCGGCTTCTACTACATGCGGCTTCATGGACGGAACGCGGCGCAATGGTGGCGCCACGACAAGAGCGAGGATCGGTACAACTACCTGTACACCGCCGACGAGCTGCGTGAGTTTTCAGAAACCGCAAACGCGGCGAGAGAGCTGGTGAAGAAGTCTTATCTCTATACCAACAATCATTTTTCGTCGAAGTCGGTGGTCAATGCGGTGATGTTGAAGGCGCAGCTCGGACAACCGATCGAAGGCGAGTATCCCGAAGCGCTCGTGGAGAAGTATCCAGAGATCGGGTCGATCATTGCGGGCCGGCTGAAGCCGGCCCCTACGGCGACCGTTCCGGTTTCAAAGTTACTCTGACGATCCGATCGGTGACGGCGAGCTTCCGAACGACATCCATACCGGAAATGACCTGGCCAAAGACGGTGTACTGACCGTTCCATTTCGGCTGCGCCGACAGCGAGATGAACATCTGGCTGTCGGCCTCCCGTGCATCGCCGGCATGTGCCATCGAGACGGAACCTACCTTGTGCAGACGCTTCTTGCTGAACTCCGCGGCGCCGATTGATTTTCCGCTGCCGGCATCGAAGCCGCGCCCCCACCACGCCTGCTTCGTCATATCGCGCGTCTGCGGATCGCCGAACTGGACGAGCTGCCCGGGGACGATGCGAAGGATGCGCTGGCCGTTGTAGAAGTTGCGCTTGATGAGCGCGAGGATGTGATCGACGGTCTTCGGTGCTTCGTTGGGATACGTCTCGATCTCGATCGTCCCCTTCATGGTCTCGATGACGAAGACCTGACCACCGCCTGGCGATTTCTGCGCCGCCGGGGCCGGCGCTGGAGTCTTCGTAGCTGCAGTGGTCTGTGCGAGCGCCGGCACCGAGACCGTGAGCGTAACAATGACAGCCAGCCACAATGTTTGAATCATTTCTCGCTCCTTCGCAGAACCCTCTGAACCCCCTGAACCCTGTGAACCCCAATTCTTGGGCAACAGCCGGCGATCACGCAATCCCCGCAGCGAGGTCCAATCGGGCGGCAGACGTTCTGCCCCCACGTGACGAGATAGAGGTTGATGTACGGCCACCATCGGGCGTCGGTCGCCCGGTAGAGCGCCTGCTCCGTTTCATCGGGGAGCTTCGTCGTGACCCAGCCAAGGCGGTTCGAGATGCGGTGCACGTGTGTATCGACGCAAATGTTTCTGAGACTCTTGAAGCCAAGAATCATCACGAGGTTGCCCGTCTTGCGGCCGACACCCGGCAGCATCACCAGCTCCTCCAGCGTGGACGGCACACGGCCGCCAAAGCGGTCGAGGAGCATCTGGCAACACGCCTTCACGTGGCGCGCTTTCGTGCGGTAGAAGCTGACCGGGTAGATCAGCTTCTCGATCTCCTTCACAGTCAGCCTCGCCATCGTCCGCGGCGTGCGCGCCTTGTGAAAAAGGCGCGTCGATGCTGCGTGGGTCGTCGCATCCTGCGTGCGCGCTGAGAGGAGTGTCGCGATCAAAATCTGGAACGGATCCTCGGCCTGCTCTTCAGAAATCTTCTCGACCGCAGGCAGCTCGAGGCCGGTGATCGCGACCGCAAGCGAGCGCATGACTTTCTCGACAACAACTGGAGACGGCTTACGGGGTCGTTTCACAGGGACGCGTCGATCATACCTAACGCCCTGCCGCCGGCCAGGCGCTCGACGCGGCACATCACCGCGGCCCGTTTCCACGATATTCTCCAAGCGACGTAAACGCGGCGTTGGCGAACATATGGCGCGCGCACGTCCGAACCTTATTTGAAACGTATTCCGCTGCTCATCGCGTTCGTGGCTCCGACCTCGCTCCTCCAGGAGCGGCATCGGACTTCCGCGCTTCCGATTGTCGGGAACGGCCCACCAGGCACCTTCGTGCTGTTCCCACACGGCCTTCGAGTGTCGCTGCCGACGGACCAGATCGTCTTCGCCGACGATTCCGGCGGGTACGCCAGGGTTGGCTTTGGCGGGATGCGGTTCGTCGGCCCGGAAGAAGGTCGCCTGCTATTCGTGCGGGTTCGCGAGCTGTTTCCAGAAGATCAACTCTCGCCGGCCCGCAGTCACAGGATGCTGCTCGATCCGCACTGGGTGGCCACAATTTCGGTAGACGGCCAACGTGCCTGGCCCGGTGAGCGAGAAGGAAGCTAGACAATGGGACTCGTGTGGATCGTTCCGGCAGCAATCGCTGTAGTTGCTACCGCCGCAGCGGCGGCGGATGTGTCAACGGCGAGGTTGACATTGAACGCTCTGGGACCGGTCCGCGTTGGGATGACGGAAGCGGAGGCGCGGAAAGCGGCCGCCGAGGATCTCGCGGACGCCAATCGCCTCACGGGGGAGTGCTACGTCCTCGCTGTACCGCGCGATCCCGGAGTGGCATTCATGATCGAGCGCGGCAGGGTGACTCGCATCGAGATCACGGACGCCCATCACCCGACACTCTCAGGCGTTCGCGTCGGCGACACAGAATCGGACGCGCAAGCCGCTTACGGGAAGCAGTTGGAGGTCACGCCGCACAAGTACCAAGACAACTGGCACTACCTGACGCTGCGGTCACGCGACAAGCGTTACGCGCTCGTGATGGAGACCGACGGTAAACGGATCACCCGGATGCGCACCGGAATCGTGCCGTCGGTCGAGTACGTGGAGGGCTGTTCGTAGCTGCGCCAGGACAGGACGTCTACGGTTGGCTATCTGGCGTGTCGCGACTCGTGATCGCGATGTAGACGACCGCATCCCACGCGTTGTGGATTCCACTGAAAAGCAGGAGGAGTGACACTGCACCAATCGCAAAGAGCGATTCCGTGGGAATCCGAGGCAGGGCGACCGCGGCGGCGACCAACGTCGTGTACGCAATCAACGGGAACACGCAGTGAAAGAGCCAGTCCTCCAGGACCGGTCGGTATAACGTCTGCCGTCGTGTCTGCGAGATGACGATGACGACGTAGATAATCCCGGCGAGTCCGCACGCGGCGAGAGCGAGAGTTGCGCCAACGACCGCGGGCCAGGGAGCACTCATAATCGCCGAGACGAGCAACACCACGCAGAAGTGCACGACCGTTGGTGTCGCGAACGCGCGCGTGATCCCGCCGTCACCAAGCGCCTGCCTCTCCGCACCCAGCGTCACCACCACGAACTGGAGGCCTGTCAATGCACCGGCGGAGGAGCCGACGATGACGTAGAAGCTTTCCCAGGCGGCGAACGGCGGCATTCCAGCTGTCTCCATAATCTCGCCGTGGAACTATTTAATGTTCAGCTCGGCTACGAAGGTCCGAGACTTCCGCCGAAAGGCTCCGCAGCCGATCGGAAACCTTCAGGAAGGCATCGATAACATCTGGATCGAAGTGTGTGCCCTTGCCTTTGACGATGAACGCAACGGCGTCGTCGTACGACATTGGCTGTCGATAAAGTCGACGGGTGAGGATAGCGTCGAGCACGTCAACGAGGGCCATCACCCTTCCGGGCACGGGGATCTCCGTCCCATGAAGGCCCTGAGGATAGCCTGTGCCGTCCCATTTTTCATGGTGGGTATAGACGATCTCCTTTGCCATCGCGAGAATCACGTCATCATGCGTTCCCGCCGCCTTCTCGGCGTTGACGATGACATCCCGGCCATGCGCCGGGTGCCGGCGCATTTCCACGAGCTCGTCCGCCGTAAGCGCTCCAGGCTTGTTCAACAGTTGATCCGGCACACCTACCTTGCCGATGTCGTGAAGCGGTGCGAGGCTCGAGAGCAGCTCGATGGTCTGGGGTGTCAGGTAATCGCTGAACTTCGGATTCATGGCGAGTTGCTCGGCAAGAATTCTGGTATACCTCTGAGTGCGCCGCGAATGCTGGCCAGTCTCCGCATCCCTGACTTCGGTGAGCGACAGCAGCGATTGAACCATCAGCCGCTGTGACCTGTGCGTATCCTGCACAGCCCGATCGGCGCGGCGATGCTCGACCGTGAACCGCCCGACGACCATCCCGGCGAACGCAAAAGTAAGCCCCATGGTTGGAAAGAGCGGCGACACAAAACGACCATCGGCTGCAATGAGTGAGACGGCCCCGGCCCACACCGCGACGAGGCATATCGCCGTACCGAGCGCGCCCCACGCAAGTCCCAGCCGACCGACCAGCAGCGTCAGGACGATACCGAGTGCGAGCACGGTCTGCGACTCGAACGCGACACCGTACTCGGGTCGATGAATGAAGTCCTGCTGCAACAGGTTGTCGGCTACGGTCGCGTGAACTTCGACGCCTGCAAACAGCGTATCCAAGGGAGTTGACACAACCTCGCGCGTGCCGAGAGCCGTGGTCCCGACGAAGACGAGCTTGTCTTTAAAGGTGTCGGCGCGCGCCAGGCCGCTCAGCACGTCCGCGGCCGAGACGTACGGCAAGGTGCGCCTGGTGCCTCGAAACCGCACGAGCAGATTGCTCTTCCCATCGAGCGGTACGCTCCGAGTACCGAACGCCAGCGTCGAGGTGTTGACGTTGATGACGTGGAGCGAGATGTCACGAGTAGTGGTGGTCGCGGCGACCGCAGCCAGGGCGAGTGCAGGATACGTGCGACCATCGAACTCGACCAGCATGGGAACGCGTCTCAGGATCCCGTCGGAATCGGGCGCGGCGTTCAGAAATCCCGAGGCGCCGGCCGCCTGCGTCAGGATCGGAAGGCTGCAGATTGCGCCCGTTGCTCGAAAGAACGGATCATCCGACGCATCGGCGCGTCCGATGATGGCAAGGCCTACCGGATGCTGCACACATGCGCTGGCTCCGTCGGAGGGGGCGTCGAACGTCAGGGCATAACCAACCACAACGCGGCCCGGCCGAAGCGCGTGAGCCAGCGCTTCGTCGGAGCCCGTGCCTTCGTATCGGTCGGACTCCGGGAAAATGATGTCGAGCGCGACGGCGGACGCCCCGAAATCCCGCAAGCGCGTGATGAGATCGCCGACGATATCGCGACGCCAGGGCCATTGGCCGATCGCCGACAAGCTGCGTTCGTCCACGTCCACAATCACGACCTTGCTGCCGGGCGGATGCACCCGGGCAGAGCGAACTACCGTGTCGTAGGCGCCGTATTCGAGCCTCTCGAGGAACTGGGGCCGGGAGACCGAGAGCCCGGCCACGACAAGCGTCGGCAACAGACCAGTCAGAAGGACAAGAGGGCGGGCTCGAGTCTTCATCGAACCGCGATTTCGACTCGACGATTGCGAGGCTCGGCGACCTCGTCGGCGGTTCGAACCAGCAGATCCGATTCGCCATGCGATATGACTTCGACAGCTGACGCGTCGAGGCCGCCTTCGACAAGCAGGTCGCGAACGGTATTGGCGCGCTTGAGCCCGAGCTCGAAGTTCATGGCAGATACGCCCATCGTGTCCGTGTGTCCGACGGCCACCACATCGGGAACCGGCCTGGCTCTGATGGCGCTCAGAATGTCCGCGACGAGCGCGCGACTCTCCTCAGTCAATACCTCGGAGTCGAAGCGGAAGTAGAGCGTGAAGTTTTGCGCGGGGGGCGGAAGGGCTGCGAGCGCATCACCGAACAGCCGATTTATTTCGGCCTCGCTCATCGTGCTGACCGGCGTAGGCGGTTGGCCCGCAGAGGCGATGGTTGAATCCCGAGCGGCCGCCAGATCGACCGCCCCGGAAGGGTTTGAGACCGTCGCGCGCCCAACTTCGCCACTGGCAGTGTCTGGCAGCAGCACGACCAGGTCCTGGCCCTGGCGTTGAGGAGTTCGAATCTGCTGTGGCCCGCACGACCACACTAGCCCAGCGACAGACATCGCCATCAGAGCGGCGATCAGGCGTCGACTATTCATTCCGGCAGGACGCGGACAGCCAGCGTGGTCCCGCGAACGCCCACAATCGCACCTGGTGCTTCGAGCCGAATCGAATCAGGCGAGAGCTTGGCAATCCGCCCCGAGACGTAGGCGACGACGCCACGGACGATCCTCAGAACGAATCCGACCTGGCTCTCGGCGGGTGCGTAGGCGAAGCGATCCAGCCGCACTTCGCTGTTCGGGCCAAGGGAGAGACGTGTGTCGTCCCTCAGGGTAATCCCTACGCGGCCATCAGCGCCTGTTCTCAGACCGTCGGCCTGGAAGACCGCCTGCCCCGCCTGCGCTGGCACAAGCGCGCCGGCTCGGACGATGAACGCCGATCCCGTTACGACCTTGATACGGCCGACGTCCACCGGCTGCTGGCTGAATGCAGGCTCCGCCATGAGGACAAACAGAAGCGCAGCAACCCAGCTTCGTAAGTTCATGACGCTCCTTTTTTGAGGGGACTCCACGATACTCCGTTCCCGGGCAGACCCGCCAGCCCGAGGCTGCCGTTACCGCGCACGTAAGCTCGTACAGAAGACGCCGGGGCCAGTATTCCTCCAGCAGCGTCGAGTGCGAGAATTCGAGGAAGAGGCCGTTGGCACACCAGAAGGTCGCGTGGGGCTGCTGGCACCTCTGCGCGCCTCCGATACTCCGATCGGTGATATCCACGTGACCGCACGCAGCTCGCGACGCTACGCCCCGTGGTTGTGGGTGCTGGCCGCGCTGTTCTGCGCTCGTGTAATCGCTCAGCCCATCGCCTTGGTGTTTCATCCGGGGTTCCTGCCGCCGTTTGACGCCTGGCACAGCGCCGTTCTCCCGTACCAGTTGCTATTGGCATCTCAGGGCGTCATTCTCTTCTGGCTCGCTTGGACGGCCGCGCGTTTTTCCACCGCCGCAGTCACGCCGAACCGCCGCATTGGCGTCAGCGCGCTGATACTCGGGACGCTCTATTTCAGCTTCATGGCGCTACGCCTGCTCCTCGGGGCCACGATCCTGCACGGCCAGCGATGGTTCGCACGCCCATTGCCGACGGTCTTTCATCTGGTGCTGGCGACGTATCTGATTCTGTTCGCGCACTTTCATTACCACCGCAGCTCCACGCAGGCCGTAGGTGGGACCGAAGGAAATGACGATGTCTGACCGTCTCAACGCGACCCTCTCGTGGCTGCACTATCCCGTCGTCGTCATCGGGACTTTCGCGTTGTTCGCGTGGCTGCAGTCTCGGGGTGCATCGCTGGTGGTTAGCACGTATGTTCCGGTGATCCTCGCGGCAGCCGTCGTGACCGTGCTGGAATTCGCGTTTCCGCACCGCGCGGAATGGCGGCCGGGGGCATCCGACGTCAAAACTGATCTTGCCTTCATGACCGTCGTGCAGCTGGCGTTCCCCCCTCTGATGGGATTCCTGTTTACATACACCCTGATCAATCCCGCGCGGGCGCTGAATCTCCCGATCGTCCTGCTCTGGCCGCATGCGTGGCCGATCTGGGTTCAGGTACTGCTCATGATTCTCGTGGTTGATTTCCTACGGTACTGGCTGCATCGTGCGGCGCACGAGAACGACACTCTCTGGCGCCTTCACTCCGTGCACCACTCGGTCGAGCAGATGTACTGGCTCAACACCGCGCGCTTCCATCTGATCGAGAAGGGCATGCAGATGACGCTCGACAGCCTCCCGTTTCTGCTCATGGCCGTTGACGCGAAGGTGCTTGCCCTCTACTACGTCGCGTATGCCACGAATGGTTTCTTTCAGCACTGCAACATCGAGCTGCGCTATGGCTTCTTGAACTACGTCGTTGGCAGCGCTGAAACGCATCGCTGGCACCATTCCCGTGTTCCCAGAGAATCAAATGCGAACTACGGAAACACTGTGATCGTCTGGGACCTGCTGTTCGGGACGTGGTACCTGCCGACACGACGGCGGGTCGAAGAGATCGGCCTCAAGGACCCTGGATATCCACAGTCGTTCTTCAGGCTGATGCGCGCGCCGTTCATTCGCTGACACCACGAGTTACAAATGCTGTTACGTTCGCAGATGCTCGTCTATCGGGCGCTGTACTGGCGGCGTGTCGAGCGGATGGCGCATCGGCCCGATGCCGTGCAGCAGGACGTCCTGCGACAATTGTTGCTCGCCAACCGGACGGCGCGATTCGGAGTCGAGCACGGGTTTGCGGAGACCACGAATTACCGCCAGTTTCGCGAGCGGGTGCCCGTCCAGGACTACGAGACCCTGCGAGGGTACATCGAGGAACAACGGCGAGAGGGAGTGCAGGCACTCACGGCTGAGGCCCCCCTGTTCTACGCGCAAACGAGCGGGTCGACCGGGAAGCCGAAGTACATTCCAGTCACGCCATCGGTGCTCGCGACGCATCGAGCCGAGCAAGCCCTCTTTTCCTACCTGCAGTACCGCGCATGTCCCGAAGCATTCGCCGGCAAAGCCCTCGGGGTGATGGGCGCGGCAGTTGAGGGGCACCTCGACTCCGGCCATGCGGTCGGCTCTGTGTCCGGGTATCTGTATCAGTCGCTTCCGCGATTGATCCAGTCGCGGTTCGTTGTTCCGCCGGAGGTCGCGAGCATCGCCGATTACGATCTCAAGTACCAGGTGATCCTTCGCCTGGCGCTCGCTGAACGCGAGATCACATATCTCGGCTCGCCGAACCCTTCCACGTTCCTACGTCTGCTCGACATGCTGAACGACCGGCGAGAGCCTCTACTCCGCTCTCTCGAAACCGGCGGACTCGAGGAGCTGGACGGACTCGATGCCGGGGTCCGGGTCGCGCTCGCCCGGAGGTTGAAGGCCGACCCGGACCGTGCGGCGCAATTGCGCCGCCTGCCATCGCTCACCTTCGCAAACGTCTGGCCGAATATTCGGCTCCTGACCACATGGACAGGCGGAAGCTGTGGAATAGCACTTGGCAAGCTGCGTCAAACGCTTCCGCCAATGACCGCAGTCATGGAGCTTGGCTATCAGTCGACCGAGTGCCGGGGGACAATCGCGCTCGACCTCGAAACCCCCGGTGGGCTGCCACCACTGCATCATCATTTTTTCGAGTTTGTCGAACAGGAACGCTGGGACAGCAGCAACCCGGAGTTCGTCACCCTCGGCCAACTTGAAACAGGGCACCGCTACTACGTGCTCCTCACCACGGCGGCGGGCCTGTATCGCTACTTCATGAACGACCTCGTCGAGGTCACCGGTCGGTTTCATCAAACGCCGTTGCTGCGCTTCGTTCAGAAGGGGAAAGGCGTGACCAGCCTCACGGGGGAGAAGCTCTACGAAGCCCAACTGATCGAGGCTGTGCAGAATACGGCTCACCAGTACGGCTTGGGCGCCAGCTTTTTCCTGGCAGTTGCAGACGAGGAACGTGCGGCCTATCACCTGTTTCTCGAGGCCGACGATGGGGAGCATCCCGAGGCGGAGCTCATCGCCGCGGCGGTAGACCGTCGATTGGGAGAGTTGAACATCGAATATGACAGCAAGCGGACGAGCGGTCGGCTTGGTCCACTGACCGTCGCATGGCTGGAACGGGGCGCCGCGGACGCGTATAAGACGGCATGCGTCCGCGCGGGCCAGCGCGAAGGGCAGTTCAAACCGGCGGTGCTTCAGTACCGGAAGGAGCTGGTCGTGTCGTTTGATTCGTATGTAATTCGGTAAGTGCGCGAATTCCAGCTGATGTTCGGACCAATCCAGATTCATCGTTTCGCGCTCAAGGACGTTCGCATTCCGTTCAAGACTGCGTTTCGTCACGCAGCCGCCGAGCGCGCCGAGACCTCGACGCTGTGGATTGAAGCGGTCTCGCCACGCGGCGCCATCGGCTACGGTGAATCGTGCCCCAGGCCGTACGTCACCGGCGAAACGCTCGACACTGCGCGGGAGTTTTTCTGGCGCCATGAGGAGGCGCTCCGCGAACAGGTGGTCGACCTGGACTCTCTGAGAGCCTGGATGAAAGCGCACGCCGACAAGCTCGACGCCAACCCTGCTGCCTGGTGCGCGATCGAGCTGGCAATCCTCGACGTCTTCGCACGGGAGCACGGTCGAACAGTGGAGGCATTGCTGTCGTTACTGCCGCTCCGCGGGCCGTTTCGCTACAGCGCGGTGCTCGGCGATGCGTCCTTCGACGCGTTTCAGGCCACCGCCGAACAGTACCGTCGCGTCGGCTTCACGGATTTCAAGATCAAGCTGTCAGGTCAGTTGGAACACGATCGCAGGAAGCTCGATCTGTTGCGCAACTGGGGTGCACCGGCGCCAAGAATCCGGCTGGATGCGAATAACTTGTGGAGCACGGCTGCCGAAGCGACCGCCTTTCTCCGACAGCTTGATTGCGCATTCGTTGCTGTGGAAGAGCCGATTCAGAAGGGCCAGTACGCCGAGCTGGCCCGAATCGCCGAAGCACTCGCATGCAAAGTCATTCTTGATGAGAGCTTCATCCGCAGCGCGCAACTGCCATTGCTTCCCGACCCTGCTGGCCAATGGTTGATCAATGTCCGAGTGTCGAAGATGGGCGGTCTCTTGCGCTCTCTGGAGGTGATCAGGGAGGCGCGCATACGCGATATCGGGGTGATTGTTGGAGCCCAGGTTGGAGAGACGAGCCTGCTCACGCGTGCCGCACTCCCGGTTGCGCAGGAGGCGGGCGATCGACTCGTCGCCCAGGAAGGGGCGTTCGGGACGTTCTTACTCGAGCGCGACGTCTGCAATCCGCCGCTGATGTTCGGAGCCGAGGGACAACTCGACATCTCCGCCTATCCGTGGTTGACATCGCCTGGCTTCGGTCTGCGCTGCGACGTTGCTTGACGCGGGGGGTGAACAGGAGATCAGGAGTGTAGGAGTTCTTGTGATTTCTCGTTTCAGACAGGCGTGATTGGCGGTTGACCTGACAGCACTGCCGCGACGTTACGAACGGCAAGATCGGCCATCGCTGTCCGGGTCTCGACGGTGCCGCTGCCGAGATGCGGCACGAGCATCACGTTCTCGAGCGTGAGCAGCTCGGGCTCGACCTTCGGCTCCTGCTCGAACACGTCGAGCCCGGCGCCGGCAATGAGCCGCATGCGCAGCGCCCAGGCGAGCGCCTTCTCGTCGATGACAGGTCCGCGCGACGTGTTGATCAAGTAGGCGCTACGCTTCATGCGCGCCAGCGCCGGCTGATCGATCAGGTGCGTCGTCTCCCGCGTCAACGGGCAATGCAGCGAGACAACGTCGGATGTGGAGAGCAGGCGATCGAGCGGCATCGCCTCGGCGTCGGAATCGTTCTTCGGCGTGCGGCTCGTATAGGCGATGCGCATGCCGAACGCCCGGCCGCGTTGTGCCACTGCTCTGCCGATGCCGCCGTAGCCGACGATCCCCAGCTGCTTGCCGCGCAGCTCGGACCCCAGCATGAAGTCGAAGGTCCACCCCTTCCACCCGCCACGCCGGATGAGCCGCTCACCTTCGCCGATGCGCCGCGTGATCCCGAGAATCAGCGCCCAGGTCAGGTCGGCGGTCGCGTCGGTCAGCACGCCGGGCGTATTCGTGACGATCACCCCGCGGTCGCGCGCGGCCGCCGCGTCGATGTTGTTATAGCCCACGGCGGCGTTCGCGATGATCTTCAGCTCGGTGCCCGCCTGGATGACCGCCTTGTCGACGGCATCGGTGATCATGCTGACAAGCGCCTGTTTGCCGGCGACTCTCCCAACGAGCTCGTCGTGCGGCATGACGTCGACGCCCTCTTTGCGGTATTGATCGACGTCACCGATCGATTCGAGCCTGGCGAGAACCGACGAGGGGATCTTTCCGGTGAGCAGTATGAAAGGTCGCGCGCCGCTCAATGTCCCATCGACCTGCAATAGCCGCAGTGATTGCACATCACGGCGGGCTCGATGATGCACGGACCGTCGGCATCCGCGCCCGTCGGAACGACGAACATGGCGTGCGCCGGGTCCAAACGGGTTGACGGCCGGTTCGAAACGGCTGCCGGCGGGTCCAAAAGGACCCGCCCTACGCTGCCGGGAGCGGCGCCGGCGTGGCGGGCAATGGCCTGACGAACAAGCACCCGCAATTCCTGCTCGGTCATTCCTGAACGTCCACCTGGTCGATGATGCCGATGACGGCGGCATCGACGGGCGCTGCCTTGCGGCCGAGCGCTTCGCCGGCGGCGCGTCCCTCCAGAACGATCAACACCTTCTCGTGCACGCCGGCACCGACAGAATCGACGGCCAGGAGTGGAGTGCCGCGCGGCGTGTCATCCAATGAAACGGGCTGCACCAGCAGGAGCTTCGCCCCCTCGAACTTGAGGTGCTTCCGTGTCGCGACGACGGTGCCGATGACTCTTGCGATCTGCATCAGATGATAGGCCGGCTAAAGCCGGCCCCTGCGCCCCGCGGACCTCAAAGGTCCGCGCCGCGGTTCGAATGAAACTCTACCCAAGGTCCCAGTGATCGACAATGCCGACAATGCCCGCGTCCGTGGGGACTTCGGTTGGATAAAACGGAAAGCTGGCTTCCTTGCCGCGGACGAAGAACACGATCTCACCAACGCCGGCGCCCATCGCGTCGACGGCAACCAGCGTGCGCCCGACGTTCGAGCCGTCGGCGGCAATCGGCTGCAGGACGAGGAGCGCGATCCCGGCAAGGTTTTCGTCCTTGCGGGTGATGACGACGTCTCCGATCACTTTGGCGAGCTGCACAGTTCGTAGAGGCGGACCTTCCCGCCTTCGCCAAAGGCTTCGGCGAGGCTAGCCGAAGCGCCAGGTGCGAAGGCTGCAGGTTCGCCTAGTCTCCGGCCGAGATCTCCACGGCGTCGACAATGCCGACGACGACAGCGTCCACGGGACAATCCTTCATACCTGACGCCATGCGCGCCGAGCTGCCGCTGACGATGAGCACCGTCTCGCCGACGCCGGCGTCGACGGTGTCGACCGCGACCAGATAGTTGCCTTCTGCCTTGCCGTGCGGATCCATGGGGCGGGCCACCAGCAGCTTGTTGCTGACCAGGCGCGGATCCTTCCGCGTAGCGACAACGGTGCCTACGATGCGCGCGAGGATCATCCCGGGAGGAAGAAGTGTCCTAGACTTTCGCCGTCGTTGACTTGCCGATCGGCAGCGCGTCCTCGAGGTTCGCGTGGGGCCGCGGGATCACGTGCACCGATACGAGCTCGCCGACCCGGCGCGCCGCCGCGGCGCCCGCGTCGGTGGCCGCCTTCACGGCAGCGACGTCGCCACGAACGATCGCGGTCACGTAGCCGGCGCCAATCTTTTCCCAGCCGACCAGCGTGACCTTGGCGGCCTTGACCATGGCGTCAGCCGCCTCGATCATGGCGACGAGACCCTTGGTTTCGACCATTCCCAACGCCTCTCCCATCTACATCTCCGTCAACTCCCGACTTCCAACATCCAACTCCCAAGAAGCTCGATGTCGCGACATCCGGGCTCTTTGGGCATTGGAAGTTGGGGACTGGGAATTATCAATCTCTAAGGTTTTTGACAGCGTCGGCGATGAGCGCCGTAAGTTCGCCGTATGTTAGCCGAATTTCACCGTCTCTGCTCGCCTGCTGCAGCGCGCTCGTGACGTCGGGCACGAGCCTTTCGGTCGGTGATGAAGGCGCTTCGAGCACCTGGCAGAGCGCCTGATCGAGTCCCGCTTCCGCAGGATCGGCGCACACGGGCGCCGGCGCGGCAATGCCGTACATCCCGCGAAGTCCCTGGAGCCGTTGGACCTCTTCGCGCGAAAGCAGGTTCTCGCGCCCAAGCAACCGCGCGACGAGACTGATGCGCGCGAAGTGCTCGATCGTCTCCATCTTGAAGTGGGCACTGAGCACGCTGTTGCCACAGGTCACGGCACCGTGGTTCGCCAGCAGCATGCCGTCGTGCGCCTTGATGTACTTCCGCACGGCTTCAGGAAGCTCCGCTGTCGACGGTGTGCCGTACTCCGCGATCGGAATGCTGCCCAAGGTCGTGACCACCTCCGCAAGCACGGCGCGCGTGAGCGGGATGCCGGCAACCGCGAAGCCGGTGGCGATCGGGGGGTGGGCGTGCACCACCGCGTTGACGTCGGGCCGGTTGCGATAGATCTCGAGGTGCATCGGCAGTTCGGACGACGCGTCCCGATCGCCGGAAATCTTGTTCCCGCCATAGTCGACGACCACCATCATGTCGGGGCTCATGAAGCCTTTGGACACGCTCTTGGGCGTGGTGATCAGCCGCTGGTCGTCGAGGCGCGCGCTGATGTTGCCGTCGTTGCTGGCGACAAACCCCCGCGCGTACAGGCGGCGGCCGACTTCGACGATGTCGGCACGAATCTGTTCTTCTGTGCGTGTACTCACCCGCAGCAGCCTTCACCGAGACGAGCCACGGAGACACGGAGGCACGGAGAACGTCTTGGAAGTTGGATGTTGGGAGTTGGGAGTTTCACGCTCCGTGTCTCCGTGACTCTGTGGCCCGTGATCGCGACCGATACTCGTCGCGGCATTTTTCCGAGCAGAAGTAATTCTTGCCATCGGCGATGGCCAGGCCGGGCGACACGTAGGTGCCGCACACCGGATCGCGAACAAGTTTCACCGCGCGCGGTTCGCCGGTGGCGGTGGTCCGCCTCGCGCCCGCCGAGACAGTGAAGAGATTCGCGAGTACCTTCCACACGGCGCGGAGGACCAGCAGCAGGACGATGATCTCGATGATCCTGCCGACCACATCTCACCCGCCGGCGCCGGGAGCGGGCGTCCCGCCACGGCCGGTGGCTGCGGCAATGCCCTGCAGCCCTTGCCTGGCCGCCTGCGCCTCGGGGCTGTTCGGCGCGAGCTTCACGACCTTCTCCCACGCGTCGGTCGCACCCTTCAGGTCGCGCTTGCCGAACGCGAGCACGATCCCCTGGTTGAGGAGTGTTTTGGCGTGCGTGGGATTCAGCTTCAGCGAGTAATCGAACTGCTTCAGCGCTTCGTCGGTCCTGCTCGAGTAGTAGTAGCTGACACCGAGATCGGTGCTCGCATCGACGTCTTTCGGGTCGAGCTTCAAGCCTTCTTCGTACCACTTGATTGCGTCGGCATAGCGCTCTGCATCGAAGTACGCATTGCCAAGCTGCACGTGGGCGCCCGCGTTCTTGGGATCGCTCTTGATGATGGTCATCAGCCCCTGCACCTTGGCTTCGTCGAGCGCAGGGGGTTGCCGCGTGCCGGCCTGCTGGTTCGCGCCCTGCTGCGGTTCAGACTGCGTCTGGCCGACCGTCCCCAGCCGCCTGGTGGCCTGCTGGGTGCCGATCACCCAGCCGAGGATGATGCCGAAACACATACCGGCGATGGCGAAGACGATGGAATCCGATCTCATGCAGGAACCTACAGTCTACCGTCTCCGGTCTACGGTCCAAACCCCAGTGTCCGCTGGAACCATTCGATGAGGGCTCGAACGGTGTCTCCGTCGCGCGCGAGGAGCGCGGTCCCGTGGGCGGTGATATCCGAGAATCGCGTCTCGCGCGGGCCGGGGGCATCCTTGGCCAATTCCCGCACAGAGCGGGCCGCATACGGGTCGTGGGTACTGGCGATGAGCAGCGCAGGCCGGCCGCCAAACTGCTTCATCGAGGCCTCGATACGCAGGCCGCGGTAGTCGAGAGCCGGGGAAATCAGCGCGAGGGACCGAACCGACGGATCGCCTGCCGCCGCAATGGCGCCAAGGCTGGCGCCAAGCGACGCGCCCGCGATACCTATGGCGCCGGGCCGGACGTCGGGGCGCGAGGACAGATAGGCGACGGCAGCACGCACGTCGCCGCTCCATCCCGTCAATACCTTGGAATCACCGGGATCCGAGAGGCCCGCGAGATCGATCGCCAGCGCGAAAATGTTTGCATCCGCGAGCCGCTGGCCCAGGGCGTCCCAGTCTTCCTTCGGTCGTCCGAGCATCGGAACGAGGACCACGGCGGGAGAAGGGCGTTGAGACGGCTCGAAGGCGAGCGCGGTGACGGTCCGGCCGTCTGCAGAGCGAAACGTTACTCCTCGGCCCGCCGCATGGACTGGCGGCGCCAGGATACCAAGCGCCACGACAACTCCCAGGATCGCGGACCTTAAAGGTCCGCGCCGCACCGCGTAAAGTCCGCGCCACACCGCTGAAGGTCCGCGCCGCGACCTGCCGCGTTGGGAGTTGGCTCCTTGGGAGTTGGGAATTGACAGACGAGTCTCCTTACTAAGCGACGTCACACAGCGAGCACATCAAGATATTCGCGAACGCTCTGGGCGAGGCCGACAAACAGCGAGTAGCTCACCAGCGCGTGACCAATCGACACTTCGTCGAGATGAGGCAGACGGCGAAACAGCACGAGGTTATCCAGGTCGAGGTCGTGGCCGGCGTTGACGCCGAGACCGAGCGACTCCGCGAGCTCCGCCGCGCGCGTGTAGGTCGCAAACGATTCGCGCGCCTGAGGCTCGCCGCGCTCGAACGCCCGGGCGAAAGGCTCGGTGTACAGCTCGACACTATCCGCGCCGATATCGGCGGCCCAGCGGATCGGAGCGTCCCGCGGATCGACGAACAGGCTGACCCTCACTCTATCTGAACGCAGATCCGAGACAACCCGCCGTATTGCGTCTCGCGGCGTGTCGGCCGACCATCCTGCCTGGCTGGTGATCTCACCCGGGTGGACCGGAACAAGGGTGCACTGATCGGGCTTCACGGCGTGAACCAGCTCCAGCAGGTCAGGCCTCGGATCGCCTTCGATGTTGAACTCGATGCGCCCCTTCAATGGGGCGAGGTACTCGGCGATCTCACGGACATCGGCTGCCGTGATGTGGCGGCCATCGGCGCGCGGGTGCACCGTGATCCCCGGAGCGCCGGCGTTCACACACACCTTCACGGCCTCGAGCACGGACGGGATCGCTCCGCCGCGCGAATTCCGAACGGTCGCGACTTTGTTGACGTTAACGGAGAGCTTGGTCAAGACAAATCCCAAATCCCAAATCCCAAGATCCAAATCCCAGGTTCGGATCCAAACCACAAGCCCGAAGACCCAAGCCCCAACGTCGCCGTGGTTTGGGTTTTGGGATTTGGGATTTGGGTCTTGGGATTTACACAACAGCCACCAGATGCTGCCTGACCGCGTCCGCGATCTCCTGCGCCCATTGAGCAATCTCTTTCTGATCGCGTCCTTCGATCATGATGCGCAGCAGCGGCTCGGTGCCTGAATACCGGATCAGCAGACGGCCGTTGCCGGCAAGGCGTGACTCTACCGCCGCCATCACGGCGGCAATGCCAGGGACCGTTTGCAAGTCGACTTTGCGCTCGACGCGCACGTTGACGAGCACCTGGGGATAAGCGGTCAGCTCGGAGGCCAGGTCCGACAGCGTCCGCCCGGTCGCCCCCATCGTCCGAAGGACATTGAGCGAGGTGGCAAGGCCGTCTCCAGTGAAGAGATATTCGGAAAAGATCACGTGGCCCGACTGTTCGCCGCCGAGCGACAGGCCGCGGCGCGTCATCTCCTCCATGACGTACTTGTCTCCGACCGCGCACCGCACGATCTCGATGCCGTCGTCGCGGAGCGCAATCTCGAGGCCGATGTTGCTCATCACGGTCGCAACGATCGCGTTGCCCTTGAGGCGTCCCTCGCGCTTCATGTGCTTCGCGCACATCAGCATCACGGCGTCGCCGTCTACGATGCTCCCCGTCTCGTCGACGAAAATCGCGCGGTCGCCATCGCCGTCGTAGGCGATGCCGAGCGGATAACCGCCGTCGACCACCGTCTTCGCAAGCTGCTGTGGCGCCGTGGAGCCGCAACGCAGGTTGATATTTCGCCCATCCGGCTCGCACCCGATGCAGCGCGTCTCGAAGCCGAGCTCCTGGAACAACCGCGGCGCAATCGTGGTCGTGGCGCCGTTGGCGCAGTCGATCGCCACGCGCATGCCGCGCAACGTCTCCGCATTCGGCAGGATCGCACGCAGGTGTGCGACGTATTCCGAGCGATAGTCCACCTGCTCGACCGGCGATGCGTCACCGTCCGGCACCTGCCACGATGCATCCGCGATGATCGCTTCCACGTGATCTTCGAGCGCCTCGGTGAACTTTTCGCCTGCGCCCGAGAACACCTTGATGCCGTTGTCTTCGAATGGATTGTGCGACGCAGAGATCACCACTCCGGCCGTGTACCCCATGCGCGGCGTCAGATACGCTATCGCCGGCGTCGGGATGATGCCCGCGCCAGTCAGGGATGCTCCCTGGCTCTTCATGCCAAAGGCAAGCTCGCGTTCGATCCAGCCGCCCGATTCACGCGTGTCGCGGCCGGAGAGAAATCGCACGCTGACGTCCTCGTGACGCAAAGCGCGGGCAAGTGCAGCGCCGACCCGCCGTACAGTCGGCACATCAAGTGGGTACTCTCCTGCCTTGCCGCGAACGCCATCCGTCCCGAACAACCGACCCATGTATCCCCTTGATGAGACGAGCCACGGAGGAACGGAACATGAAACTCACATGCTGCGTGTCTCCGTGGCCCGGGTCTCTAACGTCTAACGTACTCGAACTTTCACTTCAGCGGGCTCGAGGCGCACGACGCCAACGCGGGCCGGGGCGACGATGCTGACCGGTAGTTGAAACTGGCCAGGCTTGAGGCCCTCGACGTCCACCGTCGCATCGAACATTCCGCCGTCGCTCGTCATCGCTTCCCGTGGACCGCGCACCCAGGCCGTAATCTCCGCCGGCAGCACTTGCACCTGGCCGCGTGCGTTACGTGCCTTGACCGCGATTGCGCTCACCGACCACTCGACGGGCGCCGGTCCGACGACGACGCCTACCCTGGTCGTTTGTGGCGTCCGCAGGCGTGCCGCGGAATCGGCGACGCCGATGTTCACGGTCTCCGTCAGCGGCGCCGATGCTCCGGTGACCGTCACAGGTTCTGTCATCGCTTGCGTCAATCGAGCAAGAACGCTGACCGGCCCGAGCACCTCGACCGTCGACGGCTGTGCAGTTACCGTGCCGACGACAAAGCCGTCCGCAGGGTCGCCCTCGACCGTTGGGACAATCGGCACGGTCTTGCTTCCCGAAGGCTCGAACGCCATCGACACCGTAGACGGGTTGACCTGGACGACATCAACGCCGAACGGCGTGCGAACGTCAGCGCCACCGAGATGAAACAGCCGTCGCCCCGTACGCGCGGATCGCAGGTCGAGCACCGCCACAAGCTCGCCGCCGGCTATGCGATTCAACGCACCTGACGACCCGCGAACGCGGACGTCGACAACGGCTGGGGCATCTCCAACGACTTCGAGCTGCGCGGGGAGATTGGTGAACTCGAGCGGGATGCGCAGCGCGCGCTCGACCGTCTGCTCACCGGCGACAGCAACCCACAGCAGCGCCGCAAGCGCAATGGATACGAATTTGAGCCCGAGGTGATGGCGGAAACCGATGTAGGCCATCAGGCGAGCGAGCTCCGTGCCTCCTCGGCCCGGCGCATCCGGCGGCGGCGATGGCCGAGCAGCGTGTGCAGCCGCGTCCGCAAACCGTCGGCGGACAGGTGGCGCTCGAGATCGCCGCCCATCGCGAGGGAGATCGCGCCTGTCTCCTCGGATACCACGACGGCAATCGCATCGTTCTCCTCGGTGAGGCCGAGGGCCGCGCGGTGCCGCGTGCCGAGATCGCGGCTGACGCGCGGATTCACCGACAGCGGAAGGAAGCAGGCGGCCGCCGCAATGCGATCGCCCTGGACAATGACGGCGCCGTCGTGCAGCGGTGAGGCGGGCTGGAAGATGCTCGCGAGGAGATCGTAGGTGAACATCGCGTCGAGCGGAATGCCCCCCTCGATGTAGTTGCGAAGTCCGATCTGCCGCTCGAGCACGACGATCGCGCCGATGTGGCGCGTCGACAGCGTGCTCGCGGCGACGACAATCTCCTCGATCGTTTCGTCGGCCTGCTCCGCGCGCTCGAAGTACCGGAAGAACGGGGCGCGGCCGAAATGGGCAAGCGCGCGCCTGATGTCGGACTGGAACAGCACAATAATCGCGAAAACGACATACGCGGCCAGGTTGCGAATGACCCAGTTGACCGTCTCGAGCTGCAGCCACTGCGACAGGAAGTAGAGCGCGAGCAGGAAACCGCCGCTTAACGCCATCTGCACCGCGCGCGTGCCGCGAATGAGCAGCAGCAGCTCGTAGAGCAGGAACGAGACGATGGCGATATCGAGAACGTCCGACCAGGCGATTGCGGGACGCCGGAGGAGCTCCGTCAGCCAGTTCATGAGTCGACGCGATGATACCGCCGAATCTCGTCGGCAACGCGCGTCACCTGAAGCATTTCCTCGATCGCATGGACCCGCACGATATGTGCGCCGGCGAGCACGGCGGCCGTGACCGCCGCCGCCGTCGCCCAGTCACGTTCAGACGCCGCCACCCGTGCACCCAGCGCGCGGGCGAGAAACGATTTCCTTGACGGACCCACGACAATGGGCCGTCCAAGCTCGCTGAATTCGTCGAGGCGCGCGAGGGCCTCGAAGCTGTGAGGTGCTTCCTTCGCGAATCCGAGCCCCGGATCGACGAGGATGCGATCCTTCGCCACACCGGCACCGGTCGCGAACGCCATGCTTTCGCGCAACTCGTCCAGCACCTCGCTGACGACATCGCCGTACGACGCCTGCTGATACATGTCGCGCGACCGGCCGCGCGTGTGCATCAATACGATTGCGGCACCTCGCCGGGCCACGACATCGGCCAGCTCCGCCTCGTAGCGCAAGCCGCTGATGTCGTTGACCAGGGACGCGCCCGCGGCAAGCGCTGCGTCGGCCGTCGCGGCCTTGTACGTGTCCACGGAAATCGGCACCGTGACGCGACCGGCCAATCCCTCGATGACCGGGATCACGCGCCGCCGCTCTTCCGCCTCGTCGACGATCGCCGCGCCAGGCCGGGTCGACTCACCGCCGACGTCGATGATGCCGGCGCCCTGTTCCGCCATCCGCACGCCCGCCTCGATCGCCGTGGCGGGATCGAAAAGCTCTCCGCCATCTGAGAAGGAATCAGGTGTCACGTTCACCACGCCCATGACGACGGTCTGGTCGGCGAGAACAAGATTTCGACCGCCGGGGAGGGGGACGGTGAATCGTCGGCGCGGTTGCATATGAAAAAGGCCGACCTGAAGGTCGGCCTCTACGTAGTGT
>DAIRVG010000011.1:0-13252 GCA_036802945.1 Vicinamibacterales bacterium
GGATCTATGTCGAATCTGGGCACAGGTCCCCGCCAGGCAGGGTCCGCCTGGAACATTAGTGCGTAACCCGTCGGTTGCGTTGACGACTGTTCGGGCGCCGTCGCCTGCACTGCGGCCGGCGCGGTGCTGCACCCAGTCTGTCCCATGCCCATCGCGACGGCGAGTGCGAGGAAACTCGTGGCGGTCGGAATTCTGCGTCTCATCGCCGTCTCCTTGTTGTGCGTGATGTCGGAAACCACCGTCATCTGCGGAGGCTAGGGACAGCCGAAAGGATTCATATACTAAGGTGTATGTTGACTCGGCGCCAGGCCCTCATTCGTGCCGCCGCCGCTGGCGCCGGCGCGCTCGTGCGAGGCGCGAGTGATGCGTTTGCTGCCGCTGCGCAACAAACGTTTCCACCTGCCTCACAGCCCGCCACCCCTGTGAACTTCGCAGTGCCGCCGGGCGCCTCCGATTGTCATCTGCACATCGTCGATCCGCGGCGTTTTCCGTTCGCTGAAAGTGCGGGGCGCGAATCGGCCTCGGTCGAGCAATCGCGTGCGCTGCATCGAGCTCTGCACATTGATCGCGTCGTGCTGATCCAATCGGGCTCCTACGGTGCCGACAACAGCTGTCTGCTCGACGCGCTGCAGCGGCTTGGCTCGAGGGCGCGCGGCGTCGTCGTTGTGACTGACAAGACTTCTGATGCGCAACTCGATGAGTGGGATCGCGTCGGCATTCGCGGCACGAGGCTCTCAGGTGGCGAAGGCATCAGCGCTTCGCCTGACGACCGCAAGCGTCTGCAGGCAGCAGTTCAACGGCTCGCCGGGCGCCAGTGGCATGTCAACACCGCAGTTCAGTTCTCGGCGCTTGAAGGCCTCCAGGACGTGCTCATGGTATCCCCAGTGCCCGTGGTCATCGACCACTTCGCTGCGGCTCAGGCATCGCGCGGCGTCCAGCAACCTGGTTTCGAGGTGTTGCTGAACCTCGTCCGATCGGGCCGGATTTACCTCAAACTTTCGAGAGAGCACAACATTTCGACACAGGCGCCGGATTATCCGGACGTCGCACCTCTCGCCAGGGCGCTGATCGCCGCGAACCCGCAGCGCATTCTATGGGCCACGGACTGGCCGCACGTCAACGGGCCCAAGGGAGTGGATGACGGCCGTATCTTCAACCAGTTCGCGTCCTGGGTTCCGGATCCTGCGCAGCGCAAGACGGTATTGGTGGACAACCCCGCCCGGCTCTACGGATTCTGAGGCGCTTCGCCCGAGCGAATGTGCATCCGAGAGGCGTGTCGTACGCTTGACGTCAAGTTCGCGAATTGGTAAGTTCGCGCCGGCTCACGCTCTTTATAGCTTTATAAGCCCACGCTCGCCCTTTTACGGCCCCACGCTCTTTTTATGGACCGGCTCTCGTTCCAGACTCGGAGCTCCGAGTTAGGCCCGACGTCTCCTGTAGGTTACCGAGCCCTTCGTTTGGAGGGACGGGTGTAAGTGAGGAGAGATATGAAGCGACGTACCGGCTGTTGGTTGTGCCATGCGTGTGTCCTCGTCACGTGGATGATGCTGATGACCTCGTCTTTGGTCTTCGCGCAGGCCACGAGCACTTTTAACGGCCGGGTCCTCGATCAGGGGGACGCGGTCCTGCCGGGAGTGACGGTCACCGCGATCAACGCGAACACCGGCGTGGCCCGTACCACGGTCACCAACGGAGAAGGCGTGTACAGCATGCCGGGGCTCGAGGCCGGGGTCTACGACGTCAAGACGGAGCTGCAGGGATTCGGCCCGGCGGCGCGGAATCGCGTGACGCTGGGGCTCAACACGACGATCACGCTCGACTTCAAGCTCGCCGTGTCCGGTGTGCAGGAGACGCTCACCGTGACGGGCGATGCCCCGCTGATCGAGACCACGCAATCGAAGTTTGCGTCGAGCATCGAAACGAAGGAGCTCGAGAATCTGCCGATGATCACGCGCAGCGTCAACGGGATGCTGGCGCTGCTGCCCGGCGCGTCGCCGATGACGCCGACCGATTCGACCAAGCGGAATGTCGGGAGCGTCTCCTACGGCGGGAACTCGGGCACGAGCATGAGCGTGAGCGTTGACGGCGCGGACAACCGCGACAACCGGCAGGGCGCAACGCTGATGAACTTCACGCTCGAGAGCCTCGAACAATTCCAGCTCGCCACGAGCCAGTTCAGCGCGGCGGACGGTAAAACGGGCGGCGTCGCGGTCTCGATGATGACCAAGTCGGGGACCAACCTGTTCCACGGCTCGGGGTTTCTCTATGCGCGTGACAAGGCGCTGACCGCGAAGGACTACTTCACGGCGCGTGACGGCCGGGACGAAGTCCCCTTCAACCGGCAGCAGTGGGGCGGGTCGCTCGGCGGTCCGCTGGTGCGCAACCGGATGTTCTTCTTCGGCGCGTTCGAATTCGTCAACCAGCAAACCAGCGTGCCTGTGCCGGACCGTCAGTTCAACGAGTTGGAGCTGCTCGTGGGCGCAACGGCCGCCGGGAAGTTACCGGCCGGGCTGGTCAATCCGAAGCATCCCCGTTTCGGCGAGACGCCGACGCACCTCACGATGTACTCGCTGAAGACCAACCTGCAGCTCTCGAACACGCAGTCGCTGATGGGACGTTATGCGGGCCAGGCGGACTCGCAGTGGAACAACGAGTTCACCACGCCGGCCAACGATGTTCGTGAGCCGGCGGACCAGTTCCAGCATTTCTGGAGCGCCGTCGTCCAGCACGGCTGGGTGCTTGGCAACAGCGGCCTGAACCAGCTCACCGGGCACGTGAATCACAACGACCGCCTGACCGATGTGCACAGTGTGATCACGGGCGAGCACTACGACAGGGACTTCCCCAACGTGAACTTCTTCCCGCCGCGCCTGTCGTTCCCGACGGTCAACACCGGGGCGGGCGGATCCTCTGGAAATGTCACGGACTACGAGATGGTCCAGATCCGCGACGATGTGTCGGTGCTCGCCGGGAACCACGCCTTCAAGTTTGGCGGGAACTACGAATACTCGTTCCGCCTGGGGGTCCTGAACGGGAACGAACATTTCGCGACGATCACGTTCTTCGATGATCCGTCGGTGATCCTCAGCAACAGCAACGGCCGCTATCCGCAGGGCTTTCAGACGCCCGGGATCGTGTCGCGCTGGCAGCAAGCCAACGGCGGCGCCTTCAACGGGTCAGGGTCGTGGGCGAACTCCCGCAGGAACATGAGCCAGGTCTCCGGGTGGTTCCAGGACGACTGGCGAACGACGTCGAAACTGACGCTGAATCTGGGCGTCCGCTACGATGTGGACCTCAACTACCTGGATCAGGAACACAACGCGAACAACGCGACGAGGCAGGTGTTGGAGGCCATCGGGAATCCGTACGCGGGGAGTCCAAAGACGCAGTACAAGGACATCTCGCCGCGCGTCGGATTCGCGTACGACCTGGGCGGCGATGGGCGGCGGGTGCTGCGCGGCGGCTACGGCCTCTACTTCGATTCGCACCTGTCTCACGTGATCACCGACATCATGTCGCAGAACTTCCGCCCGCTGAACGCGCTGGCCGTCCTGACGAATACGGCGATTGGCGTTGGCCAGCTGGCCGGCTATCGCGTCGGGATCGATCCGTTCCCGGCGCAGCCGACGGAAGGAAATTCGTTGCCGCTCAACTCCGCCGGGCAATGGCTGGGTCCGGACGTGGTCAATCCCCGCGTGCACCACCTGCACGCCGGTTACGCCCACGCCATCGGGGCGACGAGCATGGCTTCCGTCGACTACACGCACGAAATGGGGAGGAGAGGGCTCATGTCGGTGAACCTCAGTCCCCTGGTCAGGGGCACGCGGCTGTTGGCCCCCGACTTCACCCGGGTCTTCGGGCGGCCTGATGTGCTCAGCGCGGTGAACGTCAAGACGTCGGTCGGCGAGTCCCAGATTGATCTGCTCACCTTCAAATTCCAGCGGCGCCTCCCGCGTACGACGCTGCAGGCGCACTACACGCTCGCGCGGGCCTACGCGTATGGCGGTTCGTGGGCGGCTCGCGCCGGAGGGGGTACGCCGCAGGATGCACTGGATCCGTTGGGACCGGGTGAGTGGGGGCCGACGGGACAGGACGAGCGTCATCGCCTCGTGGCCACTGGCGTATTCGAGTTGCCGGCCGGCATCCAGCTCTCGCCCGTGTTCCAGGTGGCCAGCGCCCGCCCGTACAACCTGACGGCCGGCGCCGACCTGAACGCGGACGGAAACAACAACGATCGGTGGATCGATCCAGCGACTGGCAAGCAGGTGTCGATCAACACGGCACGAGGCGACTCGACGGTGGTCCTGGACCTGCGAGGGACGAAGTTCTTCGCGCTGGGGGGTGAGCGGCGGATTGGCGTGTTTGCCGAAGCCTTCAACCTTCTCAATAATGCCAACTTCGGCGGGGGTTATACGGGCAACGGCCGGAGCGTGCTGTTCCGTCAGCCCTCCGGGAGTTTGATTCCAGGGATCGGGTATCCACGCACGTTGCAGCTGGGTGCCAGGTTCCTGTTCTGACACTATAGAGGACGCCGGCCGTGGCGGTCGGCGTCTCAACACGTTTGGTTGTGGGGGATACGCTCATGCGTCTGATTCGACTGATTCCGGCGGTGTTCATCGTGTTGATGTCGGGACCTGCCTTCGCCCAGGAGTGGATCGACTATACGAGTCGGGTAGACATGTTCAGTGTCAATTTCCCGAGTGAACCGAAGGTGCAGGACATCCCCTATACCTCGTTGTTCGGTGCCACGTTCCCGGCGCGCGTGTACAGCGTCGAGGTTCCCCCGAGCCGCTACTACAAAGGCACGAGCCGCTACTCCGTCACAGTGGTCGATTACACCGACGCCAGGCGCATCGACACGGAGCGAGCCAAGAACTGCAACCCGGACGCCCAGAGCTCCTGCGCGGGAACAGATGACGACGGCGCTCAGGGTCCTGGAGGCTATAAGTATGACGTGCGCGGCGCGATCGACTTTGCGACAGAGAAGATCCTGATACGGGACGCCAAGGTGACGCAGTTCGGGTGGGCGGTCAAGGATTTGATCGAAGGACATGAGATCCAACTCACCAACAACGCCGATCGATCCCGCACCTTCGTCGCGATCCACATGCATCAGGATCGTCTCTATGTCTTCGAGGCAACGGTACCGGCGGGTGCGCCGGAGCCGGGGATTTTTCAGCAGTCTCCGCGATTCCTCGACAAGGAAGGGCGGAGCGTTCGCTATACCTCGATCTACACGAACGGATTCCCAGCGACCCGCACCGGCGGTGGGCGGGGCCAGGGCGCAGCCCCCCAAGGGCAGGGCGCAGCCCCCCAAGGGCAGGGCGCAGCCCCCCAAGGCCAGGGCGCAGCCCCCCGAGGACAGGGTGCAGCCCCGCAAGGCCAAGCCCCACCTGCAGGTAGATGATTGCCGGTTAAGCCGGATGAGCGGTGTCGAGACGCGATGAGGAGCGCGCGATGAGTGCGAAGGCCGGCCGGGTGTTTCTGATTCCGGTATGTGTCGTCGTCTTCGCGGCAGGCGTGGCCCTGTACGGGCAACAGCCAGCGGGGAGTCGCTTCGTTGACGGTGGACGGTTCGTCCGCGACACGCAGAACAACCTGATGTGGGAGAAGAAGGACACCGCGGGAGGCCTCCACGACGTGAACAAGACCGTCACCTGGTGCGAGGCGACCGGGAATACCGAGGGCTTGTGTGTTGGCGCCTCGTCTTGGATCGCACAGGTGAACGCGGAGAAGTTCGCGGGGTTCACTGACTGGCGGGTGCCGACCGTCAAAGAGCTGCTCACGCTCGTCGACAAGACCGCAGCGAAGTGCGGGACGGGTGCGCCCTGTATCAGCCCGATCTTCGGCTCGACGAAGGCGTTCCGGTACTGGGCGTCCGACGATCCGCGCCGAACGTCACGAGGGACCGTGGACTTCTACCTCGGCGACGCGCAGAACGACTTTCAGCGTAACCAGTTCCAGGTGCGCGCGGTGCGCACCGCGCCATAGCGGGTGTGAAAGATTCCGAAACCGCGTTTTGATCTTTGGAGGGTGGTATGCAGTTCAAGTTTCTAGGTCTCGTGGGCGCCTGTGCGGTCTGTTTGGCGCTGCCGGTGTGGGCGCACCACTCGCATCAGAACTACGCGGTCTCGGATTTCAAGGTACTCGAGGGCAAGGTCACGGAGGTGCATCTCCTGAACCCGCATTCCTGGGTCTACATCGAGGTCATGGACGAGAAAGGCCAGCCAGTGTTGTGGGCGCTGGAAGCCACCGGACCAGGTGGCCTCCAGAGGAACGGCATCAAGCGCGAGGACCTCAAGCCGGGTGACACCGTGAAGGTGCGGTGTCACGCGCTCAGGGACGGCAGCCCCGGCTGCCTGCTCGGCTTTCTCACCCCCACGCACGGAGACATTGCGCGCGGCCACGGCGTCGAGAAGGAGTGGGACTGAATTAGCAGCGTCCCCGTAAACGGAGCGACTCTCGGTGCCTGTCAGCGTTCGTTGGCGGGGGCGCTCGGGCTGCCTCCCGAGTTCCGGGGGCCAGTGTACGTCTTGATCTTCATCGGCCTCGATTGCGGGGCTTTCCATCATCTGCCAGTTGTCACGGACTCGAGTTGTCCGGCGGCGAATGCGACATACACATATTCTGGAATACCGTGACCGGTCGTTTTGACTGGTGGCGTCAGTGATCGGTGCTGAACCGGAACGTAATCGGATCGTACAGGCCATAGAACAGGCGATGCGTTCATTCGAAGCCGCTGAACGCGCGCTCGACGCCGACGGTCTCATTCGCCACTTTGCTGACGTGCCAGGTTTTCATGTCTACAACGATGGTGTGCTGTTGTCGTACGAGGCCATGACGGCCGGCGTTCGGAGCGCCTTTCCCACTCTACGCTCGATCGATGGCGGGTTCAGCAACGTGCAGGTCATGGTTCTTGCGCCTGATGCCGCGCTGGTGACTTCGAAATTCCAGGAGACTGTAACCGATGGCGCTGGAGCGCAGATGCGGCAACATGGTGCGGCGTCTTGGCTATGGCAACACGTCGATGGAGAGTGGCGAATCGTATTTGGCCATGTCGACCATTACCCCGACAATGTCTCAGGATGATGAGCGTGTGAGGATCGCTGTGGATGCGAGAGAGCATCCGGCGCTTGTTGTATGCTTCCGGCCACCCACTTCAAGGAGGCTGTTCGTGCGCCTGTGCCTCTCGTCCGTGATCCTTGCGGCCCTGCTCGTTGCAGGATTGACGCCGGCATCGGCGCAAGAGATCGACACGATTCTTGTCAACGGGAAAATCCTGACGGTCGATCCTCAGTTCGCAGTCCGCAGCGCGCTCGCTGTACGCGAAGGGAAGATCGTCGCATTGGGGAACGACCCGGATGTTCGCAGGCTCGCGGGGCCGAAGACGCGCACGATCGATCTCCAGGGACGAACGGTCATTCCCGGGCTGATCGATTCCCACATGCACGCGACCCGCGCCGCCCTGAGCTTCAGCACAGAAGTGAATTGGATTGGCGCTGCGTCGCTCGCCGACGCATTGAATCGCGTTCACGAGGCTTCGCTGAGAGCGAAGCCCGGTGGATGGCTGATCGTCGCGACGCCTCCAGCTACGCTCGACACGTTCAAGGAACGCCGTCGTCCAACTCAGGCGGAACTCGTCGCCGCCGCGCCAAACCATCCGGTGTACGTGCAGCTCGCATACGGGTGGGCGATGATGACTCCGCTCGCCCTCAAAGCGCTGAACATCAACGGCGACGCCGATCTGCCGAAGGGAAACACGCTGGAACGGAACGCTGACGGCAAATTCACAGGAGCTGTCACGGGCAATCTGGTCGAACTGTTCGACCGTCTCCCGAAGCCGACGTTCGACGAGCAGGTCACCGGAACGAAAGCGTTCTTCCGCGAGCTCAATCGACTGGGCCTGACGGGCGTCGTCGACCCGGGCGGCAACAACGTGACACCGCGCGAGTATCAGGCGCTGTTCAAGGTCTGGCGCGACGGACAGCTCACGCTGCGGGTGGCCTACAGTCTGTGCGGTATGACAGATGGCTCCGAATTCGCCGAATACCAGAACTACCTCGCGATGATGCCGCAGGCGTTCGGCAACGACATGCTGCATTTCAACGGCCTTGGCGAGCGGGTCACCTGGGCGATGAATGGGATCAACGGCATCCCTCCGGCTGCCGACAAAGAGAAGTACTACGAGATCGTGCGGTGGGCCGCGCAGCGAGGCCTGACCGTGACGATGCACTGGAACACCGAGGCAAATGTCGACCAGCTCCTGGGCATCTGGGAGCGGGTCAACAAGGAAGTCTCCATTGCCCCATTGAGGTGGACGATTGCCCACCTCAACGACGCGTCGCCGCAGACGCTTCAGCGCATGAAGGCGCTTGGAATCGGCTGGACCGTGCAGGACGCGATGTACAACTCAAGTGACGACGTCCTCAAGCGCGACGGAGGCGAGCGCGTTCGTCGTCAGCCGCCGGTCATGACCGGCAGCAAAATCGGTGTCGTGATTGGAGCTGGTACTGACGCTCACCGGGTCTCCACCTACAACCCGTTCACCGTCCTCCAATGGTTCCTTGACGGGAAAAACGCGGGTGGCACTGTACTCCGCGGACCCGAGGAGACGCCGAGCCGTGGTGACGCCCTTCGTTTCTACACAGCTGGCAGTGCCTGGGTCTCGCATGACGAGGGCACGCGAGGCTCGCTCGAGGTCGGCAAGTTCGCCGACCTTGCCGTGTTGACGAAGGACTACATGAGCGTGCCGGTCGATCAGATTGGCGGAATCGAATCGCTGCTGACGATGGTTAGCGGCAAGGTTGTGTACGCCGCCGGACCGTACAAGGCGCTCGACGGCGTCCGCTGAAACAGCATCGGCATCCCCGGGCGCTGCGCTCTGCGCGACGGTTGGTCAGACCACTTGTAGGCGATGAAGCGACTGGAAGCGAGGGTGCAAACGTGACCTGGATCTACCGTCCCATCCGAATGCTTGCGAAGGCGATGTTCATCATCTGTGTGGTGATGCCGTGGACTGCGGCGGGCCAACAGGTCGAGATCGCCACGACGGTGGCATTCACTGAAGGGCCCACCGTCGATCCGGAAGGCGACGTTTATTTCACCGACATCATCAACCAGCGGATCATGAAGCTGGGCAGGGACGGGGTGCTCTCCACCTACCGCGAGAAGAGCAACGCGGCCAATGGCCTGTTGATGGATCCGCAAGGGCGGCTGATTGCGTGTGAGGGCGCGGAGTTCGTGCGGCCCGGGGTGAAAGTGGTGGGGAAGCCGCGGGTGACACGTACCGACCTGAAGACCGGCCGGATCGAGGTGCTCGCCGAGACTTACGAGGGCAAGCCCTTAGCAGGACCAAACGATGCCACCATTGACGGCAGGGGCAGGATTTACTTCACTGACCTCGCCGGTGCCGCCGTCTACCGCATCGACGCCCCAGGCAAGCTGACGCGCATCCTCGCGGCGCCCGATGTCCAGCGCCCCAACGGCATTCAAGTCTCTCCAGATGACAGGAAGCTGTATCTGATCGAAGCCAATCAGGCGCAAGGCGGTGCGCGCATGATCCGCTCCTATGACTTGCAGCCCGATGGGACGGTCCGCAACATGAGGGTCCATTACAATTTCTATCCAGGCCGCAGCGCGGACGGAATGAGCATCGATACGCAAGGAAATCTCTACGCCTCCGCCGGTATGAGCCAGCTTCGCGGAAGCTCCGAGACGCTCGATACGAAGACCGGAATCTACGTGATCTCGCCGCAGGGCAAGTTGCTCAAGTTCATTCCGATCCCGGAAGACCTCATTACGAATAACGCCTTCGGCGGTCCGGATATGAAAACGCTCTACGTGACCGCCGGCAAGACCCTGTTCAAGATACGCACGGAGATCGCCGGTCTGCCTCGTTAGGCTTGTGCCTTGCTTCTCCAGCTAACAGCCATCGGGATTTTCATCGCCGTCTTCGCCGTCGCGACCCTGCGCAAGGTACACCTCGGCATCATGATGTTTGCGGCCGCGTGTGGGGTCGGAATGTGGCTCGCTGGGATGCCGCTCGGAGACGTGGTGGGAGGCTTCCCGGTCAGCATCATGGTTCTTCTGGTGGGCGTGACGTATTTTTTCGCCATCGCCCAGGCAAACGGCACGATCGATCGCATGATCCACGCTGCTCTTGGCCGGATCGGGGACAACGCTGTCATATTGCCCTTCGGGTTCTTTGCACTCACCGCCGGCGTATCGGCGATGGGCTCGCCGCTGGCCGGCTTGATGATGGCGCCGGTTGGTATGCCTGTCGCGAAGAAATACGGGATGGACCCGATGCTGATGGCCCTCGCGATTGGAAGCGGCATCAGCGCAGGAGCGTTCGCCCCCACCAGTCTTTTTGGCATCGTGAGCTACGGAGCTGCACAGCAGGCCGAGATTGATCTGAATCCGCTCACCCTCTTCGCCGTCGCGGTCATCGCCAATCTCGGCCTGCTGATCGCTGCGTTCGTCATCTTCGGCAGGCCAAAACTCGTCGAGCGACGCGGCGCCACTCGGAGCGCTGGGGGCGACGATGCCTTGTGCGCCCCGTTCGAGCGCAATCAGATCGCGACCATTGTCTGCATGATTGGACTGGTTGTCGCTGTCATCGCCACTTCCATCTCTGGCCTGAACCCGGACATCGGAGTGCTCTGCTTCGCGTTCGGTGCCGTGTTGGCGCTCATTGACCCGACGTCCGGTATGACCGCGATTTCGAAGATTGACTGGTCCACCGTGTTGCTGGTCGGCGGCATCATCACCTTTGTTGGTGTGCTGCAGCACATGGGATCCGTTGACATGCTCGGGGAGGCCGCCAAGAACATTGGCGCTCCGATCGTGACCGCGCTGGTCATCTGCCTCATTGGGGCACTGGTTTCTGCGTTTGCCTCCACCACCGGCATCCTCGCCGCGTTGGTACCGCTGGCCGTGCCGTTGGCGGCTTCCGGAGATGTCGCCGGCTGGGCGCTCATCAGTGCACTCGCCGTCTGTTCCTCGATCGTGGACGTCTCCCCGTTCTCCACCGTGGGGGCAACGCTGGTTGCTACCGCCGCCGAGGAAGATCGTCCGCGGATGACGTCACTGCTGACGCGGTGGGGCATGTCCATGGTCGTGGCAGGCCCCATCGTGCTCGTGGCATTTCTCGTGCTGCCAGGCACCCTGTGGCTAATCGCCTTCTGGAAACTCTGACTGGGAAGACGGCGCACAGATGATCTATAACGTTTGCGAGCAATGACAGGAGGACGGCTGACATGAGGCGAATGATTGGTGCGATTGTCGTGTTATCGGCGTTGGCCGCTGTCGTCATCGGCGCGGGCCACCCCGGCATGGAGAACGAGACAGCGGCTGTGCAGGCCCGTCCATCGGCCGCGCGAGAGGTGCCGAAATTCCAAGTGGACCGGGCCTGGCCGAAGATCCCGAACAACTGGCAGTTTGGACAGGTCGCCAGCGTCTCAATCGATGCACAGGATCACGTGTGGGTTCTGCAACGCCCTGGCACGCTGAGCCCGGAGGAGAAGCCCAGGGCCGCCCCTCCGCTGTTGGAGTTCGACGCAGCTGGAAACTTCATTCAGGCATGGGGTGGACCGGGCGAGGGGTATGACTGGCCCAATTCGGAGCACGGTGTTTACGTTGATCCCAAGGGCTTCGTCTGGATCGGAGGCAATGGGACCAAGGACAATCACATACTCAAGTTTACGAAGGCCGGGAAGTTTGTCATGCAAATCGGTCGGGCCGGGCAGAGCAAAGGCAACGCCGACACGCAGAACCTGAACCAGCCGGCGGATACGTTCGTGTACGCCAAAACGAACGAGCTCTTTGTTGCCGACGGGTATGGCAACAGACGCGTGATTGTGTTCGACGCGGATACCGGTAAGTTCAAGCGGATGTGGGGCGCGTTCGGCAACGTACCAACCGACGCGCCGCCAAACCCCGCGCTTGCCGACGCGGACGAAAGAGGCGCTCCGCAGTTCGTTCAGCCTGTGCATGCCGCCCGCGTGTCGAATGACGGGCTCGTGTACGTCTCCGACCGGGGTGGCAAGCGCGTGCAGGTGTTCACGCTCGATGGCAAGTACGTGTCGCAGGTATTCATCGGCCGGGAATGCAAGGCACCGGAATGCGGTAACGGTACGACGGCCGCCAGCACGGCGTTCTCGACAGACCCAGAACAGCGTTTCCTGTACGTCGGCAACAGAAGCCAGGCGAAGGTCATGGTCTTAAATCGAAGGACGCTGGAAATCCTCGATTCATTCGGACAGTGGGGGTCGGCGCCGGGGGAGTTCGGCACGCTCCACCACATGGCCGCCGATTCGAAGGGGAACCTCTACGTTACGGAAGTCACTCCACTCAAGCCGGAAAACAGACGGATACAAAAATTCATTTTAATGGGGTCGACGGCCGCGAAATGACGAGACGGTAAACCACTGTGCAGGTGACTTGCGTCGTTGCTGCATGCGCCAGGAGGCTCAACATGTACCGGTGGCTTCGTGTGTTGCTCAGTATCCTCATGCTTTCGCCCTGCCTTCCGGTGCAGATCGATGCCCAGACCTCTGCGGACACGGCTCTCTATGCGGTGTCATACGTCGACGTGATGCCTTCAGCAAGGGCGGCGATGGCTGCAGCGCTGAAGCAGTATCGCGACGCGAGTCGCAAGGAGGACGGGTACGTCCGCCTCGAGTTGCTCGAGCAGATTGGTCGGCCGGGTCATTTCGCGGTCGTTGAAACATGGAAGGATCAGAAGGCGTTCGACGCACATGGGATGGCGGCGCCTCTGAAACAGTTTCGCGACGCGCTCCAGCCGATTCGCCTGAGCGGCTACGACCAGCGTCCCTACAAGATTCTCACTGTCGCTTCAGCATCTGCCGCGGGCAACGACCAGGCAATCCATGTCGTCGCCCATGTCGACACGGTTGGCGGCCCTCAGGCCGATGCGCCGGGACTCCTCAATAGATTGGCGGAGGCCAGCCGAAAGGAACAGGGGTGTCTGCGCTTCGACGTCCTTCAAAACACAACGCGCATGAATCACTTTACCGTCATCGCGATCTGGCAGAACCAGCAGGCGCTCGACGCGCACGACGCTGCCCCGCACACGAAGCAGTACCGCGAGGTGTTACAGCCGATATCTGGTAGCCCTCTCGATGAGCGCGTGTACAGGGCCGTTGAATAGTCGATCCTGCCCCTACTGAAGGCGTGCGGAGTGCGTGCTAGGATCCGGCCGGATGTTCTGCCCACAGTGCGGCGAGGAGTT
>DAIRVG010000011.1:13352-27653 GCA_036802945.1 Vicinamibacterales bacterium
CGGAGTGCGTGCTAGGATCCGGCCGGATGTTCTGCCCACAGTGCGGCGAGGAGTTGTCCTGGCACGTCATGGTGTGTCCAACCTGCGACGTTGATACGGTTGATCGTCTCCCAGGCCCCGAACCGACGCCGGATGTTGAGCTGGTGTCGGTTCTTTCGACAGGTGACGCAGGTGTGATCGCCCTTGCCAAATCGCTTCTTGAGGGCGAGGAGATTGACTACTTCGTACGGGGCGATGGTCTCCAGGATCTGTTTGGCTTGGGACGCGCGACCAGTTTCAGTTACGCGATGGGTCCCGCACAATTCATGGTGCGCGCGGATGATGCCGATCGCGTTCGTGAGCTTCTAAAAGATTTGACTGGGTGATTCCCTTTCTTTCGTGAACAGGCAGGGAGGCAGGCGATGGGACGTAAGTCTGTGCTCGCAGCGGCGGTTGGGATGCTCCTGAGTGCGATGTTCCTTAGTGCGGTCACTCTGTGGGCGCAGGCGCCGCCGGCACCGTGGCGCGGGGCTGGGGCGGCACCGTGTATAGGTCCGGACGGCGGTGCCTATCAATGCCCGCCGGCTCCTCGAGTGGTCGCGATCCGCGCCGGCCGCCTGTTCGACAGTAAGACCGGTCAGATGTTGACGAGGCGCGTCGTGCTTCTGTCGGGCGATCGAATCACCGAGGTTGGACCAGAGGCTGACGTCAAGATTCCAGCGGGAGTGCAAGTGATTGACCTCAGCCAGGCGACGGTCCTGCCTGGCTTGATCGATGCGCACACGCACATGTTCAACACGCGCGGACCAAAGGCGACGACAGAAAGCTCAATGCTGATCGCCGTACAGAACGCGCAAGCGGACTTGCGGGCGGGTTTCACGGCAGCGCGCGACATGAGCTCGCACGGCAATGGCTACGCCGACGTCGAGGTCCGCAATGCCATTAATCAGGGGCGCTTCGATGGCCCCAGGTATCAAGTGTCGACCCTGGGTATCGTGTGGGGGGCAGCAGCGCCGAATCCAGCCACTCCGGAAAACCCATTGGCCAGCACGGTGATTCGATCTGCTGAAGAAGGGCGCGCAGCCGTGCGCGAGCAGATTGGACGCGGCGCGGATTGGATCAAGCTGTTTCCGACGGGCGCGTACTCCTTCAACGCCACGGGCCAGGCCCAATACGTGCTGACCTATCCATTGCCTGTCCTTCAAGCGCTGATTGCCGAGACGCATCGACTCGGCAAGAAGGCAGCCTGCCATGTCCTCGGGGGCGAGGGGCAGAAGAACTCGATCATCGCCGGCTGCGACACCATCGAGCACGCATTTGGCCTCGATCAGGATCAAGCCAACATGATGGTCGCCAAGGGGCTGTACTACGATCCGACCCTTCAGCGATACATCGAGCCCTACATGGACGATAACGACGCCAAGAACACCGGCGGCAAGTACCGGATGATCCCCATCTTTGAGAAGGCTGTTTCGATGGCGGCCTCCACCAGGGGACTCAAGATCATGATGGGCAGCGGAGCTGATGGCTCAACCTATCCTCATGGCACGCAGGCTCTTGATTTCGAGAAGCTGGTCAAGCGCGCCGGCCTGACCCCGGCACGAGCCATCCAGAGCGGATCCATGATCAATGCGGAAGTCATGGGATGGCAGGATCAGATCGGGTCCATCGATAAGGGCAAGTACGCTGATTTGATCGCCGTGTCCGGCGACCCGTTGGCCGACATCACCGAGCTGCAACGAGTGAGGTTTGTGATGAAAGGGGGAACAGTCATCAGGAACGAATTGCGCTGATGCGTGCGCCCATGGCTGCAACGATCGCGCGGGATGGATGTGGCGTGTCGGCGAATATGAGGCCATTACGCTGATGGCGACGTCGGAGTTCGGGGACCAGCAACTGACCGGCGAAGACCGGGGCTACGCGGGCTCCCGGTTCAAAGAGGTCGTCGACGCGCTATTCGCCAACCCCTATCAGCGCGTGTGGGGCGGTCAGGGCGAGCCGCCGCTCCCCGTGTACAAGGTCTCATTCGGCAGTCTCTTGAGTGGGAGGCTGTTCAACGCCTCGGCACGAGCCCTTGATTCCGGCGCTGACTTGCGCTGGGGTGCGGACAAGAAGGGGTTCCGTCGCCTCCTTCATCCGAACGGCGTCTGCCTCGTCGGAAAGTGGCAGATCACCGGGGAGACCGTGTATTCAGGCTATTTCGCCAAGGGCAGCCAGGCGCTCGCGATCGGCCGATACTCGACCTGCTGCTCCGAGACACGCCGCGGTCGCACACGATCGCTGTCGCTGGTGGGGAAGCTCTTTCCAACCACGGATCCGAACCACGCGACTCCGCTTCGAACGGCGAACTTCATCACGCAGGACGACATTGGTGGCTCCGACACGGAGTTCATCAACGCCGTCGAATTGCGCAACGCTCCAGATACGACACTGTCTCGACGAGGTAGCGGCGCTCCGATCCTGCTGACCGTCGGCTTGACATTCGGCCGCGTCGACAAGCAGCCGACGATCCGCCAGCTGTACCCAATCGCGGAGCTCGGGAAACCGGCGGACCAGCCGACGCGGGCCCCGGAGTTCATGCGGCTCCTCGTGGCGCCGGACCAGCCGATTGTCGCCGGCGCGGATCTCGATTTCCGCGACGAGGTCATGGAGCAAATCTTCGACCGCGGCGATCCCGCGCCGAAGCGTACGCTCACGTTCAATATCGAAGTCACCGATGAAGGCGTCACGGGCGGGTCGGCGGTGCGGGAGCGACGCACGTTCCGGAACTGGCGCTCGATCGGGACGCTGACGTTCGAGAACGCGGTTGTGTCCTACAACGGCGATTCGGTGATCCATTTCAATCACCCGACGTGGCGCACGGACCGCAATGATCCGGCCACCGCAACGCGAGTCGACGGCAAGAAGGTGCGGTGAGGGGAGCCGGGTGAAGGTCGTTCTCTTCGGGGCCACCGGCATGGTCGGCGCTGGTGTCCTGCAGGAGTGCCTGATCGATTCTCGCGTCACATCCATACTTGTTGTCGGACGCCAGACGTGCGGGGTCACGCATCCAAAGCTCCAGGAGATCCTTCACGCGGACTTCTTCAACTACGCGGCGATCCAGCGGCTATTTGCGGGGAGTCGTGCCTGCTTTTTCTGCGTAGGGGTGTCGTCGGTTGGCATGCCCGAGGCGAACTACCGGCGCCTCACGTACGATCTCACGCTGGCGGCGGCGCGGTCGATACTGGCCGTGAATGACCAGTTGACCTTCTGCTACGTCTCGGGAGCCGGGACAGACACGACCGAGCGCGGCAGCATGATGTGGGGTCGAGTGAAAGGTGCGACCGAGAACGCGCTCTTACGATTAGGGTTCAAGGCCGCGTACATGTTCCGTCCAGGTTTTATCCAGCCTCTCAAAGGCATCAGGTCCAAGACCCGCCTCTATCAGGCAATCTATACGGCGGTCGGTCCGCTGTTTCCCTTTCTCCGGCGGGTTGCGCCGCGCTACGTGACCACGACTGAGGCTCTCGGCCGGGCGATGATTCGGGCCGTCGTGGTTGGCTACCCGAAGCCTATTCTCGAAACAGAGGACATCAACCGGCTGGCCGTTACAGCCTGACGCCGATCACTTCACGATGGGACCGGACCCTCCATTATTTGCCGGGAGGTGCAGACCCGCCGAGAAACAGTCTTCGGCCATCCGTGAAGGTGAAGTTCCTTCCGACGCCCTTGTTGGTCCCGTCCTTTGCCAGATAGCCTTCAATGAGGAGCTCCGCTCCAACGGCCAGCGTGTTCTTCGTCACGCCCAGCCGAATGAGCTGGTTCGGGCTCCCGCCTTCGATCAGCCAACTGACCACTTGGCCATCCGGGCCTTTCACGTCGATGTGAAACCACGAGTGGGGATTGATCATTTCCCACTTCGTGAGCGTTCCCTGCAGCTTCATGGGCTTGGTCACGTCAAATTCCGCGGAAAAGGCGTGATGCGCCCACACCGGCGCTGCAGCCAGCAGCAAACCGACCCCAACCACAACGGCTCTCGTCGTTCTCATAGAGTTTCCCCCATCTACTTCGACGGTTTGTTCGCGCCTTCTGCGGCTCTCTTCTCTTCGGCCCGAGCTCCAGCGAGAGTGTTATACAAGCCGTAATTCCCCTCGTGGCACGCGTGCTCGAACAGCGGGCCGATACTCTTCTTCCAGGGCGTCTCTGCGGTCCAGGGTTTTGCCCACGTCGCGGGATCGTCGACCGTGAATTGATAACGCATCGTGTCCTCGGCCACGCGTGTGAAGCGCTCGGTGAGACGCATGTTCTCGCTCGCTCCCTGGAACGCCGTCTTGTCGGTGAAATTCGTGGTCTCGATGACCAGCGTATTGCCCTCCCAACGGCCACGCGAGCTTCCCATCATCTGGCGGATGCTTTGTGGCATCTGTGGACGCCCGTCCAGCGGGATGATGCGGACGTCATGCAGCATCTCGACGAGAATCATCACGTATCCAGGGATCTGTACAAATTGATAGTTGTTGTTATAGGCGCCGGCGAGCATTGGCGGCCCGTCGCGGTCCATGAGGATGCAACGGACGCTCAACGACTGGTTCTGTACGGCGTCGGTGGCGGCGCCCATTCGCTTTCTCGCCTCCGCACGCTCGGCAGCTCTCTTCTGTCCTGCCGCTGTCATGGGAGGAATTCTCCCACCGGCCGGATCCACGATCATCGACGTGCGCAGGTTCAACGCGAACCCTCCCTGGCTGCGGTCCAACCCGAACTGCGTAAAGTCATAGTGCACATCGAGGATGGTTCCGGGTTCGGTCTGCTCACCTTCGACTTCGGCTGCCTTCTTGATAAGTTCGAGCGCTTCCTCTTGTGTAAAAAAGTCCTTGTTGACGTCCTTCGGCCGCTCGAGAGGCGTATACGTCGTGTTGGTCCAGAAGCCCTGCAGATCGGGCTGGCCATCCGGTGTACGCGGCTGAGTGTACGGCTTCGCCGGCGTTCCGTTCGTTTTCGCGGCGGCCGACGTCGCCTGGCCGGCTGCCGGCATCGTCGGCAACAACATGCCCGCGATCAGAACGATCAGACCGCTTGCTGAAACGAGAAATCGATGGTTCATCTCGAATCTCCCTTTCACCTTGTCACTTGCCCGGCTGTTTGCGGAGATGCCCGTAGATCAAGTCTTCGACAAATTCCACGCACCTGAAATCCATGATCTGCGCACTCTTGTCCAGGCGCCGATAGATGGGCATGCTCATCTTCCACGGACGCGTGAACACTTTCGGGTCCTCGATCGTCGCTTCGTACAGGAGATGGTCGGGGCCCGTGGCGGTAAAACGTTCGACCACGTGCAGTGCGTCGCTATGGAAGTTTCCGGCCCTGTCGAACCAGGTCTGGTCGTTGAAGCCCGTGGTGTCGACCACCAGCGTTTCCCCCTCCCAGCGCCCGTTCGACCAGCCCATCCAGCTATCGGCTGGGGCCTCTTTGTGATCGTCCATGTAGATCGTGCGGACCGCACGCGCAAACGTGTGGACCATCATGATGTACTTCTGGGTCTGAATGATCTGGAATGGGAAAGGCATATAGGTGGCGCGTGGCACACCCGGCAGATAGCATTTGATTTCAGGATCCAGGGTCAACCGTTTCTCAAAGTTCTCCTTCTTTTTCGCTGCCGCCGCCGGCTGGTACGGGATCGGGCCACCCTCCACGACGCCCATACCCGGAGGCACCGCGGCAGCCGCACCGAGTGCGGTCACGATCCCAGGCGCCGCCGCATGGCCCTCGACGTCCCAACTCGCTTCGTTGAGCGCCTGCCAGATCCCATTCAAGTTGGGTTTGCCATCCGCTGAACGCGGCGCCTTATAAGTGGAGGTCTGACCAGCCGCTCCTGTCGCGCACAACCACAGGACGGTCGCCATGGCGACTGGAACAATCGTCGATCGTCTGAAGCGATCGCGCATCTGATAGATTTCTCGATGCATCACGGCCATTGAGTAGCACCGCAAATTCAGCAGTTGTTTCGGCTGCCGGGCTATTGAACGCCCCCATGGGCGTCTAGTCAAGACAATTGCGGCGCATGCAAGAAGTGTTGCTAGAATCGGCCCGTGCTTTCCAGAAGAGAGATGCTTTTGGCTCCCCTGGCCGTGATGGCCGCGAAAACGGCCTTTGCCGCCGGGAAGATGACCCTCGCCATTCACCAGAACACGTCCGCCGGCGCCGGCTATCGAAAGTCGCTCGAAGGCTGGTCTCGCGCGGGAATCAAATACGTCGAAATCACGAACGGGCTTCTGGACGAGTTTCTGAAAACCGAGACCCTGCCAGCCGCTCGTCGAGTCCTCACCGACCTGGGGCTGACGCCGGTCAGCGGTGCGTGCGGCGTGGGCGGTCTCTGGGAGCCGAATCCCAATCGCGCCGCATCACTCGAGAATTTCAAGAAACGTTGCGAGATGTTCGCAACGCTTGGACTGACCCGCATTTATGCTCCAACCGCCACCACTCAGAAATTCACGCCGGACGACTACAAGGCCGGCGCGGACAACATGCGCGAGGTCGGGGAGATTGCCAAGCAGTTCGGCATGGTCGCCATGGCCGAGGCCGTCCGCGCGTCGACGTTCATCTCGACGCTGACCACGCTCCTGCGAATGACGCGCGAAGCCGCGCATCCGAACATGGCGCCCTTGCTCGATTTCTATCACTTCTGGTCTGGCCTCAACAAACTCGAGGATCTCGATCTGATTCGTCCCCGTGAAATCGGGCACGTGCACTTTCAGGATGTGCCCGACATGCCGCGAGAGTTGTTGGACAACACGACGCGGTTCATTCCCGGCGATGGCATTGCTCCCCTGACCGCGATCCTGCGGAAGCTCTCGAGCAAGGAATATGCGGGTCCCCTCTCCGTCGAGCTTTTCCTGCCGAAATTTCAGCAAGGCGATCCTTTTGAAATAGCGCGCGAGATCCGCCAGAAAGCGGAAAACGTCATGCGTCGGGCGCGCGTGATGTGATCGAGGTTCAGGCACGCGGCCTCACCAGGCCGCCGGCCGGCGCAGGGGGAGGACACACGATATGAATCCGCTTTGCCATCCCGTTATCCGATCAAGTTGAACGTCGTCGGGGTCAGGCCATGACGCCGGCGGAAAGGTCAGAGCCCCAGGCCTGCGTTACGCACGGGAGGAAGACAACATGCGGCACACAAGCATAATGAAATGCCTGATCGGCATCATCCTCGTTGCGGCGATTGGATCGACTCGAGAAGAGGGAATCATCGCTCAAGGAAGTAGCGACCCGAATGTCGCGCCTAATCCGTATCGCGTGGACGAGGGGTGGGCGAAGCTGGCCGAGGGTCGCAAGTGGGGCGCGGCGGTGGGCGTTGACATCGATCGCGACGGGAGGAGCGTCTGGGTGTTCGATCGCTGCGCCACGGCCGACGATTGCTCCGGTTCGAACCTTGCGCCGATCCAGAAATTCGATGCGTCCGGCCGTCTTGTCGCGAGCTTTGGCGCCGGAATGTTCAACTACCCGCACGGTCTCTTTGTCGATCGCGATGACAACGTCTGGGTGTCCGACGGGAGGGCAAAAAACGGCAAGGGCCACACGGTCATGAAATTCAGTCCCGCGGGAGCGCTCTTGATGACCCTGGGCAAGCCCGGGGTGCCAGGCGCGGGGCCGGATACGTTCAACGGGCCCTCTGACATCTTGATTGCGCCGAACGGCGACATCTTCGTCGCAGATGGCCATGGCGGTGACACGAACGCACGGATTGTGAAGCTGTCAAAGGATGGGAAATTCATCAAGGCGTGGGGAAAGAAAGGTTCAGGGCCCGGCGAGTTCGACTCGCCGCACGGTCTTGCTATGGATTCCGCCGGGCGGCTCTTCGTCGCCGACCGCTCGAACAGCCGCATCCAGGTGTTCAACCAGGACGGTCAATTCCTCTTTGAATGGCGGCAATTCGGCCGGCCGAGCGGCGTCTTCATCGACAAGAAGGACGTGATTTACGTCGCCGACTCGCAATCGACTGAACAGGCGAATCCGGGCTACAAGCAAGGCATTCGGATCGGGAGTGCCAAGGACGGCAAGGTCGCAGCCTTCATCCCGTGGACTGAAACGAACACGCTGGAAGGCGTCGCGGCGGATGACCAGGGAAATGTCTATGGGGGCTACACGAACACGTTGAATTTTCGACGGTTCGTGAAAAAGTGATGCCGTTGAGTTCTCAAGCGGACATCATTCGCGGTGCTCCCTACTTCCCAGTCCCGGATGTATCGAGCATCGGAACCTACTATCGCGACGCGCTCGGCTTTCAGTGCGAGTATTCGGCTGGCAACCCCCCGGAATTTGCTGTCTATAGTCGAAACGGTTCCCCTGTCATGTTCCGGCGTGTTCCAGAGCCAGGCCTGATCTGTCCAAATGAGGCGCAGGGAGGCACCTGGGATGTCTTCTTTTGGGTGAACGACGTTGAGGCGCTGCACGCTGAACTTGTAACCAAAGGCGCGGTCATCGTCTATCCGCCAGTGATTCAGCCGTACGGGATGAAGGAGTTCGCGATAAGAGATCCGAATGGCTATGTGTTGGGCTTCGGTCAAACATGGCCGGCTTGAGTGGCGGGGCGGGTCGCCCCGTCTGTCTGGACAGCGTTGAGGAGCGCGACCGTCCGTCGCGAATAACGCCAAATGCGTCACACAAGGAGATTCCAATGAAGCACATGACTCGATGGGCGATGATCAACCTGGTGTTAGTGGCCCTTCTCGCATTGTTTGCTGTCGCGGTGACCGTCTCCGGTCAATCCTCGACAACGGGCAATCCACTCGTGGGCGCGTGGAGGGTGACAGAGACCGTGGATGCGAACGGGTCGGCGATTACCAATCCTCAACCCGGTCTGTACATCTTCGCGAAGCAACATTACAGCTTCACGCGCATCCAGGGCACCAAGCCGCTGCCTAACTATCCGTCGAACGACAAGGCGACCGAGGCGGACAAGGCCGCGGTGTTCAATGCGCTGTACCTCAACACCGGCACGTACACGGTGACCGGGAAGATGCTGGCCACGAAAGCCATGGTGGCTAAGAGCGCGTTCGCCATAGGCGGCGCCGGAAACCAGTACGACTTCAATGTGACGGGGAACACGCTCGTACTTACCCAGAAACCAGCGGGAGCCGTCATAAAACTGGTCCGCCTTGAATAGCATCCCTGCGCTTGCCATCGTCTTCAGCCTTGCTGCCACCAGCGTGTCCGCCCAACAGGGGCCGGCGGCAAGGGACTTTGACGCGGAGATTCGAGCCGCGATGCAGTCGGCCAAGACCGCGGCGGCGTTCGAGTTTCTCGGCACGCTGGTCCGGACGTGCCTCTTGCCTCAGAGCGGTGGCGAAGACACGAGGGACGTACTCCCGAACTACGTCACGAACCCCGCCAGCGTACCCGCGCGTGACACCTGGTACGCGGACCCCGCGAAGGTCTACGACAATCTCTACTTCGTCGGCGGCAAGGTTCATTCGGCCTGGGCGTTGACGACGACCGACGGGATCATCCTCATCGATACGATCTTTCCGTACAACTCCGAGGAGCTGATCGTCGGCGGTTTGAAGAAGCTCGGCCTCGATGCCAAAAACATCAAGTACGTGCTCATCTCCCACGCTCACGGCGACCACATAGGTGGCGCCGAGATGCTGCAGGCCCGGTATGGCGCCCGCGTCGTCATGGGCGCGCCTGACTGGGATGCGGTCGCGAAGTATCCGAACCGGTACAAGACGATGTCGCCAAAGCGCGACATCGTCGCCACCGACGGCATGAAGATCACACTTGGCGGGACCACTGTGACCACATGGCTGACTCCTGGCCATACCCCAGGCACGATGTCCTACACCTTCAGCGTGTTGGACAGACGCAAGCCGGTCAACGTCGCCTATTCCGGTGGCACAGCGTTCAATTTCGTAAACAACACACCGGATCCCGGCATCAAGAATTTCCAGACGTACATCGAGTCGGCGCAGCACATGGCGGCGAAAGCTGCCGCTACGGGCGCAACCGTCCTCCTCTCCAACCATTCGGAGTTCGATCAGGCGTTCAACAAGAACAGGATGCTTGGCGGTCGCGGTGACGGTCCGCATCCGTACGAGCTCGGGGCCGAATGGGTCCAGCGCTATTTTCAGGTTATGCAAGGTTGCGCGAGGGCAGCGCAGCTCGGACTGGAACAGAAGCTGGCAGATGCGCGCAAGCGGTAGATGACAAACGACATGAACAAGCTGGCCCTCGTCTGCGCCATCGCCGGCCTCGTTGTTGCGCAGCCGGGTTCGGCGCTCGCGCAGCCGACATCGGATCGATTCGAATTGGGCGTCCAGGTGTCGTCGGTGATCTCGAGCCAGTTCGACGCCACCGACGTCGGGCTCGGCGGTCGGTTTGCGTGGCATCCAGTTGAACCGCTCGGAATCGAATCGGAGATCAACCTCTATCCGGGAGATTTTCCGGACCAGCGCGCGTTCAGTCGTGGTCGCGTCGAGGGTCTGTTCGGTGTCACGGTGGGGCCTCGGTTCGGCCGTCTCAGGCCCTTCGCAAGGCTGCGGTCAGGGTTCCTGAGTATTCGCGAAGCGCCGCGGCCATTCCCCTGCATTCTGATCTTCCCGCCACCGCTGTCATGCGCGCTCGCTTCGGGGCGCACGCTCCTGGCATTCGACATTGGAGGTGGCGTCGACGTGTTCGCGACGCAAAGGACATTCGTTCGCGTTGACGCCGGTGATCGCGTCCTGAAGTACCCGGGGCCGGTCTTCGCCAGGAACTCTACGAGGCGAGACGACGCATTCTTCAGCCACGACTTCCGGTTCGCAGCCGGTGCCGGTCTGCGGTTTTAGCCACTCACGCGGACCGGGCACGTCACCTTTGAGGTTTTGTGACGGAAACACGAGGAGAAAGACGATGAGAGTCAGAGGAGTTGTCGCCTGCATTTGTCTGATCGCGCTGCCATCCGTTGCGACAGGTCAAGGGTCACCGAAGGTCCATGAGCTGAAGGCATCGCCCGCCACTGTTCATCGCGGCTTCTTCGACGCGTCCCTCAAGCCGGTTCTGACGATCGACTCTGGCGATATCGTCCGTCTCGAGACCGCCACCGGCAATCCGCGATATTTCGAGAAGCTCGGCGTACCAAAAGACAAGATTCCGGCCGAGCTCTATGCCGTCTATGAAGGCGTTGAAGGTACGGGGCGAGGTGACCACACTCTCAATGGCCCCATAGCCATCCGCGGCGCGGAGCCTGGTGACACGCTCGAGATCCGGATTCGCGCAGTTGACGTGCGACTTCCGATCGCAGGCCAGGGGTTCGTGCCGAATCGGGGTCTCCTCCCTGACGAGTTCCCGTATGCCAAGGACCGCGTTCTCTGGATTGACATGACCCGCAAGACGGTGGAGTACGCCCCTGGAGTCGAGGTGCCGGTCAAGCCGTTTTGGGGCGTGATTGGCGTTGCGCCGCCGTCGGGTATGGGACGAGTGCCGAGTGGCCCGCCCAACATATTTGGTGGGAATCTCGACAACCGGGATCTCGGTGCGGGGAGCACGTTGTATCTGCCTGTTCATGTCTCCGGCGGATTGCTTTCGATCGGGGATGGACATGCCGTGCAGGGGTACGGCGAGGTATGTCTGTCGGCGGTTGAGGCGTCGCTCAAGGGAGAAATTCAAGTGGTGCTGCACAAGGGGCGCGCCATGCGTTGGCCCCGCGCCGAAACGGCGACGCACTACATCACGATGGGGCTGAATGCGGATCTCGACGAGGCCGCGAAGATTGCCACGCGCGAGATGCTCGACTTTCTTGTCGAGAATAAGGGGCTGTCGCGAGACGACGCGTACATGCTGGCGAGCGCGGCGATGGATCTGGTCGTGACCCAGGCCGTGGACGGGACCAAGGGTATTCACGCCTTGATGCCGAAGGGAATCTTCCGAAAATAGGTGTGATCACGAAGACGCAGGCCGACCTGAAGGTCGGCCTCTACGTCCGGCTTTGTAGAGGCGGACCTTCAGGTCCGCCTAGCCCTCTACGTCCGGCTTTGTAGAGGCGGACCTTCAGGTCCGCCTAGCAGGGAGGTCAGAAATGACAGAACTGAAGTCGTACTCAGTCGGTCTGCTGTCGGCGCTCGGTCTCATCGCGGTGGCCGGTGCGACCGTCCTGGGACAGTCGAAGGCAGATTCCATCGACGCCCACGTTACCGCCGCCAGGACTGCCGCGGGGCGGGAGCACACCGCGGTGTTCAACACCTTGTGCGCCGCGCCTGCTCCGACTCCGCCGCCTCAACAGGCTCAGCAGCCCGCGACGCAACCGCAGGGTCCGCCCCCGCGCGCCCAATGGCATGCAGAACCGGCGAAGGTCTTCGACAATCTTTACTATCTCGGACAGTCCGAATATTCGGCCTGGGCCGTCACCACTTCTGACGGGATCATCGTCGTTGACGCGCTTTTCGATTATTCGGTCGAAGACGAAATCGTCAATGGCCTGACCAAGCTCGGACTGGATCCCACGAAAATCAAATACGTCCTCGTCAGCCATGCCCACAGCGACCACGCCGGCGGCGCCCGGCTCCTCCAGGATCGTTTTGGCGCCCGCGTCATCATGTCCGCCGCCGACTGGGACTTGATCGGCCGTAATACGCAGTCGTGGCCAAAACCGAAACGTGACATGGTGGCGACTGACGGGCAGCGGCTCACTCTTGGTGACACGACATTAACCATGTATCTCACGCCGGGTCACACGCCGGGCACGATCTCGACGCTGATTCCGGTGAAGGACCAGGGCAGGATGCACCTTGCCGCCGAGTGGGGCGGGACGGGGTTCAACTTCACGATCACGCCGGACAAGCCGCGACGATTCTGGTTTGAGACCTACGCCAACTCCGCAGAACATTTTCGCGATGCCGTGACACGATCCAACGCCGACGTGCTCATCGCCAATCATCCAAACCAGGATGGGGCCAAGATGAAGTTGGCTGCGCTCGAGAAGCGCAGGCCCGGCGACCCCAATCCCTATGTCATTGGCAACGACAGCGTCAAACGCTACCTGACGATGGTGGGCGAATGTGCAAAGGCGGGGCTGTTGCGTCTCCAATAGCATTCCCATTTTTGTTTTACGTGTGGTGGCGGGATTCCGCCGCCTTCCTGGAGGCTCCCGATGCGCATGCTCATGCACGTTCGATTTCCACTCGAGCCCTTCAATTCCGCCGTCCGCAACGGCACCGCAGGAGAGAAGATCCAGAGAATTCTCGAGAGCGTCAAGCCGGAAGCCGTCTACTTCACCGAACAGAACGGCCACCGCGGCGGAACGCTCGTCGTCAACGTGAAAGACTCCTCGGAGGTTCCCGCATTGGCCGAGCCGTTTTTCCTCACGTTCAATGCGGAGGTCGAGTTCCGGATTGCGATGACGCCCGAAGATCTGGCGCGGTCCGGCCTCGACGCTCTGGGAAAGAAATGGGCGTAGACGCCCGCTTCGCCATTCTTCGCGCCATCGAGCAGCTCGATCCCGAACGGGATCACCAGCGCATCGTGCACCTCTCGTTCGGATACGAGTTCCCCTGGGATTCGATTCGCGCGCTCGAGATTGCCCTCTATCGGACGTACTGCGTCCCGAGCATTTCCAGGTTGCTGGACCGAACCGGCGAATTCCGCACGAGCACCCAGCGCCGGTACGACGACACATCGATTCTCGTCGCCGAGATGTGTGAATGGGGCTATGAGAGCGGCCGTGGCAAGGAAGCCTTGGAGCGCATGAACTGGGTGCACGGCCACTTCAAGATCGCCAACGACGACTTTCTCTACGTGCTCTCGACGTTCATCTACGAGCCGATTCGTTGGATCGATACGGTTGGCTGGCGGCCGACGTGCACCAATGAGAAGCTCGGGTACTACTGCTTCTGGCGTGAAGTCGGAAAGCGAATGGGGATCGTCAACATTCCTCCATCGTACGAAGCGTTCGAGGCGTGGAGCCGCGCATACGAACGCCAGCACTTCCGGTTTGCGGATACGAACCAGCGAGTCGGCACGTCGACCCGTGATCTGTTCGCGTCGTGGTTTCCGCGAATCGTCACGCCGTTCGTCCGCTACAGCATCTACGCGATGCTGGACGAGGCGATGATCTCGTCGTTCGGATTTCCGCGGCCGCTGCCACTCACCAGGCCCGCGCTGCGCCGCATCCTGAAGTTGCGGGGGCGCGCGGTTCGATGGCTGCCACCACGCCGGACCGCGCATTTCTTCACCGACGACCGCAACCGGACGTACCCGGCGGGCTACTGGATTTCGCAGCTCGGCCCGCCGCGGATGGTTGCCGCTGAAAAGAGCCGCCAGATGTCGAATGGATCCTGACCACGAACGTCGCGGTCATTGAGAGAAACAGAGGAA
>DAIRVG010000011.1:27753-42820 GCA_036802945.1 Vicinamibacterales bacterium
GATGTCGAATGGATCCTGACCACGAACGTCGCGGTCATTGAGAGAAACAGAGGAAAAGATCGACCAGACGCCATGAGCTTGCCCACGCTATTGACGACGCTCGAGAATCTCGTCGTCGAGATCGCTCTGTGGATCGTCCTCGTTCCGAAGACGCTCATTCATCTGGTGCTTCACCCTCGGGCGATACCGTCCCTGGCGGACGCGACAATAGACAACAGGGACACGCACGAACAAGATGAATATGTCTCGCCCGTACTGCTCTGGCTGATCGTCGGGGTGCTGCCCGGAATTCCGATGATCACTTCTGAGCAGGGCCCGCAATGGATTGCCCATGCCCTTCTGGGTCGTCTCGGGATTGAGGGGTCGATCGCGGCAGCATCCACGCTTCTGCTGCTCGGACCTCTGTCATTCGCGGCTGCACAGAGCGTTGTCATGCGCCGGCCCCTTGGCCGGAGCGACTTGAGGCGCTCGTTTGCGATTCAGTGTGGTTGTTTCGCGGTGGTTTATCTCGCGTACTTTGCGGCTCTTGCGGCGAATCTGCAGGCCGTCCTCACCTCATACGAATGGATCTATCGCCCCGTTGCCTACGGCCTGATGGTCTGTGGAATCGCGTGGTTTGTATTCGCCGAGTTCGTTGTGCTTCGCAGCGAACCGGGCGGACGCCCAGCGCGCGCACTTGCGGTTATGGTGCTGGGCGTGTTGGCGTGGCTCGGACTCGTGGTGGTGTCCAGACTCATATTGCTGCTCATGAGCGTGTACTATTTGTGAGCTAACCTGTTGACACAGGTCTTTCGATTGATTCCGGCTCCAATCCGTCGATCCGGCACATTCGTCAATTCGTCCATTCCGGAGGTATGACGTGTCCATTGAACTCCGGCTGCTTGCTGCCCTTGCCGCGCTGCTGACCGTAGCCGCGCCGCTCTCGTCACAAACACCCGTTGCTCCTTCTCGTCAGGCCGTGATCGACGAGCTCGTCGTCGCCAACCGGATTCTGGCGAACGAAGGCGTGCTCGACGGCTATGGGCACGTGAGCGTCCGCAATCCGGCGAACCCGAATCGCTATTTCCTTGCACGCGCCGGAGCGCCGGCTCTTGTGACCGCTGCCGACGTCGTCGAGTACGACTTGGACAGCAACGCGGTGACGGGCGCATCCGCCATGGGATACCAGGAGCGCTTCATTCACGGGGAGATCTACAAAGCGCGTCCGGACGTCATGGCGGCAATACATTGCCACTGTCTCGAGGTCATCCCCTTCGCGGATACATCCGTGCCGCTGCGTCCCATGTATCACATGGGGTATTTCATCGGCGAGGGCGTGCCGGTCTTCGAGATCCGAAAAATCGCGGGCATGACCGACATGCTGATCTCGACGCCGCAACTCGGGCGTGCGCTCGCGCAGACACTCGGGAACAGGTCGGCTGCGTTGATGCGCGGCCACGGCGCGGCCGTTGTGGCTGAGTCACTGCGCCTCGTCGTGGGCAAGGCCTACTATCTCAACATGAACGCGCGTTTGCAGTGGCAGGCGATGCAGCTGGGCGGCGGTAACGTGACGTATCTGGATCCGGAAGAAGCGAAAAAGGCCGCGCAGACCTACGAGCGTTCCTGGGACGCCTGGAAATCGAGACTGCCAAAGAACTAGCATCGAACTGTGAACGCATCCGCGGCTCTGACCACACGTTTCCTGCTCGTCGCCTGTGCACTGCTCACCGCCCCAGCGGCCGCCCAGCGTGGTCCCGCACCGGATCCACTGGTGAAGGAAAACGCCACGGTCCAGCTCGCCGAACACACGTACGTGATCCCTGACAACAGCGTTCCGCTGGTCCCGAACGTCGGCATCGTCATCGGCTCCCGCGCAACGCTGGTGATAGACCCAGGGCTCGGAAGTCGCAACGGAGAGAGGGTGCTCCGCGAAGTGGCCAGGGTCAGCCGGAACACGAACCTGTATGTTGCAACCACCCATTTTCACGTCGAGCACACCACCGGGGTCCTGGCATTTCCGGCGACCGCGAAATACGTGAACTCGAAGGTCCAGGAGGCCGACTTCGCTGAAGGAGGCGCGCAGCAGGCGGCGACCCTTTCAAGCCGGTCGCCGCTGACGGCCGAACTGCTGAGCGGCGCCGCCGCGGGCCGCAAAGCCGACATCACTTTCGACCGGGACTACGTCCTCGATCTGGGTGGCGTTCGAGTGCGCTTCCTCGTCGTGGGCCCGACACACACGCGCGGCGACACGGCGTTCTTCGTGGAGGGCGATGGCGTCCTGTTCTCCGGAGACGTCGTGATGAACCAGTCGTTTCTCGCAGCCAGCCCGGTGTCGAGCGTCAAAGCATGGCTGTCCGCGTTCGATGTGTTCGACCAGATGCGACCGCGGACGATCGTCCCGGCGCACGGCCCAGTCGGTGACGGGTCGATCCTCGCCGTGAACCGTGCGATCATGCAAGGCGTGCAGACCCGCACGCGCCAGTTGAAAGCGCAGGGGCGCTCCGTGGACGTCGCCGCGATGACGGTGCAGACCGAATTCCAGGCCCAGTACCCGGGCTGGCCGCGCGCGAACGGTCTGCTTGCGGCGGCGCGCGCCGCCTACGCCGAAGCACCTTAGGGGACAAGCAGCCGGGATAGGCGACCGACCCATTCCCTTCGGAGGAGAATCTGATGAAGCGTCACGTCTTGTTCGCGATCGTCGCCCTGCTCACCGTCGTTCCGCTCGCCGCGCAGGCGCCAGATGGATGGATGCTGCGTGCCGACCAGAGCACCAGTGCGGCCGACCCCGACGCGCCGGGCCCAATCAAATTGATGAAGACAGCGACGGGGTTCCATGCGATGAACCCGCAGGCGGCGGTGTTCTGGCACCCCGCGAACACTGCGGCCGGCAACTACTCGCTGAAGGGCACCTTCACGCTCGTGAAGCCGAGCGGCCACACGAATTTCTACGGTCTCGTGTTCGGCGGCAGCGAGCTTGGCGGCCCTCGTCAGACGTATCTCTATTTCATGGTCGCGCAGGACGGCACGTGGCTGATCAAGCGCAGGGTTGGCAACGAGACGACGCAGGATGTGGTGGTGAAAACGTCGCACGCCGCGGTGAAAAAACCGGACGCGAGCGGGACGTCGACCAACGCGCTCGAACTGCGCGTGCTCGCCGACAAGATCGAGTATCTCGTCAACAACACCGTCGTGCACACCACCCCGAAGAGCGGGATGACCGCGAGGACCGACGGCGTGTACGGCGTGCGCGTGAATCACCAGCTCGAGGTCCGCGTCGACGGTCTCTCCATGTCGAAACTCTAGAAGCGGTTTCCAACGGGGAGGTCAGATACATGGGGCGGGCCTTCGGGCCCTCCCTTTTTTTTGTCTACCGGTGCGCACAATCACACACGGCTGCGTCCGTTGCACCGGCGGTGCCGGCATTACGTCACCGATTGGTGCCGTCCGCCTACCGCGACAAAGCCGAGACACCGACACAGAGGGAGCAATGGAGGCATTGATATGAAGCGCTCTGCTTTGCTCCCGGTTCTGATGCTGTGCGTTTTCGCGTCGGCCGTTCTCCGTGCGCAAGGTCCTCAGGGCGCGCACACAACCCCTGAAGAATTCGAGGCCAAGCTCGGATATCAAACCGGAGTCGTCACGCTGAGTGGCGGGATGGCAACTATTCGCCTCCCTGAATCATTCCGCTTCATCGGACCGGAAGGCAGTGCCCGTCTCCTGACCGAGGGTTGGGGCAATCCCGCAGGTGCCGCTGACGGCGTCCTCGGCATGTTGATACCCGCGGGCGTGAGCCCCGTGTCACGCGAGGGCTGGGGCATCGCTATCACGTACGACGAAGACGGCTACGTGAACGATGACGACGCGGGCGGAATCGACTACACGAAGATGTTGAAGGAAATGCAGCAGGACACGGTGGCTGCCAACGAGGAGCGGAAGAAGCAGGGCTTTGAGCCGGTCACACTCGTCGGGTGGGCCGAGGCTCCCTCCTACGATGCCTCAGCGCACAAGCTGTACTGGGCGAAGGACCTGATGTTCGGAACTGACTCGGGTCACACGCTTAACTACAACATCAGGATCCTCGGCCGCCGCGGAGTGCTGGTGCTGAATGCGATTTCCGACATCGGTCAACTCGAGACCATACGCGTCGAAGCGCGCAGTCTGCTGCCCGCCATCGAGTTCAACGAGGGACACCGATACGCCGACTACCTGCCGGGAACGGACAAGGCCGCGACATATGGAGTCGCCGGCCTCATCCTGGGCGCGACCGCGGCAAAGGCAGGATTCTTCAAGCTGTTCTGGGTGGGTCTCCTCGCGTTCAAGAAAGCTCTGTTTGCCGGCGCGATCGCGCTGTTCGCATTGATCAAGCGTCTGTTGGGCAGACGCTCATCCGAACACGCGGAGGCCGGGGCGATTCAGTAGGTGGGCGACGCGCGTGCAGTCTAGAGTCCTGATCATAGGGCGGACTATCGCGGCCCGCCTTTTTCTTCCCTCTTCCCTCTTCCCCCTTCCCCCTATCCCCTTCAGGTTCTTCGAGTAGACTCCGTGCATTACACACCCCAGGGTCTCGAAACGGCTTATTGAACGGCGGGAGGACGCCATGAGATCAATGAAAAGGTATCTGCTAGTCGTCGCCCTTGTCGGAACATGTGTTCTGCTGTGGAGAGCCCACACGGATCAGGATGTCGTGGGCGCCCAGGCGCGTAAGCCGATCATGATGACGCGGATCTACACCGGTGCGGATGGCCTGAGCCACGCCGAAGAAATCGAGATGAAGGCAAACAACGGCGTGACCGAGATGATGAAGGCGACCGGCGCCCAATTCAGCCGGAGACCGCCGGGCCCCGCCAGCGACTGGCATGTGGGTCCGAGGCGCCAGTACGTCATTACCCTCAGCGGCCGTGCGGAGCTCGAGGTGGCAGGCGGGAAGAAGGTCGCCGTGGGCCCCGGCCACATCAACCTGATCGAAGACACGACCGGCAAAGGCCACATCACGCACAACCTCGGTCCTGAAGACCGCATCGTAGTGACGATCCCGCTCGCGGACCAGACAGTCGGTGCCGGTCGTTAGGGAGCTCGTGACGCCGGAGTCAGTCGGTGAAGAAGCGTGTGATCGGCGCAGCCTGCCTCGGCGTGTCCTTTCTGGCCGGGGCGTGCTCGTCCGGCGAACCAGCAGTGGGTCCAAGCGCTACCAGCCAGCCGCCGGCGGCCCGCGGCGCGCCGATTCGCGTCCTCATGATCACCGCGACGGCCGGCTTCCGCCATGATTCGATCCCCGCGGCGCGCCAGGCCATGGCCAGCATCTCGGCTTCGACCGGCGAGTTCACGGTCATGGTCACCGAGGACCTGTCGACGATTTCCGCCTCGAGCCTCACGGCGTATGACGTGATCGTGTTTGCCCTCACCAGCGGCGAGCTGGAATTCACGAATGCTCAGAGGGCCGCGATTACTGAGTTTGTCGCGGGCGGGCGCGGCTTTATCGGCATCCACAGCGCCAGCGACACGTTGTATGGCTGGCCGGACTACGGTCGTCTCGTCGGCGCGTATTTCAAGGAGCATCCCTGGACGCAACAGGGCACCGTCGTCGTCGAAAACCAGGCGCATCCGGCGACGCTAGGGCTCGGCGAGCGCTTCGCATTGCTCGAGGAGTTCTACACGTTTCAGGAAAATCCGCGCGGGCGCGTGCAGGTGTTGCTGAGACTCGATCCGGCATCGGTGGGGTCCGCCGGCGATTATCCGCTCGCATGGGTACAATCGGTCGGCGCTGGGCGGGCGTACTATAACGCCCTCGGACACTTCTCCGAGACGTGGACCGACCAGCGGTTTCAGCAGCAACTCATTGGCGCAATCCGCTGGACGGCAAACCGCGTTTGAAGCCTGCGACCGGGTCAACGAGATTCGTCGTATCGCGGACCCGAAGGGTCCGCGCCGCGGCGCCGCGGCGGTTGTTGCGGAGGAGAAGAACGTCATGCGCAAGTTGATCGTGCTGCTCGTCACACTGAGCGCCTCCATCGGTGTCGCCAGTGTCGCGCGTGGGGGAGGGCAGGACGCGGGAACAGCGAATGCGCTTCGCGGGGCTATCGACATTCACGTCCATTCCGAGCCGGACAGCCGCCCGCGGTCCGTCGATGCCGTCGAAGCCGCGAGGCAGGCCAAGGCGAACGGCATGCGGGCCATCGTCATCAAGAACCACTACGAGTTCACGTCGGGGCTCGCCTACATCGTCCGTAAGCAGGTGCCGGGGATCGACGTGTTCGGCGGCGTCGACTTGAACCTCACCGTCGGCGGCATCAACGCGGCCGCCGTCGAGTACATGGCAGCGACAACAGGCGGATTCGGCAAGATGGTCTGGATGCCGACGTTCGATGCCGAAAACCAGGTGCGTTTCTCGAAAGAGAACCGCCCGTTTGTCAGTGTGTCGAAGGGCGGAGCGCTCGTTCCGGCGGTGACGGATGTGATTGCGTCGATTGCGAAGCACAATCTCGTGCTCGCGACCGGACATTCATCCGCGGAGGAAGGGCTCATGCTGTTGCGCGAAGGACGCCGGCAGGGCGTGCGACAGATGGTTGTGACGCACGCGATGAACGAGCCGATCGTGATGAGCGTGCCGCAGATGCAGGAGGCGGCCAAGCTCGGCGCCTTCATCGAATTCGTCGGCGGAAACGTCGGCGATCAGGGCGGCCCGGCTCGGATGGACCGGTTCGCGGACGCCATCAAGAAGATCGGTCCCGAGTTCTGCATCCTGTCATCGGACCTCGGTCAGAGGGGCAACCCTTTGCCGGCGCCCGGCTTCGGCGCTTTCCTCGCCGCGATGCGGGCGAGAGGCCTTTCCGAGCAGGACGTCGATCGCATGTCCCGGCGCAACCCCGCGACGTTGCTGGGACTGCAGTAGCATCGCGAAAGGGAAAGGTAAGCGCGGCGCGTCGCGTTGTGCCCACGTGCTACGATCCGCCCTTATCTCCTGCCATCGATCGGAGGATTCAATGAACGTGCCGCGCTCTCGTTTAATCGCCGCTGCCGCCGTGGCTTGTCTCGTGATAGCGCTGGCGTCGGTCGCGGCGCTGGCGCAAGGCAGCGGTCCTTGGACGGTCAAGGGCATGATTCCGTACGACCGCGCTGAGATTGCGATGGCGGCCGTAAATGGAAAGATCTACGTGATCTCTGGCCAGTCGCGCGGTGTCGACGCCAACGCGTTCAACCAGGAATACGACCCGGCCACCGGCAACTGGCGCGAGATCGCGCTGATGCCGGCGATCGCCTCGCACGCCGGCGGCGTGGCACTGAACGGCAAGGTCTATGTCGTGGGCGCCTTCCTCGCCAACGTGCACGTCGGCGCCGTCGATCGCGTATTCGAGTACGACCCGGCCACCGATATGTGGAAGGCGATGGCCCCTCTTTTCGCGCCGCGCGGCGCCGTTGGCGTCGTCGTGCTTGACGGAAAGATCCACGCGATCGGCGGGCGTGACCCGCAGCTCCGCACGGTGTCCACGCATGAGGTCTACGATCCGGCCACCAACAAATGGACGATTGCCGCCGCGCTGCCCATACCGCGCGATCACCTAGGCATCGCCGTTCTCGGCGGAAAGATTCATGTCTTCGGCGGAAGGCTGGGGCCGACCCCAGAGCGGAGCGGACGTCACGACGTCTACGATCCGGCAACGGATACGTGGACGACGGCCGCACCGCTGCTGACGCCGCGCAGCGCGGGCGTCTCGTTCGTGCAGGGCGGGCGCATCGTCTACGCGGGCGGCGAGTGCAAGGACCCGCAGACAAGCACCACCTTCAACGAGGCCGAGGTTTACGATCCGGCGACAAACAAGTGGACGGCCCTTCCAGCGCTGCCGGTCGGACGTCATGCGGGCGCCGCCGTCGTCGTCGGCGATCAGGCCTACGTCATCGGCGGCAACAACGGCTGCGGCGGAAATCGTGCGGCGAGGGAGATCCTGACGTTTCGGCTGCCTGCATCGTAGAGGCGGACCTTTAGGTCCGCCCAAGGAACCGGCGACCGCGCATGAATTGCTTTACGCACGACAGGACGACCGCAATTGGCCTCTGCGTCGTATGCCAGAAGGCGATCTGCCGCGACTGCGTGGGCCGCGATGCGCCACGTTTGATCTGCAAATCATGCGCGGCAGGGAACGCGACGCTGGGATTTGAATACACGTCGTCCGCGACCCTCGCGGGCTGGCCTCTCATTCACGTCTGCGCTGGCATCGACGCGGTGACGATGCGCCCGAAGGTTGCCAGAGGCGTCATTGCGATCGGGAATATCGCGGTCGGCGGCTTGGCTGTCGGTGGTTTGGCGTGCGGACTGCTCACAATCGGTGGTCTGTCGGTCGGGATCCTGGCCGCGTTCGGGGGTGCAGCGCTAGGGCTTGGACTCTCGATGGGCGGGTTCGCAGTGGGGTCCGTCGCGGTAGGTGGCGCGGCGATTGGGCTTCTGTACGCCATCGGTGGAGTGGCGCTGGGGCCTGCGGTGATCAACGGACAGCATTGCGACGCCGCGGCGCGCGAGTTCGTGCTCCGCTGGCTCAGCGAAGCAGCCCTCCCGCCGACGTGCCAGTGATCACGGGAGATTCGAGCTGGATGCTGCCCGACGTTGCGCGACATGAACGCGGCCTCGACATGCTTCTGCGGATCGGCGGGCCGCAGGCTGCGGCGCCAATCACCGCGATGAACGACATCGCTCCCGATCTCGTTCGATTCGCCATCGACTTCGCCTATGGCGAGGTCCTGTCGCGTCCCGGACTCGATCTCAAGATGCGCCAGCTATGCACCGTTGCTGCTCTCAGCGCGATGGGCACTGCGACGCCGCAGTTGAAATGGCACATCGACGGCGCATTGAACGTCGGATGGGCGCCGTCGGACATTCTCGATGCCGTGATGCTCGGCGCGGTCAACACCGGATCCGCGGCGGTCGGTCGCAGCCTGAGCACGGCTCGGGAGGTGTTCGAGGCACGCGGTGCCGGCGCGGAGGACGTCGCCGCGCTCGACGATGCGAGCGCGAGGTGGTGCGAGATTCCGCCGGTATTCGAGAGTCTCGAGCTGGACCAGAGGACAAAGGCCTTGATTTCGATCGCGGCGCTCACCGCCGTGGCCAATGCACCGGCGCGGCTCAGGGCGCACATACGGGCTGCGCTCGACGCTGGTGCGTCGCGCGACCAGGTCATCGAAGTGATCGAGCAGATGGCTGTCTACGCAGGATTCCCGGCGGCGCTGAACGGGATTGCCGCCGCGCGCGACGCGTTCGAGGGACAGTAAGTATCGAGGGAGATCCGACTGATGGGAACCGATGAGAACAAGGTCATTGTCCGCCGCTTCATCGACGAGGTCTTCGTGAAGGGAAACGTCGACGCGGTCGACAAGCTGGTCGCGCACGACTTCGTGCCGCACAGCTGGTCGTCGGTGGCACCGGGGACCGATAGCCTGAAGCAGGCGGTCAAACGGGTGTCCGCCGGACTCTCCGGTGTCAGCATGAAGATCGAGGACATGATCTCCCAGGACGACAAGGTGGCCGTTCGGCTCACCGCGCATGCTACGCACCAGGGCGATTTCATGGGCCTTCCCGCGACGGGGAAGTCGTACACGATCTCCGAAACACACATCTTCCACATACGCGACGGAAAGATCGCAGAGCACTGGCGTGACGCCGACATGCTGGGCCTGATGCAGCAGCTCGGCGCGCTTCCTGAACCATCAAAAAAATGAAGCTGTCCGCCACCGCCGTCATCGGCGCGATCGCAGTGATCGCAACGATGTCGGTGTTTGCGGTGGTTCGGTGGCACGCAGCGCGGACGGCCATCGATGCGGGGTTCTGGTACGACGACGGCTCGTTTGCACTTTCGGCGGACGACACCGCGAAAATCGGCGGGCCGCTCACTGCGCAGGAGATGGCGACGATCAGGCAGTTATCGAGGGCGGAGGTCGAACGCGCGCTTGCCGATCTTCGAATCAACGTCACCGAAAACCGGAACGCGTTCTGGAGGGTGTCTGTCGTCGGCACGACCCGAATTAATCCGACGTTCAAGTACCCGTTCGCGGCGGCCGGCGAATCGCACGTCTTCGGCCCGCTGGGAAGCTGGGGCTCAGTCGGGTTCCTCATACTCGCGCACAACGCGATCGAGTACGCGCCGCCATCGGCATCACGCCAGGACATCGTCGCCGGGATCGGACGCGGCGTCGGGCGTGCGGCGGTTCATGAATTCGCCCACCAGGTTCTTGGCGTCGACAACCTCACGAATATCGATAACCGCACCGACGACACCAGCTACGAATATGGCAACGCCGACCGGCCATCGCAGTACTACGGGGAGTTGCGCTGGACCACGGCGTGGCCGGTCTTGCGGCAGAAGTTCGGAAGGTAAGATAACGCTCGCAACTGGAGGCCTGGTGGCCTGACTATTCCGAATTACTACCGGGCCGCTCCGTTGTCGCGGCCCGCAGATCGCGCTCGGAGGCCTGTTATGACTAGTACTCAATCAGTCCGGACGGTCCACTAGATGGTCTCCCTGATGTCACTCTGGCTCCCTATCGTTGCGTCCGCGGTCGGTGTGTTCTTCGTCAGCTTCATCACACACACGGTGTTGCCGTATCACCGCAGCGACGTGCTGAAGCTGTCTGGCGCCAAGGAAGATGAGATTCTCGACGCGCTGCGGCGCATCAGCGTGCCGCCCGGCGACTACGCCGCGCCGCACGCCGGGTCCGCGGCGGGCATGAACGATCCCGCGTTCATCGCCAAGGCGACGAAAGGCCCGCTGGCGTTCATGACGATCGCACCCGGCGCGTCACCGTCGATGGGGCCGTCCCTCGCCCGCTGGTTTGTGTACTGCGTCGTCGTCGGCGTCTTCGTGGCGTACGTCGCCGGACTGGTGTTTGGACCGGGTGCTGATTTCATGGGCGTGTTGCGCGTCGTCAGCACGGTTGCGTTCATGGCGTACGCGCTGGCACTGCCGCAGCATTCCATCTGGTACCGGCGGAGCTGGGCAACGACGATGAAATCGGTGTTCGACGGCCTGATTTACGGCCTGGTCACGGGCGCGGCCTTCGCGTGGCTGTGGCCCAAATGAGCTAACATTCGACCATTCGAATTTCGAGTCTTTAACCACGATGGTCACGATGATCTCGAAGGACACGAACATCGAATTGTTTATTGTTTTCGTGACCGTCGTTTTCTTCGTGAACTTCGTGGTTAGTTCATAAAACGTCTGACAGGAGAGATGAATGTCGAGGACCATCCGTCGAGCCGCCTCTCTCACCCTCGTGCTGGTCGCCGCAACGCTCGCGCTGCCGTCATCGGCCGACGCTCGCGTGAAAAAGATCGTCGTCGAAAAGAAGGTGTCGCCCGCCTTCGACGGCGCGTCGTTTGGTCCAGCCGGCCCGTATGAAACGCTCGCAGGCCGTGCCTTCGGTGAGCTCGATCCCAAGGATCCGCGCAACGCGCTCATCACCGACATCACGCTGGCACCGAAAAATGCCGCCGGCATGGTCGAGTACGTGGCGAGCTTTTACGTCGTGAAGCCGATCGACATGTCGAAGGCGAGCCGTCTGATGTGGCAGGACGCGCCGAACCGCGGCGGACGCATAACCATCGGCGTTCCCGAGCGCAACTTCGGCGACATCGGGCTGAGCAGCGGCTGGCAGGGCGACAATTCTGGCCGCACGGTGCCCGGTCCGGACAATGACTGGGTTGTCGTACCGATCGCGAAGAACGCGGACGGCTCGCCAGTCAGCGGTCTGGTCATCGGCCGCATCGTCAACTTGGGCGGCGTCAACTCGCAGCCGATGATCGTCAACGCCAACCCGGTGCCCTACAAGCCCGTCACTCTCGATACATCGAAGGCGACGTTGACGACGCACACGGCGGAGACGGTTGACGGAAAGATCATCGGCGAAGCAAAGATCGCGAGCAGCGATTGGGCGTGGGCGAAGTGCAGCGCCGAGAATCCGTTCCCCGGCACGCCGGACCCGACGCAGATCTGCGTCAAGGGGGGCTTCAATCCGAAGCTCCTGTACCAGGTCGTCTTCACGTCAAACGACGCGTACGTCCTCGGGATCGGCTTTGCCGCCTTCCGCGACGTGGCATCGTTCTTCAAATACGCGACCAAGGACGACGAGGGTACCGCGAATCCCATCGGCGGCCAGGTGTCGTGGGTGATCAACCGTGGTCAATCACAGGCCGGCAACTTCATCCGCCAGCTCATTGCCCTCGGTTTCACGCAGGACGAGTCGAGCAGGCAGGTGTACGACGGCGCATGGCCGGTTATCGCGGGGAAGCGCATCTCGCTGAACGTGCGGTTCGCGCTACCGGACGGCGCCCAGAAGCTCTATGAATCGGGTGGCGAGGGAGCGCAGTGGTGGGGCGACTACCCGGATACCGTGCGCGGCCTTCCGGCCAAGGGCATCCTCGATCGCTGCACGGCCAGCAAGACCTGCCCGAAGGTGATCGAGCACTACGGATCTGCGGAAGCGTGGGCGCTCAATCTCAGCCCGGCCCTCGTCGGCACCAGCGCCGACAAGGACATTCCGGTTCCGGCAAACGTGCGGCGCTACTACATCCCGAGCACCGCCCACGGCGGCGGGCAGGGCGGATTCACCGTGATGGCTGCGGCGCCGCCCGCGTGCCCGGGTCCGAATTTCGGCACCGGCATACTCGCCGGCAATCCCGTTCCGCACGCGGATACCGTGAACGCGCTCCGGTTTCATTTCCGCAACTGGGTCATGAAGGACATTGCACCGCCTGCGAGCAAGTATCCGACGCTGGCCGGGGGCTTCCTGGTCGACCCGACGAAAGAGGCGACCGGATTTCCCACGATTCCCGGGCTGCCCGCCACTGCGCCAACGGGGATGATCAATGCCGGCCTCGACTACGACTGGGGGCCGGAGTTCAATTATGTCGACGGGTCAGGCGTTCGCTCGAAGGTGCCTCCAACCATCAAGCGCGTGATCAAGATGAAGGTGCCGCGCGTCGATGCCGATGGCAACGAGCTTGGCGGCGTCCCCGTCGTGCTGCGTGATGCGCCGCTCGGGACTTACCTTGGCTGGAACATTGTTGCCGCCGGTTTCCACCAGGGGAAGATCTGCAACTACGCTGCGGGGATGATCCCGTTTGCGAGGACCAAGGCTGAGCGGACCGCCAACAGCGATCCGCGCCTGTCGCTCGAGGAACGCTACAGGGACCACGCGGGCTACGTCGAGGCGGTGAAGTCTGCCGCGGCGAAGGCGGTTGCGCAGGGCTTCCTGTTGCAGCCGGATGCGGACAAGCTCGTGTCGCAGGCAGCTGCGAGCAACGTACTGTCGGCGCAGACGACGGCGAGCAACGAGCTCTCTCGCTAGGAAGCGGCGCGGACCCTTCGGGTCCGCGGAAGTAACTCGGGGGCCGGCCGCCGTGGCCGGCCCTCGTGTTGTACGCTTGAATCATGCGCCGCTCCACCTGCATTGCGCTGACGTTCGTCGTTGCCCTCATCGGGTCGAGTCATCCCCGGACAGCCGGACGTGCGTGGCTCACGGTTCTCTCCACCACCGATCTCCACGGCAACCTGCTCCCGATCGATTACTACACGGACGCGCCGGACGCTCGCGGCCTCGCGAAGGTGGCGACGCTCGTGCGGCAGGCGCGCAAGGAGAATCCGGCCGGCACGCTGCTTTTGGATTCGGGAGACGTCATCCAGGGCTCGCCGATCGAATACGTGCACAACACGATCAACAACGCGCCACCGGACCCGATGATGCGCGCCATGAGTGCCCTCGGGTTCGACGCGATGGCGGTCGGGAACCACGAATACAACTATGGGCTGAAGGTGCTCGAGAAGGCCCGGAGCGAGGCCGTGTTCCCGTGGCTATCGGCCAACACGTACAAGGCTGGCACCAACGAGAACTTTCATAGACCGTATCTGCTCAAGGAGGTCAACGGCGTTCGCGTCGGGGTGCTCGGGCTGACGACAGCCGGGATCCCGTCGTGGGAGAACCCCGAAAACTACGCGGGACTCGAGTTCCGCGAGCCGGTGGTCGAGGCGAAGAAATGGGTGAGCGTGCTCCGGACTCAGGAACGTGCCGACGTCGTCATTGTCGCCATGCACATGGGGATGGAGGCGGATCTGCGCACCGGGATTCCGACGCCCGGACAGGTGCCTCATGAAAATGCTGCGCTCGAGATCGCGAGGCAGGTTCCCGGAGTCGACCTGATCCTGATGGGGCACACACACCGCGAGGTGCCTGGCGTGGTGACCAATGGCGTGCTGCTCGCGCAGGCGAACCTCTGGGGGCGCCACCTGGCGCGTGCCGACCTCTACCTGGAACAGGATGACAGCGGGCGCTGGCATGTCGTGGCCAGGCAGTCCCGGACGATTCCGGTCACTCCCCAGACGGAGACAGACGCAGAGATCGCTTCATTGGCGGCGTCATACGACCGTGAAACACGTGACTGGCTCACCCGCGTCATCGGCGAGTCGGGTGCAGAGCTCACGGCCGCCGACGCGCGCGTACGCGACACCGCGATCCTGGATCTGGTGCAGCGAGTGCAGCTCGAAGCAGGCCATGCCGACGTGTCGATGGTCGCGAGCTTCAACCCGCAGGCCCGCATGCCGAGGGGTCCAGTGAGCGTTCGCGACATCGCTGGACTCTACGTTTATGACAACACCCTCGTGGTGCTTGATGTGACCGGGGGGCAGCTGAGAGACGCGCTCGAGCACTCAGCGCGCTTTTTCAAGGACTTTGTCCCCGGCCGTACACCGGCGGAGCTGGTGGATGAACGTATCCCGGACTACAACTTCGACGTCGCCGAGGGGGTGACCTACGATCTCGACATCTCTCGCCCGCAAGGGCAGCGGATCGTAAACCTGCGCTTTCACGGACAACCGGTGACACCTGCGCAGAGGTTCCGCCTCGCGACCAACAACTACCGCGTGAACGGCGGCGGCGGGTACGTCATGTATCGAGGGGCAACCGAGGTGTATCGCTCGTCGCAGGAAATCCGGGAGATGATCATCGAGTGGGTCGAGCGGCACCATCAGATTCCCAGCGAGCCGACGAACAATTGGCGAATCGTCACGTCCCCGAACTGATCGCCACGAAGGTCACGAAGACGTTCTAGCCA
>DAIRVG010000011.1:42920-68821 GCA_036802945.1 Vicinamibacterales bacterium
GAATCGTCACGTCCCCGAACTGATCGCCACGAAGGTCACGAAGACGTTCTAGCCACTAAGAACACAATGCGCGTGTTTGTAGAGCTCAAAGAATCACCGAGCAAAAACACATAGTGTCCTTGGTGTCCTTTGTGGCCGATCCGTCTTAGTGGCCCTCGGCATCTGGCGCTAACCCGCGGATTGTGCGAGACTTCGCTGACCTCGGAGGGAGAGGACACATGAGCGTTTTCACGTTGAAAGTAAACGGGCAGTCCCACACCGTGGACGTCGACCCGACGACGCCGTTGTTGTACGTCCTCAGCGACGACCTGCAGCTGAAAGGACCGAAATTCGGCTGCGGCCTGGGCCAATGCGGTTCCTGCACCGCCATCGTCAACGGGCGGGCTGTACGCACGTGCCGGACGCCGATGAGCACGGTGAGCGGCGCCGACATTACCACCCTCGAGGGGCTCGGCACGCCGGAGAAGCCGCACCCGATCCAGAAAGCCTTCATCGACGAGCAGGCCGCACAGTGCGGCTTCTGTCTGAGTGGGGTCGTGCTGACCGCAAAGGCGTATCTGGATCAGAATCCGAAGGCAACGGACGCCCAGATTCAGCAGGCGATGTCCACGGTCCTCTGTCGCTGCTTCACCACCACTCGCATGATGAAGGCCATCAAGCGGTATGCGACGGAGCGTGCGTGATGAAGAACGACACTTCACGACAGGACGAAATCGCGCCGACGCTCGCGAGTCAGACGACGCGAGCGGAAGCGGAAGCGCGGATGACCGAGGATGCGCTCGCCGAGCTGCGGCGCAGCGGTTTCTCGCGCCGGCATTTCCTCAAGGGCTCCGGAGCCCTTGTCGTCGCATTCAGCGTTGCGGAGCTCGCGGGCAAACTGGGGATCGCGCCGGAACGGATGCTCGCACAGGGCGGCAATACGCCGCAGACGCTCGACTCCTGGATCGCGATCGGCAACGACGGCGTCGTGACCGCGTACACCGGCCGCGCGGACATGGGCCAGGGCATGTCGACGGTGCAGACGCAGCTGATTGCCGAGGAGCTTTCGGTCCCCGTCAACCGCGTGCGTCTGGTGCAGTGCGATACGGGAATGACACCCGACCAGGGGACCTCGTCCGGGAGTCAGGCACATCCCGTGAATTTCAATCACGAGAACCTCGCGCAGGCGGGCGCGACGGCGCGTGAAGCGCTTCTGGCGATGGCGTCGACGAAGCTGGGCGCGCCGGTCGATCAGCTCACCGCGGCCAACGGTGTGATCAGCGTCAAATCGGATGCGTCGAAAAAGGCGACCTACGGCGAGCTCATTGGCGGGAAACGGTTCAACCTGAACCTGCAGCCCAATGCCAAGCGCAAGCCGCAGAAGGACTGGACGGTGCTCGGCACTTCGGTGCCCCGCGTCGACATGCCGGACCTCGTCACCGCGCGCTTCGAGTTCGCGCACAACGTGCGCGTGCCCGGCATGGTGCACGGCAGGGTCGTTCGTCCGCCGGCGATTGGCGCCACGCTCGTCAGCGTGGACGAAAGCTCGGTCAGCGGAATGCCGGGGAACGTCAAGGTCGTCACGAAGAAGAACTGGGTCGGCGTCGTTGCCGACAAGCCGTGGCAGGCGATCCAGGCGGCCGAGAAACTGAAGGTTACGTGGACGCCCGGCACCGGTCTTCCGAGCCAGCGCGATTTCTACAGCTACATGCGCAACCATCCCGGGAAGCGCGACACGTACCAGGTCAACTCGAAGGATGTCGATACCAAGCTCACCGGCGCAACGACGCTGATCAAGGCGACGTACCTGCATCCCTACCAGATGCACGGATCGATCGGCAGCTCCTGCGCTGTGGCCGACGTTAAGGGCAACAACGCGACGATCTGGTCGGCCACACAGGCGGTCTATCCGCTCCGCAATACCAGCGCGATGGTTCTCGGCCTGGAGCCACAGAACGTCCGCGTGATCTATGCGCGAGGATCCGGGTGCTACGGGCTTAACGGCGCCGACGGCGTCTCGTACGACGCGGCGCTGCTCTCGCAGGCCGTCGGTAAACCGGTCCGTGTGCAGCTGTCGCGGAAAGACGAGATGGCGTGGGGTGAGAACTACGGGCTGCCGTTCGTGGTCGATCAGCAGGCCGGTCTCGATGCCAGCGGCAATATCGTTGCGTGGCACTACGAGACGTGGTCGGCGACGCTCGGCAACCGGCCGGGCAACAATGCGCCGGGCAACGTGGCCTCGGGCCTTCTTGCCGGTTTTGCTCCAGCGGCGGTCGCCCCACGCGCCAATGCGCCTGACCCCACCAACTGGGACAACGGCAACAATGGCGTACCCGCGTACGTGGCGGGGCGCGTTGGCGCCAAAGCCAATGGCACCGGCACTATCGCAAGTGAGCGCGTCCTGACCCACACGGTGCCTTCTCCCTTCCTCACCGGACCGCTCCGTTCGCCGGCGCGGCTGCAGAATGCGTTCGCGCAGGAGTCATTCTTCGACGAGATTGCCGCGCAGGTGAAGGCGGATCCGGTCCAGTACCGGCTGCGCCACCTGAGCGACTCGCGATTGAAGGATGTCATCACCGCCGCGGCAAAGCAGGCCAACTGGGAGACGCGGCCTTCACCGAAGCCTGCGATCGCCCGGACCGGAGTCGCCACCGGCCGCGGCGTCGCGTGTGTGCTCTACGAAGGGGACAACGGCTACACGGCGGTCGTCGCCGAAGTGGACGTGAACCAGGACACCGGCGTTGTCCAGGCCAGGCGCCTGGTCGTGGCTCAGGACGTCGGCCCGATCTCGAGCCCCAACGGCGTGCGCAATCAGCTCGAGGGCGGCGCGCTTCAGGGATTGAGCCGCGCGCTCGTCGAAGAGGTGACGTGGGACGACCAGAAGATCACGTCGATCGACTGGAACACCTACAAGACCCTCTATGTCGGATCGCAAACGCCTGTGATCGAAAGCGTGCTGATCGATCGTCCGGAGACTGAGGCGATGGGCGCCGGCGAGACGGCTATTACGATCGTGGCGGCAGCCGTCGGGAACGCGATCTTCGACGCGACCGGCGTGCGCATTCGCGAGCTGCCGTTCACGCCGGAACGCGTGAAGGCAGCGCTCGGCGCGGCACCGGCAAATCGCACTCAGACCGCGCAGGTCAGGTAACTCACTGATCACGGGCCACCCGCCTACGCCGAGGCTTCGGCGGGCAGGCAGAGACAGATACACCCAGAATTACTTTGTAGGGCGGGCCTTGTCAGGCCCGCCCTTTTTGTTCGTGGGGCTTGTCATGACGCGAACCTTCAGGCTGATTGCCCTTCTGGTTACCTTCGCACTCGTCTCGCCAATCGGTGCCCAGACGTCAGCGCCCAGTCCACGGCGACCCGTCCACACTTTTTCGATTGTCGCGCGCGATCCGGCGACCGGCGAGCTTGGCGTCGCAGTCCAGTCGCACTGGTTCGGTATTGGACCGCTCGTACCGTGGGTGGAAGCCGGCGTTGGCGCGATCGCGACCCAATCCTTCGTCGATCCGAGCTATGGGAAGTTGGGACTTGAGCTGATGCGCGCCGGCAAGAGCGCGCCCGAGACGCTGAAGGCGCTGCTCGCAGCCGATGAGGGTCGCGACGTCCGGCAGGTGGCGATGATCGATACACAGGGTCGCGTTGCCGCCCATACAGGTAGGAAGGACATCCAGGCGGCAGGCCATCAGATCGGCAACAACTTCTCCGTTCAGGCCAATCTGATGCTCAACGACACGATCTGGCCCGCGATGGCGCGCGCCTTCCAGTCGGCGAAGGGCGATCTCGCGGATCGGATGATGGCGGCGCTCGATGCTGCGCAGGCGGCCGGCGGCGATATCCGCGGGCGGCAATCCGCCGCGCTCATCGTCGTCAACGGCAAGTCGACAGGCAAGGCGTGGGTCGACCGGCGCTTCGATCTGCGCGTGGATGACAGTGCCGAGCCGTTGAAAGAGCTGCGGCGCCTGGTTGTCCTGCAGCGCGCCTACAACCATATGAACGCGGGCGATCTGGCGGTGGAGCGCAAGGACAATCAGGGAGCACTACGCGAGTATTCAGCGGCCGCGGCGCTCGCGCCTGGAAACATGGAAATGGTCTTCTGGCACGCCGCGGCGCTCGTCAACATGGGGCGCGTCGACGAATCACTCCCGCTGTTCCGGCGCGTCTTCACTGCAGACAGGAACTGGCGCACACTGACGCCCCGCCTCGCCGCCGTCGGTCTTCTTCCCGCCGATCAGAAGGTCATCGATCGGATCCTGAACGCGGCGAACTGAGGGCCGCTTTCAGCCCGCCCTCACGCACGTCAGCGCGTTGACACCGCTGAATGGCGGATGTTATAAGCGGTCCGCGCCCCGACGTTTCTTCTTCGCAGGCAGACACTTATCGAGATCATCGGGAGAAATAACCGCTAAACACCCGTCCTTCATCAAGCTCACCGATGGCGCCACACAGCGCGTTGGGCAGGACGTCGAAGGGATCTTCGGCACTAAGATCTGGAGATGACCATGAGAACGTACATCGGCTTGATGCTTGCGGTCTGCACGCTGTCGGTGGCTGCGATCGCCCAGGAGAAGAAACCGTTCGTCGAGGCCAGAGGGAGCGTCATGCCGGTGCCGCTGCCGCCGGGGGGACCCGCGCCGCACATGTCTGACGGCCACGTGGATCTGTCGGGGGTCTGGTTTTCGGGTCCCACCGGTAAAGCGAACGCGTGGAGTGTCGTGCCCGACGAGCCGCTGAAGGAAGATCCCGTGCCGTTCCAGCCCGCGGCGGCCGCGAAGATCAAGGCGATGACGCGCACCGAACGCGAGTTGAGCAGCCCGGGCGTCCGGTGCACGCCTGTCGGCACGCCCGGCATGTGGACCATCAATCCGTATCCCCATCAGCTCATTACCCAGCCAGGGCTGTACGTTCACCTGATCGAGAGCGACAACGCCTGGAACGTGGTCCATACCGACGGCCGCCCTCACAAAGGGAAGGACGATCTCGAGCCGCTGTACAACGGCGATCAAACCGCGCGCTGGGAGGGCGACACGCTCGTCATCGACACCATCTCGCTCGACGAACGGACGTGGATCAATTCGAGCGGCTGGTTCCACAGCGATCAGGCGCACGTGATCGAGCGCCTCAGGCGCCCGTCCATGAACTACCTCGAGTACCAGTACACCGTCGAGGATCCGAAGGTGCTGACCAAGCCGTGGACATCGGCGTGGCGAACGTATTCCCTCGGCAAGGAAGACCTGACCGAGAATTTCTGCACCAACAACGAGAACGTCGATCAGCTCCGGAAGCTGAGCGAGGTCGAAGCCTCCAAACGGAAATGACGAGGGGAGAATCGTGCAAGATTCTTGTGCTCGAACGCGTCGACGGAGAACAAGACCGTCGTGATGAAGGGGACCGTGACGGAATGCTGTGGACCAATCCGAACACCTTCCTGAAGTTCGACGTGAAGGACGACACCGGTAAGGTCACGCACTGGAGTTGCGAATGGAACGCACCATCCACGCTCGTCCATCGGCAAGTAACCCAGAGAGGATGCTGAGCATGCGAAGGCGCGTTGTTGTATTCGCGGTTGTCCTGGCGGCGTTGGCGTTCTCGCTGTCTGCACACGCGCAGCGCGGCGGCGGTGGTGGAGGGCAGGGCGGGTCGGCTCCTCCCGCCGGCACGACCAAAATCAGCCCGCCGGTGCACGTAGACGGTTGGGGGCGCGCGGTCGCCGAAAAGCCGAAGGACCACAAACCGGGTCCCGCCCCCGTCCGCGATCTGTCGGGTATCTGGGAGCCGGCCGAAGGGTGGCGCGCCGGCGTGCAGGCCAACGGCGCGCGCGACAATCCGTCGGACAGGAACCACACGCTGCCGTTCACGCCGCTCGGCGAGCAGACCTGGAAGTCCCACCATCCGGGGTTCGGAACGACGGCGGTGGACATCCAGTTCAACAACGACCCGTTCAACATCTGCGATCCGATCGGTACGCCGCGCATCAACCTGTTCAACCTGCGCGGCGTGCAGATCATGCAGACGAAGAAACAGGTGCTGCTGCTCTATCAGAACAGCCAGGTGTGGCGGAACATCTGGATGGACGGCCGCGAGCTGCCGAAGGAGTTCGATGAGCCGCGCTGGTACGGCTACTCGGTCGGCAGATGGACGGATGACTATACGTTCGTCGCGCAGACGCGGGGTCTCGACGAGCGCACATGGATCGACAACGCCGGCCGTCCGCACAGCGACCAGCTGATGGTGGAGGAGACCTTCCACCGCGTGAACGCGGACATCATCGAGCTCACGCTGACGATCACCGACCCGAAGATGTACACGCAGCCGTGGGTGGCGCTGAACAAGTTTCAGCTCGGGCTGCTGCCGGACAGCTTCGACATCCGCGAGCAGCTGTGTTCACCTTCGGAGGCAGCGACCTACAACACGATCCAGGCTGAGGCGGTCAAGAAATGAACACGCATTTCATCGAGAAGAACACATGAGGCAGATATTCATACTTTGTACGGTACTGGCGTTGACGGCTCCGGTGGCGGCACATCACGGCAACGCGTCCACCGAGAACAAGACCGTCGTACTGAAGGCCACCGTGACACAGTGGCTCTGGACCAACCCCCACACATTCCTCAAGTTTGATGCAAAGGACGACAGCGGCAACGTGACGCAGTGGACCGCCGAGTGGAACAACCCGTCCACGCTGGTCAACTTCGGGTTGACGGCGAAGACATTCAAGCCCGGGGACCAGGTCACGGTCACGCTGGATGGTGTGGCGAGGAGCGGCGCGCCGATTGGTCGAATCAAGGAGGTCATGCTGGCCGACGGCACGGTGATGCGCTATGACGGCGTGGCCGGAACCGGCAGATGAGACAGGCGGTACAGAAATAAATAATGGCAAACATTCTTGCGGCGTTCGCGTCCGCAAACAACGAGAACACCGAACAGTTCGGCAGGCTCATCCAGGTCGAGAAAGCGAGCCAGAAATGAAACGCGCCTTCGTAACACTCTGCGTGCTCCTCGCGGCCGCGACAGCGTTCGCGCAGCGGGGGCGGGGCAATGCACCACCACCACCACCACCGGCGGAGATTGCCGCACCGGCAATTCCCGGAGTGATCGCGCCGGGGACGAAAATCCAGCTCGTAAACGGCGACCTCCGCCGGACGGAAGGGCCGGTCGCGATGCCGGACGGCGGCATCGTCTTCACCAATACGAACAGCATCACGCGACTCGACCCGGCCGGGAACGTGTCGACCTTCGTCGAGGTGTCCAACAACGCGAACGGGCTCGGGTGGGACACGAAGGGACGCCTGATTGCCGTCGAGCGAAAGCCGAATGACGAGCGTCTCGGCGTTCTGTACCCGCCCGGCGCGGTGACGACGCTGGCCGACAAGCACGACGGGATGCCGTTTGATCGCCTGAACGACCTGGTCGTCACGTCGCAGGACGCGGTGTACTTCACTGACGGGAAGGGCGTCTATTACCTGCCCTCGGGCGGAGGCGCCGTGAAGAAGGTGATCGACGGGATTCCGAATCCGAACGGCGTGCAGCTCAGTCCCGACGAGAAGACGCTCTACGCGAACAACAAGGACAGCGAGTATCTGCTCGCCTTCGACGTGAAACCGGACGGAACGCTGACCAACCGCCGCAACTTCGCGAAGTACAAGAGCGTCACGCTGAAGGACAGCAAGGATCCGCTGCTCGCGGAAGACAACGGTGCGGACGGCCTTGCAGTGGACAACGACGGGCGCGTGTACGTGGCCACCAACGTGGGCGTCGAGGTGTTCAGTCCCAAGGGCGACCTGCTGGGCGTCATCCCCGCCATCTGGGGCGGTGAGTCGTTGATGCTGCGCAAGCCGCAGAATCTCGCGTTTGCGGGACCAGGAAAGAAGACCCTGTACATGGTTGGAGCAGGCGCGGCCTTCAAGGTTCAGACGCTGACGCAAGGCGTCAGCAAGAGGGCGAAATGAAAACATACTTCTGTGTTGCGATGCTCGCGGCGGCAGCCGCGCTGAGCGCGGTCGTGCTGCGCGCGGCTGATGACCCCGCCGGCCCCGGCTACCCCGCGTGGGCCTACGCGATTACGCCGCCGCCTCCACCGGGAGCGCCTCCCGCGCCGCGCGAGCCGGCGGACACCTCGCTCAAGCACATTCCGGGCACGACACGCACGTTCACGATCGCCCAGATCGCCGATCTCAACGAACCGGCCGACTGGTTCCCTGACGATCACCCCGCCATGCCACCGATCGTGGCGCGAGGCCGGCAGCCTGCGATTCGCGCGTGCGCCTATTGCCACTACCCGAACGGCAAGGGGCGTTCGTCGAATGGCGGTGTGGCCGGGCTGCCCGTCTCCTACTTTGTGCAGACTCTCAACGATTTCAAGAACGGCTTGAGGAAACCCGGCGATCCACGGAAGGTGAACGTCAATCAGATGATTGCGTTTGCCAAGGCGATGACGCCGGACGAGATGCGCACCGCGGCCGAGTACTTCGGATCGGTGCAGTGGACTCAATGGATCAGGGTCGTCGAGACCCGCATGGTTCCGAAGGCCGAGGCAGAAGGGTCGATCTTCTTCCGATTGCCTGGGAACGAAACCGAGCCGATCGGTATGCGCATCATCGAGGTGCCTGAGAACAACGAAGAGACCGAACCGCTGCGCAATCCGCGCTCAGGATTCATTGCGTATGCGCCAATCGGCAGCATCAAGAAAGGCGAATCGCTGGTAACCGCCGGCGGCAACGGCAAGACGGTCCTCTGCACGATCTGCCACGGCACGGACCTGAGAGGCCTCGGCACTGTTCCCGGCATTGCAGGCCGCTCACCCAGCTATCTCGCGCGACAGATGTTCGACATGCAGGTGGGCACGCGTCACGGCGAGTGGAGCGAGCTGATGAAGCCCGTCGTCGCAAAGCTGACGAACGAAGACTTCGTCGCGATCGCCGCATACGTTTCGTCGCGACCGATGCCGCCGGCGCCGGGCAATCGCATCCAGACCGCTGAAGCCAGATAATCGCATTCTCGCCGCCGGCCTGCTCGTTGCGTCACTCGGTGCGTCCGCGTGCCTCGGTACTGCGCCTTCGCCGACGACGGGGCTGACGGGAGTGGTGGTGCGCGGACCGATCACGCCGGTCTGCCGACTCGACGTGCCGTGCGACGCGCCATTCAGCGCCGGCTTCATCGTGCAGCGTGCCGGACGGCAGGTCGCGCAGTTTCAATCAGACTCGGCTGGCCAGTTCACGGTATACCTGCAGCCGGGAACGTACTCGGTCGTGCCGAACGCTGATGCGCCTCTCATCTCGCCGACGTCGCAGGCGAAACAAGTCACCGTTGGCGACACCGGCCCGCTGACCGTCGTGCGCCTTACTTTCGACACGGGAATTCGATAGCACGTGAGGAACTCCATGCGACGCAGCCGCAGACGTTTTCTCAAGCTTGGAGTTGCGGTTGGTGCGCTGACAGGGGCCTCCGCCGACACGCGTAACGTGTGGGCCGCGGCCCGAGCGAAGTCAAGGGCCCAGGGCCCCACGGCTCCCAGGACACGCACTGTCCAGACGCCTATCCTGAATGTCGGCTTCGAGGAAAGCGGTGATCCCCAGGGCTTCCCGATCATCCTGTTGCACGGCTTTCCGGACGACGTGCGCGCGTGGGACGAAGTGACGACATCGCTCGCGGGCAAGGGACACCGCGTCATCGTTCCGTTCCTCCGGGGGTACGGAGCGACGCGCTTTCGTGACGCGGCGGCTCCGCGGATGGGGGAGCAGGCCGCGATTGGCCAGGATCTGATCGATTTCGCCGACGCGCTTGGACTGTCCCGATTCGCGGTGGCTGGCTACGACTGGGGTAACCGCGCCGCGTGCATTGCCTCGGCGCTTCACCCGGATCGCGTGCGAGCGGCGGTCCTCATCGGCGGGTACACGATCCAGGACACCGTGTCGCCGCCGCAGCCGATCGCTCCGGAACGCGAACGGGCTCTCTGGTACCAGTGGTACTTCAACACCGAGCGGGGGCGCGCCGGGCTGGCGGCAAACCGCCGCCCGCTGTGCCGGCTGTTGTGGGAATTATGGTCGCCGACGTGGCACTTCACGGACGACACATACGCGCGAACGGCGCCGTCGTTTGACAACCCGGACTTTGTCGATGTCGTGATCCACTCGTATCGCCACCGGAATATGAACGCGCCCGGTGAACCACGATTCATCGAGGTGGAGCGCCAGCTGGCGAAGCGCCCGAAGATCCAGGTGCCCTCGATTGTGCTGCTCGGCGCTGACGATGGCGTCGGGGGCCCGCCGCCGGCGGATTCGCCAGCCGAACGCGCGTTCTTCACGGCGCTCGCCGCGCGTCGCATCGTGCGCGGTGCCGGACACTTCCTACCGCGCGAAAAGCCGGATGCCGTCTCGTCCGCGCTGATCGAGCTGATGGCGACGACGAAATAGATTGGGCACAATGGTTTAATTTGAAACGGACGGCACAGGAGGATGGAGCTGAGATGGAGTGCGTGAAGTGCGGCGAGCAAAACGTCGGAGGCGTGGAGGCGTGCGCCCGGTGCACGTGGCCGTTCTCGCTGCCCGCCTGGAAGTCGACGTCGTTCTGGATACGGCGGATCACCGTGGACACCGGGAGTATCAACGCGAAAGGCCAGACCCCGGAGCTGAATACGTTGGAGCGTTGGGAGGCCGAAGGGAAAATCGACCTTCAACGTTCCGACACGATGCCTCGGGAGATGGGCGGGGAGGCGTGGGTTATGAAGGCCCGCCATCTCAGTGCCCAACCAGGCCTGTTCAGTCTGGATCCCGATGTGCTCGAGGGGCCGGACGTGCTCGCAGGACCCGATCTGCGTTCCGAGCTCGAGGAAATTCTGTTTCCTGATGCCCGTCCAGTGACGGACAACCAGGCCTCCGATGTCGAGCACCTGAGGCGTCACGTATTGGCTGGCTGCGATGTATTTGTGACGCTCAACGTGAACGACTTCGTATTGCGAGGGCGCAGCGAGGAACTGCGTGCGCGAGGCATTTGGGTCCTCACCCCAACGGAGCTGGTTCGGTTGTTGAGCGAGCTGTACGAATGGGCGTGAGTCGTGCCGTCGCGTCGCTCGCGCAGGGGTCGGCTGTCTCTGCAATCGCAGGGCGGGCCTTGTTAGGCCCGCCATCAGCGTGAACCCGCGAGTCGTCGTGGGGCGAGCAACAGGTACAGGGCAAAGCTCAGGCCGAACGTCACGAACCATGCGTAGGTGTAGAGCGAATCGAGGAATGTCGGGTTCGCCACTTGTCCGCCAGGCGTCAGTGCCGCCCTCAGGAAGCCGGGCACGACGGGAAGCACCGCGAGCACGAGCGCAATTACTGCCCGGGGGTTGATGCCGCCCGAGTAGGTGTAGCGCCCTTGCAGCTTGAACAGATCCACCAGCGACAACTCGCGTCGTCGCAACACCCAGTAATCCGCAATCAGGATCCCGCCGATTGCTCCCATCAGGCTCGAGTAGCCGATCAGCCACGTGAAGATGTACGCGGCCGCATCCGCGTACAGTTTCCACGGCATCATGACGATCCCGATGACGGCGGTGATGAGTCCGCCGATGACGTAGCTGATACGCCGCGGCGCCAGGCTCGAAAAGTCATTCGCCGGCGACACCACGTTGGCCGCCATGTTCGTCGTCAACTGCGCGAGCAGGATGATGAGCGCGCCGAAGATGATGATCGGCGCGCTGCCGATGCGCGCGATGAGCACGACGGGATCCCAGATGGCCTCCCCGAAGAGCACGATGGTCGCGCTGGTGACAGCCACACCGATGAAGGCGAATGCGGTCATCGTTGCAGGCAGCCCGAGCGCTTGGCCGAGCGCCTGCGACTTCTGACTCCGCGCATAGCGGGTGAAGTCCGGAATGTTCAGGCTGAGCGTCGCCCAGTAGCCGACGTTGGCGGTCAGCGCGGCAGGGAAGAGCTGCCAGAACGGCACGTGCGCCGTCTGCAGCCGCACCGACTCGCTCAGGATGCGTCCAAGTCCGCCACCACGGAATATCGCCCATGCGAGGAGCAGCGCGCCTCCGGCGAGCAGGAGCGGCGCCGACCACCCTTCGAGCTTCTTGATGCCTTCGAGGCCGTTGATGATGATCCAGACCTGGATCAACCAGAAGATCGCGAATGAGATCCAGATGCCGGCGGCCATCCCGCTCCATGCCGGCCACGCCGCGGCGAGGAGCGCGTTCAACGCCAGCGCGCCAATCCACGTCTGGATGCCGAACCACCCGCAGGCCACGAGCGCCCGGAGCATCGCCGGAATGTTGGCGCCGCGGACGCCGAAGCTCGCGCGGCAGAGCACCGGAAACGAGACGCCGTACTTCGTGCCAGCGTGTGCGTTGAGGATCATCGGCACCAGGACGATGGTGTTGCCGAGGAGGATCGTGAGCATGGCCTGCCACCAGGTCATGCCCTGCTGCATGAGTCCCGATGCCAGCGTGTAGGTGGTGATAACCACGCTCATCCCGATCCAGAGCGCGGCGATGTGATAGGTGGACCATGTGCGGCGCGCGAGCGCGGTCGGCGCGAGGTCGGGGTTCCAGAGAGGACTGCCGGAGAGATCTTCGGTGACTTCGACGAAGTCTTTGTTTAAGCCACGAAGGTCACGAAGTGTCGACATTTCTAGGCTTCGTGTGCTCCGTGTCCTTCGTGGTCAAATCCTTCGTTCGTCGACGTCAGCGCGCCGCTGTCTCGGAAGCGGCGTACCCTTCGGCCTCGTGGCCTCCGTGATAGTCCTTCGCTTCTGGGCGCCGGATTTTCGAGTGCGTCACGACGCGATCGCGGCGGATGCCTCGGAAATCCTCGAGCGTCTTCCAGCCCTGCCGCTCCATCGTTTCGCGCATCCCTGACGTCAACGCCTTGATGACATTCGGACCAATCGCGTGGTCGAGCATCGCGGCGGTGCACACCTGCACCGTGCCGCATCCGAGAAGGAAATAGTTGAGCGCCTGGGTGAAGTCCGCCACGCCGCCGATCCCCGAAAACGATTTATCGGGAAATCCCTGCGTGAGCTGCGATATCTTGGCCATGGAGAGCGGCAGGATCGCGGGGCCGCCCAGTCCCCCGCTCGACACGAGCCCGTCGACATTCATTTCGAACTCGAGAGTTTCCGGATCGATCGGTGGGAGCGACGGGAAGGTGTTCGACGAGACGATCGCGTCCGCGCCTCCGAGGAACGCACCCCGCGCTTCGACCACGATGTCAGTCGTCGACGGCGTGAGCTTGGCCCAGACCGGGATGCGCGCGACCTGCTTGACGACCTCGGTGACGACGGAGATGAGCTCCTCGTCCTTGCCGATATTGGAGCCCATGTCCTTGCGGTCCATGTGCGGGCACGACAAGTTCAGCTCGAGGGCGTCCGCCCCTTCGTCCTGGCACGCCTTGGCCAGTGTCTGCCAGTTCGCCAGTTCCTGGTCGCTGCCGGACCCCGCCATGATCGATGCGACCAGTACGCGATTCTGATACGCCTTCTTGATGCGCGCGATCCGCGGTATCCACCAGTCGAGCGTCTTGTCTGAGATGAGCTCCCAGTTCCACGAGGAGTGGAGTACGGTGCCAGGGCGCTTCTGCATCGAGAGCCGGGCGGACTCGGTCGCGGCGCGCAGGAATTTCGTCTTCGGCCCGTCGACGTTGACCACCGGATGAAGCCCGATCGTTTTTGTCACGACGCCACCCCAGCCCGCGTCGAACGCGCGCATGATGTTGGTGTCGGACTCGGTCGGCGGCGCCGACGACAAGAGAAACGGATTTTCGAAGCGGAGGCCCGTGAACGTCGTCGCGAGGTCTACGCCCATGGCAAGTCCCCCTTTGGGAAAGCGTGACTATATAGCAGAATTGGTCCCCGCCTCCGTCTGCGGCTATGGCGATGCTGCGCCGCAATGACGCGTGTAGGCTTGCCGCGCCGAAGCGCGAACGCGCGAAGGCGGGAGGAATCATGCCCCGAAAACTGGTTGGCGGCCTCATACAGGCGGCCGCTCCTCTTACAGATCCGTCCACGCCCATCGACAAGATCCGCCAAGCGGTGATCGACGCGCACATCCCGCTCATCGAGGAAGCAGGGCAGGATGCTTACTGGTATGACATCGCGGAGGCGGTGCCGGGTCCCACGACGGAGCTGATAGCGCAATGCGCGAAAAAGCATCAAATGGCGATGGTCGAGGCGCCGTGGAGCATCGGGCGGTTCTATGGCTCATCGTACTTCGTCGATCCCCGCGGCAACATCATCGCCGTGGGATCGGAGGATAAGGACGAGCTCGTCGTGGCCGAGATGGACCTCGACATGATCGAAGACGTGCGCCGCGTGTGGCAGTTCTATCGAGACCGCCGTCCCGCGAGCTATGGGTCGATGGCCGAGCAGCTCCCGTGACGCTCCTCATCAAGAACGGCATCGTTGTCACCGCCAGCGATCTCTACGAAGGCGACGTGTTCGTCGACGGTGAAAAGATCTCCGCCATTGGTTCGTCGCTGGCGATGAACGCGGATCGCGTCATCGACGCAAAGGGCAAGTACCTCTTCCCCGGCGGCATCGATGTGCACACGCATCTCGACATGCCGTTTGGCGGGACGACGTCGGCGGATGACTTCGAGTCGGGCACCATCGCCGCTGCGCATGGCGGCACAACGACCGTGGTCGACTTCGCGATTCAGTACAAGGGTCAGACGCTGCACCACGCATGGAACACGTGGATGAAGAAGGCGGACGGAAAGGCGGCCATCGACTACGGCTTCCACATGATCATCACGGAGCTCTCCGATCAGGTGGAACTGGAGATGGACGCGCTCGTGCGCCAGGGTGTGACCTCGTTCAAGCTGTTCATGGCGTATCCCGGCGTCTTCATGCTGGACGACGCGAGCATCTTCAGGGCGCTGCTGCGGACAGGGAAGAACGGCGGGACGATCTGCATGCACGCCGAGAACGGCGGCGTCATCGACGTGCTCGTGAAGAAGGCACTCGCTGAAGGGAAGACCGCGCCGAAATATCACGCGCTGACGCGCCCTGCTCGCGCGGAGGCTGAGGCGACGCATCGTGCCATTGCACTTGCCGAGATCGCGGACGTGCCGATCTACATCGTTCACCTGTCGGCCGCCGAGGCGCTCGAGATGGTGACGGAGGCGCGCGACCGGGGACTCCCTGCGTTCGCGGAGACGTGCCCGCAATATCTGTTCCTGTCGTACGAGAACTACGAGGAGCCAGGATTCGCAGGAGCAAAGTACGTGATGAGCCCGCCGCTCCGGTCGAAAGAAACACAGGACCGGTTGTGGCGCGGCCTGGCATTCAACGATCTCCAGGCGATCTCAACGGATCACTGTCCCTTCTGCATGAAGGAACAGAAGACGATGGGGAAGGGAGACTTTTCCAAGATCCCGAACGGGGCGCCGGGGATCGAGACGCGGATGAGCCTGGTGTACGACGGCGGCGTGAGGCCCGGTCGCATCTCGCTGAATCGCTTCGTGGAGCTGACCGCGACATCGCCCGCAAAGATCTTCGGTCTCTTTCCACGGAAGGGAACCATCGCCCCAGGCTCCGACGCCGACATCGTGATCTTCGATCCAGAGAAGAAGGTGCGTCTCTCCGCGAAGACGCTGCACATGAAGGTGGACTACAACCCGTACGAGGGGCGCGAGGTCACGGGCGCGACCGACACCGTCATCTCCCGCGGGCGCGTGATCATCGACAAGGGCAAGTTTGTCGGCCGCGCCGGATCCGGGTCGTTCATCAAACGGGCCGCCCGATGACGATGACGACGATCACGGGCCACGGAGACACGAAGACACGGAGAATATTCTTGGAATGGCCTCCGTGCCTTCGCGCCTCCGTGGCTCGTGGGGCCGAGGTAGGGCGGGTCCTTGTGGACGCGCCGGGAGATTTATGACTGGCGACGAAATCATTGCTCTGTCGAAGAAACATACCATCTCGGAGTGGGCCGTTCAGGGTGCGGTCGATCCGATTCCCGTCGATCGCGCGGAGGGCATCTACTTTTGGACGCCGGAAGGGAAGCGTTACATCGACTTCAACAGCCAGTTGATGTGCGTGAATATCGGCCACAGCGATCCGCGCGTGGTCAAGGCGATCCAGGAACAGGCGGCGCGGCTCTGTTACGTGACGCCGGGCGGCATGACGACGGAGCCGCGCGCACGTCTTGGTGCCAAGCTTGCGACGATCACGCCCGGCGATATCGACGTCTTCTTCTTCACCAACGGCGGCGCCGAAGCCAATGAGAACGCCTTCAAGATCGCGCGCGCCGTCACCGGCCGCCAGAAGATCCTCGCGCGCTATCGCTCGTATCACGGGGCCACGGCCGCGGCGATGGCGGCGACCGGCGAGCCGCGCAGCTGGAGTCAGCCGCCGATGCCGGGCATCGTGCACGTGCTCGACTGGTATCACGGCGTCGACTGCGGCCTGGACACCGCCGAACAGTCATTGCGGCACCTCGAAGAAGTGATCCAGCTCGAAGGACCATCGACGATCGCGGCATTCATCCTCGAGCCAGTCACCGGTACGAACGGCATTCTGATTCCGCCGGACGGCTACATGCAGGGCGTGCGGGCGCTCTGCGACAAGCACGGGATCCTGATGATTGCGGACGAGGTGATGTCGGGATTCGGGCGCACGGGCGAATGGTTCGCGATCGATCACTGGAAGGTCGTGCCCGACATCATCACGATGGCAAAGGGGATCACGAGCGCGTACGTGCCGCTGGGTGCCGTCGGGATCAAGCGGAAGATCGCGGACCACTTCAACGACAAGCCGTTTCCGGGAGGCCTGACGTACAGCAGCCACGCGCTCGCGTGCGCGGCGGCGCTGGCGACGATTGCGGTTTATGAAGAGGACGGTCTGATCGATCGAGCGAAGCGGACCGGCACGCTGATGGCGGAGCTGCTGGCCGATCTCGAGAAACGCCATCCCTCGGTCGGAGCGGTCCGTTCGATCGGGTTGTTCGGCGTCATTGAACTGATTCGAAACCGCAAGACACGCGCGCCGATGGCGCCGTTCAACGGCACCTCTCCAGAGATGGCCACCCTCGGCAAGTACTTCCGCCAGGAAGGGCTCTTTACGTTCGTGCGGTGGAACTATTTCTTCACGAATCCGCCGCTGACGATTACGGAAGCGGAGATGCGCGAGGCCTTCGGGATCATCGACCGCGGGTTGGAGACGACGGACAAAGCGGTCGAATAATCTCCACGATTTTCTCTGCGACGAGCCAAGGAGACACAGAGACACCGAGAACTATCGGGGCGGGTCGTACGACCCGCCCCTCGATGCTCTTATCTGGCAGCGGTCTGAACACCCGGCCGCGCAAACCTGTTGTCTTCCACCGGGCTCACTTGCACCGTGTCGATCGTGTATACGAGCTTGTTCTCCCGCGGCCCGTTGATCGTCCACTTCAAAGGCATGCGGACGCCATTCGTGATGTAGAAATTATCGTAGTCGATGCGGAACACGTGGCAGCAGAAGTATGACTTCTGCTGATACTGCACGCTGAGCAGATAGGATGTGTCCCGATCGAAGAAGAGCTTGACGTCCGGCAGCTGCGGATTGCTTCCGCTGACCACCCACGCGGTGTGATCGCCAAGTTTTTCCTGCCCGTCGACTTTCAACCCCGTGAGAAGCACCTTGAACTGGCTCGGAGCGATGACGGCACTCTCGAGTCTGGCGACCGCGAGCTCATCCGATCTCATGCCGCGCGCCGGAGCCGCTCCGGCCCGGATCCACCCGGCTGCGCCGTTGTAGGTGTTGACCGCATCGCCGTTGATGTTGCGCTGAATCACCATCCGTTTGTCCTGCCCCTTCGCGACGATTTCGATTGGCGTCACGGTTGTCGGCGCGCGCTCAGGATGAACCTGGTCGATGTGGGCGTAGTTGGCCACGGCGCCTTTCAGCGTGACCCCGGGCAGCTTCGCGAGGTTGTCGGCCCCACCGAGTACGTTTGTGTAGTTGGTGAGAAGCTGATCAACGGTCGGTGGCATGGCCCGGGTCGAAATCGACTCGTGCGATTCGTCGTTGTACGGCAGGACAACGTTCGGTTTGGTCGTCCCGCGGTGGCACGTGTAGCAATTGACCACGGCCTGACCCTTGAAGGTGGTCTTGTTGATCTCATCAACCATGCGCAGCATCCCTCGCGCGACTTCCTTCCTGGGATTGGTATCAAGCTCCCGCTTCGTATTGTCAGGGTCGTGGCAGTACACGCAGTGCACGCCAAGCGCGATCTCCATCATCTGCATGGAAGGCTGCATGAGGTCCGCCGGGAGCCCTTTCAACACCTGGATGTTCTTGAAAAACACTTCGGACTTGTCTGCGGCCGTGGGCACGGGTGCGGGCGCTGCCGCCGCCGGCGCCGCCTGCGCAGCAGCCGGCTGGACGTTTACCGCCAACACCGCCAAGGCCAGAACCAGCGCGCCAAACAGCAGTCGTGTGAATTTGCCCCTCATATCCCTGTCCTTTCGTCGTAGCCGTCCGGAATGCGTCGGTTATACACCCAGCCCCGGGAAAACGGCGGTAAAATCCGTTGCCGCCGACTTTGCTCGGGTGTAGCCTGCTGCTGGTCCCAGAGCGTCCGTTTATCACCGGAGGAACGTCATCATGCTGACAGTTCGGCACTTTGGCATCGCGGTTCTGGGTGTGGTCGGGACAATGATGTTCGCGTCCGATGTTGATGCGCGCATCACAAAAATACAGGTCACGACAAAAGAATCGCCGACATTCGGCGGCTATTCGTGGCCCGGGGTCGGGCAATACGAAAAGATTGTCGGCAAGGCCTTCGGCGAAGTCGATCCCACCGACCCGAAGAACTCCGTCATCGTCGACATCCTCCTCGCCCCGCGGAATGCCAACGGTCGCGTCGAGTACTCGTTCGACTTCTACATTCTGAAACCGATCGATCTCACGAAAGGCGCGCACAAGGTCCTGTATGAACCGCCGAATCGTGGCGGCAAGACCTGGACGACGTTGGGACGAGTCTCGTCCGGCGGTGACGATCCGGGTTCGATTACGAACCCGACGGAGCTGGCGAACTCGTTCATGATGCCGCGCGGCTACACGATGGTCTGGAGCGGTTGGGACTTTTCGGCAGGAGCCGACAATTCAGACTACGTCACGACGATGACGTTTCCGATTGCGAAGAATCGGGATGGCTCCTCAATCACTGGGCCGGCCTATGAATACATCGTCAGCCAGGCAGCGTCATACGCGCTCAACTATCCGGCAGCAACGCTGGATCAGGCCAAGGCAACGCTGACGCACCGGGTCAGACTGAACGACACTCCACAGATCATTCCCGCTTCGGGATGGACGTACAACGCCAGCGGCACGGCGATCAGCCTGTTGCCGGCCGGCACGCGGTTCGTCGCCAACGACATCTACGAGTTTTCGTACACCGCGAAAGATCCGACGGTGAACGGCCTGGGCTTCGCGGCCGTCCGCGACTGGAACGCGTTCCTCAAGTACGAGACGAAGGACGCTGCCGGCATGGCGAATCCGCTGGCAGGCGACGTCACGCGGATCTACACCGAAGTGAGGTCCCAGCCAGGTCGCATGCTCAACGACTTCCGGAGTCTTGGCTTCAACCAGGCTGAGAACGGCAGGAAGGTGTTTGACGGCATGATGCAGTGGATTGCCGCGGGCGACGGCATCAACATGAACTACAGGTTCTCGCAGCCGGGCCGCACCGAGCGCAACCGTCAGGACCACTTGTACGTCGAAGGCATGTTCCCCTTCGCGAACGTCTCGACGACGGATCCGTTGACGGGTAAGACCGGTAGCCGCTACGACAAGTGCGCAGCCACCAACACCTGTCCGCTCGCGATGGAGATTTACTCGGCCAACGAGTACTGGGTGAAGGCCGCGTCGCTGATGCATACCGATCCGACCGGGACCAAGGACCTGCCCGATTCTCCGTTCACGCGGATCTATTTCATTTCGAGCCATCAGCACGGAACGGGCAGCGCTACCGCGAAGGGCGCCTGTCAGCAGTTCCAGAACCCGCTCGATTCGGCTCCGGTGCAGAGAGCGCTGTTCATCGCGCTCGACGAATGGTCGACGAAGGGGACGCTCCCGCCGGCGAGTCAGGTGCCCAGGCTTTCGGACGGCACACTCGTTCCGGCGAATGCGACAGGCTTCCCGACGATTCCAGGCGTGATGCACAACGGTCTCAAGACGACACGCTATCTGTTGAACTACGGGCCGAACTTCTACGCGACCGGAATTCCGACGATCAATCCACCGGTGATTACTCCGCCCTACCAGGACAATCGAGCCAATGGCCCGATCTATCCGAGTTTCGTGCCGAAGACCGACAACGACGGAAACGATATCGCCGGCCTCAGGTTGCCTGACGTCACCGTGCCGCTTGCGACCTACACTGGCTGGGCGCTGCGCGGCGGAGCGCAGGCGGGCGACGGCTGCGAGGGAAGCGGGCAATACATCCCGTTTGCGAAGACGAAGGCCGAGCGCATGGCGAGCGGCGACCCGAGGCTCTCGATCGAGGAACGATACCCGCGCTTCTCCGCGTACTACGACGCGGTCAAGAAGGCGATCGACGACATGGTCGCAAGGCGCTTGATGCTGCGTGAGGATGCGCAACGCAGCCTGGACCGCCTGGTGCAGGCGGGTAAGGCGACGGGCGCGATCAAGGAGATTCCGACGACGGCGTCCCAGTAACGGGTCGCACCCGTCTAGAACGCATATCCCAGGCTGAACGTCAGCGGAATCTTCACGCCCGCGTTCTGCGTGAAGATGTTGCCGTTCGAGTAGTGGTTGATCTTGACGCCGGCGTTGAGATTTCTGTTCTTTCCCGCGAAGACGCCAAGCCCCATGAAATCCTGGAACGTGAAGTGCCGGCCGGTGTTGAGATCGTCGAGCACGATTTTCGAAATGTATGTCGGGCCCGCCAAGGAGTAGGCGAAGTAGATATCCGCCGGCTTCATGCGGATGAATGTGAAGCGGAACAGCGGGTACAGCGACAACGTGTAGAACCGATCGTTGTTCTGCCTCGTCTTGTAAAATCCGGCGCTCGCGCCGACGTCGAGCGCAAAGACTTTCCGTGTGTGGAAAACATTCCGCTCGTAGTGTGGCGCCACGCCGAAGTCCACCCGTGCGTGGCCACCCCAGAAGATCGGTACCTTCCTCGACACGAAATCGTTCACCGAATAGCCGGACCCCGACGAATATTCCAGCTGAACGATCTGGCGTGGAAAAACAAAGCCGCTTCGCCTGTTGGCCTCCACTCGCTCCGCCGGAACCGGGCGCATCGTGTACCTGAACCCTCCCGAGGAAAACAGCGTGTGCGGATGGGCGACGCTCGCCTTGCCAGGTGAATAAGTCAGACCGGCGGTTAGATCCCACGCCCGGGTGAGCCGATAGTCGAGCCCGGTGCCGACAAGCATCGACGCGTAGTGCGCATCGGTCACCACCGGGCTGTCGCCGATATTGAAGCCGGTGCGGCTCGTGAAGCCGAGGCCTCCCTCGCCGTAGACAGATATTCGACCGGCAACCGGTCTCCGCGCCTTGAGCGTGACGCCGCCGAAGTTCACCCGGACGTGATGACGGCCTGCATCCGCGCCGTTGACGCCCGCATACGTGACGTAGTTCACGGGGCGCATGTAGCTGGCCTGAACGGAAAGTGTGCTGTTGAATTCGTGGCCGAAGAGCACCACGCGCACCGCGGCCCGCGGGACGGCAATCGAGGCGGCCCGGAATCCAGGCTGAAGCTGGTCCTGCGAAAACGGCTGGTTCACGCCGCCAACGTTGATTGTGACAAACGAGTTCTGGAGAAGCGCCGGGTACTGCGTCCGCGTGTCGTCACTGGTTTGCCCGGACGCATAGGCGCTGCAGCAGACCATCAGGCATCCGGCGAGGACGAGCGATCGTCGACCCATTTACGGGGCCGACCGTGTGGCACTGGGAGGCGCGCCGAACGCCGTGCTCTGCAAGAACGTCGTTGTGCGGCCGTTCGACTCGATAGCGCCGCCCCACACCCACACGTCACCGTCGAACGATTTCAATGTGAGATCGATTCCATCGCCCGCGTGCACGTCCACGGGGTGTTCGAGCGGCAGAAACAGCTGATCCCAGTGCGTCCGTCCGGCGGTGTCGTTGCTCAACATAACACCCGGAATCAGCGTCGCCGTGAACCATCCAATAAACCCGTGGAGCTCGCCGCCGCGGGTCATGTCGAACCGCGTCGTTCCTGACACGATCGAGGAAGACGCCGCAGCCAGATCGACGTCGATGACCGTTGCCGGCTGTGCCAGGAACCCTGCGGGATTGGCGTCCGCCAGGCACGGCCGGTTGGAGGCGAGCGTACGCATCGGGCTGAGATCGAAGCCGTATCGCTTTTCGTCCCACCACGCGACCTGCTTCGCGTACAGGGATGCCGTTTCGACGGGCGCGAGGCAGAGCGCAAGATGACGTGGAATGATCGTCGCGCCAGGCGTGAGCAGGCGCGCGCGGGCGTCCATGACGGAGCTGAGGATGTGTTCATCGAGCCCGAAGGGTCCGAGGGTCTCTGTCACGAGCACGTGAGCCCGTTCGGGCAGCTCCACCTGGGTGGAGCGGGCATGAATGATCTCGACGCGATCTGACAGGCCGAGATGCCGCGCAAGCATGGAGGGCACGCCTGCGTCGCCCTCCTCGATTGCGAAGACGCGCCGCGCGCCGGCCTCACACGCAAAAAACGCCAGGATCCCGGTTCCGGTGCCCAGATCGAGCACGACGCTGTCACGCGTGACCACAGAGCGGATAGCGCTGCGGTAGGCGTTGGTGCGAATGGTGTCGGCGAGAAGGTCCCGGTGAAACTCCGGCAGCATCAGTGGGTGAGTGCGTACAGGAAAGCGTTGATCCCCAGCGCGTATCCCCTCGGACCGAACGTCATGAAATACGTCGGGTCGTCGCCTTCGCGCTCCCACGCGTCGGCGATGTCCGTGTTGTGTGTCATCAGCATCATCAGGCGGCCGTTCCGATCGGCGATCCCCCGGACGTGCGGCACCGCGCTGTCCTCGCCTCGCTCTGATGTGCGCCCGCCCGAACGCATGAAGAACCCGATGTTCGGGATCTGGGGAATCGCAGAAACCTCGAACTGCGTGCGAAAAATCGGATGCTCGATCGGCAGGTCGACGATGGGATACTCGCTGGCCGGCAGCACCTTGCGCAGCTGGCTCACCCAGTGGTCCCACTGGTAGGAGCCCCAGAAATCATCGACCCACATAAAGCCGCCTTTGAGCAGGTACTCGCGCAGGTTCTCGGCTTCCATGTCGCTGATCAACGCAGAGCCGGGGGCGGACATCACCGCAACCGGGCAGCGGAACAATTCGTCGCCACCGAGGTTGACAAGCAGGTTCATCGGCTGACGCGCCTGGTCGAAGCTGACGTTGGTCTTGGTGAGCTCCGACAACCGGATCATGATGTTGGTGTCGGCGCGAGGATAGTCGGTTCTCCAGCTGCCGCCATCTCCCTCGAATGCCTGCCGATAGACGACGCGGCAGTAGTGGAAGCGGCCGTCGAAATCCTCAGCCGCGGCGATGCGTGCGCCGCGGCCGAAGAAGCCGCCGCGGCCGAACTGGGCCCAGGCCACGCTGACGGACGCCGCGCAGATCGCGGCCGCGCCAACCAGGGTCAGCAGCCGCTTCGACAAGACGTGCCGCGAAGCCATCGGGACAAAGTGTAGCGCGAGCGATGCAGAAGGGCTCAACTGGGCGATAATCGACCGGCCTTTTGTCGTGGCGGACCTCGACGGTCCGCCCCGCATGTTCCAGGAGTTTTCCATGAGACTGCACCCGCTGTTTGTCGCCCTCGGCGTCATCGGTTTGCTGACAGGGATGGTCGTCGGCCAGGAAGACGCGGGTCCGAACCCGAAGGTGATTACCGGCCGCTCGAAAATCGCGACGAAGTACGGCATCGTCGCCGCAAGCCAGCCGCTCGCGGCGCGCGCCGGGGTGCAGATCCTCGAGCGCGGCGGCAACGCGATCGATGCGGCCATCGCGACCAACGCCGTCATGGGGCTTGTCGAGCCGCACAACAACGGCATTGGCGGTGACCTGTTCGCGATCTACTACGAAGCGCGCACCGGCAAATTGTACGGACTCAACTCCGGCGGGTGGGCGCCGACCGGCCTTACGCCGGAACTCCTGAAGTCGAAAGGGCTTCAGCGGATGCCGGGCGCCGGGGTCTACACCGTGACCGTCCCGGGCGTCGTGGCCGGTTGGGACGCGATGCGTACACGCTTCGGCAAGCTCCCGATGTCGGATCTCCTCGCGCCCGCGATTTTTTACGCCGACGATGGATTTCCGGTGACTGATGTCATCGCAGATGCATGGGCTGGGCAGACGCAAAAGCTTTCCGCCGATCCGAACGCCGCGCAGGCGTACCTGCCCAATGGACGTGCGCCGCGCGCCGGTGAAATCTTCAAGAATCCTCGCCTCGCCGCGTCGCTGCGCCTCATTGCCGCGAAGGGACCGGCCGGTTTCTACGAGGGGAAAACCGCGGATGCGATCGTCGCCACGTCGCGTGAGAAGGGCGGAACGATGACGCTGGCCGACCTGAAGGAGTTCAAGCCGGAATGGGTCGATCCGATTTCGACGACCTATCGCGGGTGGAACGTCTACGAGCTGCCGCCGAACACGCAGGGCATCGCGGCGCTGATGATGCTGAACGTGATGGAGCAGTATCCGCTCGCACAGTACGGGTTCCACAGCGCCAAGGCGCTCCACGTGATGATCGAAGCGAAGAAGCTCGCGTACGCCGACATGTTGCGCTACGTCGCGGATACGCGCTTCTCGAAAGTCCCGGTTCTGCCGATGTTGAGCAAGGAGCGAGGCAAGGATCGTGCTCGGCTGATCGATCCGGCGAAAGCGTCGTGCAGCGTCGAGCCCTCGAGGCTCGAAGGGCTGACGACAGCCACCGGCGGCGACACGATTTACCTGTCCGTCATCGACAAGGAAGGCAACATCGTCTCCTTGATTCAAAGCCTGTATTCGTCGTTCGGCAGCGGGATTGTGCCGCCCGACACCGGCTTCATGCTGCACAACCGTGGCGCGCTGTTCACGCTGGAGAGCGGCCATCCGAACCTCCTTGCTCCGCGCAAACGGCCGCTGCACACGATCATTCCGGCGTTCATGTCGAAGGGTGACGTGAAGATCGGATTCGGGATCATGGGCGGGTTCAACCAGGCGCAGGCGCACGCCCAGTTTGTCGCCAACATCGCAGACTACGGCATGGACGTGCAGGAAGCCCTCGAGGCGGGCCGCTTCACGAAATTGACGTTCGACGGCTGCGATCTCTACGTCGAGGCGCTCGTGCCGGCGCAGGCGCGCACGCAGCTGACGGCGTTCGGACACAGGATCACCGTTGTGCCTCCGCGCAGCGGAGTGTTCGGGTACGGACAGGCGGTGATGAGCGACGGCACCGGCGTGCACTACGGCGGATCAGAACCGCGGCACGACGGGGAGGCCATTCCGGAAGCGCCACCGGTCTTTCAACGCTGATGAAGAAGTGTCCGTTCTGCGCCGAGCAAATCCAGGACGACGCGATCAAGTGTCGGTACTGCGGCAGCGCGCTGAGCGCTGCCGGATCGTTCCAGCCTGATGCGGAGCTGCAGCAGCGAATCCAGGCTGGCGACAAGATCGGCGCGATCAAAGTCGTCCGCGAGCGCACGAATCTTGGTCTGAAGGAAGCCAAGGACTACGTGGAGGCGCTCGAGCGCGGCAAATCGCCTTCCATTCCCGCACTGGCCGCCGGAACGGGTAGGAAAGCAAGCGGGTGCGGAACGGCGATGCTGTTCGTGGCCGCGGTGGTCTTCGTCCTCGTGGTGACGTTGCTGGCGCGACCTACGTTCGCACAGTCCGCGCCGCAAACGGATGATCCGATCCGCGTACTCGTATCGCGCCTCGATCTCGAGAGATACAAAGCCACGATCAAGGGGCTGACACAGTTTG
>DAIRVG010000011.1:68921-72889 GCA_036802945.1 Vicinamibacterales bacterium
TCGCGCCTCGATCTCGAGAGATACAAAGCCACGATCAAGGGGCTGACACAGTTTGGCGACCGGCGCCAGGGGACTCAGCGCAACCGCGCGGCGGTCGACTGGATCGAGGCGCAGCTCAAGAGCTACGGCTGCACCAACACGGAGCGCCTCACGTACATGTTTCAGCCGGCGCCCCCGGCAGTTGTGCCTTCGCCACCGGTCCCGGCTCCTCCTGCCGCAAACCCGCCAACATCGGTCGGCGGAGGGCGCCCGCGCGGCAATCGGACCAGGACCGGCGTGAACAACGATCCCAACGCGCAGCCTGATCCGAAGCTGCGTGAACTGAATGCCGAGGCAACGGTGCCTGGACCGCGCGACGAGGTCTACTGCACGAAGATTGGCGCCACCCGCCCCGACGAGATGTACATCATCGGTGCCCACATGGACGGCATCGGCTGGGGCGAAGCGGCGAACGACGATGGGTCGGGCACCGCGCTGGTGATGGAGCTGGCGCGCGTGTTCAGCGCGCCGGATGTGCAGACGGAGCGATCGATTCGTTTCATCCTGTGGAACAACGAAGAGAGCGGGTTGAATGGCAGCCGCGCCTATGTCGCGCAGCGGCGGGACTTGAGAGGGCAGGAGCAGCCGGCTGGTTCCGGCAAGTATCCCGAGCCGAAATGGCTCGGCATGATCCAGCACGACATGATGCTCTTCGACCACGGGATGCCGCGTCCGGACGGCACGATGAGTCCTGAACAAAGGCCCGAAGCGGACGTCAACATCGAGTTCCAGTCCAACTCGAGGCTTGCCCCGGAATCACAGGCTCTCGCGTGGGTGTTCCATCGCGCGAACGAGAAATACGCGACCGACTATCCCGCATCCGTTGGTCCGCACATGACCAACACCGACTCGAACCCGTTCATGGACGACGTCGCCGCGATCAGCCTGCGCGAGAACGAGCGCGGCACGCAGATCGGCAGCGGGTGGGATCCACAGTGGCACCAGCCGACAGACGTGTTCGCGACGTACACCGACAAGGACTTCCGTCTGGGCCTCAACGCGGCGCAGACAACGCTCGGCGCGATTGCCGGGTTGACGGGCGCCACGCTGAAATAGGCTGGCGGCGGCCGTACGCTTTCGCTATCAGTCGTCGAGTTCCACCTTCGCGGCCGCAATGGTGCCGTCCGCCTGGCGTTGGCCCTTGACCTCGACAATGGTTCCGTTCTGGACGCGCGCGCACGTGATGCCGTCGAACTTGGTGTTTGCCGTTGTCGTCACCTTCGTGCCCTGCACAGTGAACGTCAGGCTCGGACAGGTACCGCTCAGGGCGGAGGCCGCGCCCTTCACCTCAGCCTCGTTTATCTCGTGATCCTTGCCGCGGTCCTCACGTCCGTTGCGCCGTTCGGAATCGACGTGAGCGTTGTTGCCGTTCAGCGTGATCGAGATGCGGATCTCGTCCTGCGCGCTGACCCCTGAGATCACGATCTTCGCGTTAGTCCCCTGGCCGCTGAATTCCAGCTGGACGTCCCCGGGTGGAACGCCAGTAAGAGTGAACTGACCCTGGCCGTCGGTCGTCGTCGAAATGTTGGTACCTGTGATTTTCACCGTGAGCGTCGACGTGGCGAGTGTGCCGAAGGCGTCGAGCGCGCCCGACGTCTCTCCTATGCCGGATACGCCGGCCGTATCTCGCGTCGTGATCGGCGCGGACGCGCCGTTGACCTGCCCGATGATGACGGCGCCAGATGCGCCAGCGCGAGTGACCGATGGTGCAGTCGGCGAGAGCGACGCGTTGCTGCCACAAGCGGCCGCGACGGCTGTGAAGATGGCGAGGAGAAGCACTCGAAAATGAACACTCGTCATTGCGTGATCCTCCGGAGACAAGGTTTGCGGCGTCGAGGGCAACGATTGTTCCCGCCGGGTGTTCAGACCGCAAGTCAAGCTATATCAACCAGATACGGTGACGATGACCCATGCAGACTTTGGAATGGCGTTGGGGCCAGGAAGCAAAAAAGGGTGACGGTGTAACGAGAACCGACTGGCGTACTTGTGGACACGCGGACCCGCGTGATCAGGGTTTCCGCGGCCGAGTGTAAGCTGAAGCCCGATGCTGCGGGACCCCGCCATTGTCTTGATCATCGGTTCGCTCTGGGCGGCGTCTGCCGCTGCATCCCAGAATGACTTCGAGGTCCAACGACAGGCTGCGCTCGATCGCGTAGCGCAGGTCGAGCAGGCGTACGCGGAGCGCCTGGGACCGCGCGGTGCGGAGTGGCGCCAGCGTGTGAAGACCGAGGAGCCCGCACTCCGCGACAGCCTCGACTGGTTCTCTCGCAATGCCGAGGGCGACCAGGCGTTACGCCTCGCGGTGCCGCTCGCCTACTTCTGGAGCTACGAAGGGCGTGTCGACGAGGCGCGGGATCTACTGACGACAATCCTGGGGCTGCCAAGCGCCCTGGCCCAGACGCAGATCCGGGCAAAGGGGTTGTACGACGCCGGTGCCCTCGCGCTGAGGCAGCGCGATCAAGCCGCTTCGCGCGCGCTGAACGCTGAGAGCCTGCGGATCTATCGACGACTGCAGGACAAGGAAGGGGCTGCCACGGCCCTCCTGGGTCTCTCACGCGCGGCGCTACGAGAGATGGACTACGCCTCGGTCCGGCGGTACGCCGAAGAGAGCGCCGTGCTGCGTCGCGACCTCGACGACAAGCCCGGACAGGCGGCCGCGATGCACATGCTTGCGGCTGTGGCTCGAATTCAGGGACAGTACGGCAAAGCGGCGGAGCTGTACGAGTTCAGCCTGGCTGCGAACCGCGCCGCGGGCTGGGACGTTTCGGTCGCCGCCGACCTGTTCAACCTCGGATACGTGAGGCTGCGTCAGGGGAACCCGGACGCGGCGAGAAAGCTGTTCACCGAAAGTTTGCGGAAGTACCGCGACCTGCAGGACGACGCCGGCATCGCCTACTCGCTTACCGGTTTTGCCTCGGTCGCGGTCGCGCAGAAACAGGGCACGCGCGCTGCGCGTCTCTACGGTGCCGCTCTCGCGTTGCTCGAGCGCTTCAACGTGACGTTCGACCCCGACGATCAGCTCGATATCGATCACTACACCGCGCGGCTCCTTACGCTCATGGCACCGGACACGTTCAGGGCGGCGTCCGCCGATGGACGGACCATCTCACCCGAGCGCGCGATCGCGCTTGCTCTTGGAGCGCCCTGAGCGACCAGTGGACCGTCGACGCCGGCGAGGCCGGCGGGCGGCTCGACAAGTTTCTTGCCGCCGCTGATCGGCTCGGCTCGCGCGGCCGCGCCGTTGCCGCGCTCGAACGCGGAAAAATCTTCCTGAATGCCGAGGAGATGGCGCTCGTGGATGCCGCCAGGCGTCTCGTTGCGGGCGATGTCGTGCAGGTCTGGATGGATCGGCCGGGCAGCGCCCGCCGCGCGCCGCGAAGCGAGACCGGAGATCTCGAAATCCTGTACGAAGACGATGCGCTGCTGGTCTTGAACAAGCCGGCCGGGCTGCTGTCGGTCCCGCTCGAGCGGAAGATGGGCGCGTCGTCGGTGTACGACCAGCTCGAGGACTACTTCCGTCCACGTGGGAAACGCCACCCGTTCGTCGTCCACAGGATCGATCGCGACACCTCAGGGCTGGTCGTGTTCGCAAAGGACGCACAGACGCAGGAGGCGCTCAAGGCGCAATTCCGCCGCCGCGAGCCGGAGCGCGTGTACCTCGCCGTCGTGTACGGTCATCCCGAGCCGAGGACGGGCACGTGGCGCGATCGCCTGGTCTGGGATCGCAAGGCGCTCATTCAGAAGGAGACCCACCCGCGCGATCCGGAGGGGACCGACGCCATCAGCGACTATCGCGTCGTCGAAACGTTTCGCGATGCGTCACTGATCGAAGTGCGACTCCAGACCGGGAAGCGCAATCAGATTCGCATCCAGGCGCGGCTGCGTGGCCACACGCTCGTCGGCGAGCGGCGCTACGTGTATGGCCCCGA
>DAIRVG010000012.1:0-4100 GCA_036802945.1 Vicinamibacterales bacterium
TGAAGACGAATCTCGATGGCTTGCGGTTCGTCGGGGCTGACTTCGAGGTCCCCACGTGTATAAGGGGCGTAACCCTCAACTCCGACAGACAACGTCCAGCGAGCTGAAGTCGGTGACCAAATCGAAACGTAGTAGCGACCTAATTCGTCGGTCGCGCATACGTCCGTGACCGGAATGGTCCGTAATGACGTTGAGTCCCCGACACGAAAGCTGACCGTCGCGTTCGAAATCGGTGTTCCTTCAGGCCCCGTCACCGTTCCGTGAACCGAATACTTGCGGTACCGGATTGACGGATCACTATGGCTGACGGTAAGACTTTCCTTTTGCGCAAAGTCTTGCTGGAGACGGACGTCTCTTTCTACTGATGCGCGGGGCTCCATGACCTGAATATCTTCGTGATGCTTCTGAAACCCGACCAAGTCGAACACCATGGTCCACGCGCCCGGAGCGATCTCCGCAAATACGTACCGGCCCGTTCCATCGGTGAGCGCGAGGAATGTTGCTCCGGAGCGGCCGCTAAGAGTGACCTTCGTCCCGGGAATCGCCCTCCCACAGACATCCTTGACAATTCCAGTCAAGTCGCTGGCGTGAGCAGGAACGGATTGGCACGCTACCGCGAGCACGAAACAGGCGAATGCGGTTTTACGCAAAATACGCGTTTTCATGCTCCAATTATCGGCTCATACGATGGTGGACAGTCTCTCATCGAATCGCACTGGGTTGTCGCTCCAAGCTGTCGCCAACGTGCGCTGCAACACCACCATGGAAACGAAAACGGACAAACCGCGCGCCGCTGTCCGCACATGGACACGAAACCGCGAAACCGAATGCTGAAATCCGCCCGTGGACACGGAACGGCGGACACCGCACCCGCTAACGCTGGTGTGGAGGCGAAAACGCCGTTGTGCGTGCGAAAACGCCGGTGTGGCCGTGAAACCGCAGTCGCACCAAAGATCGTGCGATCACAGCTGGATGGCGCGCAAACGCCACGTCCGCGCCTCTCAGCGGTCGCGCGTTTCGGGGGTGAGACGAATAATGACGAGGCCGAGGATCAGAACGGCCAGCCCCGTTAGCGCGGAGACAATCATTCCATTCATGTGCGCTGACCTCGCTTAAATATCAGCCCCATTCCCGCCGCCGTCAAGCTGATTCCAATGCCCAATGCGGGCACAAACCAGTCAAGGGGCCTGCTTTCGACCAGCGAGTCGAGCAGCGGAAACACCGCCCAGAGCACGCTGAACTCCATGAACCATGTGGACAGGGCGTCGCGCCTCGCCTCTCTGTCGGTCATTAAGACACGATCACAGCGAATCGCATACCGTGCGATCGGGGCCCGAAATCGTGGCATCGAGGCGAAGGGCCTCGCAGTAATTCAGCCAGCCGGTCCGCCGGCGTGTCGCAGAATCTGCCGAAGCGCAAGAAACTTCTAAGCTCGTGATCTCCTGTTGATAGGCGCCTTGGGCTTGGGATTTGGGCTTTGGGATTGCCTACGCCAGCGTTCGTTTGTTCATACGGGGTCCGAACGTCAGGATCAAGAGTGCCACGACAACCCAGCACGCGGCAATGTACGCGAACACTACAGCGGCGCAGAGGTCACGTGCCAACCCAGATCGATCGCGGGAGAGGGCCAAGGCAGACTGAGCCTCATTGAACGCGCGTCCCATCCGCATCGTCATCTCTGGATCGTTAGTACGCGGTCCCAACGCTAACGCGATTCCCCAGCGTAAAAACCTTGGTGACCTTGTCGCGCGCGCCGCGCACACCATGTCCTGCGCACGGCATCGCCGTGCCGAAAGAAAAGCACGCGAGAGGGTGCAGCGTCGCGATGATGAGGCTAAGGGGCGCTCAGATCGTATGCGACGTACTGCTCCTCGAAATCCGGCACACGCCTGCGCTCGAAATCGTCGAGGGTCTGCTGGCCTGCGAATTGACGTTGGAATTCTGTCGCCTCGAACGGATCGCCGATGAAATACACCGGATGCCCTAGACGGCGAAGGTACGCCAGCGCGCTGTCCAGCTCAGTTCCGAGAAGAAGGTCCCACCGCAGGACGTCTCGGCCGGTGTAGAAATGCAGCGTCCCCGAATGTCCTAGCGAAACGAGGACGGTGTTCTGCGGCAGGGTGTTGGCGAATTCGACAGCTCTTGCGAACCGATCCTCGCCCCGGAACCCCCCCTTTTGTTGTGCGTACCTCCACCCCTGGAACGCCATGGATCCCGTGAGGGCGGCGACCAACAGTATCGCTGTCGTGCGCCGTTGTGACTGGCGCACGGACTCGACGAGAATCGCGCCAAGACTCGCAAACAACACAGGAAACGCCGGCAGCACAAAACGCAGGTACCACCAACTATCGAACACCAGGTACGAGACGTACATCCCAAACACGGCGATCGGGTAGACGACGGTGAGCAGAACGACTCGATATTTCTCCTCACGTGGTGGTCTCAGGACGAAGGGTGCCGCGAAGGCGATGAGGATCAGCGGCGTCTGTGTGTCGATCAACCATGCCGAGTAACGCTGAAGGTTGGGCCAAATGAATTTCGTGGAATAAAGAGCATCGAGAGTGCCGTACCCCGATGTAAGCGGCGAGCCGTACCAGTACCAGTTGAGGCCTCCAATCACCAGCGCCGAAGGGGCCGCCGCCACACCGAACACGAACAGACGACGGATTCTCGATTCGCCCGTCATTGCGAGCAGCAACATCGGGATGGCGGCGAGTGGGGCGACATTCGGCCGCACGAGAATGGCCGCGCCAGCAGTGATTCCCGAGAGAACCGCGCCTCTTGAACCACCGCTCAACGCGAATACGATCGCCATGGCCCAGCAGGCGGTGACCGGAACATCGCTCATCGGCCGCACCAGGTACCAGAGAAAGGTGGGACTGCACACCATCAACAGGGCGGCGATCGCTCCACCCCACGCGTTGCTAAGGTATCGGCCAAGCAGGTACGAGGCCCACACAACGAGCGCGCCGAGTATCGGAAGCACGTAAAACACGGCATCACGCCCGCCAGCCTTCTGGAAGGCCGCCATCATCAACGGGTAACCCGGCGAGTAGACCGGCGCGAAATCCAGCGGCCTCTGGGTGGGACGATAACCCACGGGCCCGGAAGACCAGACCGCGTGTGTCCAACGCGCGTCATTCGCCCACACGGGAGCAGGAATCGTGAGCTTCCCATGAGCCCACAGGTCGGCCTCGCTGACGTAGCCCGAAGAATCGGGGCCCGCGCCGAGGAAGTTTCCCCAGTGAATGCCGACGACAAGTGCGGCGCCGGTGCAGAGCGCCGCAATGAACATCGGCGCATTGATGCGGGTCAGTATCTCAAGGTCGGAGCGCCAGTGTTGGCGGGCAATCGCGATATAGAAGACCGTGAGAACCACGCCCGCAACAAGCGGACGCACGACGTCGTGGGAGGACGCGCGTAGTCCGAACACGTTGATGACGAAGCCGCCGGTGAACGCCACCACGAGAGCCGAACAGAAAGCGATGGTGGCGAGGAGAAGAATGACGCGACGGCCCCAGACGGCTCCCAACATATCGTTTGAATCCTACGCGAGGTAGTCGCAATGATTAATGGAAACCGCTAAATGTCGCCAGCTAGTGCGGCTGCTACCCAGGTAAGGAGCGTCATATGACCGTCAAGGATCTAGAGGGTCTTTATAGTTACGGCTGCTGGGCAAACAAACACCTCTTCCATGTCATCTCGCAGCTTACGCCCGAACAATTCACGCGAGATGTGGCGGGCAGCTACGGATCGATCAGGAACACGATGGTGCATATCCTGAGCGCTGAATGGGGCTGGCTCGATCGCTGCGGCGGCCAGCAGCGTGGCCCGCGTCTCAATCCAGCCGACTATGCAACGGCCGAATCCCTCATGGAAACCTGGAAGACAGTCGAGGTGTACGAACGCGAGTTCCTGTCAAAGCTGAAAGACGACGAGCTGGCTCGCGACGTCGAATACACAATCGTTCCGCCCGACAAGCGAACGATGCCATTGGGAGAACTGATGCACCACTCGCTTAATCATGGGGTTCACCATCGTGGACAGGTTGCGCTGCTGCTGAGAGTACTTGGTTACGCGCCAGGCAATTTCGACATACT
>DAIRVG010000012.1:4200-21894 GCA_036802945.1 Vicinamibacterales bacterium
TACCTCGTGCCCTGGACGGTCGTTCTCGGCCGGTACATCTTGGTGAACCCGTTCCGGCTGTTGGTTACGGTGAACGATCCATCCTGCTGCGCCGATAGCTTGATCCAATACGCCGGCCCGCTGTGCGTTGGCGCCGGAGGAAGCGTCGTGCCTGGCGCGGCCGGCGGCATCGGCGCGATCTCAACCGCCGCAGGCTGCTCGTCGAGCGTGTTCGAGATGAAGGCGCCCGGGGCCGCGTACTCCTGGCCCCCGAGCAACGAGAAGTGCGCCTGCCACAGATCCTCCAGACCGGGGATCGTATAAATGATCTTCATCGTGTCCGGCACGCCGCCCTTGCGCACGCCGTTGTTCATGATGGCGACCCGCGGCTGCAACGCATGTGCGAGGACAGCCGAGCCCGACCTCACCTGGCCGTGATTCGACACGATCCAGGCGTCAACGGTGCCAATGCGATTGTTCGGGCACATCAGCTCATACTCGAAGTTGACGGTCAGATCGCCCATGTGGACGAGGCGGAACTTCCCAAACGAGACGAGGCTGCCGACCGAGTGCGAATCCTCGAAGTTGGTCTCGACCTGCCTCGGGAACGTGGCGCACGCGGGATTCGGCTGCCCCGCTCCTGGTAGCGGCTTCTGGAGGAGCTGCGCGTTGGAGGCGACGATCAGCCAGTCCAACCCGGCGATGGGCACTTTGTCGCCGACCTTGACGGACGTCCGCTGCGCTTTGCTCGCCAGCTCTAGATAGCCGGCAAAGAACCTGGCCCCGGAGCCATCCGGCTGGATGTTGTCCCCGTGATCGACGTAGTGCCGAATCGGGAACCGCGGGGCGAGCTCGGACAACCCCCCCATGTGATCGCCATGGAAGTGGGTCGTCACCAGATAGTCGATCTGAGTCAGGCCGGCATCCTTCGCCGCGGCGACGATGCGGTCGGCATCTCGGCCGTTGCTGGGATTGCCCGAGTCGACGAGGAGGGACTGACCGGAGGGCGGGACGAACAGCGTGGCGCCGCCACCCTCGACGTCGATCGAATAGATGTCCAGCGTCTTCCGGCCCTGGGCCGTCAACAGCGCCGTCGAGACAGCGAACGTCAGCAGTACGAGTTTCAGTGGGCGCATCAGACCGATCCTCCGAATCGCCGTTTGGTTACGGCTGCACGACGTTGCCGGCGCCACCACCGCGGCGGCCACCGCCACGACCTTGCCCCTGACCGCCAGCACCAGCTCCGCGGCCAGCGCCGCCACCGCCGCCACCGTGCGAGGGTGGTTCGCGGTCTCGCAGACCGTAGATCTCATTCGAGTAGATCGTCTGATAACGAATCCCGTTCCCGTCCTTGTCGACGTACCCCATCGACTGCTGGATCAGGGCCGGCGGGGGATAGCCCTTCGGCACCGTTCCCTCGAGCACGTAAAGCTTCATTTCGTGCATGGAGATGTAGACGAAGGTCCGGGATTGATCGGCGTTGTTGGTCAGCTGGAGCTGAAGTCCTTCAACCAGGTCCTCGTGGCTCCATAGGAAGTGTGTGACCTTTGCGTCCCGCTGGATGTACCTGAACGACGCGTAGATCATGGCCCCCCGCACATCATGCTTCCAGAAGCCGGGGCCGCTGAGATCGCTGCCAATGCAGGGTTCGGCGCCGGGAGGGCACGCTTTCCGTCGCGCGACGCCCTGCGGTTCGAGGCCGTTATAGTCGACTACGGTCAGCGAATACCGTTCGCGGCCCCGCTCGGCGCTGTACGCACGGGCCGGTAGCGTGTAGTCAAACTGTGTCTTCCAGGTCGTCTCCGTCACCTTGGGCTGGCCCGGAAAATTGATCTTGAAGCCGTCCTGATTATTCTGGTACTCAGTCCAGTCCTGTGCGAATGCGGACCCGGACATTGATAAGACCAATGCGAAAACTATTGCACTCGTGCGCATGACATGTGCCTCCCCGGCCGCGCAATATTGCCAGAAAATGGTCCGGCGCGTCTTGAATTCCTTGGATCGGGTGTGATTCTGCGCGGCTCATCAGATGAGGCGCAGCCCCTTCTCTGATGCCTTCATCACCCGGTCCAGGCGTCGCTCTTTCGTCTCGTCCTGCTTTGCGCTCATCACCATGAAGACGATCAAGCGGCGGTATCCTGGCGGCTGCGCCTGAAAGAACAGCCACGCCTTCTTGTTGGCCTTGAAGCGTCGCTCGAGCGCGGGTGCGAGCGTTGTCGGTCGGTTCTCAAAAGAGTAGATGCCCGACCTTGCCGGATCGCGAGTCTCGAATGCCTTGACGCCGGGAGGTTGCATCAGACCGAGCCGCCTGAGCTGCTCAGCGCGTTTGATGTTGATGTTGCTCCAGACGCTCTTCGACGTGCGTGGCGAAAAACGGTTCGTGTATCCTTCTTCGTCGATTCGGTTCCGGATACCGTCAATCCAGCCGTAACAGAGCGCCTGATCCACGGCGTCGGCGTACGCGATGCCTCGCCTTCCTGAACCCTTCTTGTAAAACCCGACCCAGATTTCCCGCGCGGTGTCGTGATGCTTCTCGAGCCACCGCCGGAACTCCGAAGCCGACCGAAAAAAGATCGGCCTCAATATGTGTCAGTCCTTGGCCGAAGGCGAACGTGGCGCAAGGATTCGATAGAGAAAACTGTCCTGGCCGGTTCCGTCGGCTCTTGGCCCTGATCCCACACGAACCGCTCCTATTTTCTCCACGGCCCTCTGCGATCGCAAATTCTGTGACCCAATCACAAAAACAACGTTCTGTACGAATTTGAAGGCGTGCCGGAGCATGAGCTCCTTCATTTCCGCGTTATAGATGCCTCCCCAGCAGGACCTGGCCAGGAACGTCCAGCCGATTTCGATCTCGCTCTTTTCTCTGTCATATCCGTGGAATCGCGACGAGCCGATGACGCGGCCGTCTTTGGCGTCAATGGCGATCAACGCTCCGCCCGACGCCAGAGCCTCGCTGAAGAATCCCTTGAACACCTCCTCCTTGTAGCGGTCTCTGCTCGGATGCTGTTCCCAGATGAGCGGATCTGAAGCGACCGCGTAAAGGTCATCCCAGTCTTCCGGTCGAAGCGGTCTCAGTCGAAGGAGCTCGCCCCTCAATATGGGTTGCCGATCAAAGACTTCGCTCATACCGGGGATGGCGTTACCAGACCCGCGTCGGTCGATCTGGCTGGTGGGCCCTTTGGGATCGGGCGGGATGATGGCGCTCGTTGCGGTCGCCACCGGCATGCTCCACGAGGGGCCGTGCTCGATGTTCTCTCCGTGGCGTTGGCATTGGTCGCGCTACGGAGGATCAGAGTCGCTGCGCCTCTCCAGATCCGCTTGGCGAAGTGTCAACATGCGGAAAGGCAAGCCGCGGAAAACCTCGAAGGCTCTTCGTGAGTTCGGGGAATGAATGGTGAGCGGAACAACGAGACGCACGCGCGCCCTGCGTGCGTCTCCCAGGTTTCAGAAGGCGTCTAAGCCTTACGCCTCATCCGGCGCAACCCCAAGCTGACCAGGCCGGTTCCGAGCAACAGCATCGTCGCTGGTTCTGGCACTGCTGTCGCATTCACGTCCAGCGACACAATCGACTGCTGGTTGAAAGCAAGTCCCTGCCAATTAACCCAGATGTGGTCAGCGTCAAACGTGATCCGGGAGAGGTCGAGTCCCCCCAGGTTGGTGGCGGCGTTGATAGTCACCGAGCTAATCGCTGGGATTGTGCCGTTCACATCAAAAAATCGAAGTCCGTTAAAAGCAGTGGCCGTCCAAGTCGACGCCGAATTATAGGTGACGAAGATGTTGGTGTCCGACAAATCGATGTTCGTCCGCGGGTCGCCCACCGGAAAGTTAGAGACCTCGACTCCGGCGCCAACCAGAACATTGACGGAGTTCCCGTTAAACACGGTATTGATATCCGGAAAACGGTAACTGACTTCAACCATTTGCCCCAGGAGTATCGGAGCGGCCTCCGCGTTTCGCGAGCCGAGAAAGGACAACACGCAGAACGCGACGACAACCAACCGGCGAAACGTCATAGGGCCTCCAGGCGCTCAAGTTTCGAAATAGAAAAATTGGCGAGAACAAGCCACATGTAGCAAGATTCAGGCCCGCTGAGCGTCTCGGAAATCGTGCGAACACCTGCCCGAGGGCGTCGGAAGATTTCCTAGTAGATGACTTTGGTCGTCGCCCATGGCCACGCGGCAGAATTAGGCAGACTTAAGCAGACTTAATAGGGGAGCCCTGTCGCGTGCTAGCTTTTACCGCGTCAATGCAAAGAAGTGGCTTTCGGGACACCCAGGTACTGGGCCTTGATCTCTTCGTTGGCCCACAACGCGGCGGGATCCGATGAGTGAACGATGGTTCCTTTGCTCATCACGTGCACGACATCGGCAACGGTGACGGCGAATGCGGCGTTCTGTTCCGCCAAGAGGACTGCGGTGCCCTCGCTCTTTAAGCGGCGAATCAAGCCGGCGACTTCGGCCACCATCTGCGGCGACAGGCCCTCGGTCGGCTCGTCCATGACGAGGAGAAGAGGATTGGCCACGAGCGCCCGCGCGACGGCGAGCATCTGCTGCTCGCCTCCGCTCAACTGGTTGCCGCGGTTTTTCCGACGTTCGCCGAGGCGAGGAAACACAGCGAACGCCTTGTCGAGATTCCACGAGTTGCCGGCTGCCGGCGGTCGAGCTGCGATCGCAAGGTTCTCGTCAACGGTCAGAGACGAAAAGATCCGGCGTCCCTGCGGGACCAGGCCGATCCGCAGCGCGGAGATCCGGTGCGGCGGCAGCCGCGTCGTCTCGACGTCGTTGAACACGATGCGCCCGCTGCGCGCTGGCGTGAATCCGACAATCGACCGGCACAATGTCGTCTTGCCGACGCCGTTGCGGCCGAGGACCGCAGCCACCGTGCCGCGATCGACACGCATCGTGACGCCCTGCAGGACGTGGCTATCGCCGTAGTACGTGTGGACGTCAGTGACGGAGAGCACGGCTATGACGCGCAGCCTCACGATCACGGGCTACAGAGTCACAGCGACACAGAGGAATTTTGATCTCTGTGACTCTGTGTCTCTGTGGCTTGTGTCGGAATTCTTCGTGATCTTCGTGGTTCATTTCGCCTTCGTCCCTAGATAGATCTCTTGCACAGCGGGGTTCGCGCTGATGTCGTCCTTGCGCCCCTGCGCGAGCACCTGTCCCTGCGCAAGCACGGTCACGTTCTCCGCGAAGGCGAACGCCATGTCCATGTCGTGCTCGATCAGGAGCACCGCAGTCGACGGATCGAGTCTGGCCAGGAGCGCGTGCATCGACTGGCTCTCTGCCGGAGAGAGTCCCGCCATCGGCTCGTCGAGCAACAGGACGCGAGGGTGCCCGGCCATGGACAGCGTCACCTCGAGCTTCCGCTGATCCCCATGGGACAGATTGCGTGCGTACTCATGGCGCAGCGGCATCAATCCGAAGTTGCCGAGCATCGTGTCGGCGCGCGCCACGAGATCCCGCGACGACATCAGCGGGCGAAGCATGCTGAACTTTGCCGGGTCGAGTGCCTCGCAGGCCAGGAGTACATTCTCGAGGACCGTGAGATTCGAAAACAGCCGCGTGATCTGAAAGGTCCTCGCAATGCCGCGTGCCGCGCGCTGATGGGGCGCCAGGCGTGTCACGTCTTCGCCGAACAGGATGATTCGCCCTTCCGTCGCGGGAACCTCACCGCTAATCAGGTTGAACAGCGTTGTCTTGCCGGCGCCGTTGGGGCCAATTACCGCGTGACGCTCGCCCGGGCGAATAGACAGGTTCACTCCATCGACCGCCTTCAAGCCACCGAAGACCCTCGAGACGTTCTCCAGCGCCAGGCAGGGGGACGAAGCATTCATCGCGCGTACAACGGCTGCTTCAGATAGTCGGTGGGGTTGTACTTCCAGAACTGCGAGACATTCGGGAACGTGTCGATGACCACATTCTGCAGCTCGCCGTTGAGCCGTTGAACCTTGCGTATGTAGACGTTCTGGATCGGGCTGCCGTACTCGTCGAGCGATACCGGCCCGCGCGGCGCGTCGGTCACCCGCGCCTTCCGCAGCGCATCGAGCAGCGCCTCGTGATTCTCGACGCGCCCGTGCAGCGCCTCGATGGCCGCCACGAGCCATTTACCGCCCGTGTACATGCTCTCCGAGTAGTAGCTGGGCACCTTGTTGAAACGAGCCCGGTACGCAGCGGCGAACTTCCTGTTCGCCGGATTGTCCAGCGCAGCGCTGTAGTGGAGCGCCGTGACGGCGCCGATGGCTTCGTCCCCCATGAACGGCAGCGCGTGCTCGTCGGTTGACGTGCCGCCGCCAATGAGCGGCACACGCCCCTTGAGGCCGAACTCCTCGTACTGCCGCATGAACTGCAGCGCGGCACGGCCGAGAACCAACGTGTAGACCGCGTCGACATCGCGCGGCACCTGCGCGAGGTACGGGGCGAAGTCGTGGACCGAGACCGGCGCCCAGAGCTCCTTCGTAATGCGTCCGCCCTGCTCCTCGAACGTCCGCTTGAAGCCACCGACCGATTCCCAGCCGAATCCGTAGTCAAGCGCGATCGTGGCGACCGTGCGAAGCCCCAGAGTCTTGTACGCGTACTCGCCGAACGCATGATTGGGCTGGCTGGCCGTCCAGCCGGTCCGCACGATCCATTTCGAGCGGCGGCGCTGCGTGAGGTCGTCGGCCGATGAGACGGGATAGATCATCGGGATCCGCGCCGACTCGATGTACGGCGCAAGCGCGTAGCCGGTGGACGTCAGCAGCGTCCCCGCCATCACGTCGACCTGGTCACGCTCGACCAGCTTTCGCGCCTTGGTCAGCCCGACGGCCGGAATCGCCTCATCGTCCTCGATGATCAGCTGGAGCTGGCGTCCGCCCGCTTTGTAGCCGATCTCGTCGAGATACAGTTGGAACCCGTTGAGGATGTCGCGCCCGTTCTGGACGTATGCGCCGGAGAGCGGCACCATGAAGCCGATCTTGATCGGGCCCGCAGGTGTCTGCGCGGTGACGATCGCCGCCGCGGCGGCAAGCAGGCTGGCGAGGACCACCATGGTCCGGCTGAAGCCGGACACTACCGATGCTAGGCGACGGATGACGATCATCGCGTCGCGTCCGGCTGCGGCCGGACCCCTCCGAATCTGAGGTTCCAGAATCCCTGCGGCGCGACGAGGATCGTGGCGATGTAGACGATGCCGAGGATCATCAGCCACCGCTGCGTGTACGCGCTCACGACGTTCTTCAACAGGACGATTGCACCCGCGCCGAAGACAGGACCCGCGAGCGTGCCCGGTCCGCCGAGCGTCACCATCAGAAACAGTTCAGACGAGGCGGTGAGATCGAGGTAGGTCGGGCTCACGAACCCGTTGTAATACGCCCACACGATGCCCGCGACGCTCGCGAAAAAACCGGCGATGACGTAGCTCAGATAGCAATGCAGCCAGGTATTGAAGCCGAGCGCGCGCATCCGCGGTTCGTTTTCGCGTATGCCTCTCAGCGTGTACCCGAACGGCGAGCTGACAAGGAGGCCGAGCGCCAGGCTGCAGACGCCGAAGACGATCACGGCAACGTAGTAGAACGGGATCGGTCCAGTGGCCGGAAGCCCGACCTGCGCCTCGAGACGCGGAATGCCGGAGATGCCGTTGTCGCCGCCCGTCATCGGAATCCAGCGGTAGCTCACGCCCCAGAGCACCATGCCAATGGCCAGCGTGATCATCAGGAAATACACCTGCCGTACGTGCGAGACGAGCAGCCCGAGCACAGCACTGAGCAGCGTGCCGACGAGGAGAGCGCTCACCACGCACGTGAACAGGCCCGCCTGATACCTGGTGGACAGCACGGCGACGGCGTACGCGGCGACCCCGAAGATTCCCGCGTGGCCAAGCGACGGCAGGCCCGTGTATCCAAGCAGGATGTCGAGGCTCATCGCAAGGATTGCGAAGATGAGCATCTGCGTCATCAGCCCGACCCAGTAGGACGTCAGGAATGGAGGCAGCACGACCAGTAGGATCGCGGCAAGGGCGAAGAACGATCGGCGGACGTGAACGTCCGCCCCGCTAAACCTTTCCATACAGTCCCGTCGGCTTCAGCGCGAGGACGATGATCATCGGCGCGAACAGCGTGAAGTACGACAGTTCCGGCACCAGCGCCTTGCCGAAGTTGTCGATCATCCCGACGACCACGCTTCCCACGAGCGCGCCCTGCAGGCTTCCCATTCCGCCGATGATCACGACGACGAGCGCCAGCGGAAGCAGATCGAAATCCATGCCTGGATAGCCACCCAGAATGGGGCCGCCCATCACGCCGCCGAATGCGGCAAGTCCTGCACCCGCGGCAAACACGAGACCCGACAGCAGGGCCACATTGATGCCGGTGGCGCCCGCCATCTCGGGGTCGTCGACCGCCGCGCGCAGCCGTGCGCCAATCAGCGTCTTTTCATTGACGAGCCAGAGCAACACCGCGACAACCGCCGCAATGACGATGACGAACAGGCGGTAGATCGGAAACACGACACCGCCGGCGTCCATCGATCCGCGCAGCGCTGCAGGATACGGGAGCGTGAACGCATCGCCCCCCCAGATCATGAACGCCCCGTCGCGGAAGAGGAGCGCGAACCCCATGGTCATCATCATCTGCGCCAGCGGCTGTGCGCCGAAGCGGCGGAGGAAGACGCGCTGCACGACGTAGCCGACGGCCCCGACTATGACGATGGCCGCGAGCGTGCCGAGAAACAGGCTCTGCGTGCGCGTGATGACCGTCCACGCGACATAGACGCCAAGCATGTAAAAGGAGCCGTGCGCGATGTTGACGGTTCTCATCACGCCGAAGACCAGCGTCAGCCCGCTGGCGATCAGGAACAGCAGCGCCGCGGAGAAGAGGCCGTTCAGCGTCTGCGTGATGAAGTAGATCATCTGAGGAAGGACTGCAGACCAGCCGTCAAGGGCACAAAGACGTACTCAACCACAAAGGACACAAAGATCACGAAGCATAGAACACAAAGTTAAGGAAATTGCTTCGTGTTTACCTTCGTGTCCTTCGTGACCTTCGTGGTTAACCCTGTCTTCGTGCTACTGGGGCTGTCCGCCGCGGCCGCCGCGGCCGCCGCCTGCACCCGGAGCCGCACCAGCTGCCGGTGGATTCGGCACGGGCAGCGGGGGCTGCGGGCCGAGTACCTTCGTGAGCGCGGTGTAGGCGCACATCTCATCCATGTTGCCGCCGCCGACGCCGATGGCGCCAATCAACTGCTTCTCAACGACGATCGGCAGGCCGCCGCCGACGAAGTAGTACGACAGGCCCTGCGCTTTGCCGAGATCCATGCGAATCGCGCGCCCATCGAGCGTCGGGAAGCGCGACGCAACGACGCTCGACGGCGTGCGCGCGTACAGCGCTGTCTGAGCCTTCATCAGCCCTGTCTCCGCGCCGATCGGGAACACGCCGTCCATGACGTGCGCATCGACGATGTCGCCCGTTGGGGCAAGGACGAAGATGCCGTACGTCCCCGGGCCGTTCGGCTGGGTGCGCGCGAACTCGAGGCACGCGTCGACGAGCTGACGCGCGACGGTCGAGTTGATCTGCATCTTCATCAGCGTGCGTCCCGCGACCTCGTCCGAGACGACCGCCTTTGCGAGGGGCATGGCCGCCTGCGCGTGCACGGTCGTCGCCATCGTGACCGCCGCCACGATCGCGAGCACTCCTGTCCCGACGAACCTCAGTGTCTTGCTCATGTTCCTGCTCCTCACGTAATTAACCACGAAGGTCACGATGGACACGAAGGCCCATTATGCTTCGTGACCTTCGCGGACTTCGTGGTTGATTAATCTCGAATCCCGAATCCCGAATCCCGAATCCCCAATCCCGAGTCCCGAGTCCCGAATCAAGAATGATCCAGGATGATCTTCATCCGCTGCCCGCTGTCCGAAGCCAGCATGCCAATCGCGGCTTTCAGCTCGCCGAGCGGCATGACGTCGCTGACGAGCGGCTCGAGCCGCACCTGTCCGCGTTCCACGAGCGCGATGGACGCCGGATAATCCTCGGCCTTCGCCACGCGCGCGGTGATGAGCGAGATCTCCTTGAAATAGAGATCGTAGAAGGGCAACGCGCCCTCCTTGACGGTGTAGATGCCGAACATCTGCACCTTTCCGCCGAAGCGTGTCATGTGCACCGATTCGGCGAGCTGCTTCATCACACCCGTCGTCTCGATCGTGAGATCGGCGCCGCGTCCCTCGGTGGCGTCCTTCACCTTCTGAATCGCCTCGTCTCCGCCAGGGATCGTGAGATCCGCGCCGAGCTTCTCGGCCATCGCGCGCTTCTCTGCGCTGCGCGTCACGCCGATCACTCGCGCGCCGCGCGCCTTCGCGAGCTGGACGTGGAGCTGTCCGGTGACACCGAGCCCGAGGACGACAACCGAGTCACCCGGAAAAATGGTGACCTGCCGCTGCGCGTGCAGGCAGGTCGTCAGCACCTGGATCATCGGCGCCGTGCGATCGTCAATGGAATCGGGCAGGCGGAAGACCTGGCTTGCCGGCACCATCAGGTAGTCGGCAAAGCCGCCGTTGGTGTCACGCCCGATCAGCGTTCCGTTCGGGCAGAGATTCGTCTGTCCAATCCGGCAGTGGAAGCAGGTGCCGCAGTACGTTTCGGGATCGATGATGACGCGGTCTCCGGGGACGAGCGGCCGGCCAAGGCGGCCCTGAAGGTCCGCCTCTACGGCAACGACTTCTCCGGCCATCTCGTGCCCCATGATCCGGGGGTAAGTCACCGGGATCGAGCCGCTATAGATTTTCCAGTCTGTTCCGCAGATGCCGCTGTGGGTGATGCGAACAAGCACCTGGCCGGCGGCCGGCTGGGGCCGCGCGACCTCGTCGAGGACGAGATCGGACGGCGCCCGCAGAACCATGGCTTTCACTGGGTCACTCCTGAACCGGAAAATTCAAGCTCAAAGTGGAAAGTTCAAGTGAGTGGAAAAGTGTGTCACTTCTTACTTTGAACTTGCATGACCTCAGGGTTCACAGGATTCCGCGGCGGTTTCCCCGAGAGCACAGACACGACCTCCTGCGACGCCTTCGTCTGCAGCTCCACCAGCGATTCTTCCGAATAGAAGCTGGTGTGAGGGGTGAGGATTGCTTTCCTGTTACCGATGAGCGGCGAATTCACCGGTGGCTCCTGCGTCATGACGTCGAGCGCCGCGCCCGCAATATCTCCGGCATCGAGCGCGACCGCGAGGGCCGCTTCGTCAATGATCGGCCCGCGCGCCGTGTTGACCACGTACGCGGTCTTCTTCATCTGCTTGAACGCGTCGGCGTTGAACAGTCCCTTCGTCTCCGGGACGAGCGGGCTATGAATCGAGACGAAGTCCGACATCTTCAGCAGCTGCGGGAATTCGACGCGCTCGACACCCGCCTTCGCGAACACCTCCGCCGGCACGTACGGGTCGTACGCAACGACACGAAGCCCGAATGCCTGGGCCTTCGGGGCCACCAGCTGCGGAATCCTGCCAAATCCCACGAGACCTAGGACGCTCCCGCGCAGCCGGTGGATCGGAACAAAGTTCGGCATCTTCCACGTGCCCGAGTGCACCTGTTCGGTGGCCATCGGGATCTTCCGGACGGCGGCGAGCAGCAGCGCCATCGCGTGGTCCGACACCTCATCGATACAGTAGTCCGGCACCTTCGTGACGATAATGCCGGCCTCGGTGGCGGCGGCCAGGTCGACGTTGTCGACCCCGATGCCGAAGCGCGAGATGATCCGGCACTTCTTCATCTGCCGGATCATGTCGGCCGTGATCTTGGCGTAGGTGACGAGGAGCGCATCAGCGCCCGCCGCGACCTTGAGCACGCCCTCGGACGTCGGCTCCGACGCCATCTGCAGCTCGGCGCCGATTGTCGAGAGCACCTCGCGCGCGGGATCCAGGTTCGGGAAAACAGAGTCGGCGACTGCGACGAGATATTGTGCCATCTGGGTTATTTCATCGCCTCTTCCATATGCTCCATGCGCGTGAAGACCACCGGGCCGTCCGCCGTCACGAGCACGTTTTCCTCGAGGCGGGCCGTCTGCTCCAGGTACGGGTGCCCGGCGAACGTCTCGATCGCGAAGTACATGTTCTCCTTGATCGGAGCCGGATACTTCATCGAGTACGCGCGCGACATCCACATGCCCTCGTACAGCGTGATGCCGATGCTGTGCGCGAACTGCTGCAGCGTCACGGTCCCGTACTCGTCGTCGTCGTACGTGGGGAACGCCTTCGCGACATCTGACGTGGTATTGCCCGGCTTCAGCTGCGCGATCCCGGCGTACATCGAGTCGTACACCTCGCGGTAGAGATCGATTTCCTTCTGGGTCATCTTCATGCCCTGCGCGCCGCCGCACTTGAAGCAGCGCACGAAGTCGATGAAGTAGCCGGACGGCCCGACCGCGTTGATGTCGACGATCACCAGATCGCCCTGGCGAATGAGCTTGTCGGTTGCCCACCGGCGGTACGGGCTCGTGTTACCGCCCGACGCCACGATGATGTCGTAGATGATCTCGCAGCCGCGCTCGAGCATGAACTCGTGCACCTTGGCTTCGATCTCGCGCTCGCGAACGCCCGGCTTCAGCCACTCGTACTTGATCTTCCACATCGCGGCGTCACCGATGCTCGACGCCTGCTTCAGCAGCTCGATCTCGTCGCGCGTCTTGATCACGCGCGCCCGCGATACCGTCGGCCAGCCGTTGACGATGTTCAGCCCGAGCTTCTGAAAGGCCTCGAAGGCCGGCATGTCGAGGTTGTCGATGCCGATCTTCTCCTTCTCGACCTTGTGTTCCTTCAGCACTTCCATGACGCTGTCGGCCATGCGGCCCGCCATGTACGGCACCGCCCCCTCCGCCCACTGCCACGTGATTGCGGGGCGGATACGGCCGGCCATCCACGGCAGGTCGATCTTCGCGCACTGCAGGTCCGAGCCCGCCGTCTCGAACAGCGTGGGCTTCCCTTCTGCCGGCACCACCGCGTAACGGATGTTGATGTTGTATTTCCAGTTTCCCTGGTACGAGGCGGTGGCGTAACGGATGTTGGCGCCCGCAAACAGGACCAGCGCGCCGATATGCTCGACCTTCATCTCCGCCTGCAGTTTCTCGAGCCGCTCGCGGCGAAGGCGATCGAAGTCGACGCGGTGCTGCCAGTCAGCTCCGGTCTGGCTGTACAGGCGGCGTGGATCCCCCTGGTGGGGCTTCCCGAGGAAGCTGATGTCCATTCCCGAAGCAGGGTCGATCTTCTGGTCGTTCCATCTCACGAAATCACTCATCTCGCACCATCCAAGCAAATTGGGAAATTTACGAATTGACGAATTGACGAATTGATTTGGCGAATTGAAATGACCAATTCCAATCCATAAATTCGTAAATTCGTCAATTCGTCAATAGAAAAAAGGGCTTCAGCCGGCAGCTGCAATCTGTTTCGATTCCTGGGCGCGCTTCGCCTTGATGGCGGCGTACACCTTCTCGGCGGTGGCGGGCAACGAAGTCACGCGCACGCCGACCGCATCGTGAATCGCGTTCAGGATTGCCGCCGCCGTCGACACGCACGTCGGCTCGCCGACACCTTTGGCGCCGAACGGCCCGGTCTCGTCGTAGTTGTCCACGATGTCGACCTGGATGTCCGGCATGTCGAGAGACGTCGGCATGATGTAGTTGGTGAGGTTGGGATTGATATTGCGGCCCTTGGCGTCGAACAGCATCTCTTCCTGCAGCGCGAACCCGACCCCCATCGAGATGCCGCCTTCGACCTGTCCTTCAACGAGCATCGGGTTGATGGGCGTGCCGCAGTCGTGCGACGCGACGACGCGGAGCACTTCCACTTCGCCAGTCTCATCATCGACGTCCACTTCGGCGATCTGGGTGGCGTAGACGTAGGTGGCGAACGGCTTGCCCTGTCCCGTTTCGGGATCGAGGGCAACAGTCGCGGGATTGAAATAGCCGCTGCCGATCGGCGGCTCGCCGGTGACGATGCGCGCGTGGTTGGCGACGTCGCCGATGTGCATGTTGCGCTGCGGGTACCCCTTGACGAAGATCCTGTGGTCCTTGGCCTCGAGCTGATTGGGTTTCACCTTCAGCAAGGGCGCCGCGACATCGAACATCATCAACTTGGCTTTTTCAGCCGCAAGTCGGGCCGCGTTGCCGGTCACGTACGTAGTGCGGCTCGCGATCGCGCCGGTGTCCATCGGGGTCGTATCGGTGTCGGCCGACACCACGTGGACATCCTCGGTGGCGATTCCAAGTTCCTGGGCCACGATCTGGGCCAGGATGGTGAGCGATCCCTGGCCTGTCTCCACCGTGCCCGTGAGCAGGGTCGCGGTGCCGTCCTCGTTGACCTTTACCACCGCAGCGCTCGGATTGGCCGCAACGGTGAAGCCAATCGGATACCACATGCAGGCGATGCCGCGTCCGCGCCGCTTCATGCCTGCGCTCCGTGCCCGTTGCTCTTTTCGTTCCAGCCGAAGCGCTGCGCGGCCTGCATCAGTGACTCCCTTACGGCCACACTATGCAACGTCTGACCGGTCGGGCTCAGCGAACCTTCCCTGAGCGCGTTGAGCATACGAATCTCGAGCGGATCGATGTTCAGCGCTTTGGCGATGTCATCCAAGTGCGATTCGTAGGCAAAGCACACCTGCGGAGCGCCGAATCCGCGCATCGCGCCCGTCATGGTCTTGTTGGTGTACACCACGAAGGCTTCCGCGTAGAGGTTGTCGATGACGTACGGGCCTGCCGACAGAATGCACGCCTTGCCGAGCGTCGTCTCGCTCCACGAGCAGTAGGCGCCGCCGTCGAGGACCAGGCGAATCTGGCGCGCCAGGATCCTGCCCTCTTTGGTGACGCCGGTCTTGTAGTCCATGATGAGCGGATGTCGCGTCGTCGACGAGAGGAACTCCTCGGGGCGCGTGAAGGTGCACTTGACCGGGCGGCCGGTCTTTTTCGACAGCAGCGCGACCACCGGCTCCGTGGTGATCTCGTTCTTGCCGCCGAAATTGCCGCCGACGATAGTCGCGACGACGCGGACGCGGCTCATCGGGATACCGAGCGTGCGCGCGATGTCCGCGCGGCCGAGCGTGATCCGTCCGAGTGTTGAATAGACGGTGAGACGGCCGTTGGCGTCCCAGGTGGCAACCGACGCATGGGGCTCCAACGGGACGTGCTCGACCATCTGCGTACGGAAGGTGCCCTCGAAAATGCGGTAGGACTCCGCAAATCCCTTTTCGACGTCGCCCTTCTTGATGATCTTGTGGCCGTAGATGTTGGCGCTCGGAGCGTGTACTCCGGGTGTCTCCAGCTTCAAAGACTCGAGCGGATCCAGGACCGGCGTCAGCTCTTCGTACTCGACTTTGATCTTGTCGAGCGCCTCGGCGGCGATCTGCTCCGTCACCGCTGCCACCGCGGCAACCCCGTCGCCGGCGTAAAACACGCGTTCATCGGCGAGCACCGGCTGGTCCTTCAACGACGGTCCGAACGAATTGACGGGAATATCACGACCGGTGATCACCGCCATGACGCCCGGCATGGCCTCGGCTTCCTTCGTGTCGACGCTGATGATCCGCGCGGACGCGACGCCCGCTCGTTTGATCTTGGCGTACAGCATTCCCGGCAGATAGAAATCGTCGATGTACCTGGTCTGCCCAAGTCCGTGCAGACGGGCGTCGGGCCGGATGGCGCGCTGACCGACGGCGGGAGTCTGACGACTGGCCTCAGTAACCCGGACTTCGAGAGGGAAGGTCACCAGGGGTGCCGCCGCGGGCGCCCGCATCAACTCCTCGGCGTCCAGCAGCGACGATTCTTTCTCTGCGACTACTGTTTTCGTGTCCATGGGTCTGTCTATCCTCTCACCCTCTCCCTCTTACTGCCTTACTGCGGCTACGCGGACTTCGCCGTCGCTCGTTCGATGGTCCCTTCGCGTGCGATGGCCTGGATCGCCTCGATCATCTTGGTGTAGCCGGTGCAGCGACACAGATTTCCGGCAAGCGCGTCGCGGATCTCGTGCAGCGTCGGATTCGGGTTCTGGTCGAGCAGGGCTTTGGTCGACATGATGACGCCTGGCCCGCAGAACCCGCACTGCAGCGAACCCTTCTCCTCGAATACCTTCTGAATTGGGTGCAGCCGGTCCGTGGTGGCGAGGCCCTCGATGGTCAGCACGTCGAGACCGTCGACCTGGCCGGCGAGCATCAGGCACGAGTTGACCAGCTTGCCGTCGACGATGACGGTGCAGGCGCCACAATCGCCGACGTCGCAACCGAGCTTGGCGCCCGTCAGATTGAAGCTTTCACGCAACAGCTTGAGCAGCGTTGTCTCGGGCGGCACGGATGCCGTGCGCCTTTCGCCGTTGACGTTGATGGTGACGGTAACCATTGGACTCGCCTTTCGCCTTCTTACGTCTTCTTACGCTTTGCTTGCGCCAGCGCATACGCGCCTTCCAATGCCCGTTTGGTGAGCACTGCGATCATGTCCCGCCGATAGCCGGCGGAGGCGCGGAAATCGTTGATCGGCTTGGCATCACCGACGGCAAGGCGACCGGCCTCGGCCATGGCGTCCGGCGTGATCTCGCGACCTTCCAGGTACGCTTCGGCCGACGGAGCGTGAATCACCTTCGGCGCCACCGCCCCGAGCGCGATCCGCGGCGCGATGAAGACATTCTTGTCCCAGTCGACCCAGAAGCTGGCCGCCACATTGACCAGTGCGAGCGCCTGTCCCTTGCGTAGACCGAACTTCAGAAAATGAGTCGGCTTGCCGAGGTTCTCTTTCGGAATGATGATCTCGACCAGCAGTTCATCCGGCTTGAGAATCGTCTTACGAGGCCCGACGAAGAATTCGGTCAGCGGCATCTGCCGGCGGCCGTCTGGGCCCGCGACCGTAACCTTCGCGTCGAGCGCGACCAGTGTCGGACCGCTATCCATGGACGGTACGGCGGTCACAAGATTCCCGCCCAGGGTCCCGAGGTTGCGGGTCTGCACGGCGCCGATCGTGTGCGCCGCATCGACCAGCGCCGGAAACATCTCACGGATGAGCGGTGAGCACATGATCTCGGTATGCGTCACCAGGGTGCCGATATTGAGCCCTTCGTCCGTAATCGCGAGGGTTCTCAGATCCTGGGCGCGCGAGATATCGACGACCACGCCCGGGACATGGGACGAGAACTTGAGATCGGCCAGCAGATCTGTGCCGCCTGCGATCACCCTGGCGGACGGCGCGTGCTCGGCGAGCAGCTGCACCGCGTGCTCGGAATCCCTCGCGGCAACGAACTCAAATGCTTTCATGCGTTTGGGTTGCGAGGTTACCACGCCGGGCTTGCCCGCCTCAACAGCGCCAGCAGCCCCTGACTGTTATCCCCTGGATGTCGCCGAAGTCGCCTCCACGGGGCGGTGGGGCGGCGCGTGCGCGGATTTGCGCCGGGACTTCGGTACGGATGGTGCGGCTGCCGGCGAATCATCCATTGGCAGACGGAAGCGGCGGATGCCGTCGTATGAGAACAGAGCGTCGGCAACGGCACCTGCGGTGGCCACGCAACCGATCTCGCCCACGCCTTTCGCGCCATAGCCACCGATTTCGTCGGGGACTTCAATCAGGATGATGTCGACCTTCGGCATCTGCCGGGCCGCCACGAGACCGAAATCGCGCATCTTCAACGAGTCGGGCCGGCCGCCCTTCGACGTGAAGTTCTCGGACAGGGCATAGCCGAGCCCCATGTGCACGCCGCCCTCCATCTGCTCCGC
>DAIRVG010000012.1:21994-29436 GCA_036802945.1 Vicinamibacterales bacterium
CCTTGCCCCATCTCCGTGTAGCCGTTGAGGACCTCCAACCGTCCATGGTCAAGGACGCGGATGGTGATGTAGCCGAGCTCGGTCGTGCCGTTCCCGAGGCCGGTGCTCTTGATTCCACATCCGATGCCCTTGTATTTCGCGGTCTTATAAATCTCCTTCACAGCCTCGAGCGATTCCCGCATGCCGCGGACGCTTTCCCGCATGATCTGACCCGTGGCGAACGCGTCTCCGGGGTTGAGGATGTTCCGTTCGCGGATGTCCCAGTTATCCACGCCGATCTTGTCGGCGAGGATGTCCATCATGCCTTCCATGGCGAACTGCGCCTGGTTGCTGCCGAACCCACGCATCGCGCCGCTCGTCGGATTGTTCGTGTAGACGGCGCGCGACTCGACGTCGACGTTCGGCACCCTGTACGGGCCGCACGAATGGCACGCGGCGCGGAGCAGGCATTTGCCGCTCGTCCCGGCATAACCGCCAGCATCGCCGACAATGCGCGCGCGAACGGCCAGCAGATGTCCTTGTGCATCGGCGGCGACCTTGAACTTCAAGTACATCGGGTGACGCTTGACGTGGTGCTGGGTCGACTGCTCGCGCGTCAGGACCGTCTTGACGGGCTTGCCGAGGAGGAAGGCCGCCATTGCCGTCTGTGCCTGGATCGACAGCTCCTCTTTCGCACCGAAAGCGCCCCCGCTCGCCGCAAGGGCGATCTCCACGTCTTCCTCGGGCAGATTCAAGACCTTCACGATCTGCTTGTGGTCGAACACGGAGCCCTGACTGTCGCTATGGACCTTGATGCGTTTGCCCTGCGGGTAGGCGAGGCACGCTTCAGGCTCGAGGAACGCAGGCTCAACGGCCTGCGTGGCAAACGACCCTTCGATCACGTGCGGCGCGGTGGCAAATGCCGCCTCGACGTCGCCACGGCCGAACTTGATGGTGTCGATCAGATTCGGGCTGGGACGCAGCGTGTCCGCAGAGTGAACCTGCGGCGCGCCGGGCTCGAGCGCCTTGAACGGGTCGGTGATCGGCTCGAGAACTTCGTAGTCGACCTTGATCTTCGCGGCGGCCTGGCGCGCATGAAACTGCGTGTCGGCCACGACCATCGCCATGAAGTCGCCGACGCAGCAGGTGATCTCGCCGACAGCGACAAATAGCGGAAGATCAGGAACATTGAGGCCCGTGCCTCGCTCGCCGGGTACGTCACGCGCAGTGAAGATGCGCTCGACGCCAGGACTGGTCGCCGCCCCCTCGGTGTGGATGGCCAGCACCTTCGCGCGCGGATGCTCTGAGAGGACCATCGCGCCGTGCAGCATTCCCGGCGCGCGCATGTCGTCTACGAACGGCTTCTCGCCCAGCGTCTGCTGGAGGCCGCCGACGCGCGCGGTGGAGCATCCGATTCCGTGGGTGTTGCTCGCGGCTCCGTCCGCGTCGCACTGTTCCCTCCTGAACGCGGGATTGCGCGACAGGCCGAACTCTTCTCCGAAAAACGAGTGGCGCCGGGGTTCCTGCCGCGGCAGCGTCCCGCCATTCTTCATCGCCTCACCGGCGGTCTGAATCGCGTCGATGATCCGTCCGTACCCGGTGCAGCGGCAGACGTGGCCGTCGAGCGCCTTCGCGATCGCGTCGCGGTCGTCGGTCTTCCCCTGCTCGATCAGGTGCGATGCGCGGACGACGATGCCTGGGATGCAGAAGCCGCATTGAACGCCGCCCTCTAGCACGAACGCCTTGGCAATGGTCTGGCGCGTCAGCTCGGGCAGCCCTTCGAGGGTCGTAATGTCATGGCCAGCCATCTGCTCCGGCTTCCTGAGGCAGGAGAGCGCCGGCCGACCGTCTATTACGACGAGGCAGCAGCCACAGGCGCCTTCCGGCGCGCAGCCGTTCTTCGGGGAAACGACGCCGCATCCTTCGCGCAGCACCTCCAGCAGATGCATTCCAGGCTCGTACGAGGTCTCTGTCTCCTTGCCGTTCAGCTTGAATCTGATCGTGGGCATCTAGTCCTATGAAACCACGGGTAGTGGTCCGTGTTCTTCGCGTCCTTCGTGGTTGAAAAATATTTCGTGGTTGGATTCCTCGCAAAGTGCACCGTAGAAAGCACTTCCCAAACCAATCAGTATCGCATTTCTACGATGGGGCGTGTATGATGATCGGCTGCTAAGCTCACAATTTGCTCGGAGGCAACATGCAGGAACCTTGGAAGACGGACAAGTGGTACACGAGCCCCTGGAACCACCTGCCGGAAGTGCGGAAAGACTTTAAGTTCGCCAAAAATATCAAGATCCACGATGTCACGCTGCGCGACGGCGAGCAGCAGACCGCCGTGGTCTTCCGGCGCGAGGAAAAAGTCGCGATTGCAAAGAGGCTCGACGCGATGGGGGTCCACCGGATCGAGGCCGGCATGCCCGCCGTCTCCGAGCAGGACAAGGCAGCCATCTCGGACATCGCCAGCCTGGGACTGAAGGCCGAGATCTTCGCGTTCGCGCGCTGTATCCCGGAAGAGATCAAGGTCGTCAAGGCCTGCGGGGTCAAGGGCGTGGTCGTCGAGATTCCCGCCAGCGACCACATGATCAAGAACGCCTACGGCTGGTCGTTCGAGCGCGCCATGAAGTCGTCCATCGACACGACGATCGCGGCACGGGAAGCGGGCCTCTACACGGTCTTCTTCACGATCGACGCAACGCGCACCGAGCTCAATCGCTTCCTCGACATCGTTTCGCAGGTCGCCACCGAAGGGCACATGGATGCGCTGACGATCGCGGACACGCTGGGCGTCTGCACGCCGGAAGCCGTGCACTACGTCGTCGGCAAGGTGATCGATCGCCTGAAGAAACCGGTCGAGATTCACTGTCACCAGGACTTCGGCCTCGGCGTCGCGAACACCGTGGCGGCCCTGGCCGCAGGGTCATCGGTCGCGCACACCACGATCACCGGCCTCGGCGAGCGTGCCGGCAACGTGCCGATGGAAGACGTCGTCCTGTCGCTGCTCGCCCTCCACGACGTCGACCTCGGGATCAAGACGGAGAAGTTCGTCGAGGTCTCCAAGTTCGTCATGGATCTGGCGAAGGTCACGCAGCCGCCCAACCGTCCGATCGTGGGCGACAAGCTGTACGAAGTCGAGTCGGGGATCATCGCCGGCTGGGTCCGCATGTGCCGGAAGGAGCACCCGCTCGAGTACGTGCCGTTCGTGCCGGATCTGGTCGGGCAGAAGCCGGTGAACATCGTGCTCGGCAAGAACAGCGGACCACCGTCGATTGACGAGTGGGCCGAAAAGACCGGCATCAAGATCACGGACGAAGAGCGGATGGCGCTTCTGCTGGCGGTGAAGGCGAAGTCGTTCGAGAAGAAGGATCTGCTGACGGCCGAGGAGTTCAAGGAAATCGTCGCGCGCGTCATCAAGACGAACGCGGCACTCGCCTAGGCTTTCGAAACTCCCAAACGACCAACTCCCAACTCCCGAGGCACGAGGCCTAGTGGGGTTGGGAGTGGACCGGCGGTGCGGCCGAAGGTAGAATCGCCGGCACTTAGAGGAGCGAGCGGTATGCATTTCGGGCGCCTCGGTCTGTTGCAGAAGCGAGCCCGTGTGCCGCTTCTCATCCTGCTGGTTACGCTCTGGAGTCATCCAGCGCTGGCGCAGATGGATTTCATGGGTGTATGGCGCCCCCTCCCGCGCAACCAGGACGGCAGCGGGATGGTGGGTGACATCGCGGGTGTGCCCGTTACGGATGCAGACCGGTGGCGGGTCCAGAGCTGGTCGCCGGAGGACTTCGACGTCACCGAATGGGCGTGCCGCCCGCACGCCTGGGACTACTCGCTCGAAGGCCCGCTCTCGGCACTGCGCTTCTGGGCAGACATTGACCAGGCCACTCAGAAAGTCATCGCCTATCGCGGGCACCTCAATCAACAGGAGCAGGAAACGACGATCTGGATGGACGGGCGCCCGCATCCTCCGGAGAATGCCCTCCACACGTGGAGCGGCTTTTCGACCGGCGAGTGGGACGGCGACGTGCTCGTCGTGACGACCACTCATCTCAAGGAGGCCTACATCCGGCGCAATGGACTGATGCGCAGCGATCGCGCGATCGTGCGCACGCGGTGGAGACGGATGGGCGACTACCTGCAGGCGACCTCCATTCTTTACGACTCCGTCTTCATGACCGAACCGTATGCCCGGAGCACCATGATGTGGGTCAACGATCCCTCGCTTCGGATGGATCCGTATCCGTGCGAGGAGGCGACAGAAACCGCAATTGCGCGGGGCACGGTGCCGCATTTCCTGCCTGGCAAGAGTCCGTTGCCCGCATTCAACAAGGATCTGACCGATCGATTCGGCACTCCATATGAACCACGGCTTGGCGGTGCAGCCACGATGTATCCCGAGTACATCGTGAAGATGAAAGCGATGCCCAAACCGGCCAAGGTCTATGCTGGAGGCGCGGAGCAGCAGCCATGATGAGGGATCAGGGATCAGGGATCGGGGATCGGAAGCGCCCGCCGACTACGGCTCCCGGGATCTCCGTGTGGATAGCGGCCGTCGCGTGTCTCGCATTCCTTGAGGCGGGGCACGTCTACACACAGGCCAATCCGAATCGCGCCGCCCAGGCCGTCTGGCCGCCGAAGCTAACCGCGCCCGCCGCCGGGCAGGTTGAGATTCTTCCGGTCCGGGGCAATGTGTACATGCTGGCCGGAGCAGGAGGCAACATCACTGTGCAGGCCGGCGAACAGGGCGTCCTGATCGTCGACACGGGGATCGCCTCGATGAGTGACAAGGTGATCGCGGCCATCGCGACACTCTCACACGGGAAGCCGCTCAGGTACATCATCAACACAACCGAACGGGAGGATCACACCGGGGGAAACGAGAAGATCGCCGCGACGGGTGAGATTGTTCCGTTTCGCGAGCCCAACTACGCGGCTGGCCCGCAGGGCGCACTCGATACGCATCGGGCGTCTGTCATCTCATCCCTCCCCGTGTTCCACAGGATGGCAGCGGCGACCGGGCAAACGCCGCCGAGGCCGGAAGGGGCGTGGCCGGACAACACATACTCGACGCCTCAAAAGCGGCTCTTTTTCAACGATGAACCCGTGGTGATCGTGCGCCTGACGGCGAACACGGACGGGAACAGCATCGTGCTGTTCCGGAAATCCGACGTCGTCAGCACCGGCGATTTGTTCGACCTTACTGGGTACCCACTGATCGATCTCAAGGCCGGTGGGAGCATTCAAGCGATCGTGGACAGCCTGAATCGACTGATCGACATCACGGTTCCTGAGGCCAACGCGGCAGGCGGCACACTGGTGGTCCCGGGTCACGGACGCATCTCCGACCACGCCGACGTTGTGTACTACCGCGACATGGTCAGCATCATTCGCGACCGCATTCAGGACATGATCCGCCAGAAGATGACATTGGCGCAGGTGAAGGCTGGAAAGCCGACGCGCGAATACGATGCGCGGTATGGCAAACAGACGGGAGCCTGGACGACCGACATGTTCGTAGAGGCGGCGTACCAAAGCCTCAGCAAGTAGCTCGAAAAGGAGACGTGTTATGAAACGGAGAATCGTGGCGCTATTCGCCGGTGTGGTCCTGCTGACCGGAGCCGGTCGAGTGTTCGCGCATCACTCGTTCTCAGCCGAGTACGATTCCACCCAGAAGGTCGAGCTCGCGGGAGTCGTCACGCAGTTCGTGTGGCGGAATCCTCATTCGTTCATGAAGATTGATGTCACGGATAAAGATGGGACGACAAAGAGCTGGGCCCTCGAATGGGGTTCGACAGGCCAGTTGTCCCAGGCGCAGATCACGAGGACGTCGCTTAAGCCGGGTGACAAGATCGTCGTCACCGGCGAGCCGGCGCGCGATCCGGCAGCCCCTCGCTTGCTCATTACGACCGTGAAGCGGCCCAGCGATGGATGGGAGTGGAAGGGCAGGGTTCAGTAGATGCTTCAGCGCACCAGGTGGATCTGCCTGGCGGTGCTCGCGCTGCTGGTCGGCCTTGCGTCGCCACACGTCGCTGACGCCCAGGCACCCGGGGGGCGCGCTGGGGGACCGCCACCGACCGCGCGCGCGGCCGCGCCGAAAGATCTCACGGGGTACTGGGTCGCGGTGGTGACCGAACACTGGCATCTGCGGATGGAGATGCCACCCAAGGGCGACTTCTCGATGCTGCCTGTAAACGCCGAGGCGCGCCGCGTTGCCGGCATGTGGGATCCGGCGCAGGACCAGGCGTCGGGTAACGCCTGCCGTTCCTATGGCGCGGCCGCGATCATGCGCGTGCCGGGGCGGCTCCACATCACGTGGGCGGACGACAACACGCTGAAAATCGAGACCGACTCCGGGACGCAGACCCGGCTTCTTCACTTCGGTGCCGCCCCTGCGCCGGCATCCGCAACGACGACGCAGGCTGACTGGCAGGGGTACTCCGCCGCAGCCTGGGCAGGTGCGGCGCTAGGACGTGGCGCCAGGACGCCGGGGCCGGCTGGCAATCTGAGCGTGACGACGACCAGAATGCGTCCGGGGTACCTGCGCAAGAACGGCGTCCCGTACAGCGAAAACACCGTGCTGCAGGAATACTTCGATACCTTCAGGGAACCCAACGGCGATTCGTGGCTCGTCGTCACGTCGATCATCACGGATCCGCAGTATCTGACCGGACCGTACGCGACGACCAACCATTTCAAGAAGGTTCCCGACAATGCGTCAGGATGGGATCCCACGCCGTGCCGGGCGGATCAGCCTCGTTGAAGTTTGGCAGGCGGACCTAAAGGTCCGCCTCTACGTCCGGCTTTGTAGAGGCGGACCTCAGGTCCGCCCAGGACGAGCGTCCCATGTAGAGGCGGACCTTTAGGTCCGCCTGAAACCAGAGAGAGGAAAATATGAGAGCTCGATGGTTGGGCGTTATTCTTCTGTGCGGCTTCAGCATCGCGACCGTAGCGGCGCAGCAGCGGGGAGCAGCCGAGCCGCCGACGCCAAGACTGAAGCTGATGAGCAGCGCTTTCACCGATGGCGGGAGGCTGCCGCTGACGTTCACCTGTTACAACAACGGCGGCAACGCCCAGTCGCCGCCGGACAACACGCTTTCTCCCCCGTTCAACTGGGCCAACGCGCCGAAAGACACCGTGAGCTTTGCGCTCCTGGCGAACGGGCCGGATAACCATCCCGCCAAGGGGATCGCCATGGAGATGTTCTGGGCGCTCTGGAACATCCCGGCGACCGCGACGCAGATTCCGCAAGGGTTGAAGCTCGTGCCGGAGCTACCTGATGGCAGCCGTCAGGCGACTGGTCAAAGAATGATTGTGGGCTATCGTGGGCCGTGCGCACCCGCAGGCGTCGGACAGCTTCACTACATGTTCAACTTGTTCGCGCTTGATCAGATGCTGAACGTACCGGGTGGGGCCACCGAAGCGGAGGTCAGGAAGGCGATGGACGGCCACATCATCGGCAGCAGCATCTA
>DAIRVG010000012.1:29536-33985 GCA_036802945.1 Vicinamibacterales bacterium
CCGCCTTCGCTCTCGGTTGCGTCGCGGCGCTTCGGGCCGAGGTCGCCAAGGCCCCCGTCGTTGCACGTCAGACCGGGAGCCGCGCCAGGGAGACCCTGACGTTCAATCCAGCCGCAGCAATACCGGCCGCACGACGCGGGCGGCTCGTAGACGCCTTTAATCTTCTTGCGGTACTCCGGATAGAGCGTCTCGGCGTACCCCATCGCGGCTTCTTTCGGGAGGTTGTAGGTGCGGATCATGAAGTCCGCTTCCGGGTTCTTCCCCGGCAGATAGTGCGGAACGATATCTGTGTCCTCGAGCCGAGGAATTTCGTTGGCCGTGTTACAGATGCCACGTCCGCCCTGGCTGGCGCGCGGATCCAGCTTCCACACACGGCTCACGACGTGCGGCTCGGTGAGATAGACCGGATCTTCCTGAATCGTGACGACCGTCAGCAGGTCCTCATGCCGGGTGATATGTACGGTGTACGTCGTCTGATCGCTGCCCGGGATACCGTTCCCCCTTCGTATCCAGGCGGTCTTGACGTGGGTCGTACGCGCCGTCAGCGTGTCGCCTTCCCATTTACCGGTCGTGAAGCCAGCCGCGGTGTACAGAGCGTTGGCAGATGGCTCAGGACGGCCATCCATCCATATCGAGATCGTGTCCCGTAGATAGTCGCCTTCCAGCTTCCACGCGATCACTCGATTGTCCCGATCGACTTCGCTCCAGATCCTGAGGCCCAACGGACGATAGAGTCCGACCCAGGGTGCCTGGGCGAGGCATTGACGCTGTACGGTCGAGGGGAGGTTCGATGTGTACAGAAGCGCCTTGGCGCGCGCGTCGTCGTTGAGCGGCATCCCCGTGAAATCGCCCATGTCCGAGCCTGGGCCGCGCTCGATGTAGTCCTCGTACATGATCGGCACGTACGATCCTGAGAGCTCGATTTGGGCAAAGGCGGGAACGCTGAACGACAGCACGCCACAGACGAGCGTGACCATCCGCCTGAGCATCATCCCGTTCATGCGGCTCCTCTCCAAACACCGAATATCGCGCATTTCGGGGCGTGGTATCCCACGGTGGCGAAAGCATATATCACTCGGCAGACACCGGAAAGTCTGTGCTATATTCCGCGCGCCCAGGGGCTTATCTCGCCGCCACTCTTCACCTTACGGAGGGACATATGCGCTACCGGGTCGTCAGCGTGGTTATCCACTGTTCGATGATCCTTCTGCTCTCGTCCACCGCAATCCGGGCACAATCGGTCTCCACGGCACAGATCGACGGGACGGTCAAGGATGGGGGCGGTCTGGCGCTTCCGGGCGTCACGATTACGGTCACACAGACCGACACGAGTCTGACGCGCACCGCTATTACAAACGAAACCGGCTCGTATACCTTGACCAACCTGCCAGTTGGGCCGTACAGGCTCGAAGCCGCGCTCCAGGGGTTCCGAACATACGTGCAGACCGGTCTCGTCCTGGAGGTGAACTCGAACCCGACGTTGAACGTCACGCTTCAACTCGGCCAGATTGCCGAAACGATCACCGTACAGGGCACCGCCGCACTCGTGGAAACACGAAATCCGGGTATCGGCCAGGTAATTACGAACCAGCAGGTCGTTGAATTGCCGCTCAATGGCCGTCAGCTCACCGAGCTGATCTTCCAGGCCGGCCTCGCGACGGGCGGCAAGGGTACGGGGGACGCGCCCGGCGCGAACGCGCTGAACACCGGCGTGCGCAGCTATCCGAACACGACGATCTCCGTGGCTGGTGGTCTGTCGAACGGCATGACCTACATCCTGGACGGCGGCACCCACAACGACCCGTTCAATAACTTGAACCTCCCGCTTCCGTTTCCCGACGCGATGCAGGAGTTCAAGGTCGAGACGAGCGCGCTGCCGGCCCAGTACGGCCATCACTCAGCGGCCGCCGTCAACGCAGTCACGAAGTCCGGCACGAATGTCCTGCACGGCGACGTCTTCGAGTTCATGCGTGACGATTCGCTGAATGCAACCAATGCGTTCGCCGCCATCGGGCCGAACGGCAAGCGCCGGAGCGATGGACTGCACCGGGACCAGTTCGGCGGGACGCTCGGCGGGCCGGTGATCCAGGGCAAACTCTTTTTCTTCGGGGGGTACCAGGGCACACGGGTCAACGTGACGCCGACCAGTTTTTTCCAGTTCGTTCCTACGACCGCGATGCTGGCAGGAGATTTTTCAGCCATCACGTCGCCGGCATGCAACGCGGGCCGCACGATCCCGCTGCGCGCACCGTTCGTGAACAGCAGGGTCGCGTCGACGGAGTTCTCACCCGCCGCGCTGAACCTGGCAGCAAAGCTGCCCAAGCCCTCCAACGAATGCGGACAGAGCTTCTTCGATAGGAAGACCGAGAGCTCCGAGCACATGGCGATCGGCCGCCTCGACTATCAGTGGAGCAACACCCACTCGATCCTTGGCCGCTATCAGCTCGCTCGCCTCACGTCAAAACCGGACAACGATCCCAACAACGTGCTCGCGTACGCCAACGGCCCGATCGATGACACCGTGCACTCGTTCGTCCTTGGCGATACCTACCTGTTGGGACCGAACACGGTCAACTCGTTCCGGGTGACGACCAACAGTTCGGACATCAGCAAGGGTTACGTGCCTTTCTTCGATGCAAAGAGCCTTGGCGTCCGGAACATCGCGACACCGTTGCCGGGCTTCACGGCGTTCACCGTGTCGGGAGGGTTCTCGCTTGGTCCGACGGGTGCAAAGCCCAGCACGATTATCACGAAGACATTCCAGCTCGTTGACGACATCAGCCTGGTTCGCGGAGCGCATCAGATCGGGTTGGGCGCCAACTTCATCCGCGCGTCCCTCGCATCGACGTCGTACGGCTCTGCAGCCGGGAACTTCGCTTTCACAGGAGTGAACACGGGACTCGGTCTTGCGGATTTCCTGCTCGGACGGCCCGCCACCTTCACCCAGGGACAGGTCTACGGGCCGGGCGGGGTCATGAACTACATCGGAATGTACGTGCAGGATGCCTGGAAAGTGGCGTCCAACCTGACGTTGAACGTCGGCGTCCGTTGGGATCCGTATTTGCCGTATACGAGCGATCAGCGTCATTTCAACCATTTCAGCCTGGAACAGTTCCGCGCCGGTGTGCGAAGTACGGTGTACAGGAACGCGCCGGTAGGCGTGATGTTCGAAGGTGATCCTGGATATCCAGGCCACGCGGTGAGCAAGAACTACTTCGCGAGCTTCGCACCGCGGTTGGCAGGAGTCTGGGACCCGCGTGGCGACGGACGCATGACGATGCGCGCCGCGTACGGCAGGTTCTACGATCTGCCGCACATCTGGAACTTCCTCGGATTCGACCGTGGAACGCCATTCGGCACCGAGCTCGTGTCGACCAACGGCACGTTCGACGACCCGTGGGTGAATACGCCAGGCGGCAATCCGTTCCCGATCGTGGCCAGGCCGGACATGACGTTCCCACTGTACGGCGGCTTCGTCTCTTTTCCGCTCGACATGAAACCTCCCTACGCGGACCAGTGGAACGTCAGCGTGCAGCAGCAGCTGGGCGCGGCCTGGATGGTGTCGGCAAATTACCTCACCAGCAGAGGTCATCGCCTGCCGATCGGCGATCAGTTGAATCCGGCGGTGTACAGCGCTGGTGCGACGACGGCAACCACCAACCAGCGACGCCAGCTCTCTGTCGAGAACCCGGACCAGGGCCGGTTCTACGGCACTATCACCGGCGTCAAACCCATCGGCACGTCCGCGTACAAGGGGCTCATGCTGTCGCTCCAGCGCCGATCGCTGAATGGTCTGTTCGTGTCGGGGAACTGGACGCTGTCGAAATGCGTCTCGGACATCGTCAACTACGAACCGTCCGTCGCAGGAATCGAACTCGTGAAGCCTGGCGACCCGGCCTACGATCGCGGAAGCTGCGGCAGCACGGACCAACGGCACGTTGTGAACCTTTCCACCGTGTATCAGGTGCCGGGTGTGTCGGATGGCTTCATCGGAATGCTGACCAGCGACTGGCAGGTGTCGGGGATCGTCAGCGCGCGGAGTGGGACCCACTTTGCCGCGACGACAGGCGTGGACAACGCGCTGAACGGCCAGGCCAACCAGCGTCCGAACGAGATCATGGACGATGTGTACCTGAAGAGCGGGTATCGTTGGCTGAACCCGGCGGCGTTCCAGGCTCCCGCGGCGGGAACGTTCGGCGATCACAAGAACAATAGTCTCGTCGGACCGAGACGGTTCAACGTCGATATGGGGCTTACGCGGTCGTTCCGTATCGGCGGCGAGCGGCAGATCCAGTTCCGGGCCGAAGCGTTCAACGTGCTCAATCGGGTGAACCTGAGCAACCCGGTCTCGGCGTTGAACAGCCCGAACTTCGGATTGATTTCGTTGGCGAGCGATCCGCGCATCATCCAGCTCGCGCTGAAGTACACGTTCTAGGGGAAGGCGGACCT
>DAIRVG010000012.1:34085-37358 GCA_036802945.1 Vicinamibacterales bacterium
AGGCGGACCTTCAGGTCCGCCTGGGAAGAGGACGTCGTGGTCGTAGAGGCCGACCTTCAGGTCGGCCTGGGAGTACGCGGTGCAAAGAATCTTTTTGCTGGTGCTGTTAGTCACGCTCACGACCCTCCCAGCGTTTGCCCAGGTGGACCTCACCGGTCTGTGGCGTCCTCTCGCCCGCAACGAGGACGGAAGCGGGTTGGATGGCGACTACGCCGGGCTTCCGCTCAGTGCAGCGGGACGACTGAGAGCGCAGAGCTGGACGCCGGAGAACTTCGACGTCCCCGAGTGGGTCTGTCGGCCCCACGCGTGGGACTTCTCGGTGGAAGCAGGCGCCGCGCAGCTCCGTCTTTCGGCGGACATCGACGACCCCACGCAGCAGCTCACCGCGATTCACGGGCGTCTCTCGATGCGGGAGCAGGAGACGACGATCTACATGGACGGACGGCCCCGCCCTCCTGATTACGTCCTTCATAGCTGGAGCGGCTTCTCCACCGGAGAGTGGGACGGCAATGTGCTCGTCCAGACCGCCACTCACCTCAAGGAGGCATACATTCGACGGTGGGGGCCGATGCGAAGCGACGATGCGACGGTGCGTACCCGCTACAAGCGGATCGGCGATTACTTGCGCGCCACGGTGATCATTTACGACCCCGTCTACCTGGCCGAGCCCTACATCCGGACGTCGCTGTTCTGGGTGCGTGACCCCAACCTCGTGCTGCCGCCGTATCCCTGCGAAGAGGCGACGGAAACCGTCATCGAACGAGGCACGGTCCCGCACTACCTGCCTGGAAAAAGCCGGTTGCCCGGACAGAATCCGAACGAGACGGATCAATTCGGGACGCCCTACGAGGCGAGGCTCGGGGGGCCTGAAACGATGTATCCCGAGTACATCAAGAAGATGCAACCGTTCCCGCGCCCGGTGGCCAAGGCGGCGGGAGCCGCGGAGCGCGGGCAATGAATCGCCGACTGATCCTTGCGTCGATATCGGCGGTCGCGGTGCTTGCCCTGCCTGGCTCCGTCGAACGCGTCCACACGCAGGCCGGTCAGGGCGCGGGCGTTCGGCCCGCCTGGGCCTGGAAGCCGGCGATGCCTGCCGGCAATGACGGGCAGGTTCACGTCCTGCCGGTCCGAGGCAGGGTGTACATGCTGGTCGGGGCGGGTGGCAACATCACCGTGCAGGCGGGCGATGACGGCGTGCTGATCGTGGATGCGGGCGTCGCCTCGATGAGCGACAAGGTGCTGGCCGCCATTCGGACAATCTCCCGCGGGCCGCTCAGATACATCGTCAACACGGGCGAACGCGAGGAGTTCACGGGAGGCAACGAAAAGCTCGCGGCAGCGGGCAGTACGATTCGTTTTCGTGTCGCCACCGACCCACGCGTCTCGGATGGTTTGGCAAAGGACCGGGCTTCCGTGATCTCGTATGTCACCGTCTTCCAGAGGATGTCTGCGCCGACGGGAAAGGTGGCGCCGCGCGTGGAAGAGGCGTGGCCGGACAACACGTACTCGACGCCACAGAAAAAGCTCTACTTCAACGATGAACGCGTGCTGATCGTGCACGAGCCGTCGGGAACGGACGGCAATAGCATCGTCCACTTTCGCACCGACGACGTCGTCAGCGTCGGAGACCTGGTGGACCTTACGAGCTACCCGTTCTTTGACGCCAATGCGGGCGGAAGCATTCAGGCGATCGTGGAAGGCCTCAATCACCTGATTGACATCACGGTGCCCAACAGGAAGTCGGAAGCCGGCACGCTGGTGATCCCCGGTCACGGACGACTGGCCGATCAACCTGACGTCGCCTACTACCGCGAGATGGTCGTCATCATTCGTGATCGGATCCAGGACGGGATCAAACGTGGTCTGACCCTCCAGCAGGTAAAGGCTGAGAGGCCCACGAGCGACTACGACCCGCGCTTCGGCAAAAACACCGGAGCCTGGACCACGGACATGTTCGTCGAAGCGGTCTATCGAAGCCTCGGAGGGAAGTAGGCATGATACGCAAGGGACTCATATTGTTCGCGAGCCTCGTCTTCCTCGCCGGCGCTGGACGGGCGGTCGCGCATCACTCGTTCACGGCGGCCTACGAGCCCGGAAAGCGGGTGGAGATCCAGGGTGTCGTCAAAGAGTTCGTGTGGCGGAACCCCCACTCATACGTGCGGCTCGAAATCACGGACAAGTCGGGGAAGATGGAGGTGTGGACCCTCGAGTGGGGTTCGAGCACCCAGTTGTCGGCCGCGAAGTATCCCGTGACCCGGACGACGCTCAAGTTTGGCGACCACATCATCGCGACAGGCGAACCAGGGCGCGATCCTGAAGCCCGGCGAGTTCGTATCTTCTCGATCAAGCGCCCAGTCGACGGCTGGGAGTGGCAAGGGGTCGTCGAGTGAGGGTCTGTCTGGCTGCGCTCGCGTTGTGCGCGGCCATCGCCGTGCCGATGGTTGCCCGCGCCCAGGGACCCGGGCGCGGCGCGGGTCCAGCCGCAACCGGGCGCGCTGCGGCGCTGAAAGACCTGACTGGGTACTGGGTCTCGGTGGTGGCCGAGCACTGGCATTTGCGGATGCTGGTCCCCCCCAAGGGCAACTTCGAAATGCTGCCGCTCAACGCCGAGGCGCGCCGTGTCGCGAACACCTGGGACCCGGCCAAAGAGAGCGAGCCGTGCAAGTCGTACGGCGCGGCCGCAATCATGCGCGTGCCGGGGCGATTGCACATTCAATGGGCCGACGACAACACGTTGCGGATCGATACTGACTCCGGCACCCAGACCCGCCTGTTTCATTTCGGCGGCACGACGCCAGCCGCCCAACCTCCGCAATGGCAGGGGTACTCCGTCGCAGCGTGGGAGCGTGCGGCGCGAGGCGGCGGCGAGGGCGGTGCTGCAGGTGACTTGAAGGTCACGACGACGCGCATGCGCGCGGGCTACTTGCGGAAGAACGGCGTGCCCTACAGCGAGAACACGTCATTCGAAGAATACTTCGACATGTTTTCAGAGCCGAACGGCGATACGTGGCTCGTGGTCGATAGTATTGTCAGGGATTCGCAGTACTTGACGCAGCCATACATCACGAGCGTCGCGTTCAAGAAGCTTCCAAACGCATCAGGCTGGGATCCGACGCCTTGCCGGGCCGACCAGCCGCGGTAAATCCCAAAACCCAAATCCCAAATCCCAAGACCAATCAACCACGAAGGTCACCAAAAAAACCATCTCTTGTTTTTCGTGTCCTTCGAGATTCTCGTGTTCTTCGTGGTTGAAAGTTTTGATTTGGAGCTTGG
>DAIRVG010000012.1:37458-42775 GCA_036802945.1 Vicinamibacterales bacterium
TTTACTTAGCGTCCCGGCGAGGTGGCCCGAGGTCACCAAGGCCACCATCATTGCACGTGAGGCCCGGCGCCGCTCCTGGCAGGCCCTGACGCTCGATCCATCCACAGCAGTACCGCCCGCAAGACGCGGGGGGCGTGTAGACACCCTTGATCGTCTTCCGATACTCCGGATACAGCGCCTCCGCGTACCCCATCGCCGCCTCCTTCGGGAGGTTGTACGTGCGGATCATGAAGTCCGCTTCCGGATTCTTGCCCGGCAGGTAGTGCGGAACGATGCCGGTATCCTGGAGCCGCGGAATCTCGTTGGCGGTGTTGCAGTTTTCCTCGACGTATTGGTTTGCGTTCGCGCGCGGATTCAATTGCCACACGCGGCTCACGACGTGCGGCTCGGTGAGATAAATGGGATCTTCCTGGATGGTGACGATCGTCAGCAGATCTCCATGCCGCGTGATGTGGGCCGTGATCGTCGACCGATCGCTGCCCGGGATACCGTTGCCTCGTCTGATCCAGGCGGTCTTCATGTGGGTTGTGCGCGCCGTCAGCGTGTCCCCTTCCCATTTACCGGTTGTGAAGCCGGCGGCGGACGATAGGGCATTGGGAGACGGTTCAGGACGCCCGTCCATCCAGATCGTCACCGTGCCCCTCAAGTAATCGCCGCCAAGCTTCCACGCAATGACATTGCCGATTTCGTCCACGTCGCGCCATATCGAAATCCCCCGCGGCCTGTACATCTGTACCCAGGGTGCCTGCGCGAGGCACTGGCGCTCCATCGTCGATGGGAGGTTTGAGGTGTACAGAAGGGCCTTGGCGCGCGCCTCGTCGTTGAGAGGCATTCCCGTGAAATCGCCAAGGTCCGAGCCAGGGCCGCGCTCCATGTAGTCCTCGTACAGGATCGGGGCGTACGATCCGCTGAGCTCGATCTGGGCGAACGCGGGACCGCTCCCCAACAGCAGGACACCGACGAGCATGACAATCCGCGTGAGGACGATCCCGTTCATGAAGAGGGCTCCACGTGAAACGCTACACCGCTTTTCACTTCCACGTAGCCACGGAGTCACGGAGAAATCGTTTGAAAATAATCTCCGTGCCTCTGTGTCTCCGTGGCCCGTCGAACTGAAAATCGCATTAGAATTTCGCGTCGCAGGGTGAGGGATCCCACTTGCTGCCGTTGGGTTCTTTCTTGAAGTGGATGGCCGTGACCCACGGAGCCTGAAGATAGACAGGGTCCTCCACGATATTGGTATCGACAATGTACTGGTCGCCGTTCGCCTCGATGTGGAGGTCCCAGTACTCCGTGAAGACCGTGCTGGCGCTGTAAGGGACGCCGTTCTTTCGCAGGTAGCCCGGTCGCAACTGCGTGGTCACCGACTTCATCGATCCGCGCCGCGCCGTGCCCCGTCCGCGACCTCCGCCCCCCATGATCCACTCGGCGGTCGACACGCCTTGCCACGTCTTTGCGCCCTGCGCCGACGACGTGCCGCCAAATCGGAACAGGCGGGTCTGCGTGCCGTAGTCGCTTTCCAGCTTGAGCGTGTTGTCGTCCTGCCACGTGATGTGCAATCGGGTGGGGCCGCGCATCAGGCCCGGCGCTCCGTACGCCCGGCATTGCTCACCGGCGGCGGTGTCCTTCGCGGGATCCCAGGCTTCGGCAACGCGCTGGCCCTCGCGGCTCATCGGAATGCTTGGAAAGTCGCCTTTGGCGGGGGTGATCATCCGCCAGCGCCAGTCTTCCGAGATGATCGCCACCCAGTAGCCCGTGGGATCGAACGGCGCCGCCGCTTTCGGAGTGGCGCCGGCGGGCGCTTGCGCGCCACGACCTTGGGCGCGAACGTCTACCGACAGCCCCAAGTGCAGCACAACCGCCGCCGCGAGGAGCACCGCCGCCCAGGCACCTTGGGAGTTGGGACTCGGGAGTTGGGAGTTCACGATTTTCCAGCGGGCTTTTTCAGGCCGTTGTAGATCGCCTCGACGAACATGTCCGTCGTCCATGGCCCGGAATCAGCGCCGTACCTCCGCCGGTATCCCTGCGTAGGGTTGGCAGCTTTCACCTGCTCCAGCGTCATGCCCCTGGTGATCATGTCCTGGATGATGTCCTTGATGACCGTGACCATGTCGCGGTATTCGACGAGCTCGCCGTAATCGGACACGCGGCCGTGCCCGGGCACCAGCAACGTGCGGCCCGGTTTCAAGACCAGCGGCATCGCCGGGACGGTCAGGTCCAGCAGGTGGTTGAGCGCGTCGAGCTCTCCTTGAATGCTGCCGCCCCTCGCCGGGTCGATGACCGGAAATTGCCGAAGGTCGATCACGTCGCCGGTCACGATCACGTCGGCCCGGCGGAAGTGCACCATCGTATCGCCATCGGTGTGCGCGCCAAGCTGGCGGATCACCTGGATGGCGTCATCGTTGATGTACATCGACCGCAGCTTCGAGGTGAAGGTTTCGTTCGGCCACATGTCCACCGGAAACGGCGTCTCATTACCCTTCGGCGTGCTCATTCGCTGCAGCACGTTTTCGTGCGCGAGCACGGTCGCGTGTTCCTCGTCGCTGAATGAGTCGGGGTTGATCGCGATGCCGGCCGAGCCAACCTTATCGTTGCCACCGACATGGTCGGCGTCCGCGCTGGTGTTGATGATCATGCGGATCGGCTGCTTCGTGATCGCCCTGACCGCCGCCAGGAGGTTGTCCGCCATCGCCGTTGCGCCGCTGTCGACGAGGATGACACCGTCCTCTCCGACGTGGACCGCGACATTGCTCCCGGCGCCAAAAATGACGAAGACGTTCGGCCGAATCTGAATGGTTTCGAGGGCCGCGGTGGTGGAGGCGGATTGTTGCTGAGCGAGAAGGCTGTGCGCCCGCTGGCCTCCTTCAAGAACGAGAACCAGCGCGATCAGCCACGGCAGGGCCGTCCTGACGCGCGTCGATGGCGCGGTCATAATCGCGAGAGCATATATCACTATTGGCGCCTGCCGAGCAACGCTCGAGGGTGTGCTATATTTCGCGCGCCTGTTCGGGGAGGACTATCTATGAAGCGTTATCTCGTCGCGCCATTGGCTGCAATCGCGCTCGCGATCGGCGCACAGGCGTTCGCTCATCATTCATTCGCAGCGACCTACCTCGAAAATCAGTCGGTCACGATCGAAGGCGTTCTCGTGCAGTTCGTGCTGCGCAATCCTCATTCTTTTGTGAACATCGACGTGCCCCAGCCGGATGGATCGATGGCACGCTACATCGTCGAGTGGGGTTCCCCGAGCCAGCTGCAAGGCAAGATCAGCAGAGACACGTTGAAGCCCGGTGACCACGTCATCATCACCGGCAACCCCGGCCGAAACGTGGAGGACCACCGCGTTCGTCTGCTCACCTTCCGTCGTCCGAAAGACGGCTGGAGCTGGGGCCTCCTTCCCGACGAAGTTATCGCCAGATAGATTCCCTGCGAGAGTTCCTCTAGCCAAATCGGCGCAGTATCGCGGCTCAATCGAGTCGCGATGCGCTCGCCACGCCGCCCTCAGGACCAAGGCTGTTGTCGCCGCTGGGCGACTCCTCAACAACTGCCTCGTTCGCGGCCGCGACCACTACTGGCAGAGCGCGACGACGCAGATGGAGAGAATGTTGCGATTCTCCGGCGGAACCGGGAGGCCACGTTCCATCATCAGCCTGCGAACGAACGTGGCCGTCTCGGGATGTGCGATGGCGCCCTGCACGCCGGCGCGGACCAGCCCCTCGGCATAATCGAGCGCCTGCCAGGTGTGCCCTGCCGCGGCTGAGCCGAGCTTGTCGGTATCGCGACTGCCGCGGTCGCGCGCGTCGAGCCGTGCGCCGCGATCAACGAGCAGTTGAACGGCAGCGTTGCGTCCTTTGAGCGCGGCACCCATCAGCGCGGTTCGCCCCTCGTGGTTGCCGGCGTTCGGGTCGAGCCCGAGATCCAGCAACATGCCGATCGCTTCGACGTTTTCCTGCGGCGACCGCTCGTAGGTCACACCTTCAACCCATCCGATGCCACCCGCCGCGGTCAATGCGGTGTCGCCGTTTGCGGTCGCGATGAACGGATCCGCGCCGTACTCGAGGAGCAGCTTCATCAGCGCGGTGTCGCTTGACTGCGCTGCGCGTACCAGCGCCGTCGCGCCATCCTCGAAGAACCATTGCATGGTGAAGATCGTGCGCGTAAGGGTGTTGTCCCGAATCCGTGCGTTCGGATTGGCGCCCTTCTCCAACAGCCGTCTGATGATGTCGAGGTGGTCAAGATCCGGCTTCGGCACCGGGTAGTCGCCGCCCTCGATGTTGCGGTTGTCCGTGGCAAGGTAGAGCGGCGTCCACCCGCCCTTGTTCGTCAGGTTCACGTCGGCGCCGCGCTCGACGAGCAGCGCGGCCAGCGCGTAGTTCCGATTGTTGACGGCCGTCAGCAGCGGCGTCCATCCGTACTCGGTTGTCTGATTGATGCTGGCGCCTGCGTCGAGCAGTGCCCTGGCGGATTCGAGATCGCCCTCACGCGCCGCAAACACCAGCGCCGTCAGACCGCCGCCGCCGCCCCCGACCAGACCAGCCTGCACCACCTCAGAATCGTCGGTCGGTGGCCGCGGTTGCGCCTGCCCCTGACCGCGCGTCGACTCTGCCCGTTCAATCGCAAGCTGCTCCTCGTAGGTGCGGCCCGCCGCCGCGGCACGCTCGCGCCGCTGACGCGCCTCCTCAACGGCGCGTACGTTCACGGGGGGCGCCATGTAGTTCTGCGGCAGGCCCGCTGGACCCGTTGTCACGCCGGGGTCTGCGCGCGCTGCCAGCAGGGCCTTCACCGCCTCGGCGTGCCGCTGTTCGGCCGCCCACATGAGGGCCGTCGTGCCACGAAGGCTCTCGCGGGCGTTCACGTCGGCGCCAGCAGCGACCAGCCGGTTGATGAGATCGACGCGACCGTTACGCGCCGCAAACATCAGCAACGTTTCGCCGTTTGGTCCCCGCTCCCGCGCATCCGCGCCGGCCTGTAACAGTCTCTCCACGATTGGGAGGCTTCCATACAGCGAGGCCATCGCGAGCGGGGTCACCCCCTCACGATTGGCGGCGCGCACGTTGGCGCCCGCCGCCACGAGCAGGTTGGCGGCTTCGAGGTCGTCCCGATACACAGCCCAGTGAAGTGCCGTTGCGCCATCTGCCTGCGGCGCGTTGACGTCGGCCTTCTTCTGGATCAGCGCGCGGAGCGCCGCGATGTCGCCGTTCATCATGGCGTCCGCGACGTCGCTTCCGGCCGCGCCAATCGTGATGCGGCCGCACAGAGCGATCGCCGCAAGGCACGCAATGGTCTGACGTCTCTTCATGGTCGGTCGGACCAGCTG
>DAIRVG010000012.1:42875-50715 GCA_036802945.1 Vicinamibacterales bacterium
GACGCCGGCCCCTGCAACTACAGTTTCGCGAGCCTGTCCGTGCTATCGCCCTGGACATCCTTGTGGATGCCGTACATGTCCAGGATGTTGAGCAGCAGATTTCCTGTCGTCACCGTCTTCCGCTCGTACGCAAGGTGGCGGTTCCCTCTGAGCTTGCCGCCGGCGCCCCCGACGAGGATGTGCGGCACGTCGTAGTGCTGGTGCTGATTCGAGTTGCCCATGTTGGTACCATAGAGAATCAGGGAATGGTCCAGCAGCGTGCCATCACCGTCCGGGATCGAGCGCAGCTTCTGCGCGAAGTACGCCAGTGTGGACACGTGATACCGGTTGATCAGCGCGTACCGTTTGATTTGCGCCGGGTCGTCCTGGTGATGCGAGGCTCCGTGGAAGCTGGCGCTGGTACCCCCATCCGGGAACAGCGGGCTCTTCGGGAACGTGTAGACACGATTCGTGAGGTCGCGCGCGCCGAGCAGCGTGGCCACGCGCGTAATATCCGCCTTGAAGGCGAGCGCCAGCAGATCGTAGTGGAGCTTGATGTGATCGTCGAACTGTTCTGGCACTCCCGGTGGCAGGTCGAACACTGGGACGTCTCTCGATGTCTTGGCCGCAAGCTCGATTCGCCGCTCGATCTCGCGGATCTCGTCGACGTACTGGTTCACGACCCGGCGATCGGCCGGTCCGAGGTCGTTCCTCAGACGTGTCAGCTCGCCGACGAGCGAGTCCAGAATGCTGCGCCGCCGCACGAGTCGCGCGGCGCGCATCTCGGGCGTCCCGCCGCCGCCAAAGAGGCGTTCGAACACGACCTGCGGATTCAGCTCCATCGGCAGCGGCGCGGTCCGCATCAACGGCTCGGTCGACGGCGTCGGCAGGCCCACCCAGGAGATCGAGTTGGTGTACGAACAACTGTATCCTTCGCCACAGTTGCTGGAGCTCGAGTTCGGGTCCTCGACCGACAGTTGGAGTGACGGCAGCAGCGTATCTGCGCCGATCTTCTGCGCAATGATCTGATCGATCGTCGGGCTGCCGACAGTGGCGTCCGCAGCGGCTGTCTTACGCGGCTTGATGCCCGTAAGGTATGCCGCCGCCACCCAGTGGTCGGATCCGGTGGTGCCCTCCGGAGGCTCCGCCGATTTCGCCCACAGCCCGCTCACAACGACGGCCTGGTCCTTCACCGGTTCCAGCGACTCGAGGATGTACGGCAGCCTCGCGGGCAGCGCGCCTTCGGCCTGCGGCTCCCAGTGGCCGGGAGCCATGCCGTGAGGCATGAACATGCCGACGAACCGGGTCTTCGGCTGTGCTGCGGTTTGCGCCAGTGAGCCGGCGGGCACCATCGCATCGAGCAGCGGCAGCGCAAGGGTCACCCCGGTGCTGCGGAGAAAGAGCCGTCGATGAATGTGCTTCTTCGTAATAAAGGACATGGCGTTACTTCCTGTGCCTGGTCCGGCTAGAGCCGGACACTACGTACTACCTACATCTTATTTAGTTCGCGCGGCTCGCGGTGGCTCCGCCGGATCGCCAACCGCTTTCGTGTTCGTCTGAAACGGCGCACTCCTGACGATGGCCAGCACAACTGCGGAAAAACGATTGTCTTGACGCGCGACGTCGCGGGCGATGGCGCGCACCAGCGGCATGTCCTGGTACTCCACGCCCCGGCCGAGCGCATACGTCATGAGCTTCTCGATGCTCACGCGGACGAACTGCCCTGAGTAGCGGGTTGTCCATTGCTGGAGCGCCACCGGCCCGTCCACCTTGGTGTTGTCGAACAGCTCCGCTGATGCATCGATGGGCGAGCCCTCATCATGGCTCCGCCACAGCCCGATGGCGTCGAAATTCTCGAGCGCGAAACCAATCGGATCCATCAACCGGTGACACTGTACGCAGTCGGGCCGGACGCGATGCTCGAGCATCTTCTCGCGCATCGTCGGCTCCCTCGCATTGCCCCGTGCGTCGGTGGCGCGCGGCGGCAGCGGCGGTACGTCCGGCGGCGGATCGGGGGGGCTCATGCCGAACATGTTGGTCATGATCCACTTGCCGCGAGTGACCGGTGAGGTCCGGTCGGGCTTCGAGGTCGCCGTCAGGAAGGCGCCCTTCCCGAGTAGTCCGCGGCGCGCTTCCATGCCTTGACCGAGCGTCACTCTACGAAACCGGCTGCCGCTTACATTGGGAATGCCGTAATGCAGGGCGAGACGCTCGTTGACGAAGGTATAGTCCGCGGTCAACAACTCCGTGATGCTGCGATCCTCGCGAACGATGCTGTCGAACAGCATCTCGACTTCCGTGCGCATGGCCTGGCGCAGCGGGTCGTCGAAGTCGGGATAGAGCTGCGACACCGGAGCCACGCTGTCCAGCCCTCGCAGATTCAGCCACTGGCCCGCGAAGTTCGCTGTGAGCGCCTTCGCCTTCGGATGCGCGAGCATCCGTCGAACTTGCTGTTCGAGTTCGGCCGGGTCACTGAGGCGCCTCTGCCGCGCCGCCCTCAGCAGCGCCTCGTCCGGCGGCCCGCTCCAGAGAAAGAACGAGAGTCGCGAGGCCAGATCGATATCGCCGATGCGATAGGTCTGGCCCGGCGCGAGGTTCGCAGGTTCTTCTTCGATTCGGTAGATGAACTGCGGCGAGGCCAGCACGCGCGTCAGCAGCATCTCGATGCCCACCTCGAAATCCTTCTCGCGGCGCCCGAACCGATAGAACTCCATGAGCGAATCGACGTCGGTCGCCGTGGCCGTCCTGCGGAAGGCCTGCGTGGCGAGGTTCCGAGCGATTCGCCGGGCGCACGCCTCTTCGTCAGCCGGGCGCGCGGGCGTGCACGCGAAGATTCTCCGGCGGCTCGCGGAGCCCGTGGATCGAGTGGCACTGTGCGGGCCCTCGATGCGGATCGTGCCGACATGCGGGAAGAACGTGAAACCAGGCGTTGGACCGGTCTGAATCGTGGATCGCCGGAAGCGGCGGTCGAGGTCGAGCAGCGGCGCGTACTGGGTGGCAAGGAACGTGGCCCCGACCTTATGCGCGCCCGCCGTCGCCTTGAAACGCACGCGCATCGGCGCTCCATTCCGGCCGCCGAAGAACGCTTCCGGACCGGCCTGTCCCGTGCGTGATGCGGCTTGCTGCTGCCCGCGACATTCGGTCGCCGGCGCTCGTCCTCCTCCGTTCCAGTCCATCAGCGCCAACCGCTCGGCGTCCAGAAGAACCTCGAGCCGCTCGCACGGCACCGATCCGAAACCGGCAGGCGTCATGTTGTCGCCGAAGATGGGGGTGACCGTGATCGTGTACTCACCGTCGGACGGAAACAGGTGCTCGACCACGAGACCACCACGCGTGCCGAACGGCAGCCCTTCGATGTGGTAGTCCTGCGTCGTGTCCTCACGGGCGCGATACACGACGAGCGTCGGCTCTTCGGGCAGTCCAAGCGCAAGACGGCTGATCTTCTGCGCCGCCGTGACGTACGCCTCGACGAGCGTCGACGAGATGCCGAGCGCGCCGGCGATGTTGTCGAAACCGGCGGTCGAGTCGTCCGAAGGCAGATACTTCGCCGGATCGATCGGTAGGTCGATCAGATCGCGGACCGAGTTGGCGTATTCGGTCCGGTTGAGGCGGTGCAGACCTGGCGGCGGCGTGAAGGGCGTTGCGTGGCGATCGAGCTCGCTCTCGAGCCACGCGCTCATCGATTCGTAGGTCGCTGGATCAGGGCGCCGCAAGCCCGCGGGCGGCATCATCCCTGTCCGCAGCTTCCGCGCCACGAGCTCCCACGTTCGCATGTCGCGGCTCACGCCCGAGACGTCCAGTGAATCCAGCGTGAGCTTTCGCGCCGAATCGAGGCCCGCAGCTTTTGCACGTTCACTGTGGCAGCCGTAACAGTACTGCTCGAGCAGTTGCCGCTCGCCGGCGGCATCGAGGGCCGGCTTTCCCGACGGCGCGGCTCGGTCGATGCGATCCCCTGGCCCGAGCGGAGTCGAGGGCTGCTGCTCCGACGCGGCGGTCGCGTTCAGAGCAGCAGCCGAGGCGATGCCGACGAGCACAGCCCCCGAAAGCAGCAGCACGAAGCGAGTTCGCACTCGCACCAGATCACCCTATCAGAACTGATACTTCAACGCGAACTGCATGATTCGCGGGTCGTCCGCCACGAGATACCGTCCGAACGACGCGCTGCTCAGGTTAGTCACGGGTGACTGGTTGTTAACCCCCGCGAGCGGCGCCTGAGGCCTGAACCAGTTGAACGCGTTGAACGCCTCGATGCGTGCCTCAACCGTGTGGTTGCCCGCGAGACCGAACTGCCGCACGAGCGACAGGTCAACCACCCGGGTTCCCATCCCGAAGTACGCGTTGCGAACCGAGTTCCCGTAGGTCCCCAGCGTCGGCTGTGCGAACGCGGCCGGGTTCAGCCAGTTGTTCACCGTTTTCGCGCCGTACGGATTGTCCAGTACCTGGTTGGGGCGCTGCGTCTGCACCTGGATTCCAGACAGCGCACGGTCGGCCCCCGTGATGATCGTCAGCGGTGCGCCCGAGAATGCACGGAAGACTCCAGACAGTCTCCAGCCGGAGGCCAACATCCGCGCCGCGGTGTTGCTCAACTGCGGCGACTCGATGCTCGCGGTGAGATTGAAAATGTGCTTGCGCCAGTTCTCACAGTTCCCCTTGTCCTCATCGAAGATCTTCTGAGCCTCGGCCTCGGACGGCGGATTGATCAATGACACCGGCTTCTGGTAACCAGTTGCGACGTTGAGCGGGCCCTGCCCCTGGTTGATCAAACCTTCGCAGCGCGACAGGGTGTAGTTCGCGGTCGTCACGAACCCACCCGCGGCCCGGCGTTGCACAGACAGCAATAGCCCCTGGTAATCCTGCCAGCCCGCATCCGTCACCCAATCGAGATATCCGTAGTACTGCCCCACCGCTGGATTCAGCAGGCTCAGTTCGCGACGTTGATCGAGCGAATTGGTGCAGTTTGCAAAGGTCTGTCCGCCCGCGGTGCACGGCGCGGCTGCCGTTGCTCCAGGTGTTGTGACAACGGCCGGATTGCCGTCGACGACGCCCCACACGTTGTACATGTGGCTCCCCGTGTACGTCGCCGAGAACGCCATGTTGTCGCCGACCTGATGCTGAAGACCGACGTTCCAGCTGTGATTGCGCGTCGTCTTGATGTCGTACGGCACGGTGATGAACAGCGAATAGAGCGCCGAGTTCCAGGGGTAACTCCCCTGCGAGATCGGAAACGGATTCGTTCGGCCAACGGAGCCCCACGGATCGTCAAGGATCGAACCGTTGAGGCGCTGCTCCAGGCCGAACGGCGGCGCCGAGCGCGAGTCGAAGAAGAACTGGCCGGTGACGAAGTCGCCCGTCAAGCCATAGCCGGCCCTCACCGATGTGCGGCCGTCGGCCTTCGGATCCCAGGCGATGCCGACCCGCGGCGCAATGTTCGACCAAACGGTTTTCATTCCCGTCGTGCCTGGGAATCCCGGATCGCCCGGATAGTAGAGGCCCGCGGGCGCCTGCGGGTACACCGTGCTGTGGGTGTTCGAGCGCACCCGGGCCATGTCGAAGCTATAGAACGCTTTGTCCTGGCTGTTCTGCGGGAACCACGGCTCCCAGCGAGCACCGTAGTTCACGGTGAAATGCGACGAGGCGCGCCAGGTGTCCTGGCCGTACGCCGCGAAATAGGGCTGCGTGATGTCCTGCCGGAACGGCGTCGCTTCACGGAACTCAAACACACGGCCGAGCAGAAAATCAGCGAGCGGCAGCCCCGTCGCACTTCCGTTGAAGGAGATCGGCCCCATCGACCGGACGTTCGATTCGGTCTTCCAGTTCGACAGTGACACTGCCCCGCCGAACCCGTACTGATGGCTGCCGCGGACCACCGTCAAGTCGTCGGAGATGCCGTAGCTGTTCGGCTTGTAAAACGAGAACGTTTCAGTCCCCGTGTTGATCGCAAAGGCGCCGGTCGTCGTGATGTTCATGTAGTTCGGCACATGGCTGAACATCTTGATCCCGACATCATCCGGCCCAAACATCTCGGCGTGCGTTCGCAGGACACGCGTGCGATTGATTGACAGCCGCACATTGTTGACCACGGTGCTGGCGACAACCCACGTGTCGCCAACCGCCAGCGAATGCTGCGAGTTGTCGCGACCGCCAGCACCCGCTCCGCCGCCGCCCGCCGCCAGGATGTTGTCGGGGGTGTTCTTCAACGCCGGATCCCAGAACGTGGTTGATAGTTGGTATCGCGCAAACAGGGCGTGGCTCTGCGACAGCTGCCAATCGACCTTTGCGATCGGCTGCGCCTCGCGCGGCTTGGTCGTCCGCGAATACGCAATCTGCCCGCAGGGATCGGACGTCGTCGGCAGCATCCTGGCGATTCTCATGGCCGCCGGGCTGAAGGATGCGGGGCTGATCCGGTTGTTGGCGAAACCGAGCGCTGCCGGCAGCGTGAGGTTGCCCTGCGCGCGGCATTGCGCTGACGCAACGGTGGAGAAATCGCCCGCCAGCATCGCGGCAGTCGGAATGAACGTGATGATATCTGCAGGGGTTTGCGAGGCACGCGTGCCCTGATACGCCCCGAAGAAGAAGATGCGGTCTTTCACAATCGGCCCGCCCAGCACGCCGCCGAACTGGTTGCGCACGAGTCCGTCGTCGGAGCGCTTGCCGGTCCTTGAATTGATCGCCGCGAACGGGCTCGTCGCGTTGAAGCGATGGTGGCGCGCGAATTCAAAAAGGTCACCGTGGAAGACGTTGGTGCCCGACTTGGTGGCGATGCCGACCGTGCCGCCAGCCTTGTAGCCGTTTTGCGCGTTCTGCGAGCCGGTTTCTACCTTGAATTCCTGCATCGCGTCGGGGAACGGCAGCGGAAGATTCACGCCGTCGTACACGTTGTTGTGGAGCGCCCCGTCGAGCAGGTACGCGACGCCAAACTGCTGACCGCCGGCGACGGCAATGCCGCGGCTGGAGGTGAGGCTGCGGCTCGAGGGATTGCCCAAATCGACGGCTCCGCCGGCAAGCACGATCAGCGCAGCCGGGTTGCGCCCTTCGAGCGGGAGTGCCTCGACCTGTTCGTTCGTGATGACCTGTCCAATGGCGGGATTGCGCGTTTCGACGAGCGGCGCCGCTCCCACCACGGTCACGGTCTCCGCCAGCTCGCCAAGCTGCAGCGTAATCGGAATCACCGGGTTGCTGTTGACCTGCAGCACGACTCCGGTCTGCACATAGGTGCGGAAGCCGGCTAACGTCGCTTCGAGGCGATACGGGCCGATGGGCAGGTTCAGCAACGCAAATGAACCTGTGTCGTCTGTGACGACCTCACGCTTGAAGCCGGTGTCGGTCTGAGTAGCGACGACGGTGACGCCCGGCAGTGTAGCGGCACTCGTATCCGCGACCGTCCCGTTGATTTGTGCTGTGGCCTGGGCCCACGCATTCGTGGCAGTCAGCAGAAGAACGACCACGCCGACTAGGGCTCCTCTAAAGCGATCCATTCAATGCCTCCTCTTAGTAAGACCCGATGCTGTCGCCGCCGTAGCTTCCGTTGTTGTGGATCCCGCATTCCCCGCAGCGCCTCGTCAATCGAGGTGCTCGGCACAAGTCGACGAATAATTGCGTTCAAACGCGTTCGAAGCGCGAGTTGAGACCCAGAAACGAGATGTCACCGAGCAAACGAAAACGCCCGAATGAGACGACTGGGTCGCGCGCAAAAAATCAATTCCACCACCACGGGTGCCGTGGCAGGCGGCACGGTCACGCCCTCGAAAAGGACGCGGACGCAACAAATTGGCGGGAGTATACACCCGCGCTGGCGGATACCGTCCGGCAACCCAGAGGAGGAGAAACCAGGCCGTGGCGTCAGAAGTTGGGGTATTCCGCC
>DAIRVG010000012.1:50815-57659 GCA_036802945.1 Vicinamibacterales bacterium
CGTCGCGTCGCCGCTTTCAACGATGACGTTTTCCACCTCGCCGACACCGTTGCGCCGCCGATACGCCGCGGCGTCGCGGTATTCCTTCGACTCGAAGCAGGCCACCGCTTGCTCGAACGTCGGAAACTCGATGACGACGTGGCGATGAAATTTCTCCGGTCCTTCCATGATCCTGTAGCTGCCTCCGCGCGCGAGGATTCTGGCGCCGTATTTCTTGAAAATATCGGGAAGCGGATCCGTGTACTTCTTGTACTCAACGGGATCGTTGATCTTGGCGTGGGCAATCCAATATGCAGGCATTCGGAGATTATATGAAGTTCAACGACGTGGTTCAGGCACCGTTCCGCCGACAGCTCTCGGCGTTCTACCGCAAATGGAAGGAACAGCTCGGGACGAAGTGCTGGGCGCTTCTCGAAGCCGAGGCGGGCGCACTCGGCTAAAGAGTTAAGGGGTCGGGAGTTGACCCCTAGGTCCGCGCCGCCTCAGTAACGTCCCTTACGCAGGCCACGACTTCATCGAGGGCGAACGGCTTGCCGACGCAGGCCGCCAGTTGCATGCCTTGAGCAGCCTCTACGGCGTCGTGCCGGCCCGACACGCATATCACCGGAACGTCGGCCAGATCCGGATCGCGTCGCTGCTGGGCGCGAAAAGCAAATCCGTCCATCACAGGCATCGCGAGGTCCAGCAGAATCACGTCCGGATGGAATCGATGCGCCGTCTCCAGCGCCTCGACACCGTTTGCCGCCGCGAACACCACGTAACCTTCGAGAGACAGCGCGAGCTCGAGCAGAGTCCGGCTGTCAGGATCATCGTCTACGACGAGAACCACAACGCTTGACATAAGAGTGTGCGGCCAGCTGTGCAAGATGACAACCAGAGCTGGTTGCGCTTCGTTCGAACAAAAACGTTTGATCTTCGGGCCGACGCGCGGCAGAGCTGTTCTCAAAACCGAATGGGCTGTGCGCAAAAATGTGCAATGACGTTTCAAACGCTCGAGCTATCGCCGGTACCAGACGATGTGATCCCCGGTCTCACCTATTCCCTTCAGTGACATGTAGGTCACGTCTGTAAACCCGACTGAGCTGAGCGGGAAGGAAGGGAGCTCGAAGATGCGGTTGTTCGAAAGGAAGAGGCCCCCGGGCCGGAGCATCCCGGCAATATTCGCGGCCGCGAGCGACTGCTCGAATACGTCGTAGTAGAGCAGGATGTTCGTGGCAAGGATGAGATCGAACTGGTCGCCGGCGGACAACGGATCGGGCCGCTGAAGGACGATGTTCAGATCCCGTGCGAAGGTGGAAAGCACCACGGACGGCCGAACGCGGACGCTTCGCACCTGGACGCGTCCCACCCCCGCGGGCGGCGCTGGCGCCCTGGCCTCAACACCCACCCGATCTCCTATGCGTTGCCAGTATTTCACGAGACCCGCGGTCCATGGTCGGTCGGTATTGCGCGGCAGGACCAGCACGTACGATTGTCCGCTCCCAGCGCGTTCGCGCGCCGAGTCGATGTGCTGGATGACGCGCGCGCTCAGGTCGAATGATGTGACCTGAATCGCTCCGGGAACTGCGAGCCCCAGCCGCACCAGCGAATCGACGAGGGCAAACGGCTGAATCGTCTGCGGCGGATAGAAGTCGTACCCTTCCAGCTTGTCCGTGAAGTCGAGGCCCGGCCCGACGATGGCGACGCGGCGGACCGCGCCGGCGGCAAACAGCCCTTTAGCCTTGATGTCCGTGAGGGCCAGGTCGATTCCGTGATCGATGAAGATCGACGTGTCCGACGAGAGACCGCGGTCGCGGAAGACAGTCAGTGTGTCGCGGAGCTCAGCATCCGGATCGAGCAGCCGTGACGACTGCACGACGCTGCCGGCCCCGACAACGCGGGTGCGCTCTTCGAGAAAGCGCCGCGCCGCGGTTCTGCCCTCAGACGTGCCTGGATCGATACCCTTGTGCGCCGCGACCTGCCGTGCGAACTGCATCCGCTCGTTGGCGCCCGGGGACGCCATGGCAGCGACGAAATCATCGATCCGCGGCGACAGCGCGCGTAGCGCCGCATCAGGATCAACCGCGAGCGCCGCCAGAACGCGCGTCGCGGGTCGAGGCTGCTGAGTGAACGTCGTTCCGAACAGCAGCAGATTCACCAGGGAGTCTTCGTCGCCCTGCTCCACCCGGGCGCGAATCTCCGCCTCGCGGCGTGCGACCCACGCGGGCCAGGCCGCCTCGAGCTGCGCGTACGTCTTCCCGCGGAGGTCCGCGGGCAGCACCTCCTGCCGGACTGCCTCTAAAATCGGCTTCGCGTCTGAGAACGGAATATTGATGCGTCCGACGGTCGTCTGCGCATGCAGCGATGTGACGACCCCAACCCCGAGGATCAGCCGAAGGGCGGACTTCATGGTTCGGAGGATAACCTACAGGAAAGGCGGGATAACTCCCAACTCCCAATCTCCAACTCCCAAGACAGCTTGGGAGTTGGAAGTTGGAGGTTGGGCGTTGGCGAAGCGTCTAGAAGGTCAGCCTGAAACCAAACTGCATCGTGCGGAACTGCCCCGACACGCGCTTGTTGTAGTCGGCGCTGCTTTCCTGCGTCGACAGCGTCCAGTTCGGACGGTTGAACACGTTGAAAGCCTCGGCCATCACGTCGATCGCGCGACGCTGCCCGAGCCGAATCTTCTGCTGGAAGCGGACGTCGGTCCGGTGCTGCGGCGGCTGCATGAAGGCGTTGCGCGGGACAATGGTGCCGTCCGGACGCAACCGGGCTTCGCCCCCTCCGCCAAGATTGCGGCGGTCGCCGCCGTAGTTGCCGGCCGACCGGTTGCCGAGACCGGTGTAATGGACGCTGCTCAACTGGAAACCGTGGCCCACGTCCCAGATCCCGTTCAGCACCATGCGGTGCCGCTGGTCGCTCACCGCGAAGCCCCATTCACCCCCAAGATCAGGCTGGACCTTGAATGGGACAGGGACCGGTTCGGCGCCGGGAACGCCCATAAAGGGTTGACCTTCACCGCTCCAGAGACCCGCCAGCGAATATGTGCCCGATGCCTGCCAGCGGTTGCTCATGCGCTTGGTAAATGCCGTCTGGAGCGCGTGATATGCCGACCGGCCTGTAAACGGTGTCATCGCGACGGCGCCGAACTGCGGGTACGGCAACAGCGCACGCGCAGTCGAATACGGATTATTCACGCCCGTAGCCTCGACGAAGCTGATGTTCACGTTCTCCTGAATGAACTTCTCGTCGCGCCCCCGGTTGTAGACATAATCCGCCTCGACGGACATGACGCTCCCCACCTGGCGCTGGACGCCAACCGAGTTCTGCCATGTATGCGGAACGTGCGCGTACTTCGCGGGCGGGGCCATCTCCCCGGAGCCTCGAAGGGTGCACGGGGCCGTACCGGTGAAGTTTCGCGCTCGCCATGACTCGAATGCCGGGCTCACGTTGCAGAACTGCGTTTCCGCCTGCGCGAACGAGGGCGCAGGACCGTTGAAGGGGTTGGCCGCGAAGTCGGGGCGGCCATCGTTGGCGACCTCGAGCACAGCAATCGTTGCCGGCTCGAGCGCGTAAAGCAGTGTTGGAGTAATCACCTCGGCGTAGTACTTGCCCGTTCCGCCTCGCAGCACGGTCCGGTCGTTCAACTGATAGGCGAAGCCAAGTCGCGGTTGAATGTTGTCTGCGTCCTGAGGCCGCCCCTTCTTCATGAACGGCTCGAATTCGCCGTACTGCGCAAACGAGTTCCATGTCAGGTCGTACCGTACGCCGAGATTCAACGTCAGTTTGCTCGTGGCATGCCAGTCGTTCTGCAGCCAGGCCGCGTAGTACGGCAGATCCACATCGTCGCGCCGGCTCTTGTGCACGCCAAGGCGGTAGGTGCGCACGAGCGGCGAAATCGCGGCGAGGTTCCAGGTATCGACATCGTTCCAGACCGGGAAGAGCGACTCGAAGTTGGCTGGAATAGCCCCGTTGCGCGCATCGATGTTGCCCATGCAGTTGGTGCAGTTGGCGCTCATCTCGTGATGAAGCAGGAACTCGCCGCCGATCTTCAGATCGTGCCGTCCGCGCGCGTCGTACGAGAGCGTGAAGCTGTCCTGCACGCTATAGAGATCCTGGCTGCGATGGCGCGGGTAGCCGTTGTTGCCGGTGATGTTGAAGCCGGTGAACTGAATGCGCGGCGAGCCCGTGGTGACGGGGCCGTAGGGACCGCCCTGCGCCATCCAGTGATGCGACCAAGATACCGGGTTGACGTTCGTGAAGATGTAGCCGGCCCACGACCCGCGGATCTCGTTGACCGCGCGGTTGGATAGCACCTGCGTCAGCAGCGCCTGCGTGGTGTTCTGCGTCTCCGCGGTCGACTGCGTGGACGCGGGATGGTTGTTGGTGCTGCCGGGCCCGAACGGCTCGAATGTCTTCGTCAGGTTGCCCTTGAGCATGAGGCGCGTCTGAGGCGAGAACTGGTAGTCGAGGCGGGCACCCCCGAGTTTCTTCGTCACGATGCCGTCCAGCGAGATGTTGAACTTCGGGTACGGCGTGTTCCAGACGCTCGTGCGGGGCTCACGCTCGAACTCGTAAAAGCCGAAGTAATGAAGCTTGTCCCTAAGGATCGGACCGCCCACCGACATCGCGTACTGCTGATCCTTGTACGGCACGACGAAGCCGAGCGCCGGCTCCTTCGCGTTGAACTTGCTGTCGCGGAAGTTGCCTCGGAACGAGCCGGTGAGCTGATTCGTGCCCGACTTGGTGATCACGTTGACCTGGACGCCCTGCGACCGGCCCTGCGTCGCGTCGAACCGGTTCGAGATGAACTGGAACTCCGCGATCATCTCCTGGCTGAACGTCGGCTGGCTGCCGCCGCCCAGGCTGTTGGTCACCTGCATGCCATCGAGGTTGGTCTGGTACTCGCGCACCTCGCCGCCGTTTCGATCCGGCAGCGGGGAGTTCGCGTTGGTCGACGAGGTACGGCTTCCCGGCGCGAGCAGCGCAAGCGCCATCCAGTTCCGTCCCTGGACCGGCAACTCTTCGACCTGCTTCGGATCGATGTTCCCACCGAGGTTCGACGTCGCGACCTGCAGGAGCGGCGCTTCGCCGGTGACCGTAACGGTTTCCTGCAGCGTCGAGACGGTCATCCGCAGATCGATCGCCGCGGTCTGTCCCAGGAGCAACGGGATGCCCGGACGCGTCACGGTCGTAAAGCCTGGCAGCTCGGCGACAATCTGGAAGACGCCGACGCGAACCGGAATACGGTACCGGCCCGTTCCGTCGGTCACGCCGACGAACGTGTTGCCGGTCGCCTCGTGCGTGGCCGTGACCGTCACACCGGGGAGCACGCCGCCGGTGGCATCGGACACGGTTCCGGTCAATGTGGCTTCCTGCGCGTACCCGGCGATTGGAAGCGCGAGGATCGCGGCGCAAAGCGCGCCGCTAAGACAGAGCCGTCTGACGAAGGTCATGAAGCCTCCTGTGGGCAAATCTCAGCTGCGACGCATGGCTTGCGAACCGACGCCGGAACCCGCGACGCGAGTGCCGACTTGATCACATTAGAAAGAGTCGAAATGCGCTTCGACGAAACGCCGATGCAGATAGAAATGGTGCCAGAACCTAACGTACGGCTGGGGTGGCGTCAACTCCAAAAAAGCCCATAATAGGGCGTGCCTGCGTCACTTACGCGCCGTTCCTTCGTCGGAGTCACTCTGGGTTCGCTGACCGTGTTCTCGCGAACACTTCGCGGCGCCGACGTGGAATTCGCCTTCAGCCAGTACCACAACCAGACGCCCGCGAGCTCGCTCCACACGCGTCTCGTACAGATGTGGGAAGCCGTATACAAAGAAACCAGCGGCCGCGTCGTCGTGAAGGTATTCGCCCAGAACAACGGGATCCAGGGAAGCGATCCGGCGGCGCTCAAAGCGCTGGTCGCCGGCGAGATCCAGTTCTTCACGCTCATGGGCGGCATCCTCGGGACCATGGTGCCGGCTGCGGAAGTGCAGCAGGTGCCGTTCGCATTCCGCTCCGCGGCGCATGCGCACGAGGCGATGGATGGTCCGCTCGGCGCGTACCTCTGCGAAGAGATGGCGGCAAAAGGCATCCACGGCTTCCAGACCGGCGCGTTCGACAACGGCATGCGCCAAATCACCGCGAATAAGCGGATTGTCACGCCGGACGATCTCGCCGGCCTGAAGATGCGCGTGCCGGCAGGTCAGCTGGTCGCGGACACGTTCAAGGCCTTCGGCTGCCAGCCCGTCATCATCAACAGCGACAGCATCCATGCGGCGCTGACAGACGGACGCGCGGATGCGCAGGAGAACCCGCTGACGCTGGCCGATCAGTTCAAGCTGTACGAGGTCGTGAAATACGTCGCTATGACCGATCACATGTGGTCCGGGTTCAACCAGCTGGCGAACCTTGCGGCGTGGCAGAAGCTGCCCGACGACATCAAGGGGATCATCGACCGCAACGTCACGAAGCACGTGCGCCTGCAGCGGCAGGATCAGATCGGGGCCAACACACGCCTGCGGACCGAATTGGCCGCGCGCGGGCTCGAATTCAACACACCGGACCCGGCGCCCTTCAAACGAAAGCTCGCCCCTGTCTATGCGATGTGGAAAGAAAAGCTCGGGACAAAGTGCTGGAGCTTGCTCGAGCGGAGCGCAGGTTCGATCACCTAACAAGTACGCAGTTGGGGCAGCGACATCCGGATGTTTCGTCCCGCGATGCGCTCGGCCCGAGGAGTCGTAGAGGCGGACCTTCAGGTCCGCCTTCCGGGTGCCGGTCAGCCCTGTCGAACATCAGCCGCCAGCTACGCACGCCGGGAAATCGCGCTCCGAGCGGCGACATCCGATATTCCGTCCCGCGATGCGCTCGG
>DAIRVG010000012.1:57759-59086 GCA_036802945.1 Vicinamibacterales bacterium
GGGAAATCGCGCTCCGAGCGGCGACATCCGATATTCCGTCCCGCGATGCGCTCGGCCCGAGGAGTCGTAGAGGCGGACCTTCAGGTCCGCCTTCCGGGTGCCGGTCAGCCCTGTCGAACATCAGCCGCCAGCTACGCACGCCGGGAAATCGCGCTCCGAGCGGCGACATCCGATATTCCGTCCCGCGATGCGCTCGGATGCCCGGTCAAACGCATCTCGGGGTTCTGTTGCCGAACGCGGGGCCCCTCCGTCGCGGCCCGCACGCTCCGCTCCTCCACCCCGCGTGGAATTCGGCCCCTGCGATGCGTTTGACGTACTGACGCGGTCGGGCATCCTCGAACGCATCGCGGTCCGGAACATCGGATGCCACCGCTTGTTCCGGGACTTAGGCTCGAAACCGCCGCTGGAACAGGCAGCAAGCTGGTTGCACTTCCCACTTACTTCGCACTTCGCACTTCGAACTTCTCTAGGCGCCCACGATCAGGACCACCGCAATCAGCGCGCACACGATTCCCGCGCTCTGCAGCGCGCTGAGACGTTCGCCGAGGATGACGCGCGCGAGGATCACCGTGCTGGCTGGATACAGCGAGGACAGCGTGACGACGACGCTCAACGAACCGTACCGGGTAGCGATGAGATAGAGCGCGTTCGCGAGCATGTCGACGACCCCGGCCGCGATGACGATCGAGGCAACCGGCGCCGTCATCCGCAATGATCGCCCGCTGACCACGGCGGATACGGCAAACAACCCCACCGACATGACGCGCGCGGTAAGCAATGGCCAGAGACCCGCGGTGGCCGCCGTGCGTGCGAGCGCGAGAAAAAAGAATCCAATGGCGACGCCGGACATCAGTGCCAGCCCGAGTCCCGGAGGCATGCGGCGCTTGAGCGGATGATCTCCGGTCTCGCCGGCAACCGGACGCTGCTGGCTCACGAGGACGATCGCGACAATCGCCAGCCCCATGCCAGCCAGCCTGCCCGCGGAGGGACGCTCGCCAAGGAGCATCGCGGCAGTCACCGGAATCGCGACGGCACACACGGCCGTGGTTGGAGCCACGACCGCCATCCTGCCGACCGCCAGCGCGCGGTAGAGGAGCGCGACGCCAATGCCTCCGGCGAGCCCCGCTGCTCCACCCCACAGCAGATCGCTGGTCGTCGGAGCCGCGTCCGGCAGCCAGACAAGCATCACCGCAAGGAGCATCAAGCCCACCAGCTGCGAGACGGCGACGACGGCAATGGTGTTGGTTCGGCGGGCGCCCATCCCGCCAAGGAAGTCGGCTGCGCCGTAGAGCGCGGCTGAGGCGAGAGCGAGAGCGGGAGCAAGTTC
>DAIRVG010000012.1:59186-61110 GCA_036802945.1 Vicinamibacterales bacterium
ACTTTGAACTTTCTACTTGGTCGCCGTGGTCACCTTTGCGTCGTACGCAACCTTGCCGCCGACCATGGTGATCACCGGCTTGATGTCCTTGATCTGATCTGCCGGAATCGTCAGATAGTCGCGATCCATCACGACCAGGTCCGCCAGCTTGCCCGGCTGGATCGATCCGAGATCGTTTTCGCGCATGACGAAGTACGAGTTGCTTCGAGTGTGCGCGATCAGCGCCTCCTCGCGAGTGATCGTCTGACGGTTCACGACGGCCCCGCCGAGCATCTTGCCCGTCACGGCAAACCACAACGTCGTAAACGGCCGGTACTGATTGACCTCGGTCGTGTCGGTATGGAATCCCCACTTGATCCCGCTGTCCTGGATCATCCGCAACGGCGGCATGTCGACGGAGCGTTCGCCGTGCACCCGGTTGAAGATCGCCCCCATGACCGGTTCGATGGCGCGGACGGCTGCCCACATGCCGAGCTTCTTCATCCGTTCAAGGTCGTTTGCCGACACCTGGTCCATGTGCGCGAACGCCCAGCGCAGATTCCTGATGGGATATTGCTTGTTGATGATTTCTATCTGGTCGAGGAATGCCGGGAATGTCTCCGAGATGGTGACGTGCTGCTGCAACGGCAAGCCCGCCTTGGCGACCTCGGTCGCGAGGGTACGCCACATCGTCAGCTGGTCGGGCGTGTAGCTGGTGTGCGGTGAGAGCATGTTATCGCTCAGCGCGATGGTCTCTCCGTACATCACATCGTCGATGTAGTTGTCGCCCTGAAACAGCTTGATCTCCGCAATCTGAGCGGCGGCGCGCTGGACCTGGTCCGCGGCGACGCCCGTGGTGGGGCTGCCGGCGGCCACCATGCACATGAACCGGAACGTCAGCTCACCTTTGTGTTCCAGTTCCCGGAAGAATTCCGATGCCTCCTGCGGGCAGCCCGAAATGCCCGCGGTCGTGATCCCCACCCGATTCAGATCCCGGAGCAGCGCCATGGCATTGGTCGCGAATGTCTCTTTGGCCGGACGCGGAATCTTGCTCGCAATTTGCGCGAGGCCCGGATCGTTGATCCGTCCCGTCGGCTTCCCGGCCGCGTCTTTTTCGATCCAGGGCTGGTTGACACCGGCGAGGTCCATCGCCTCAACGGCCTTACTGTTCATGAAGGCGCAGCATCGCGTGAACTGGAGGTAGACAGGATTGTTCGGCGCCGCCTGATCCAATTCTGCCCGGGTCAACGGCGTCCGGTTATCCGCGAACTGGTCGAAGGACCAGCCTCCGAGGTTGTAGACCCACTGTCCCGGCCCCAGCGCCGTCGCCTTCGCGCGGACCATGTCGAGCGCCTGCTTGCGCGACTCGACGCCATCGAGCCGCACTTCAATGGCCCACGTTTCTGCGGCGCGCATCAGATGCGCATGCGCGTCGATGAGGCCGGGTATGACCGCTTTGCCGCCGAGATCGATTCTGCGCGTGTTGGGTCCGGCGAGCCGCGTGATGTCCTGATTGCTGCCCACCGCCACGAAGCGGTCGCCGCGAATCGCGACTGCCTGCGCGATGCTGAAGCGATCGTCGACGGTGATGATCTTGCCGTTCGTGAGAACGGTATCGACGGCCGCCTGCTGTCCGCGCACGATTGCGGCGCCCCCGACCGCGAGCAACAGACCGGCCATCAACGTTGTCGAAACGGAATGCTTCATGACGCCCCTCTGAGTTGAAGGCAACCACCGAGCGATCGGGTGCGCAGCTCGGGCAGCTTTATCTGCCCTGGCTCGTGCCGCTGCCGGGCGCGATCGCGCCAGGAGCGTCAGGCGACCCGGAAGCACCAGCAAACGAGCGCCCATCCGCGAGCGTGAGCGTATCGGCAGCGGCCCTGGTCAATATGGCCCTTCCTCCGAACCCTTTGAACGTGATCTTTTCGCCTGGCTTGAGGTCCGC
>DAIRVG010000012.1:61210-67779 GCA_036802945.1 Vicinamibacterales bacterium
AACAGGGCTCCGAATTTCGTGTTCATTCGCTTTCCTCCTGCTCCATCACTACTTCGGCGGCTGTACTTCTAACCCGAATCCGCGCTCCAGGTAAGGATTCTTGATCGCGCCGGCGGGGCCGAACTGATTGTTTTCGGTGCAGATGAATTCCATGATTTCCGTACCCGGTGCAACCAGGCGCGCCGTAAACTTCAACTGAACGGGTTTCGAGAACGCGCCAGGGTCGTCGATCGTGAAATCGTGGGTCATCGTGCCGTAGCTGGTTCGCGTCCACCGCTCGATCGTGTGCAGGCGCTCGGTGTGCGGGGTGCCGCGACTGTCGAACCAGAACTTGTCGTTGTACCCGACGGTATCGATGACAAGCGTGTCCCCTTCCCACCGTCCAATCGAATGCCCCCACCACGTCGGGATCAGGTCGTCGGGATGCTTACGGCCATCCATGAAGATCTGACGAACCGTGCCGGCATCGCCGTTCTCGTGGACGACGTAAATGGTTGAAGGGCCTTGCGCCGTGACGGACTGCACGAACCGCCAGGGATACGGGTTCATGCGCGGTACGCTCATCGGCGTGCAGTACAGATAGGGCTCGTCCTCTTCTTTGCGTGCATCCCGCAGAGCTTTCGCCCACGGGAGCAACGGAATCTCACCGGGTTTCAACCCTCCCTCGTGTTCGATGTCGTCGTTGGAACCGCCACCCACCCACGGCCCGGACATATCCGGGTGGCCGTCAGGCATTCTCGGCACTGGCCCCTTGGCCATCTCCGGCGAAACAACCGGGGTGAATTCCCCGGTGAGCTTGGCCGGCAGTCGCGCGTCACCCGCAGTCCCGGGGACTGCGTTCTGCTGCCCGAAAAGCGACACGGAGAGCCATACGATTGGCACGAGCGCGACGAGGATCTTTCTCACAGCGAACTCTCCTCAGGGATGACATCTGCCACGTTATTCACCTTCACCGGGTGAGAAGAACACTTAGCGCAATAATCGGAAGCGTCCGCAGAATGCGCGTTATCAAATCCTCCTCCTGTCGCCTTCCAATCGCGCGCACGTTACATTCGCCTCAACAGGCTGTCAAGCTAATTGACAATGCTACAGTGAGTTACACGGATTCGAGCCCCGCCGCGCGTGGCGCCGATTCGGCCTGGGAGTCGCCGGACGGCTCGAGAAAACCGAGCGCTACTCACCGCTTGAACGGAGCCGGTTTCGCGAACCTCGCCGCGTCAACCGCGCCGTTCGCCTGCACCTCGCTCAGCTCGACGTCCATCCGCATGTACGTCTGGGTCACCGTCTTATGAAACGGGATCTTGACCCCGGCAACCTCACGGAAGTCAGCGTAATCAATCTGCGTCGGAACGAAGCCGACGGGCGTCTGGGTCCAGCGCACTAGGCGCACCAGCAGGCCGGACGGGTCGAAGTACAAGTTCACGACTGGCTGCCCGGCGTCGGTGCCCTGAACCACCAGGACCTCGTCATCGCCCAGAACAGCGCGCCCAACACGCCATCGGCTGAACGCCTGCCGGATTCCGGCTGGAAACGACAGGATTGCCTCGAGGCGCGCGCGGTCCAGATTCCCGGCGGTCAGCATCATCAGCGGCACAGGCGTATCCGGGCCCGCCATCCACCCATTGCGGCCGTCGAACGTCCTGACGCTGTTCCCGCCGGACATATGGACGATCGTCGTGTACTGACCCGGCGCCTTCGCGAAGATCTCCACGGGGACCTTCTCGAACGCCGTGTCGAAGCCGGAGTACGTTCCCCTGGCGACTATGCTGGAAAACCCGGCCAGCCGCTCCGCGCCACCGACGGCCTGGAGATACTTGTCAAAGACCTGCTCCGCGGAGATGCGGGTGTCGGCAGCGAAATCTCGAACATTCGGATCTTCCGGCGGAACACTGTACTGAAGCGCGAGATTCGGATCGCTCCGCGGACTCTGGTTCCCGCCGTGGCACGTGAAGCAGGTCACGCGCGGCCGTCCCCCGAAGAAGTCCTTGTTGATCGTGTTCATCATCGTGATCATCTGGCGCGCTCGCCTGATCCTCGGGGTCTCCAGGGCAAACGCCGTCCGGTCCAGAGCCGCTTGCGGAGAATGGCAGAACGTGCAGTCGTTGCCCATGGCATTGGCAAACATTCCCATGGCGTCGAAAAACGTGTCGACAGGAATGCCCTTGAGGAGTACGACGCTCTTGAAGACCTCGTCCGTCATCGTCGGCGTGTCTTGCGCGTTCTGAGCTGACGCATTTTGTCCCGCCTTCGCCGAGGCTTCGGCGCGCAAGCCGGCTGCCGTCGCGCCGCCGAGCAGACACACCACGGCGATCGCCGTGGCACCAAGGAACGTTCGCCTCGATCCGAGCTGCATGTTGTCTCCCCTGCCTGATGTGCGCAGGAAATGTGGGCGGGAGGCGTAGGAGCCGGAACCAGAAGTTCCGGCTCCACTACCTACTTGTTGAATGGGTTCTCGTGGCCGCCTGCGACCCCGTACTGATTATTCTCCTGGCAGATGTATTCCATGATCTCGTCGCCAGGGACCTGGAGCCTGGCTGTGAACGTGACCGTGAACGGCTTGGAGTACGCGCCGGGATCTTCGATGGTCACTGTGTTGACGAGCGTGCCCATATTCGGTCGCGTCCACCGTTCAATGGTGTGCAACTGCTCCGTGTGCGGCGTGCCCTTACGATCGAACCAGAACTTGTCGTTGAATCCGACTGTATCGATGACGAGCGTATCCTTTCCTTCCCACCTTCCAATCGAGTGCCCGAACCAGGTCGGGTCGAGCTCGGGCGGATGCTTGCGGCCATCCATGAAGATCTGCCGGAAGCTGTGGATGTTCCCCTCGTGAAGGATGAACATGTGCGTCGGGGCCTTGTCCGTAATGTCCTGCACGAAGCGGAACGGATACGGCGTCGATCGCGGTACGCCCATCGGCATGCACCACAGATGGGGATCGTCCGTCTCGTGCTGTGCCCGGACGTCCATGAGGGCTTTTGCCGAGGGCAGTAGCGGCAGCGTCTCGCCCTTCGGCAGCCCTTGAGCGATGTCGCCGACAGGGCCGCCGCCAACCCAGAGGCCGTTCAGGCTGACCGTACCATCGGACAGTCTCGGCGCCGGACCGGTTTGAACCGGGGGACGCTTGACTTCCTGACCGAGAGCGCCAAGCTGGCCCAGAGGGAGACCTCCGCCACGACCAGCGGCGCCACCACGGCCCTGCGCTGCGGCCCCTGTGGACGAAGGTGCCTGCGACTGCGCAAGAAGCGGAAGTACCAGTACGCCAACGATTCCAACGACGCCGAACAGCTTTCGCACGTGGCCCTCCCAGTTACTGCGCAGCGCCCGGTCCATTGTCATCGGCCGCCCCTCCAAAGAGGGATCGCCCGTCGGCGAGCACGACCGAACGTGCGTTGCCCCGGTACGGTGCGACCTTGGCGGCGTACCCCTGGACTGTGACCTGCTCGCCTACCTTCAAGCTTCGACTCGTCCATCCGTTCCGCGCGAGCGCGCTCGGGCTTGCCAGCTCCATGTTCCAGGTGACCATCTTCCCGCTCTCGTCAACGAGGTCGACGTAGAAGCGGACATGTGGGTTCGTCCATTCGACCTTGGACACCGTCCCCTTCAGGTTAAACGTCTTGCTGCCGTCGTACTCTGTCGAGAACGAGTGGTGGGCAACGAGCGCTCCCCCAGAACAGATCAGGCTGAACATGGTCACGAGGACCCCGAATTTTGTTCTCATTGAAGGCCTCCGACTTGATTCCCTGTAGCAATGTTGAAGCGTCACGGTTCGCGGTTGTGCTCGTGACGCTCCATGCTTTCATCGATGAGATACGCCGCTGTTCCAATCACGATGATAACGCCGAGCACAATGAGACCGACTATCACAACTAACGGCATGCCGCACCCCTCGACGTCAGAAGGCGTTCCCGATGAACGGCAGCATGCGACCGAAATACATGACACCGACTGACAAACAGAGCGCAGAGGCCGCGATGATCTTGTCCGCCAACGACGGCTCATCGCCGGGTGCGAGCGACCACGCGCCGTCAAAGACCGTCAGGAAAAGAAAATTCACTCCCGCGAGCTCCAGCAGAATCATCTTCCAGTGAAATGAAACGTTTTCCGTGTACTGCTCCGGCGCGGCAATGAAAAACAGCATCCCCGTCACGAAATTGATGGCGAATCCGAGGATCCCGAACGGCAGCAGCCGGTGCACCGCGGCAAACGGCATCGTCTTCAACATGCCGAGCAGCCGCAGATTCACGATCAGCAGCACGCCGAACATGAGCGACATGCCGAGGAAGTGAAGCGTCTCACTCGTGGGCCACACCCACGGGTGTTCCAGGACGAACGACGTGATGGCCGCGGTCGACAGCCAGCCTCCGCCGCTGGCGGCCGTTCCCTCGGTCGGCGTCGAGTAGAGGCCGGTCAGGATTTCCGGATGACGGATGTCGCCCCCCAGGTTCGACGCCCACGCCATCACAGCGAGCGTCACAACCGACAGCACGAGCAACGTCGCCAGGTTCGTGCGCGTGGGGCGGGCGAGGCGGCGGATCTGCCACAGTCCCAGCCAGGCGACCGCGGCCGTGATCTCTATCAGAATGAACGCCAGAAGGGCGGCGTTTTCATGCGTGGCAATTGCCTCCGCAGACACCCCGGGGCTGTCCTTGAGCGCTGCCTGCGCAGCGACGCCGCTCAGGAACACCGGCAGCGTCGCCAGGCCGATGATGAAGAACACCTCGAGGCTGACCTTCGTCAGGTGGTCGTTCTTTCGAACGAACGACAACAGAAACAGCCCCAGACCGAGCACCGTGCCGATGGTTGGAAAATGATTCAGCATCAGGTGCACATGCGCCAAATCCCCAAGGTTTGCAATGGTTGGCATATTAGGTGACGTACGCCAGGAGCCGGCCTGTCGAGATCGCCGCGCTCCACACCAGGAGCGATGCGATCGCGAGGCGTTTGGCCGTGCTGCTGACCGTGACGGGGGCGGGATTCTTCCCGTAGACCTCCCGTTTGATTAGTACGATGGTGACGACGCCCGACACGACGAGCAAGAGCTTCACCAGGAAGATCACCGACGTCCCCCTCTTGGTCGCGTCGGCGGCAAATAACATCGTACCGGTTACGGCGTTGAGGTAGAACGCGGCCCACATGACTCGAAAGAGCGTCTTGAGTGAGTCAAGCGGAATCCCGCGGCCGAAACCGAGAAGGCGCAGATCGAGCATCGCGCTTGCGCCGACGAGCACCATCATCCCGAAAGTGTGCAGCGTCAGCACCGTGGGGTACGCCCAGATCGAGTTCGATCCGAGCAGCCACATCGAGAACGAGCTTCCCTCGAGCGAAGAAAGGATATTCATGAACTCCTAATCGTAACTTGTCGCCGGGCGAGAAGCCGGCGCCGTCAATTCTCTGCAGAGGTTCGCGCGGAGTCTAAGGCGCGGGTAAATCCCTGTCAATCAAAGAGGGCTTCCGCGATATCCTTCCGCGGACCTGGAAACCACCAGTAGAAAGGGGTGTTGCGATGTCCGTCGACAGGCGGGAATTCCTCGCAGGACTTGGCGCGCTCGGTGCGGCCGCCGTCATACCGGGAGTCGGGATTCGGGATTCGGGATTCGGCATTCGGCATTCGCGATTCGCCCTTCAGGGCGGCGCTCCGGCTGTCCGGCCGTTCCGGATCGACACGCACGCGCACTTCTCGATTCCGAAACTCTATGCCCTGGCGACCGCCAAGGGCGTCAACCAGGCAACACTCCAGGATTGGACCCCGGCCAAAACGCTGGCAGAGATGGAGGAAGGCGCTGTCGCGACCTCGATCATCTCCATCAGCGACCCCGGTGTGCACTTCGGGGACAACATGGCGGCGCGGGCGCTTGCGCGCGAGTGCAATGAGTACGGGGCGAAGGTGATCAGAGACAACCCGGGCCGCTTTGGACTGTTCGCGGTCCTGCCGCTGCCGGACGTCGATGGTGCTCTGCGCGAGGCCGAATATGCGCTCGACACGCTCAAAGCCGACGGCATCGGCGTGCTGTCAAGCTACGAAGGCAAGTACCTGGGAAACCCGGCCTTTGCCCCGTTGATGGACGAATTGAACCGGCGGAAGGCCGTCGTCTACTGCCATCCCTACTGTGCGGCGTGCGGCGCGCAGACGACGCTGACCGACGCGCAGAATCGCGGTGTGGAATTCGTGTTCGACACGACGCGAACGATCCTCAGCCTGCTGCAGACCGCGACCGTCGCGCGCTGCCCCGACATCAAGTTCATCTGGTCCCACGGTGGCGGTACGGTGCCGTATATCACCAGCCGGCTCACTGGCGCCGGTCCGAAGCTGCCCAAGGGAGTGATGTACGAACTGCAGAAGTTCTACTACGACACGGCGCAGGCGTTCAATCCGTACACGATGCCGTCGTTCAAGAAGTTCGTGCCGACCTCGCAGATTCTGTTCGGGACCGACTACCCGCTCGGCGGCGGGTCGGCTGCGATCGTCGCGAAAGGGCTGCTGGACAACGGCGGGTTCAGCGCCAGCGAGTTACGCGCGATCGATCGCGACAACGCGCTGACGTTGTTGCCGAGACTGCGCACGTAAA
>DAIRVG010000012.1:67879-70759 GCA_036802945.1 Vicinamibacterales bacterium
ACCTGCAGCATGCGCGAGCTTCCGGCGCTGTCGCCGAGGACCTTCAGCGCCATCGCTGGATCGAGCCCAGCCTTCATCGCCAGGACGAGGGCTTCGGCCGCCGCCACGTTGTGAATCGCAACGAGCAGGTTGGCCACGAACTTCATCTTCGAGCCGGCGCCGAACCCGCCGACGTAGTAGTGCGCGCGGGCGAACCCTTCGAGGACCGGTATCGCGTGCGAATAGGCGGCGCGATCGCCGCTCGCGTACACCACGACGTCCTTCGTGCGAGCCTGGGCGCCAGTGCCGCTCAACGGGCAGTCGAGCAGGATGATGCCGAGGGTGGCCAGCAGCGCGCGCGCCTCCGCCTTCACCGCGATCGGCAGCGTGCTCGTTTCGATGACGATGCGGTGCAGCCCGGAGCGGCGCGGGCCCTTCGGGTCCGCGATGAGCTGCATCGCCACATCGATCAGCGCATCGGATGACGGCAGCGAGGTGATGATGATGTGAGACTCGCGGCCGACCGCCGCGCAATTGCCGACGGGCGTCCCCCCTGCACGTCGAAGCTGCTGCCTGCTGCCTGCAAGCACGTCGTAACCGACCACGCGAAAGCCGGCGCGCACGAGGCTGGCCGCCATGGCCGACCCCATGATGCCGAGGCCAATCACGCCCGCGGTCGCCGTCGGCTTTGGCGAGACACGCCCCTGCCTGGCGGAAGGTTGCTTACGTTTCATCGCGATCGGCCGTGGCTTGCCGCGCCGAAGCCCGGCCGGGTTGACTTTGAACGGACGCGGGCCGGCCATAGTAGTAACCATCATCCTCCTCCAGCGCGATCGGCGCATTGAACAGGGCGCTGAGGCGCTCCGACGTCAGGATGTCGCGCTTGGCGCCGGCGGCGGCGATCCGGCCCTCGCTCACGAGGATCACGCGCTCGATCTCGGGGACGATCTCCTCGATGTGATGGGTGATCAGGATGAGCGTAGTGCCGTCGCGGGCGATCTGACGCACGCGCTCTGTGAAATCGTGACGCGCCACGAGATCGAGCCCTGTCGTCGGCTCGTCGAGAATCAACGCCCGTGGCGCCGTCACGAGCGCGCGGGCAAGAATCACGCGACGTGCCTCGCCGGTCGACATTTCATCCAGGCGCCGGCGCGCCAGGTGCGCGACGCCCATCCGCCCCAGCGCCTCGCCGGCGCGTCGCCGCATCTCCTCGGTGACGGCTCCGTAACGCAGGATGCCCTGCGTCGCGAGAAACCCGGAGAGCACGGCCGCCTCCGCCGTCACCCGTCCTTCGTTGTTGCCGAGCACGAAACGATGATGCAAGTCGAAGGACACGATGCCGAGCTGCGAGCGCAGCTCGAAGACATTCCAGTTGCCGTCTCCGAAGACGCGGACCGACGGCATGCCGTCGTCGCGCCGAAGCGGACGATCCTCGTGCGTGAGGAGGTTGACGAGCGCCGACTTGCCCGCGCCGTTGGGTCCGACGATAGCGGTGTGCTCGCCGGTATGGATGGTGAGGGTGAGGCCGTCGAGGATGCGACGGTCACCTTTCACGACCGTTGCGTCCTTGAGCTCCAATACTGGCTCCGTCACGCGATCCTGTAAGTTCAAAGTCTAAAGTGCAAAGTTGAAAAGTAAGTGGAAAGTGGACTTCCAGCTTACTTTGAACCTTACACTTTGAACTTTGAACTTCGAAGTTCCTCAGATGGGCAGCGGTTTGCCTCTGGTCTCCGTGGCGAACGGCAGGATCGCGAGCCCGATCAGGAACGCGGAAGCCGTAATCGCGACGGGCACGCCGAGGCTGCCGTAGTTCTGAATCCCCGCGCCGACGAGGAATATCATCGCGACGCCGACGAAGCGGCCGATCGAGCTGATGAACGCGATGGCGCTGGCGCGGCAGGTCGTCGAGTACTGCTCGGGCAGCCACAGGGTGTAGAGCGCAAAATTGGCGCCCCCGATGCCGAGGAAGAAGATGAGCACGAAGAACAACTGCAGCGCCGCAGGCTGGTAGAACACGTATCCGAATGCGATGGCGACCGCGACGCCGAGCGATACGAAATAGATACTCATCGCGGAGCGGCGCCCGACGCGTTCAGCCAGCCAGGGCGCGATGAGGCATCCGATGATCGTCCCAATCGCGAGGACCCCGGCCCCGTACGACGCCATCCGGGCCGCGTCAGCCGCTGCATACCCTTCACGCACCGAGAGCTGCGTGACGGCGGCAGGAACGTAGATCGACCCGGCCCACAGCCCGATGATCGACACGGTGAACAGGAGGGAGTTGATGATCGTACGATGTCTGTACTCCGGAGAAAAGAGCGCGCCGAACGCGTCACGCATGCGGGGACGCTGCTTTTCGTCAGCCGCCTTCTTCTGCCAGGCCGCCGGCTCGCGCACGCCGGTCCGGATCCAGCTGACGAGAAGCGCCGGCAACCCGCCGAAGATGAACATCCATCGCCACCCGAAGTTCGCGCCGATGTAGTAATTGGCGACGGCCGCAATGAAGAAGCCGAAGTAGTACCCCGTATGCATGAGCCCGGCGCCCATTTTGCGCCGGTCCTCGGGCCACTCCTCGGAAATGAACGTGCCACCCATCGGCTGCTCGCCGCCAAGCCCAATCCCGCACAGGACGCGCAGCACCGCGAGCTGCCAGATGTTGTTGACCAGTCCGCACATGAAGGTGAAGACCGAATAGAAAATGATCGTCAACATCAGCGCCTTGACCCGCCCGAAGCGGTCCGCGATTGGTCCCCAGACCATGGAGAGGCCCCACCCCAGGAGAAACAGGGCCTGCAGGACGCTCCCGTAGTAGCCGATGTTGCCTGGAGTCACGGTCAGGCCCGATTTCGGCAGCAGCTCGGTCAGCGCCGGCACGAGGACGAGCGCGTAGATGAATGCGTC
>DAIRVG010000013.1:0-68811 GCA_036802945.1 Vicinamibacterales bacterium
AGGCTATGCACTGATCGCCTTCGGTGCGCTGGTGGCCTTGACCGCGCGCTTGCGGGTCTTGGCGACCTTCACTGGGGCGGGTGTATCGGACGGCGTGAGCGAGACCCGCACCGTCGAGAACGTTCGCGGTCCGTGTTCGTCGAATTCAATCCTGGTGTGGTGTTCGTCGGCGCTGGTGACCGTGCCGGCCCCGTAATTAGCCTGCGAGACACGAGCACCGGTTGCATACAGTCGCATGTCACATCTCCTGTTGAGCCGCGTGCTATGTGCACGCCCTCAGGTGCATTCTCTGAATGGAACTCTCGCGCGACGATCGCGAAACAAGAGGATCAGACTGGAGACGAGTATTGTAGCACCAAGGGGCGATACCCCTTTGAAATGGCCTGTTGTGCTGCAAAACTGATCGCCCCCGCCTCTTTCTTGCACTGAGGCATCAGCTCGTCCCACTGCCTGTCGAGGGCTGTTTCGATAATCGAAAGCGGAATTCTCAGAGCGTTTGCGGCGGTTTGGAACTTGGGATTTGGGATTTGGGATTTACCAGGCGAGTGCTAGAACCGCGACAGATCCAACGAGCAGGGCAATGCCGGCGAAATCCACCGCCCATGCGCGGCGACGCTGCGTCTGCCGTTCCCTTTGAGACGACATGACCGGGATGAGCGCGAGGACCGGGCACGTCAGGACACGCAGCACATCCTCTTCGCGTTTGAAGGTCGTATCGCGGGCCTCGAGGAAGCCAATCATGAAAAGGCCGAATACGAGCCCTGCAACAGCACCCGCGGAAATGGTCGCGAGTCGTCGACCTTCGTTGTAAGGTCTTTCCGGAAGCGACGCCGGAGACAGGACCTCAAGTTGCTCGCCCGACTGCGATCGATCGGGATCGGCGGCGACGTGTGAATCCTCACGCTGCGTCAGCAGGCCCGTGTAAGCCTCTTGCAGCGTGCTGTAGTCGCGCGTGAGCTCCAGAAGCTCCGATTCCCGCGTCGGAATCAGATTGAGCTGAGCCTGATAGCCTGCTATCGCGCGCTTCAGGCGAGCGACTTCAGCGCTATTGGCGCTGAGTTGATGATCGATCTCCTCCACTTTCCCCAGAAGATCGTTCAGTCTCTTCTCCTGCTCCTCCTCCGTGAGCGCCGACGGCCGTTCGAATCCCGAAACAGCACTCGCGATGCCCGCTTCCTGTTGGAGTCGTGTCTGTAGATCAGCGACCGTGCGCTGCACACTGAGAACCTGTGGATGGCTCGGCGGGAAACGCAGTGTGGCGACCTTGAGGCGCGCTCTCGCAATCGCGAGTTGCTGTGTGATCGTCAAGGGTTGAGCAGGCTCCGGCGCGCTAACGAGGCCCGCCGATTGTCTCGATGACGTAGAGTGCGCCTGCGCATCGGCCAGAAGCTCACGTTCAATCGATGACCGCTGCTCTCGAGCGCGGTTCATTGCGTCGTTGATCGACAGCAACCGCATTTGTGCGTTTTGAATGGCCTGGAGGTTCTGCTGGAGCTGCGAGGGAACCTGCCCTACGAAGCGCTGCAGATACTCATCGAGCTTTTTCTGGTGCTCAACAAGTTGCTGCCTTGCGTCCTGGAGTTGTGTCTCAAAAAACCCGTTGGTGCTGTCGGCCTGGCTTACATCGCGCAAATTCTGCTCGATGTGCAGGGATGCCAGACGCTCCGTGACTTTGCGGGCGGTTTCCCGGTTATCGCTGACGAAGCTGATGCGAAATGAGTTCGGATTGCTGGTGTCGAGTCTTACCGTGATGTCGGAGCGCACGCGTTGGACGACATCTTCCATGAGCTCGCGCGTTCGCTCGTCTGAATAGAGATTCAGGTCCACGATAATTTTCGCCAGTCGAGAACGACTGAGAATCTGATCGCTGATCGACGGAAGCCGATCGCTCATCGTCTGGGCGATCGTCGACTTCACATCGTCGTCGGGAACTCTCTGAGGTAACAGGCGAATCAGCGTTTCGGATCGGTAGCGCTCCGGCACCGCGCGCGCGATTGCGGGCGCCATCGCAAGACCTACCGCCAATGGCACGAGAATCAGCCACCGTCGGCGCACGGCAATGCGAATGATTTCCCCGGGCGAATGCTTTCTTCGTCTCAACACGCCGGCACCATCCTATTGCCTTCCCGTTACCTTTTTAGAATTCTGAGGGGGATCCCCCGGCGGGGGCTGTATGCTCTCCCAAAATCGTACCAAACGGGTGCTCGATCTCGACGAGCCGAACTCATCGCGCGTTCGAAAGACGCAGGCGTGCCGCTCCGAGCTGACGCCCGGAGCCGCCGTTAAGGACAACAAAAGTCTCGGCTAGCAGCGACTTCGAAGCGCGACGCTGCGATTGAAGAGCATTCAGATGCGGGGCGATTGGCAAGCCGAATGTAGGCGCGGGCCGGCGGATGCTGAAGGTCGAGCTGCACGCCCATACCGCCGACGACCCGGTCGATCGCATCCCGCATACATCCCGAGAGTTGATTGATCGCGCCGCCGCGCTCGGCTACGCGGCACTGGCCATTACGCTCCACGACCGCCAGCTGGAAATCGGCGACCTGGCACCCTACGCCGCCGGACGAGGCATCGTGCTGATTCGTGGAATCGAGCAAACCATCGAGGGTAAGCACGTACTTCTCTTGAATTTCAGCAGTGCCACCGGGCAGGTGCGCAGCTTCGAGGACGTTGCCCGTCTCAAGCAGCGCGAGCCGTCAGGGCTCGTGATCGCGCCGCACCCATTTTTTCCGATCCCTAACGCTCTCGGACCGTTGCTCACCAGACACGCCGATCTCTTCGACGCGGTTGAGTGGCACGGGATGTTCACGACGATGGTGAACTTCAACCCGCCGGCGAAGCGTTGGGCAACGCGTTACGGAAAACCGCTTGTCGGAAGTGGGGCTGTGCACCGCTTGCACCAGCTCGGGTCCTGCTATTCGCTCGTTGATGCCGGGCCGGACCCCGACGCCATATGTGACGCGGTGCGTGAAGGCCGTGTACAGGTCGCAGTAAAGCCGATTTCCTTCCAGAGCGCCGTGCGGACTGCAGTCGACATGCTTGCGAGCGATGCGCGGGCCAGGTTCGAATCGAAGTTCGACGTCCGGTCCAGAATGTCCAATCAGGTTCTTCCGCGGGCTCACGAGGTGAAGACGACTCTACCTGCCAGACCCGGGCGCCATTTCAAGAATCCCTTGGCGCCGTAGCGCCCCGAACTCCCCTACTTCTGAAACGCGGCTGGTGGGGTCGACCCGCTGCCGAACTCGTTGACCGCCCTCACCACAGCGACATACGACCCCGGCGGCAGCGGCGCCAATAGCGAGCTGATGTCCACCTTGCATTCCCCTGACACCACCGCCGGCTTGCCGAGACTGTGGGTGGCCAGGAGCTGGGGCACCGTACCAGCCGAATAGATCTCGAGCACGTAGGTCTGCACAGTTGCATGGTCTGGAGATGGCTCGAACACCGCGTATCGCGCCGTCGCGGGCGGGGGCGACACCACGGTGATAGTGCGCTGTGGAGATGTCGCACTCGCACCGTCATCGTCATACGCAATGGCCTTGACCGTGTGTGTCCCTATGGCAGCACTCTGCCACGTGAAGGTGTAAGGCGACATGGTATCGGAGCCGACTTTCACGCCGTCTACATACAGATCGACGTACTTGATCGTTCCATCCATGTCTGACGCAGTGGCGGCGATGTTAACCGGGGTCGACGGGTTCACAGTCACGCCGTCTGCCGGGGACGTTAGCGAGACGACGGGCGGCGTATTCGGCGCGGGCCCAACCGGTCGAACCACGACGTTGTCGAACATCGCTGTCGCGGCAAGGGCGGCGACACGACTGCTGACGGCGAGGCCCACGTAGAACGGTGAAGGTAGATCGAGCGTTTGGCTGCCGACCATACTCCACGTCACTCCATCTGCAGACTTGAAAGCGGCGACCACCGACCCGCGGCGCTCCAGCTTCACCCAGGCCGAGGGTGGTGGTGTGCCGGTCCCTACGGACGTGTGGAAGGTCTCGTAACCGCCGGCGGGGCGGCGTTGGAACACAAGCCCGTTCCCTGCTGATGTCAGCATGAGCGCGTTAGCCGCGTCTGGGCTCAACGATGTGCGGATCATCACGCCGGCCTTCGACCACGCGTCGACATATTGGAGGCTGGCCACGTGCGCGCTCACGTCCACATCGCCGCTGACCCGCGTATATGCGTAGCGGAACTGATCGGAGACTCCATAGATGTCAGCGCCCGCTCCAGCTACGGCAAGAGAGGAACCCACGACAACCGAGAAACCGGAAACCGGTGGCGCGCCAATGACCGAGGAGGCCCAGCCCGCTGGGAGTGGCGCCTCGACCACCGCAACGTCAGTGACGGCGGTCGTTGCCGTCAGAGCCTGATCGTGGCTCGCCACAGCAAAGCCGACATAGGCCGTCAGCGGGAGCGACATCGACTGGCTTCCGATCTTCGTCCACGTTGCACCGTCGAGAGATTGATACGCGGTCAGCGTAGACGCGAGGCGATCGAGCCGAAGCCAGACCGGAGCGGCACTGTAGATACCGGCGGTGCTGACAGTAGTGCCACCCAGCGTCGTGCGGCGCTGGAACGCGATGCCCGTCTGCGGAGACACAAGGGCGAACGCATGGGCGGAGTCGGCGCTCAGTGACGAGCGGATCATCACGCCCGCCTTCATCAATGGAGTGTTCCCCGAGGGTGCCACCCGACCGATGATCGTGCCGTCACCCGTGAGCTGCCTATAGACGAACGTGAACTGGTCGCGCGTTCCCCAGACGTCCGCGCCGACGCCGGTGATCGAGAATCCCAGACAGGCTGTGGACGAGCACGACAACGTGCTTGCGGAGCCGGAGGCCGCCGGGGAGCCAATATCAGACACCTGCCAGCCAATGGGCAGCGTGCCGGCAGATGCGAATGCGGTCGATGCGATGTTGAAGAGTATGAGAGCGCAGAGACAACGCGCGGCGCGCGCAGCCTGCACACCGCTCCTGCCAGACGAATGGCACAGACCCATGGACACCCTTGGTTGTTATGAGAGACGAGGCACGCTGCGGGACAGAGCGGCGTGCGAGCTAACACAGGCAACGGCGGTACCAGCGTCGCCGCTCGCAGCGAAGGCTCAGCGCGCGTATGAGTTAGCCCATAAGTTAGAGGACGAGCTCGTGCGCGCAACGACGCGAGCACGACGAGGTGATGACGCATTTGTTCCGAGGAATACGATTCTGTTAGGTGCTTTGAATCACTGGCCGAGTGACGTGCGGTCACCGACACTCTTTCATAACGTCCAACCACGATGAGCGACGAGCTCGATTTCAGGGTTCAGGGTTGGGTACTTCCTCAGCCGTATCCGGGCCTTATGAAAAGTGTCGTGGCTCGTGCGGTGATATCTGGGCGCGTATGTTGCTTCCGAAAGGGCTATGCGACATTCAGTACCGCGGATCTCAGCTGCGTTAGCCATCTGTTCGTTGTTTTTTATCGCACCTCGCTCGGCAGCAGCCCAAGTCACAACGATCTATGTTGATCCTGGCATCGGCGCAACGTCGTGTAATGCTTACGATCCCACTCGCCGTATCTGTGCGGGTGGCGCCTCTACGGCGTTTCTGACGATCGCGGGAGCTGCTTCGGTGGCCAAGCCGGGATGGACAGTTCTGATCCGTGCAGGCACGTATCGCGAAAGACTCAGTCCCGTCGTCTCTGGAACCCAGAGTCAACCCCTCATTTTTCGCCGCTATAGCAACGAGATCGCGACGATCACGGGCATCAGCCCTGGCATTCTGCTGGTGAAGAAGGAATACATCGAAATAGACGGTATCACCGTGACTGACGTCTCTGGTTGGGCGCGGCTCGAGGATTCGCGCAACATCACTATTCGCAATTCTGTTTTTCGCCGTGCGACAGCAACCGGTACGACCGGGGGGGTAAAGCTGGTCCGCAGCTCGGATAACCGTCTCGTCAGCAATACCTTCGATGACGGTAACGACAACATGATCCTGGTGGACAGTGCAGATCGGAACCTGATTCAGGGCAACACATTCCAAGAGGGTCGCCACAGCCTTCTGAGCGTTCGATGCTCGAATTTCAATGTCTTTCGCAGCAACAGTTTTTCGAACACTAAGCAGAAGGCGATTGAGATTTACGATTGCGAGGGCACCAGTACCGACACGCCATATCGACTCGACGCGACCAAGCACAACCTCTTCGAGCTAAACAGCGTCACAAAGACTCTCGCCTCGGACCTCGATCATCGATACAACGGCATTCAGCACGGCGGCCAGCAGACCATCGTGCGACGCAATATCTTTCGCAACAATGACGGCGGCGCCGTTAGCTATCAGGGTTACGCGGACGAAAGTTTGTACGTCTATGGAAACCGGATGTATAGCAACACCTTTTTCGCGAACCGTTGTCATGGGATCATCGGCAGCTCGGGAACCGCGAACTTTCGAGACCAGATCGTGAAGAACAACCTGCTGTACAAGAATGTCACCTGCAGCGGTGGCCCAGAGCAGACCAGGATTGTAGATCCCAACGCAGTCGTTCTTATTAACAATGCCATTGAAACGATTGCACCTGGCTTTGCGAACGAAGCTGGCAACGATTTTCATCTCGCGGCGGGTAGCCGGATGATTGACGCGGGTGTCGCTCTCACAAACTCTGCTGCCGCCGGGAGCGGTACCAGCCTGCGCGTACAAGATGCTTCCAATTTCTACGATGGATATGGGATTCCTGGTGAGGTGGGTGACACGATTCAGTTTGTGGGTGGCCCCGCTGTCGCAGTGGTCATTAGCATTGATTACGCGACGAATACCCTGACGCTTGATCGATCACTTGCGTGGTCAGCGGGCGCGGGCGTTTCGCTCAAATACTCGGGTGCCAGGCCCGATGTGGGAGCGTTTGAATTCGCGACGCCCACCCCCAGCGGCGGAGGGACGGCGACGTTCGTGCGCACCGACAGCACCACACAAGGCAGCTGGCGCGGAAAGTATGGCACCCAGGGCTTGGCGCTTGCGGCCGATGCGATCAGTTTGCCGGCCTACGCGCAACTCGCGCTTGATGGCCAATCAACGTGGACGTGGAACGCATCGACGACCGACGTGCGTGCGCTACAGCGCCCTGCCGGGAGCGATCGGTTTGCGGCTACTTGGTATCGCAGGGGCATTTTTAACTTTGATTTGAATCTCAGCGATGCGAGCCCGCATCAGGTTGCGTTGTATGGGGTGGACTGGGACGCGCTTGGCCGTACTGAACGTATCGAGGTCCTCGACGGCGCCGGTGGAACTGTGCTTGATACGCGCACGCTCGCGAACTTCGCCAATGGGCAGTACCTTGTCTGGACGATTACCGGGCACGTCATCTTCCGTGTAACGTTTATCGCGGGGGGCAATGCCGTCATCAGCGGGTTTTTCATCGACCCCAGCCAATAGCCCTATCCAAAATTGAGTGTGTGATCAACCGCTCATGCTGCTTTATTGTTTTCGATAGCGCGGCGAGCCCGGGGTCTGGTTGTAATAGTTGATCGCGGGAATCGTGTCCTTTTCGACTCGGTTCAGCACCGTGCCAATGATGCACTCGGAGTCGAGCTCCGCGAACGCCCGCTCGACCACGGCAGAAGGCGTGGACCCGGCACCAATGACAAACACGACCGCTCGTGTCAGTCGCGAAAGAAGCTGGGCGTCGGGCAGGAAACCCACAGGCGCGGTGTCGAGCAACACCCAATCGAACCGCGCGGCACATTCGTCGAGCAGTGTCCGCATCCGCTCGGAGGTCAATCCGGCGAGTGGATTTTCCCCCGGGCGACCGGACGTCAGCACACTGAGTCGCGGCGAGACCTCAATCAGCGGGGGCTCTCCCCCTTCGGTAGCTAGCGCCTCGCTGAGCCCTCTCTCATTAGGCACGCCAAGAAACTGGTGCACTGAAGGCCACCGCAGGTCTGCATCGATCACCAGCACCCGGCGTCCATAGGCCTCGCTCAGCGTGAGCGCCAGGTTGACGACCGTCAGCGTCTTTCCTTCCCCCGGTAGCGCGCTGGTCACCATCAGGGTTTTGAGACCGCTCTCAATCTGAGCGTCGTGCAGGACCGCTGCGAGCCGTCGATACTGCTCGACGGAAACGTGACTCGGACCGGCCCCAGCGACCAGTTTGCCTTCGACCTCCACGTCTGCAGACGCAACCATTACCGACACCTTTGTCTGCAATGGCGCGGCGCTGAGCCTATCTTCAGCGGGGCCTACGATGACGCTGGGCGTCTCTTCATGCTCGGCTACGCGGTCGGACACCTTAAGTCGACTAGAGGAAAGCCGGCTTTCGCTTGGGTAGTGTTCGAGCGCGAAGCGATCTGGGGGACGCGGGGTGTTCTCGGACCATCTGGTTCCGCGGTCACCGCTGCTTGACTCTCCCGATACGCGTCTCAACGCCTCGTAAATGTGGCTCATTCAGTTTACCGTCTCGGTCGTCGTGCGCATGGATTAGGGTCGCCCCGAGGCGAACAACCTCAAAAACCGCGATGGGGCCTCCGGATGGGCGCTGGCCTCCGGCGGTGGTGGCGCAACGGAATCGACGCCACTACCCCCATTCTTGTTCGCCGCGTTCCCGTTCCCGTTAGTCTTCGCCGCGAGCGGGACGCCGACCTTTGCCGGTCGCAAGCGCAAATCGCTGCACACCTCCCGCACGATGGCCTGGTCCACTGGTTGCCGGCCCAGGGCCAGACCAGTCAGCAGCGCGTTGTCGCAAATGACGTTGATCGTCCGCAGGATTCCACCAGAGTACTCGTGAATGACCTTGACAGCCTCCAAGGTGAACAGCCACGGCGCCACTCCACCCGCGGTCGTGATACGGCTGGTTATGTAGGCTGCGGTGTGATTGAGCTCGAAGGGTGCGAGCTCGCACCGCAGCGTCACGCGCTGCTTCAGCTGCCGCAACGCCGGATCCTCCAGGCGATTGCCGAGTTCCGGCTGCCCCGCAAGCACCAGCGGCAGCAATTTCTCCAAGGTCGATTCGATGTTCGTGAGCAGCCGGATTTCCTCGAGCAGGGCATTACTCAGGCTCTGTGCTTCGTCCACAATCAGCGCGGTGATTTCTCCACGCGACCGGCGCTCGCGCAGCATGCGCACGAGGGATTCGATGAAGAAGGCCTTGGATTCACCCACCGCCGGACCGAGCTCGAAACCAGCGGCGAGCGTCCTGACGAAATCGTCCATGGTGAGCGTCGGGTTATTCATGTAGACGCATCGGACGTTGCGACAGCGTTCGGATTCCAGCGCCGCGCGCAGGAGGGTTGTCTTTCCTGTGCCGGCTTCACCAAGGAGCAGGGTGAGCGACTTGGCCGAGGACAGGCCGTACTCGAGGTTGCTGAACGCCTCGAGGTGCCCCGGTGGCAGGAAGAGAAACTCCGAGTTCGGAGTGAGCTCGAACGGCAGCTCGCGAAGGCCGTAAAAGGACTGATACATTGTTAATGCCCGCTTACCACTGCATGCGCCAAAATGCCAGAACGGCGGCAGATCCAGCCAGCACAGCAATGCCAGCGAAGTCCACCACCCACGCGCGGCGACGCTGCGCCTGCCGTTCCCGATCGGAGGCCATGACTGGAATGAGCGCGAGCACCGGCACCGTCAGGACACGCACCACATCCTCTTCGCGTCTGAAGCTCGTATCGCGGTATTCGAGAAAGCCGATCACGAGGAGCCCGAACACGAGCCCTCCAACAACACCCACAGACATGGTCAACAGTCGCTGACGCTCGTTGTAAGGTCTTTGCGGAAGCGACGCCGGATCCAGGACTTGAAATTGCTCTCCAATCTGCCGTCGCTCGAGATTGGCGGAGATCTGTGAGTCCTCGCGCTTCGTCAGCAAATTCGTGTAGCCCGTCTGAAGCGTGCTGTAGTCTCGCGTCAGCTCGACGAGCTCTGATTCCCGGGTTGGAACCACGTCGATCTTTGCCTGATAGCTTGCAATCGTCTGCTTCAGGCGCGCGGCCTCAGCATCGTTGGCGGTCAACTGATGATCGATGACATCCAGTTCCGCCTGGAGATCGCCAAGTCTCTTCTTTTGTGCCTGCTCCTGGGGTGAGATCGTTGGTTCGACGATGGCGGCGGCATCGCTCACTGGGGCTTCTAGTCCAAGTCGCGTCTGCAGATCCGCGACGGTGCGCTGCAGGCTCAGTACTTCAGGATGGTCCGGCGTAAAACGCAGCTTTGCCAGCTCAAGACGAGCCCGAGCGATTTCTAGCTGCTGAGCGGTGCTGATGAGTTGAGACCCGTTCGCCGGCGGGCTGTCGAGGCTGACCGCTGGTGTGAGTACCGCGGAAGGCGCCTGCGCGTCGGCGATCTGTCGTTCAATCAACAACCGCCGCTCGTGGGCGCGATTCATTGACTCGTTGATGGACTGTAGCTGCACTTGTGCGTTTTGAATGGCCTGGAGATTTCCCGGGAGCTGCGATGGGAGCTGCCCTGCGAAGCGCCGTCGGTACTCCTCAAGCTTCTTCTCGTGCTCAACGAGGCGCTGCTTCGCGTCCTGGAGCTGTGTCTCCAGAAACTGATTGGTGTTGTCGGCCTGGCTTTCCCGATCGCGCAAATTCTGCTCGATGTAAAGCGAAGCCAAACGTTCGGTGACCTTGCGGGCCGTTTCAGGATCATCGCTGACGAAGGTGACGCGAAATGAATTCAGACTCGGGGCGTCCAGGCTGACCGTGATGTCGCCGCGCATGCGTTGGACGACATCTTCCATGACCTGGCGCTTCCGCTCTTCTATGTAGAGGTTCAGGTCCGCAATAATTTTCTCCAGCCGCGAGCGGCTAAGAATCTGATCGCTAATCGACGGAAGCCGATCCTCTACCGTCTGGGTGATCGTCGATTTCACATAGCTGTCGGGAACCCGTTGAGGCACCACCAGGATCAGCGTCTCGGACTGGTAGCGCTCTGGCACCAGACGCGCGATAGTAGGCGCCATCGCGAGACCTAATGCCAATGGCAGGAGAATCAGCCACCTCCGGCGCACGAGAATCCGAACGATTTCCCCCGGCGGATACCTTTTTCCTCTCACCACGTCGGCACCTTTCTATTGCTATTACCTTCCCAGCGCTGGAACCCACAGTACCAGACCGACGCGCACTCCGTTCCGCGCCAGGCTAATAGGGACCCCCGGTGCGATCTGCATGCTTCTCCGAAAATCGTAGAAGTAGTACAGATACTCGGCGAACACACCCAAGCTTGGTGTCCACGCATAACGGAGTCTCACGTCGCTTGTGTAGGTTTCAAAGTTCCGAGCATCGCGGCGAAGAGCCGAATTACCCGTCGAATAACGAACCGATGTTGATACGTTGAGGCGATAGGTGATGAATCCTTCGAGGCTCGCCGACGCCCCGTCAGTGAAAACAGGTTCGCCGAGCACCCCGACATACTCGAGATCGCGGCTGTACTTCGCGCGTGCCTGCCAGGTCCGTCGAAACAGGTAGCTGCCCTCGAGGTCACCCAGCAGTCGATACCGCCGCCCTGCGACGACTGCGAAGTCTGCAGATTGCGGTGTCTCGAGCGTCGAAGTGGCTACGTTTAGACGGAACATCGCGCGACGTGTGACGGAAATTGCTGGCGCGAAATTGAGGCCAACGTGGACTTCATGCTCCGTTGTTGAACGACCGACATGACCAAATTCACCAATGCCATAGCGATACCCGCCGGAGATCCCGCCGGTACGAGCCAGACCATGCGCGAATTCAGCTCCGACGTTATAAGTGGCGAGATCAAGCCGTCCCACCTCCTGACGCCAGTCGGTACGGTTGAAGTCGCCGGTTGCGGTCACGCTGCTTCCGCGACTGGAACCGCGCGTGAGCCTCAATGTGGTGCCGTAGGCAAACGATTCGAATCGATCGACAAGGTAGTCGGGCGCAATGGTTATGGCATCGCCGGGGCTTGGTACCGTGACGGTTGGGAACAAGTGGTAGAAGTACGATGGTGAGTAGGCGGCCGTCTGATTGACAAAGACCGTGGCCTGTCCGGGCAACCGGGCTGAGAGGCCAATACCGGCGTTGTGACTGACGGCGTCGATTTCGTTGAAGCGCGGTTCGTACCGGAGCGCAGATCCCACGGTCGCGCCAAAGTCTACGCGAGGGCGCTGCCTGGCGTAATCCGCTGCCGCAATCAACATCGTGAAATACCCACCCAGCTGGGGACTATTCTGATCGAGTCTCGAGCCAAGGTCAGCAGGCACGTCGCTATCGTGCGCTTCAATCAGAGAAAAGGTGAAATCCAGCCCTTGAGGTGCGCCGGAGCTCGACGCGCTGGCGCCGAAGAGTCCACGGTGCGAACCCGTTCCCTGCCCCTGGGCAGGCGTTGCCCCCCCAACCACGGTGGCTGCGATTGTGGCGGCGAGCAGTAGGTGCGAGCTAAGGCTCAATCTAACGCACCAGGATGGTGTCACCGGGTTGCAACACTATGTTTTGTTCGACTTTCTTCCCTTTGACGACCTCCTTGTAGTTGAACTTAAGCCGTTGCTCACGGCCGTTCTCGGACCGGACGATAACGACGTTGCTCCGGTTGGCGTGTTCCAGGAACCCGCCAGCTTCCGAGAGAATCTGTAGCACGTTCATCTCACTGGTGAGGAGTACGGGGCCAGGCCTCCCGACCTCGCCAATCACATACACCTTGCGACTCCGGACCTCTTTGACGATCACCGACGCATCGGCGTCGACGATGTACTTCCGGGCAACTCCCTTCACTACACCGCTCAATTGTTCGGGAGTCAGTCCAGCAGCCTGAATATCGTTCAACATCGGGAGGGAAATCTTCCCGTCGGGCCGAACGACAACATCCGCGGACAAATCCTTGTCGCGCCAGAACACGACGTTCAGAATGTCATCCGTGCCGATCACATACCCGGGCGGCAGGACGGCGGCACCGGCTGTCGCCACGACAACTCCATTTGCCGGTTGCTGGGGTCTGGCACCCTGCTGGCCCCCCACCCGGGCGGTCAGCGCAGCACAAATGAGCAAGACAGACCCAGTACGGGCCATCAGGTGTTTCATGATTGCCGCCGAAATCCCTAGAAAGTTCGGAAATCTCTTGGAGAGTACGAGCCGCCGCGGTGCAAGGAGGTCGCCAGAGCTGGCGTCCTCGGCAGCGGGAAGCCGCCAGTGCTTGGGATCAAACGCGTTGCGACGTCTATTTCCCCAAAGGCTCGTCTAGCATCGGACACAGGTTGCCCTCAGCGCCAACCTGAGGCCCCAAGGTGCACCCCAAAAAGTCTCGCTGGGCGGAGCCAAAATTCCCACGTCCCGGCGGAAATAGACGATTCTGCCCCGCTAGCCGACTATCGCCTTAGGCGCGAAGACCTGTTCGACAATTTCCACGATGCGAGTGGCCGCGGCGCCGTCCCAGAGGGGCGGGCTGACCGCTGCGGGCATCGGCCGCAGCAGTGCTCGGCGAACTTCCTCGCGGATCGCTTGCGGCCGTGTGCCGATAACCCGATTTGTTCCCTGTGTAACCGTGATAGGCCGCTCCGTATTCTCGCGGAGCGTCAGACAGGGAACTCCGAGGCACGTCGTCTCCTCCTGAATCCCTCCGGAATCGGTTAACACGAGCCGTGCCTTCATTGTGAGACTGAGGAACTCGAGGTACGGCAGTGGATCGCAGAGGTGCAGCCGCTCCGGGACGTGGACGGCGAGCTTGTCCAGGCGCACGCGCGTGCGTGGATGAACCGGAAAGATCACCGGCAGCAGCTCGCACGTCTCAGCGAGACTCTGCATCAGCGTTCCCAACGTCGCATCATCATCAACATTCGACGGACGGTGCAGCGTGGCCACCGCGTAACCGAGCTCGGGCACGCCAAACCGCAACCATACAGCGAGTGCGCCCGCCGCCCCCGATTGCTGCCGCAACGTATCGATCATCACGTTGCCCACAAGAAACACACGCGATGCGTCGACGCCTTCGGCATGGAGGTGTCTGACACCTGATTCTTCGGTGACAAACAGAAGGTCCGAAATGGCGTCGCAGAGAATGCGATTGATTTCCTCGGGCATGGTCCTGTCGAAACTGCGGAGGCCCGCTTCCACGTGTGCGACCCTAGGACGACGGCCGTCTGGGTAGACACTTTTGACGGTTGCAAGAGCACACGCGATCGTCGAGTTGACATCACCCACGACGACGACGAGGTCCGGCTCGAGTCGGTACAACTCCTGTTCGAAACGTTCGAGGATTCGGGCGGTCTGCGCCCCGTGACTCGCGGAGCCTACGTTCAGCGCGATATCCGGCTCTGGAAGACAGAGATCGCGGAAAAAACTTCCGGCCAGGCGATCGTCGTAGTGCTGTCCTGTGTGGACGAGTGTTACCTCGAAGAGGACCGATTTTCTGAACGCGTGATAGAGCGGCGCGACCTTCATGAAATTCGGTCGCGCACCCCCGACCAGGAACACCGATATCTTGCCGGTTTTCATGTTAGTAGAATGGAGAAAACTCGCTTGCAGACTTGCGAGGGGATGCAAGGAAGTCGCCCACCAAAGGTTCGTCCTGTACTTTCAGATCTCCTACAACCGCTCAGTTACGGAATGACGCTTGCACCGTCCGCGGCCGTCCCGAAAACCAGTGCACGTGCGCATCTGGACGACCTCGTCGACCAGTGAGGCGCGCTTCGCTCTATTTTTTTCGTTCTTATGTGTAAGTGAAGGGGCGGTAGCTTGCCTTCTCGACGAAAAGCCAACACCCACGAGAGCTCGAACGCACCTGCACGAAATCTTCATGAGCCTGCACGAAATCTTCATGAGGGCCGACTTTTGGCGCCGCCGGAGGGTATCTCACACACTTTCCTTTCACGAGCTCCGCAACACGATCTGCGGAGCGTTGCCATTAACTATTAATAAGGGTTGGGCTTCGCGAACAGCATGGCGCGCCTCGAATTAGCCCATCCATGGGTAACAGTATTGCAACGGCGGCCGCGCTGCGGACGTCGCTGGGCCCGATCGCTCCGCACACCGCGCTCAGAGGCAGCTCCATGCCGCTCGACTCGATTCCGGCCTATTCCGGCTTTCGTGGTGGGCACGTCGGTCCGGCTTATAACGAAGCCGCGTTCCGGCATTTCCTCGCTGTCGACCGGCGGCGTGCGGGACGTTCAGCGCGGTCTGTTCTGATGATCCTCGTCGCGGTCCAACAGAGCGCCGGCACAAGCGTGAAACTCACCGATGCCTCCGCGAGCGCGCTTTTCCGCGAATTGGCCGCGTCGGTCCGCGAGGTGGACTTCGTGGGTTGGTACCGGGAAGGTTACGTGGCTGCTGCCGTCCTCGCACAAGGCGTAAGGGCATCTGGTGAAGTGCCGAATGTGATCACGAAGCGGGTGCTCTTCGCATTGAAGAACCGGCTTTCTACCGATCTATCACGGAATTTGCGAGTCCGCGTCGTCCGACTCGGCGGCCGACTCGAAAGCTGATTTTCCAGTGACGGTCCTTCCTCAAGGCTCGCGTTCGCCCCCCGTGACACTCGCAAGACCGCGCGTGTCGCCCAAACACGCAAAACAGGTTCGATCAAGAGCTTCTGAACGGGCCCGACGTGTCGAGTGGCGCCATCCGATCAGCGAGGAACTGTTTCGGGACGCGCTGGTGCGGGAGCGCAAGCGGGCGGACCGATTCGAGGAAGCGTTCGCTCTGGTTCTCATCTCCCTCACCAGCCGCGCCGCTCAACAATCGGGTTGGGCACACCTCGTCGAGGCTATGTCACAGCTGGAGCTTGACGCTGACGTGATCGGCTGGTTCCAACACGGTTCGGTTCTCGGTCTTATTCGATCGCTCACCGGCCGTGACCCGGAAGAAGCCGCAACGACCTTCGCTCGCGCGGTTCGGTACGCGCTGATGCGGCGCGTGACGCCAGATCAGGTGGATTGTTGCTCGATTCGCCTGGAGGTCTACTCCCCCAAAGGCGACTCGATCCAGCGTGCTACGTTCGACCCCGGAAATCACCGCCGGAAGCCTCGGGAGGCCGCCAGGGATATTGCGAAACGAGCGTTGGATATCGCCGGCAGCATTGCGTTTATCATCGCCTCCACGCCCGTCTTCATTTGTGTTTCAGCCCTCGTGAAACTCACATCCAAAGGGCCCGTGTTTTTTCGACAGGAGCGCGTCGGAAAGGCCGGCCGATCGTTCATGATGCTCAAGTTTCGGACCATGCACGTGGACGCCGACCCCAAGATTCATCAGCATTACGTCGAGGATTTCATCCAGTCCAGCGACGTATCCGGGTCCGGCAAGAACGTGGTGTTCAAGATCGTGGACGACCCGCGCGTGACGCCTCTCGGATATTTCCTCCGCAGATGGAGTCTGGACGAGGTTCCTCAATTCTGGAACGTGCTTCGGGGAGACATGTCGCTGGTTGGTCCAAGGCCCTCGCTTCATTACGAGGTGGCGCGCTACAAACAGTGGCACAGGCGTCGCGTGCTGGACGTCAAACCAGGAATAACAGGTCTTTGGCAGGTCAATGGCCGAAGCCGCACGAGCTTCTCACAGATGGTCCGGCTGGATATTCAGTACGCAAAGAGCTGCTCCCTGTGGCTCGACCTGAAAATACTCCTCGCCACCCCACGGGCGGTGCTTTCAGGCGACGGCGCTCATTAGAGCAACGAAACTCGCACAGGTCGCCACAACGTCGGGCGACCCAACGACCCACTGCGGATCCGTAGCCCGATTGGAATACAGCACTGCTCATCCTTCAATAGATTGGGTATTGGTTTCAGTCGATCGTCGATGAGCGCATTCCACGACTACTATCGCTGTGCCTCCGAGCTGGCCTTGATCGAGACGCGGTCTGATCTTGGTCCTCGAGCCGGATATTTCCGATTTGGCGATGCGGTGGCGTTCGGGCGCTGCGTCGGTATTCGGCCAGCAGCATACGCCACCGATCCGCTCACGGATGTTTCTGACGCCGTGCGGGTCACCGAAGGACGGCCCTGTCTGCCATTCGATCTCTCGGAAGTTGCGACGAACATGAGGGAGGAACGATATCGGCAGAACGGCTATACGCTCCTGCAAAAGACCACAGCCGGAGCAGCCGCAGAACATCTCTACTACCTCTTTCGCCCGTTCATGGGAGTCGGAGTACGCAAGCACCTGCAGAAGGTTCGCCTGAGCGGCTGGGACAAGATTCCGTTTCCCCGGTGGCCGGTAGACACGACCGTCGACATGTTGATGGAGACTGCGATGACGCTCGCGCTGAAGACGCAGGGCGACGCATCCCGAATTCCATTCATCTGGTTCTGGCCCGACGAAGCGCCAGCCTGCGCGATGATGACGCACGACATCGAGGGCCAGGCCGGCATCAACTTCTGCGACGGGCTGATGGAGATCGACGATTCCCACTCAATCAAGTCGGCGTTTCAGCTTATTCCCGAGGGGCGTGAAGAGGTGTGGCGTCGCACAGCCGCGCGGCTGCGTCAGCGTGGGTTCGAAGTCAATCTGCACGACCTCAACCACGACGGGAAGTTGTTTGCCGACAAGAAAGAATTCCTTCGCCGGGCCAAGCGGATCAACGAATACGCGCGTGAATTTGGGTGCGACGGTTTTCGCTCCGGAGCGATGTACCGCGAGCAGGATTGGTTCGGGGCCTTCGAGTTCTCGTATGACATGTCGGTACCAAATGTGGCGCACCTCGAACCGCAGCGCGGCGGCTGTTGCACGGTGATGCCGTATTTCGTTGGCAACATCCTCGAACTCCCGTTGACGACAGTTCAGGACTACACGCTGTTTTTCATCCTGAACGACTATTCAACGACTCTTTGGAAAAAACAGATCCGCCTGATCGGCGAGCATCATGGGTTGGTCAGCATCATCACTCATCCGGATTACCTGGTCGGTCGGCGTGAGCGCGAAGTGTACGTCGACCTGCTTCGCCATCTGGCCGACCTTCGCGATCGAGACGGCCTATGGATCGCGCTTCCGGGCGACATTAACCGGTGGTGGCGGAACCGGCGCGACATGACGCTCGTTCCCACTGGTGATGGATGGCGGATCGAAGGTCCAGACAGCCATCGCGCCCGAGTGGCGTACGCCACACTTGAAAACGATCGCCTGGTCTTCAAGCTCGAGAGCGTTCCTCGAAAGGACCTCGCGGCGCGCGCGTAAACGATGCCCGCACGAATCGTGGCAGACCCTATCGGGGATCCGCGTTGGTCCGAGCTGCTGGACCGGCATCCAGCGGCTTCGATCTTTCACTCGCCCGGCTGGCTCAGCGCACTGCGGCAAACTTATGGGTACGAGCCATTCGTGGTGACCTCATCGTCAGCTTCGACGCTGCAGAACGGGGTCGTGGTCTGTCGCGTAAAAGGTTGGGCGTCGCGCCGGCTGGTGTCGTTGCCGTTCTCGGATCATTGCGAGCCGCTCGTAGACGGGTCGGACGACCTCTCCGTGATACTCGCGCACCTGACTGGCGACGCTCAGACGGCCGGCGGGTGCTCGGTGGAATTGCGCCCTCGAGCCGTCGTCGAACCACCCTTCGAGGCTGCTGCTGACGGCTCTTGGCTGGGGTTGGGCAGCAAATACTGTCTGCACCGGCTCGACTTGCGGCCCGAGGCCACGGAGATCTTTCGACGGTTTCATCACTCCAGCACGCAACGGGCTATTCGCCGCGCGGAGCGCGAGGGCCTCACCTACGAGGCGGGGACATCGGACCGGTTGCTCGCTACTTTTTACCGACTACTGCGGATGACGCGACGCCGTCATGGACTGCCGCCGCAGCCGGTCGCGTGGTTTCGCAACCTCTTGGCGTGCCTTGGTGATCGAGTGGCAATTAACGTGGCGAGCAAGGACGGCCAGCCGATCGCGAGCATCCTGACACTGTCGTTCAAGAAGACGATGTTCTACAAGTATGGCGGGTCGGATGCGGCGCATCACCGCCTGGGCGGCATGCCATTCCTGTTCTGGCGGGTAATTCAGGATGCGCGGGCGCGCGGGTTCCTGGAACTAGACCTGGGCCGTTCGGATGTCGACCAACCCGGGCTGACTGCGTTCAAGAACCATCTGGGCGCGACGCAATCGGCGCTGACCTACTACCACTATCCGCCAAGACAGAACGGCACGAAGCGCACGGACTTGCTGTCCCGGGCTGCCGGCAGGGCGTTAGCACACCTGCCCGATGCTGCGCTGGATCTCGCCGGGCGGCTGCTTTACAGGTACTTAGGCTAGTCGGACGCAATATGCACCTTCTGCCGCTGCGAATGCGCAACCCAGAAACCGCCGCTCGGCCTCAGACGAGCTCGTCTAGCGTGACGCGTACGCTAAGCGGATCAGAGTCGGTTGAGGATCGACCCCCTTTGGTTGTTTCCAAGCGAATCTGGATTGACTTGGACAACACGCCGCACGTGCCGTTCTTCCGTCCGATCATCCGCGCCCTTGAGCGCGAGGGGCATACGGTGACCGTGACCGCTCGAAATGCCTTTCAGGTGTGCAGCCTTGCGGAGTACCACGGCCTGAAATACCAGACAGTCGGCCGGCATTACGGTGCCAACAAGGTGATGAAGGTGGCGGGCACTCTTCGGCGGGCCGCGCAGCTACTTCCGATCGTCCTGCGCGAACGACCCCAGATGTCGATGTCGCACGGGTCTCGGCCGTTGGAACTGCTCTCGTTCCTGCTCGGCATCCCCGCCATGCGCATCTTCGACTACGAGTACTCGACAGAGCTCCCGTTCTTGAAGCCCGCGCTCGGTGTCGCCCCGGAATCAATCGACGACCTCCAGTTGGCCAAGTGCTTCAGGTACGGTCTTCGTACCTACCGCGGGCTGAAGGAGGACGTGTATACGGCGACGTTCCACCCGGACCCGTCAATCTTGGCCCAACTCGGCGTGACAACCGACGAGATCCTGGTGACGGTTCGTCCTCCGGCCACCGAGGCGCACTATCACAACCCCGAGGCGGACAGGCTCTTCGTCGAGGCCGTCAATGTCCTGGGCGCGACCGCGGGCGTTCGAATGGTTATCCTGCCCAGGACCGTGAGTTCCCAAGGGGAGCTGATCCACCGGACGTGGCCCCGCTGGTGCGAGGAGCGGAGAATCATCGTGCCTGACCGCGCCCTGGACGGCCTCAACTTGGTCTGGTTCTCCGATCTGGTCGTAAGCGGAGGTGGAACCATGAACCGCGAGGCGGCGGCCCTCGGCGTTCCCGTATACAGCATCTTTCGCGGCAAGCTTGGAGCGGTCGATCGGTACCTCGCGCGGGAAGGACGCTTGGTGCTCATCGAAAAGCCGGAAGAAGTCCGATTGAAATTGAATCTTGTGAAGCGTACGCGAGGCGCTGGACCAGACTTTACCGAGCGGCCTGCGCTCCGACAGATCCTGAATGCCGCGCACGAACTGATGGAACTGTCCAAATTGGAGCCACTGGCCACACATGAGAATCCTGCACGGAGTGGCGGCGCGCCTCAAGTTCATGAAGGCGGCCCCTGTAATGAGCGCCCTCGGCAGCGAGTTCGATCAGACGCTAGCCCACATCGCGGAGGTTGTGCGGAGTCTGAAAGAGGAACTCTGCACGGAAACACCCCTGCGAAGGGCGCAATTGCGATGAATTCTCACCTGATCCTCACAGTCGATTACGAGGTTTTCGGCAACGGTCAGGGCTGCCTGAAGCACTGCGTGGTCGAGCCCACCTCCCGTCTCCTTCGCGTGGCTGATCAGTTCGATGCCCCGGTAACGCTCTTCGCCGAGGCTGCCGAGCTGATAGCTATGGAACGGGAAATGGGACGAGGCGCGGTGAGAGACGTCAGAGAACAACTCGGGGGCGCAGTGCTCGGGGGACACGACGTGCAGTTGCACCTGCACCCGCAATGGCAAGGGGCGAAGCAACGCCACGATGGTGGATGGGATGTGGACTTCGACCGTTGGCGCATCGGAGATCTACCAGAGCACGAAACCGAGTCCCTGATTTCAGCCGGAAAAGGATGGCTCGACGACGTGGCCTTCGCCAACACCGCGGGCCGTAGCTGTATGGCGTTTCGCGCTGGCAACTGGTGTATTCAGCCTTCTGAAGTCGTCATTCGATCCTTGCGACGACAGGGCTTCAGGGTGGAGTCGACGGTCGTCCCGGGAATGAGGCGGTCTAGCCAAGGAGAATGGAGCGACTTTCGGTCCGCACCCGACCTGCCGTTCTGGCGTGTGGACGGGGATGTGTGTGAAGCCAGTTTATCGGGATTATGGGAAGTGCCAATTGCGTCTGGAAGAGTAGCGCGGCTCAAGCAGCTCTTTGCGGAGCTTCAGGCCCGGAAAACGCAGAACTCCCGATTCGCTCCCAACTGCCATGGTTCCTATTCGATTCGCTCAGGGGGACCGCTCAATCGCGTTGGGGTCAATCTCCGCAAGCTGATCGATCTCGGGCTCGCAAAACTCGATTTTTCCACGATGCCGGCTCAGATCCTCGTGACGATCACCGAGGACTGGATGCGACGTTTCAACGATCCTCTTTGGCCGACACCGATCGTCGCCATTGCGCACACAAAGAACTGGACGGACAGGTCGACGGGGCACCTCACGGACTTCCTCACATGGGCTCGTAGCGCGGGGATCCGGTTCTCCACTTACTCCGAATGGCTCGCGCTCCTGAAGACTGAAGCCACGTCGAACACAACAGGCTCCCGCCCTGGCGAGCCGGAGCGATCGGATGCACTCCTCTCAGCAGAGGCATGAAGTGACGTGGGGAAAGACACCGTAACAGTCGACAGCACGGACGGACGGAAGCCTAGCGTTTGCATCGTCGCCCACCTCGCGTATGGAGAACTGGCCGGGCTCACGACTGGCCATGTAGGGGGGGTCGAACACCAGACCAGCCTGATGGCGCGGTGGCTTGCGGCCCACGGATATAGGGTGAGCCTACTAACTTGGAACGAAGGGCAGCCAGACGGGGTTGAAATTGACGGTGTCCGCAACTTCAAGCTGTGCGCAAGCGATGCCGGCATACGTGGGCTAAGGTTCGTTCATCCGCGGTGGACAAGTCTTAACCAGGCCATGCGTCGTGCCGATGCCGAGCTCTACTACCACAACTGCGGTGAATACGTCACCGGTCAGGTAGCACACTGGTGTATGCGACACCGTCGTCGTTTCGTCTACTCGGTCGCCAGCGATCCCGATTGCGACCCTCGCCTCCCTCATATGAGAACGGTCCGTGAGCGAGTCCTGTACCGATACGGCCTGTTCCACGCCAACCGGATTGTGGTGCAAACGCTCGCGCAGCAGCGCATGCTGAGAGACGGGTTCGGGCTGGAATCGCTTCTGATCCCAATGCCTTGTGCGGGACCCCAGCTCGAAGCAGTCCGAACCAATGATTCACAAGGAAGAGCGTCATCACGAGTGGCCTGGGTCGGCCGCATTAGCGAGGAGAAACGTCCCGAGTGGCTCATAGAGGTCGCCAGGCGGCTTCCGGAGATCACATTCGACGTGGTGGGCGCGGTAAATCGAGAAAGCAACTACACGCGACGGGTGCTCGATGACCTTCGAGCGCTACCCAACGTCGTCATACACGGGCGCGTGCCGCGCGAGCGGATGCCTGAGGTGTACGGCACTTTGGCCTGCCTTCTCTCCACGTCCGCATTCGAAGGATTCCCAAATACCTTCCTCGAGGCCTGGAGTCACGGCGTTCCAGTCGTGTCAACGATTGATCCTGACCGGTTGATTGCCAACAGAGGTCTTGGATTCACCGCGAATAACCTTCCTGAGCTGATCGACGGACTCAAGAAGATACTGAGTTCTCAGGCCAGGTGGTGTGATGCTTCGAAATCGGCGCGCCGCTATTACGCGGAGAACCATGCTATCGACGTAGTTATGCCACGCGTTGAGCAGCTTTTTCTCGGCGTGACGGGCCGACTCGCCGCGAGTACTTGAGCACGCCGTCCTTGAAAGTTGCGATCGTTACCGCCTTTCCCCAAACCATCAAAACGCCGGAGGGCGGTGTCGAGGCGGTGAGCGTTCAGCTTGTTGACGGCCTTGGGAAGCTTGGCGACCTGGCTATTAACGTCGTCACCCTCGATCGCTCGTGCACGCAAGTCTCCACATCGAGGTGTGACGGGGTCACCGTACACCGGTTGCCCTGGACTGGAAGGAACGTACTCACCCACGCAGTCGGCCAGGGTCGACAGCAGATCATCAAGTACTTGAACTACCTCGAGCCGGACGTTGTTCATGCTCATGACACCTACGGGTTGATGGTACGCGGGATGCCGGTTCCACGGGTACTCACGATCCATGGCTTCATCCACGGCGATCTGGCCGTCTCGGGCGAGCGACTCGCGTGGGTCCGATCGAAGATGTGGAGGTGGGCGGAAACGGTGGCGTGGGCGGATCAGCCGCATATCATCTCCATCAGTCCGTACGTCCGCGAACGGCTGGCCGGCATCTCCACCGGTGTCATACACGACATCGATAACCCGATAGCGGAGTCCTTTTTCAGCATCGATCGCGAAGAGCGCAAGGGAACGATTTTCAGCGCTGCCGTCATCAGCCCCCGCAAGAACACACTGACACTCGTCGAGTCGTTCGCTCGCCTGGTGGCAAGTGGCGTGACCGCAGAGTTAAGGCTAGCAGGGCGGGAAATCGACAGAGCCTATGCGCTTCGAGTCAAACAACGCATCGACGAGTTGCGCCTCGCCGATCAGATCACGTGGCTCGGACCGATTCCCACCGACCAGGTCCGGCAGGAGCTCGCGACTGCAAGCGTGTTCGCCCTCGTTTCTTTGGAGGAGAACTCGCCTATGGGCATTGAGGAGGCGATGGCCGCAGGGGTTCCAGTCGTAACGTCGAATCGGTGCGGAATGCCCTACCTAGTTCGCCACGGTGAGACAGGCTACCTGGTAGCCCCGAGCGATCCGGCCGACATTGCCCGTCGGCTCGGGGAGCTAATTCGAAATGACAGCCTAAGGATGGCCATGGGACAGAAGGGCAAGGAGATCGCGCAGGATCGTTTCCACCCTGCCGTTGTAGCCCGCCGCACGAGAGATGTCTACCTGCAGGCACTCTGCAGTCGAACGGGAGTCGATGAAAACAACCTTGGTCGATGAGCCGGTCGAACAGGACATCTGGAAAGCTACTGATCGCTTCCTGTCCTGGCTAGGCCGTCATGGCGTCGAGAGTCACGACCCTTACGACCTATGGGGAACCCGATACGGGGTGTTCGCGAGGCGGCACTACTACGCCAAGAGCATCTGGGGTCTCCCGCTCGTCGCGCCGCTTTTGGCCGTCGACACGTTCGCTCCAGGCATTCGAGGACTCTTCGTCAAGAAAGAACGATATGCGACTGCAGAAGCACAATTGGTGCTCGCTTTCTTGAATCTCTACGCATGCACTGAAGATGAGATCTATCTCAAGAGGGCACAAACGGGAGCGGAGGGGCTGCTCGAAATTTCGATTCCCGGGTACAGCGGCCACTGCTGGGGTTATCCGTTTGATTGGCAAAACAATCGAGGACTCTGGCGGCGCAACACTCCGTTCATCACATGCACTCCCTATTGCTTCGAAGCGTTCTTGGAACTAGCCGACGCGACGGGAGTCGAAGAGCGCCTTCACATAGCAGCCTCAATCGCGAGATTTGTGGCGCACGACCTTCAGGACTCGCCGGTTTCGATCCACGCGTCGGCCGGGAGCTATTCGCCCAACGATCACACCCAGGTGATTAACGCCAGTGCCTATAGGGCCTTCGTCCTCTTCGAAGCCTGGGCACGATTTGGCGTCGACGAGTACTGGGACATCGCGCACCGAAACCTGAGGTTTGTACTCGACAGTCAACGCGCTGACGGCTCCTGGTTGTATGCCCTAGAGAGCAAGAACGAAGGTTTCATCGACCATTTTCACACGTGTTTCGTGCTCAAGAATCTAAGGAAGACTAATCGGATACTTGGCAGCGCGGAGATCGCTCGACGCATTGCGATTGGTTGGCACTTCTATCGCAGCGCGCTCTTTCACGACGACGAAACCCCCAAGAGCTTTGCAATCGAGCCACGTCTCCAGCTTGCCCGGGTGGAGTTGTACAACTTCGCCGAAGCGATCTCGCTGGGCACCCTTCTAAAAGACTCGGAGCCAAAGGCCTTTGCGTTCGCTCACCGGCTGACGGTCAGAGTCATCCGGGATTACCAGCTGGACGACGGTCATTTCGTGACGCGCTCTTATCGCGGGGGCTTGCGCCACACGACGCCTTTTCTTCGTTGGCCACAGGCCCAGATGTTTCTGGCCCTCACCAACATGCTTCGGGCGATCCACGCTCAGAGAAATGGACCTGAGGAAGGGTTGGAAGGCTTTCGGAACATGCAGCCGCCGCCACGTCGGCTGGGTAGTCAGCGAGGAATGGGGGCTGCCTGATCCGTGTTGGAGGTATCTGCGAGTATGCCTGATTTCTTGTACCGCGCGATGCGGCCGGCGCGTGCCTTAATGAAGCGCTGGGGATCAACCCCTGTGAAACGTGTCGCTTGGAACGTCGAGTTCAAGCGGGGTGAGTACTCGCACGAGGTCAATGAAGGCTACCGCTCGCGCATCAACAACTGGGTCGAACAGTATTGCAGACACGGGCACATCCTCGACCTCGGCTGCAGTGACGGACATGTGGGACTTTCCCTCAATCCCAAAGAATACGCGAGCTACACCGGCGTGGACGTATCGGAAATCGGAATTCAGGAGGCGAGAGAGAAGTGTCGACGAGCTGGCGGTGAGAGATACGAGAAGAACGTCTTTTTGGTCGGAGACATTTGCACGTATCGCCCAGAGCACTTGATGGACGTAATTCTCTTCAAGGACTCGCTGTACTACGTGAATCGCATCAAGATCGCGGGTCTCCTCGACCGGTACGGATCGTCACTGACGGCAGGCGGCGTTTTCATTGTTCACATGGACAACATTAGGCGGCACGGTTGGATACAGCTCTTGATAGAAAGACACTTCGAGGTCGTGGAGAAGAACTCGGTGCTCGATCCGACCGGTATGTTGTTGGTATTTCGCTAATTAACTATTTATCGAACTACAGAACGATATGCCCTTCGCCAACTGCGTCACAGCACGGATTCCTGGTCTATGGGCTGGTCCCGGCTTGAGGATGTCAGGGCTTGGTCAGCATCCAATCTCGCGCCGATATCTCGCCGGAGGGCGAGAGGCGACGCGAGTGGTCGGCCAACGGGTCCCCGTATGATCCGCGTGTCAGCGTTCTGGCTGCTCGTGGCGGTCCTCAGCGCCTACGCATCGAAGGACTGGTTCAAGTCGCTTTGCGCCTTGATCATTCTGATGGCGATTATCGAACACCCTGACGTACCAACCAAAGTATTCGGCGTGCAGGGATTGAATCCCTTTAACCTCCTACTACTTGCCGTTGTCGTCGGCTGGGCAACAAGCCGCAAGCGTGAGGGGCTGTCGTGGGATATGCCCTCCCACATCACGACGTTGATTGTCTTGTACTTCGCCGTCGTCGTGATCAGTTTCTTCCGCATGCTTCTGGATCGACGGGGACTCCCTCCGGCCGAGTTTACAACCGCGACAATGTGGAGCGAGTATCTCATCAACACTGTTAAATGGGTGGTCCCGGGGTTGCTCGTGTTCGACGGGTGCCGAACGCCAGAACGACAGCGCCTGGCGGCCTGGAGCATCGCTGGAATCTATTTCCTTCTCGCCGTCCAAGTGATCAAGTGGATGCCGCTGGAATTTGCCTCGAGCGAGGACATGGCATCTCGAGCGGCGAAGATCATGTTGAATGAGATCGGCTACAGCCGCGTGACCATGTCGATGATGCTGGGGGGAGGGGCCTGGGCCTGTCTCTCCTTGATGCCCTTGGTGAGCCGGTGGCGATTCCGTCTGCTGTTGCTGGTGTCGTTCGCGGCGGTGGCCTACGCGCAGGCTCTGACCGGAGGGCGGATGGGGTACGTGACGTGGGCGGTCGTTGGGATTCTGCTCGGCCTGCTTCGCTGGCGACGGTACCTTCTCATGGCGCCGCTATTGTTGGTACTCGTGGCGATGGTCGTGCCCAGTGCCGTTGAACGAATGCTTCAGGGATTCACCACATCGAATGGAGGGACGGTTGTAAACGACTACGAAGTGACCTCTGGTCGTAATATTGCCTGGCCGTTGGTGATTAAGAAGATTGCCGAGGCCCCGGTCGTAGGTTACGGTGAGCAGGCCATGTGGCGGACCGGCCTGGCCGCAAAGCTGGGCGCTGAGTCGTTTTCTCACCCACACAATGCCTATCTGGAATTGCTCTTGGACAACGGTTGGATGGGCTTTCTGGCCGTCGTGCCCTTCTTCTTTCTTGTTGTGTGGCGTGCGGTTGGCTTGCTGCGAACGCAGGACAATCTCTGTACGGCCATCGGAGGAATGACTCTCGCGTTGGTTCTCGCGCTGCTTGTGGCCGGCGTCGGCAGCCAAACGTTCTATCCCCAGGATGACGGCGTGGGAATGTGGGCTGCGATCGGCGTCATGCTGCGTGTTTCCGTGGAAAAAAGGAAGGCGCTCGAAGGCGGCCTCTGCTTCGAAGACAACCAAGGAGCTACTGGCGCAGGAGTTATTGGCCAAGGAAGGCTTGGCAAGTCACGCAGGCGGGTGGCAGCAGCGGCCTATGGTAGCTGGGCGGCGAGACGGAGACGGCCTGAACTGGGACACTCGGTGCTGTCGCCTCTGGCTGCTGAACGTCCGCCGGCGAAGTGGCCTCGAACACGACTACGCGTGGACGGCGGTCCGAACGAAATCCGGCGCTTTGGGCGGACTGGTAGGCATCACCGGTTTACCTGATGGCAAGGCTTGCCTACATCCTGGCGGCCAGCCATTCCGGCTCTACTCTCCTGGCGATGCTGCTGGGCGCCCACCCTGAGGCGGTCACGGTGGGCGAACTGAAAGCAACAAACCTGGGAGCGACTGACAGATATCGGTGCTCGTGTGGCGCGCTGATTAAGGAGTGCGACTTCTGGCGGCGCGTTGCGCAGGAAATGCGAGCGCGCGGCTATCCGTTCGACATTACCCGCGCCAAGACCAACATCCTAGATGTAGATAGTCGATACGCGGCGCAATTGCTTCGACCGCTGCATCGCGGCGTGCTGCTTGAATCGATTCGCGACAGGGCGTTGACTCTATCGCGTGTCTGGCGCAAACATCTCGAGGAAGTGCAAAAACGAAACCTAGCATTGCTGGAGACGCTTGGAACTCTCACCGGTGCGCGAGTGGTCGTGGATTCCTCAAAGCTTGGTCTTCGACTGAAGTACCTGCTCCGCATTCCCTCCCTCGACGTTAAGGTGGTGCGATTGATACGGGACGGACGAGGTGTGGCCCTGACCTATGTCAATCCAGCCGAATTCGCGGATACAAGGAACGAGGGGTTACGGGGAGGAGGCTCTGGCGTCAGCACCGAAACGGGGCGTGAGATGCGTAGAGCAGCTCGGGAATGGAAGCGCAGCAACGAGGAAGCCGATGCCCTTCTGGCTGGCCTTCCTCGCTCTGATTGGCTCGAGGTCCGGTATGAGGATCTCTGCGGGGATCCCTCCAACACTCTTCGCGCTGTCTGTTCGTTTCTTGGACTGGACTCCGCTCAGATCGTTCTCGATTTTCGTTCTGTAGAGCATCACGTCGTGGGAAACGGGATGCGTCTAGATTCGACCTCGGACGTGCTTCTCGACGAGCGATGGAAGACGTTCTTGAGCGAGGAGCAGTTGCAATTGTTCGAGTCCGTTGCGGGCGATTTGAACCGCAGGCTTGGGTACCCTTAGCAAGAAGATTCTGATTTGTTGCCATTACCCTCGGAGCGGGCCGTTCCCATTCGCCAATACCCGTACCCCTTCAAGGCCATGCTGGCGATCTGCAGCGATCTCGACGAAACACCAGACCGCCACGCGTACGGGTCCGTAATGCAGTTCCTCAATAGTCGCAACGTCGGGCCGCTGGGGGCTGGCGTCGGACTAGAGGTGGGAAACTCGATCTACTTCGACATGCCGCCCGACCAGTTTTCCTACTGGAACACAGACGATCACGGACGAGCAATGATTCGGTCGCTGATCAAGAGTGGACACGTAGACTGCCTCCACTCATTCGGGGATCTCGCCACCGATCGTGAGCACGCTGGTCGAGCCCTCGACGACCTTACGAAACACAACTGCCGTCTCGCCGTCTGGATCGATCATGCTGTCGCCCCGTCGAATTTCGGCAGCGACATCATGAGGGGTTTTGGGGACGTGTGCGGACATCGTGCGTATCATGCCGACCTGAGCATTTCATATGGCATCCGGTACGTGTGGCGCGGACGGGTCACGAGCGTCATCGGACAAGACCGGCCGTCCACTTTGAAGGGGGTCTGGAACGGACGACATCCGGCGGCATCGTTTCGGACGCTCGCGAAAGAGGGAGCCAAGTTGGCTCTCTCCAGAAACGGGAGAAGCCGCTATCAAATGCATGGCTCTAACAGGGTGGCCCGTCCAGCCCATTTGAGAAACGGTACGGCTGTTATCGAGTTCCTGCGGTGTAATCCGCACTGGGGCGGCGTAAGTCGTTGCGATACCGCGGACGGCATAGCGGACGTGCTCACCACATCTTTCCTCGACCGGCTAGTCCAGCGTCGTAGCTGCTGTGTGCTCTATACGCATCTCGGAAAACGTCGTCGCCGAGATGGCGAAGGTGTGCTCGGTACTGCGGCTCTCGATTGTTTTCGACAACTGGCAGAGCGGCAGTCAAGCGGCGACGTGCTCATCACCACTACCAGGCGCTTACTAGACTATTGTCACACTCGGGATCAATTACGGCTGTCGGAGTCCAAGCGGGAGCATCGGCTGTGTTTCGACCTTTCTCTTCCCGATACGTGCCAACAGTCAGAACTTCTGCACGGTATAACTCTCTACACCGACGCGGCTGACAAAACAGACGTTTACTTGAATGGAAGCCATCTCCCGGGAATCGTATGCAACGCAGCCGACGAGACAGGTCGTCCCAGCGTGTCGATTCGCTGGCCAGCACTGGAGTTCCCGCAGTTTTGATCGGACCAATTAGCGAGGTCGCAGCGAGTGCGCCCGGTCGAATCTCGGTCGGTGCCTGGCCCGGCCTAGTCTTGTATCGACTTCTGTTGAACGCACACTGGATGGTGCTGCGCGCCCTGCGGTTGCGCAAGCGAACGCCACAAGTTCCGCACAGTCAATCAATGAGGGTACTCCTGACCGGAACGTTTTATTCTGAAAGCTGGATTCTCAATCATCTGAAGCCGCTTGCGGCCAGTCGGCTATGCGCCGAAATCTGGCTGGTTACGACCATCGCGATCCCTCCTACAGAAAAGGTGAAAGTGATCCACCCGCCGTTCTGGCTCATTCGGTGCGTGGGTCAGGTTCCGGCCCGCTTGATCGTCTTCGTGGTGACCGCGGTCAGGCACCGACCGGACTTCGTGGGTGGATTCCACCTCCTTCCCAACGGCCTGGTCGCACTTCTCCTCGCCCGATTCATCGGTAGCTGGTGTGTCTACTTCTGCGGGGGCGGCCCACGGGAGGTAGAGGACGGCGGTTTCCGCTCAGAATCGCGCTCCCTGCGTTTTCTCAAAGCCCCCGACGCCGGCCTGGAGAGGAAGTTGCTCCGGGCAGTTGACGAAATCGACCTCGTCATCACGATGGGCAGGGGTGCCCAGGGCTTCTTTCGGAGCCGCGGTGTGCGTAGCCGAAACGAGGTGGTACCGGGAGGCATCGATTCCCTACGTTTTCAGTTCGACGATCAGCCCAAGAAGTACGATCTCATCCTGATCGGAAGACTTCACCCAGTAAAACGGATCGACTTGTTTCTTCGCACTGTCAGAAAGTTGGCTGAGACCAATCCCGACGTCTCCGCAGTTGTGGTCGGAGGGGGTGAGCTCGAGAGCTCCTTGAGAGGGTTGGCGGTCGAACTCGGCGTGGGGGATCGGGTGACCTTCGCAGGTCAGCAACCCGATGTCGGACCCTGGCTGGCGCAGTCGAGGGTCTTTGTTCTGACGTCGGAGTCCGAGGGCCTTTCGCTCGCTCTGATGGAAGCGATGACGGCCGGCCTGCCGTGTGTGGTCGCCAACGTAGGCGAGATGGGCGAACTGGTCGAACACGGCAGCACGGGATTTCTGGTCGATGAGGATTCGCCAGAAGCTTTTTGCTTTTTCCTGGAGCAGCTACTCAGCAGCGAATCTGTCAGGGAACAGTTTTCTATGGCCAGTAAGAAGGCCGCGTCACGCCTCACGACCGCGGAAACAGCAAAGCGTTGGGACCGCATATTCGGTGATTTCGGTTATTCGAGTTCAGCCAATTAAGAACCGAGCCCCAGCGATCACTGAGGTGAGGCACGTTGATCACGCCGCGGGCGTCTCTAAATCTTCTGCGCACGTGGGAAAACTCGGCGAAGGCAAGAACAGTGGGCGTTTCGGTCCGCCCGTAGTGGCCGGCTGCCGGCCGAGTGTTACCAATCGGGCGCATTAGTCACCACCGCTCGTCGCCTGCTAGACCAGTCGCCACAATCTCAGAAAAACGAAAATGCCGTTCGCCGCCCTGCGTCCTCCGTCTTCAGGACCGTGCCGTCTCCAATTCCCCAATGACCGCTAACCGACACAAGGGCGAAGACCTGACCGGGCGAAGCCGATTCGCGCGCAACGTTGCCTTTGCTTGGAGCGCGTATGCGGTCAACATTGCCACGGGATTCTTGATGCCCCGGCTGATCAGTGACCATTTGGGTCAGGGGGTGCTCGGTATTTGGGATTTTTCGTGGGGCCTAGTCACTTACTTTGGGATCGTTCAACTTGGACTTGGAGGCTCCGTAAACCGCTATGTCGCGCGACACAGGGCTGAGGGCGATCACGCTGCTCTCAATCGGTCCGTCTCAACCATCGCCGTCTTCCTCTGGTTAGCCTCTTTGCTGGTGGCGCTGGTTTCGGTGCTGTGTGCTTGGTGGGTCGTTCCTTTTTTCGGCGACCGGCTGGGGGGAGAGTTAGAAACAGCTCGCTGGGTCGTCTTGATTCTAGGCTTGGAGATAGCCTCGTCGTTTCTTTTCTCTGTTTACAATGGAGTATTAGTGGGGTGCCATCGGTGGGATTGGCACAACACCGTCAGCGCGATTACCTCCGCTACGTTGGCTGTCGGCATGGCGAGCATGGTCCTGGGCGGGGGAGGACTGGTCCAGATCGCGCTGGTTCACGCCGTGGTCATGACTGCCGGAGAGATGTTTCGGAAGCGACTGACCCGCGCCGCTTGTCCTGAGCTGAGGCTGGACTTCCGCCTTGCCTCACGCGGCATTTTTTGGGAACAGGCTCATTACAGTGCCAAAAGCGTTCTCCCGCGAGTAGGAGAAATGGTTTCCAACCAATCCTTGAGTTTCCTGGTCACGTATTTTCTGGGACCGGCCATGCTGGCGGTCTATTCCCGCCCGCAAAGTCTTGTTCGCCAAGTTCAAACGCTCGCCTCCAAGTTTGGTTTCATCCTGCTTCCGACCGCCAGTTCTTTGCAGGCCCAGACTTCTGACGATCAAGTGCGCATCACTCTGTGCGAATCCACTCGTCATCTGGGTGCACTGGGCATGCCGGTGGCTGTGACGATGGCGTTGGCGGGCGACTTCGTCATCAGTTTGTGGATGGGCCCGGAGTACGTTTACCCCGGGCTGGTCACCGTCATGGCCCTCGCCTCCCTGCCTGTTTGGATCATGGAGCCAGTCTGGAGCATTCTGGCGGGTTTGAATCAGCATGGTCGTCTGGGCTGGGGCAAGGTGGCCGGATCTCTGTTGTCGGCGCTTTCACTGGTCGCCGCTTTTACTCTGGGGCATACCGGCCTCCTCGGGGCAGCGGTCGCTTTTTCTGTCCCGCAATTAGTGGTGAATGCCGTGGTCACTCCGGTGATCGCCTGCCGCCGGATTGGACTGCCCTTGCGCCAATTCTATTGGGAAGCTTTTGGTCGGCCCTTTGTTTGTGTGCTGCCTTATGCTTGGGGGCTGGGATTCGCTGTCTGGCTTCTGCCAGGCCATACTCCAGAAGCCGTGGGATCGGCCCTGCTCGGTTTGATCGCCACGAGCCTGACTTACTGGCTCTATATCTTGCCTTCTTCCTGGAGGAAGAAGATTCAAATGTGCAGGCCATTCCGTTCCACGATTCATCATCCGGTTGAAGCGCAACCACAATCTGAGATCCTTTAGCATGGACGCGGGTTTTCCTGTTGTATTTGTTCGTTACTGGGGAAGTTACTTCAAATCCATCCACCAAGTCGGGGCTCTTATCGCAGAATTCAAGCCTTTGCTCACTCGCAAATGGCAATGCCATCTTGTCTTGGAAGCGCCTCCCGAAGAACCGGCATGGGCACAAATGCTGTCTCAGGTCGGTATCCGTCTGGAAATTGCGCCCCGGCCCCGATCACAGTTCGACTGGTCGGCGATCCTGACGGCCCGCCGATTGTTTCTTCGTCTCGGGACCGACGTGATGGCCTGTGACAACATCCATACTGTCCCGCTCGTGGGCGCGTTCCTGGCTCGGGTTCCAGTTCGGATCTGGAACAAACGCTCCATGAACTCTTCGTATGAGGAATGCCGGGTTCCAAGATTCCGGGATCGCCTGCTGCCCTCGGTGCGCCTGTCCGCCCGCCTATCCACTCGCATCCTTGCGGTGTCCGTTGCGGTTAGAGACGAACTGGTCGGCTTGGGGGTAGCGGCGGATCGCGTCTTGGTGCGCTACAACCCCCGCTCGCGCCAGGTGCCGGCCCTGCCCGGCTCGGCCGCTCTTTTTCGACAAGCCCATGGAATTTCGAAACGGGAGATCGTGATTGCCACCGTCGGTCATGCAGTGCCGGTCAAAGCTTGGGATATCTTGATCCCGGCGTTTGCCAAAGTCGTTGCCGTCGAACCGCGGGCTCGTCTAATCCTCGCGGGCAGTTTCGATGCGGCGGCGGAAAGGGCCTGCCATGCCAGCCTGAAGAGACAGGTGACAGAGCTCGGCGTCAGCTCAAAGGTGATCTTTACAGGGCGGTTGAACAACGTGTGGCCCCTCCTTCAGGCGACCGATATTTTCACCCTGCCGTCCCGTTCTGAAGGCTGGGGTAACGTTCTCATCGAGGCCTTGGACGCTGGGCTGCCATGCGTTGTCACTAGGGTGGGGGCCGCACGTCAGGTCGTCGTTGAAGGAATAAATGGAATTCTCGTGGACCGGGAAGATGTCGAGGATCTTTCGCGCGCCCTTCTGAGGCTTGCCCAGGACGACATGCTGCGTCGGACAATGGCCTACAACGCCTCGGTTCCCGCGTACATCCCGACGGTCGACGAGTTTGCCGAACAACTAACCCGCGACTATGAGTCTCAACTGGCTTCGATCTTCAGTCGCCGCCAGACCTCCCCGCTGTCACGATCAGAAACTTGACTAAAGAGAAGTGTAAGCCGAAGTGACTTTTCGATTGGGGCAGCGGAGAAGGGCCCAGGGTCGGCGCTCTAGGTCGGTGTAGCCGACCTGGCACATTGCATACCGCGCGCTGTGTCACCGCTACCCCGGGACTAATGCTTTTCTATCCACCCGTGATTGCGCTCCTCAAGAATTCCGCTCTGGCTGTCGTTGGCCGTGCCGCTTCTTACTTGCCTGCCTTCACTTCGCGTCAGACTTCCCCTGCTCTGGGCATCATCATGGTGCACGGGGTGCATCAGGAATGCAGCGCTACCCCGCTTTGTCCGCCCAGCAGCAATGTCTCTTTTCCGTCCTTTCAGTCCAATATCCAGGGGGCCGCGCGGCGGTTCACATTTATCTCTATGGACGAGGCGATTTCCATGATTGACGGCTACTCACCGTGGAAGCCTCGCTGCTTGGTTCTGACCTTTGATGACAGCTTGTCCTGTTTCTCCGAAAGTGTTGGCCCGGCTCTAGCCCGGTGGGGCATTCCTGCCACCTTTTACGTCTCGACCGAAGTCATCGAAACCCAACGGCCTTATTGGTGGTTGCGCCTCGAATACGCCGCTTTCCATATTCAGCGGCAGTCGTTGGATATTGTCGTCCCTGAAGTGGGGCGATTCGTTCTGCGCCCTGGCGGTGGCAGCGAAATGCGCCGTCTGAAGGCAGTGCTCCGTTGTTCTTCCTCGGCGCTCTGTGAACAAGTGGTTTCTGAGATCGAGGCTCGCGTTTCTGTCGCCTTATCCAACCGGACCGTGGAGTATCCTTTCGGGCGGATCATGAGTTGGCAGGATGTCACCTCGCTTCACACATCAGGATTTGCCGTAGGCAGCCATACGGTCACCCACTCAAACTTGTCCCTTCTTTCTCAAGCGGAACTGGACTTTGAACTGGTCGAATCAAGACGTTCTATCGAGCTTCATACGGGAACCTCGTGCCATCATCTTTGCTATCCGTACGGTGACTACTCGGATGAAGTTTCCTTTCGCGCTCGTTTTGCTGGCTACCGTTCGGCCGTGACTACGGATGGTCCAGGCTGGAACCATCCGTCGAGTGATTTGTTTCGCTTCCGGCGGTTTGCCATACCAACGCAGGCTTACCGTCTTTCCTTTGTGCTTTCCCACTTTGGCAAGTCTTAAGCTAGCCCGCCTCGCGGCGGAATCTTCTCCTCATGGTTAAATCTTCTCTTCATGGTTAAAAGCGAATCCAAAGACCTGCAGGTTGACTGTATTCCTGCATCCCTATTAACCATACCCATGATGGAGGCTTGGCGAGGAATCATTGCCTCGCAACCCTCGCTCTCCAGTCCGTTGTTCGCTCCGGAATACACGCAAACGATCGCCGCCGCCCTTCCGGGTGTCTTTGTTGCGCTCGGGAAAGCCGGGGACGAGTTCGTTGCGTTTCTTCCATTTGAACGCGATAAATCTGGAATCGGCCACCGACTTCATTTGTGTGATTTCCAAGGCTTGATCGCCCGTTCGGATTTGGATTGCGACGTGCGGTCTTTCGTGCGGCGCGCGGGGCTTCGTGCGTGGGACTTCGACCACTTGCTGGCCAGTCAGCAATGTTTCGCTCCGTTTCACCGGCGCATTGTTCAATCGCCCGTCATCAATCTGGCTGCGGGTTATGAGGCCTACGTGGCGGAACGGCGCGCAGCGGGCACGGACTCCATCAAGAAATCTGGTAACTTATTGCGCCGTCTCGAACGCGAGATCGGTCCGTTGCGTTTCGAGGTTCAGGTCCGTGATCCGGCATTGCTCCGTCAGTTGTTACTTTGGCGGGCTGCGAAGTATCAATCCCGTCACCCCTTCGAGTTGCTCGAGGCTATCCTGTTGCGGTTCCTTTCTCTCCAGCAGGACGGCTGTCGAGGAACCTTGTCCGTCCTCTACGCGGGTGATGCGATCGTGGCTTCGCACTTCGGCCTCCGCTCCAGAAATAGGTGGCATTATTGGTTTCCCGCTTACAATGCGCAATTCGAAAAATACTCTGCCGGCATTATTCTGCTCCTCAAGATTGCCGAGATTGCCTGCACGATGGGCATTCATACGATCGACTTGGGCATGGGGGAAGAGGACTACAAGCGACGATTGATGAACGGTTCTCTTCAAATCGCCGAAGGCTCAGTTCAAGTTTCGTCCCTCCTGTCGTTCACACGGTCATTCCGGAGGCACGCCGGTTTGGTGCTACGTCGCGCTCCGGTGCTTAATTCGCTTGCCAGGCGTTTAGTAGGTGCTGGCGAAACGACGCCCGCTTCCGCTCAAGTCCTGCCTTCTTGAAAATGTTTCACAGCTTCCCGATTGGGAGCAGCGGCTTTGTTCGGATGACTTCGCCGGTGGGTCTGCGGCAGTTGGCATCGCTCGCATCCGCGGAGACCTTAAGATCCTGGTAGCGACGAGGCTAGTTGTAGTCCCTGCTGGATGGTTGCTCTTCGTGATCAGTAATTTCGTTCAACGACAATGATGACAATGATGTCGCCGGGTAGCTTAATCCTTCATCACGTCGGCGTTGTTTTGCCAGATCGCGATGCTGTGGTTCGGTACTGCAAGGCCCTCAACCTGCCGATTCTTGCCGAAGAATATGTTGCAGCATTCTGTTGCCACTGCATTTTCGTTGGGCCCGCACTGCCCTGCGTCGAGCTCATTATCCCGAACGGCGGACGTCTTGCCGAATTCAATAACGGACAAGGGGGACTCCATCACTTTGCCTATCGAACTGAGTCGTTACGTGCTTTCATGGGCTCTTTTGAAAACGGGAAGGCTCGTTGGCTTCACCCAGCTCCAGTCCGCGGTGCACGAGGGATGTGGGTAAATTTTCTGGCACCGTCACACCTGGGTCTGCTGACTGAGTTTGTAGAGGAGTCAAGTGACCAGTCCGATTGAGGTTCGGCGCGAGATCACTCAAGCCTTGGCCCGTGGGGACGCCCGGCAGGTTGTACGAATAGTCCAGGATACCGCCAAGCGCGATCGGACGCCGGGATGTTGGCGAGCCATCCACCGTGCCTTGCGAGGGAAGGAGGGAGCAATTGATGGGCTGTTCGTCGAGCTCGCGTCATTGCAGATTGCGATTGCCGCTTCGTTCACTGCTGACAACCTGGCCCCCTACCTTGACGTAGTCTGCTTGCTTGCCGGCATCAACGCGAACATTCACGTCTTGCCATACAACCAGTTCCAGATGGAGTTTCGTAATCCGACCAGCAAGATGCACCAGTTCAACCCGCAAGTGACGGTGTTTCTCGCGGAATTGGCTGACTTGATCGGGTACGTTGGACCGTTTGAAGACAAGAAGGCGTTTGACGTTGCCGTTAAGCAAGCCGTTCGCGCGGTCGTGGATGTCGCCACAGCCTTTCAGAGTCACGCGAAAGGACATCTGCTGGTTCATAACTTCGTTATGCCCCTTTCTGCATCGGACAATCCGCTCGGTCATCCCGGATTGGGCTCTGTCAGTTTTTATCGCACGGTGAACGCGGCGCTTCCTGGTTCGGTGGGCGAAATGCCAGGCGTGTTTGTCGTTGACTTGGATCACCTTGCGTCTCGACTTGGCTCCGAGACGGCCGTCAATCGGCGCATGCGATATTTGGCGCGTATGCCGTTATCAGAGGCCCTGGCCCAGGAGCTGGCGCAGGTTCATGCCGTGCATTTCCGGGCGCTCTGCGGCAAGATCCGCAAGTGCCTCGTGCTGGACTTGGACGATGTGTTGTGGGGCGGGGTGGTCGGTGAGGATGGCGTAACGGATGTGGCGATTGGTGATGAACCTCCCGGCAATGTCTACCGCGACATCCAACGCGCAGTCCGTCGGCTCTACGAGCGCGGCGTCATTCTCGCCATAGCCAGCAAGAATAATCCGGGGGACGCATTGGCCGTTTTCGCAGACCGCAAAGAGATGATTCTTCGTCGCGATGACTTTGCGGCGATCGAAATTGGATGGGGTGACAAGGCCTCGGCACTCCGACGTATTGCCAAGCATCTGGATATCGGCTTGGATGCGCTGGTGTTCCTGGACGACAGTCCCCAGGAGCGCCTGCTGGTGCAGACCGAACTTCCCGAGGTTGAGGTAATTCCCTTTCCACAAGATATCTGCGCCCTGCCGGACGTGTTGCTGTCCTGCGGCTTGTTTGACGCTTTCCACATCACTGACGAAGACCGGCGCCGAGGACAGATGTACGCTGAACGCAAGCAACGTTACGACGCGCGGGCAGATGCAACCGATGTGACGTCTTTTCTCGAATCGCTGGCGGTGGTCGCTGAGGTGTTGCCGGCTGGGCATGGAGATATTCCTAGGATAGCCCAGCTTACTCAGCGGACGAACCAGTTCAATTTGACCACGCGGCGTTACTCGGAATCGGCCATCGCCTCCATGCTGGGCAATCCGGCCTGGTTAGTATTGACTTTGACCGTGCGAGATCGTTTCGGAGATGAAGGCGTCGTCGGCGTTTCCTTAACGTGCGTGGAAGGGGACCGTGCTCATGTCGATTCGTTCCTGATGAGTTGTCGCGTGCTGGGACGGGGCCTAGAGCAGGCGTTTCTCGCTGCGACCCTGATGTATGTTTCCCTGGCAGGCGCAACACGTGTGTCCTCTGAATACGTTCCGAGCCCGAAGAATGCGCAGGCCAAAGCTTTCTATGCTTCCCACGGATTTCGCGAGATTGGTCGGGAGGCAGGCGCTATTACATATGAATTACTGACGACAAGTTCAAGACCGAAGGTCCCCCATTGGATTCAGTTGCGGTCAGCAGCCAACAATTCGGTTGCGTCTTGAACTTGGTGCATCTCGATTAGGTTTTTGCCCTCATCAACCGTCCTGTAATCGACGGCGTGATAGAACGCCTCAACCGCCAGATCATGAGCGCCAAGAGCGACGGCTTCCACCATCGGCAGCACTTCATCATGGCGATCATTGTTCAATCCGCGGGCAATTGATTTCTACCAACCGCATCCTTGGAAGAGCCAAATAGATGACAACCAATTTATCTGAAGTGCTGGCTAGCCAGCGTGGCACCTATCCGCGAACAACCGGCGCCATCGAACAGTTCTTAACCTCCGGTGACTTACTCGCGCCGTCTATACGCTATCTGATCGCGAACGACGGTGATGAGTTTTGGACGAATGCTGAGGAGGTGTTGAGCGTGTTTGCAATGCTAACAGGCACCGACTATGAACGCCGGCTTGAGGCGCTTCATCGGTATACATACATGTATCTGCAAACGCAGGTGGTCTATACGCGGTCAGGCCGGTATGCCAGTTCTTCATTCGACGACGTACGGGCGAAAGTGTATGAAAATGCTGAAGTGATGAATGGCTACTATCTCGATGGCCTGTATCTTAGTCAGGCATTTTGGCCGGGACACTTGCGGGTCAACCGCTTCTTTCGGAATGAGTTTGTCAAGCGTGTTCCGGCGGGCGCACGGTTTCTGGAGGTCGGCGTCGGGCATGGCTGGTTTTTTTCAGAAATGCTACTGCGGGTGTCAAACTCGAGGGGTACGGCACTGGACATCAGCCCGTTTTCAATCAACTACGCGGAGGCTGTGACTAGGGTCCGAGGCGTTGACCCTGCCCGTTACACTATGAGGCAGGGCGACGCTTTACGAGACTTGGGCGTGCCGCGAGGCACTTTGGACGCTTCTATTTGCGGTGAAGTGCTGGAACACGTCGAACAACCTCGTCAGCTGGTTGAGCGAATCCGGGACAGCTTGCGTCCGGGTGGCCTCGCCTATTTTTCAGCGCCAGCCAAGAGTGACGCTGTGGATCACATCTACGAATTCTCCGACGCTGACAAAGTCTTCGAAGTCGTTGCTCAAGGCGGGTTGATCCCCGTGGCAACGCAAACTTTGCGACTTCATGACTGGAACACTACAGGAAGGAATTGGGATCCAACCGTACTTGTGATGGTCGTCGGCCAGAAATCAGCAAGCTAACTTAGTTTCGTTGAGCGATTTCACGAAACGATCGTCCCTCTCCATTTAGAAGAATCACAGACAGTAATTTTGTAGCCACCGGCTCAGTCGGCCACAGATGCTGCGGAGGAAACCGCCAGATGAGCAACAACGCAAAGATAGACGCCGCACAGCTCCAGCTTGCCGAAGTAGTGGCGACGGCGCTTGAACTTGAACCTGTTGAGGTTCATGACAGACTGACGCCAGCGGACGTGGCGGTCTGGGATTCATTCACACACGTGATGCTCATCACGCACGTCGAGGAGGCTTTTGGCGTCAAGATCGGGCCGAAGGAAGCTACGAGGGTTAGGTCGGTCGGAGACATATCTGCATTGCTGCGCAGCCGAGGAATTGAGATCTAGCGATGGACAGATCGTCGCCTGTTTTCAAGTTGCCCCATCGAGTGCGCGAAAAGGGACTGGTTGCAATTGCTGGATCTGTCGGGCGACGAGTCGCCAACGACCGCTTTCCGGCTAGGCTTCTGAGATTTCGCCGAAGTGTCTTATGTGGAATGAATGTGCCGGAGCCGACGCGAATCCCGGTACTTAGTGGCGTGACGTCCCGTTGCGTTGCGCTCGACGAACTTCATGAATTTAGTGATTTCCTATCCAGCTCGTCTCGCAATTCTCATTTCTTACAAGACGGTTCCATCTGCGCTGCGGCCATCGCGGAAGACAAAGTCGGTGCCGTTGCGTGGGCGAGACTTGGACCTCGTGAATGCGTGGTGGACGACAGCTATAGCCACGGCTTTCGGTGGCAGTTGGAAGCTGACGAAGCATGGCTCCACAATGGCGAAGCGCGAGCAGACTTGCAGGGGACCGGCGTTTATTTGTCGGCATTTAGGCGATTGCTGGAGGAATTGGATGCGCGTGGAGTAGTGCGTTGTTACGGACACATCGCCGAGCACAACGCCGCTTCACTTAGTGCTCATCGCCGTTTGGGCCTGCGGCAACTCGCAACCCTGCAATATACCCGCGTCGCGGGCGTGGGCTTTTATCGCTGGCGATCGCCACTCTGTTCTGGCAGCGTCTGGACGTTCAAGCGCAGTCTGCGCTTGCGCCCGGCGGATTTCCTTTGAAACCTGATAAGACTGGTCGCGTTCTCCGCGGACGAGGTTGTGGGCGGCTTTGCTCGCCTCAGGATTTCGAACTCCCCGTTTCAACCAAGCGAGGTCTCATGAATGACAACCGAATTTCTGACGATTTCGAACACGACTTCCTGGCCAAAGGACTCGATCAGCAGATTCGGAGTTGCGCGAGCTATGTTTTGACCCCGCTGTTCCTGGAGTCGCTCCGCACACACCAGCCTGTGCTGGAGGCTGGTTGCGGCAGTGGGCGGTGGATGCACTTCTTCAAGCCACAAGGGATCGAAGTCGTCGGCGTGGATTGGAGCACCTCGTTACGGGACCGCTCCCGGGCGCACGATCCGGCGGTCCAATTTGACACAGGGGATCTGCGGGCGCTGCCCTACCCCGATGGCGCATTCGGCGCGATCATCGCCCTGGGTTCGCCGGAGCATGTGTTGGAGGGACCGAGCAAGATCTACCAGGAATTCCACCGCGTCATTCGGCCTGGCGGCGTTGGAATCATCACCGTCCCCTACCTCTCGCGATTTCGGGGGCTGACCTACACGCTTACGGCTGAACCCACCCGGCGGCTCAAACGAAACCGGTGGCTTCGCCGGATGGCAAAGAAACCGCCCTTGAAAAACGGTAATCCCATTTCATACCGGGAGATGATGGCCAAGAAGTATCGCCCGGATGTTTGCATGGAACTGGATTTCGACGGCTTTTTTTACGAATACCAATTCACCAAAGCTCAATTGAGGGAGGAACTACAAAGAGCTGCGTTCAAAGTGGACCGCCTTTTCGCCTTCAGCGGCGAACATGGCATCGTTATCACCCTCGGGTCGTTGGCTGGACGGATAGACCGGCAAACCTACCAAATCGACCTGACTTGGCTGGGCAAGCTGCTCCTGCGTCTCCTTTCGGTGGACGGAACCGGCCACATGCTTTGCGCCGTTGTTTCGAAATGAACTCCGGGTGGCAATCGTCCTGACCAGGAATCCGAAGGATGTCTCGCTTGGGTCGGCCGTTCGAAGACCCATCTGATCCAGCGTCGATGGCCGGCACCGTTGGTTGAAGAACGCAAATGCGATCCTAGTTAACGTCCTTACTGCGAGGTTATACGCAGACTTCTGGGTGCCGCAGGCGGAGTTCCGATTCCTCTAGTACCAGTTGTCTGATACGCGCCCAGGTCAGAACTTGCACCGACAGCCGGTCTTGGCACTCCATCAGCTGCCTTCCGAATATCAAGGCCGTATAGACTCAGAAAGGTATCGTAGACTGATTCAACAGTCCCCGCGTTAGTGCCTGGAGACACGCTGTTCAGGTGAAAATCCCCAGTAGTTGCATTGACGAAGCTAGGGGAGGCCACGATCGTGTTCAGTCCCTTCCCAGTTGCGCTCTGGAAGCTGCTCACACTGGTAAAGGTTGCGGCGCTACCCCAGGACAATCGTGGAGCTTCGCCGATGAGCGTGTTCTTCAGCGTAGATGCGGCGGTAGAATTGACGCTTTCTAGAAATATGTGACGTCCCCCCGCGGCTGAAAGCCCCGCGATGATGTTGTTGGCGGCGTACACATTTCCACCGCCTGGAAGATTGATCCCTCCTTCGATGTCATACACGGTGTTATCCACGACCCAGCGATTGACGCCGCCAGCCATCATGAACGCGGCGTTGGACCACGCGGAGTTGGGATTGAATCCACCCGAGAAGGCGTGAATATTATGAATGACATTGCCGACAAAATAGGAATTTGTGCCGGTGCCCAGGCCGCTGTCACTCGAAAGTCCGATCCCGAAGTCGTTGTCGTAGATGTGATTGAACAGAAACCAGATTCGTTCCGGGGCATATTGGAAGCCCATCCCAGAGCCGTAAGAGGAATTCCCCCGTCGATGCCCGTAGACAACATTCTGCGAGAAGATTACGTCTACAGCCTGCTTGCTCCAGAAGCCTGATTGTTTGTTGTGATGGGAGACATTACGACCGACGTAGATGTGATTAACCGAGGCTTGCCTGGTAGGATTGCCCGCGGCGATTTGGATGCCGTCGCCGCTGTTGCGATAAAACTCGCTGTCCAAGATCCAAATGTGGTCGGCCCCTCCATTCCATCCGATCCCGATTCCATGTTTGTCCTGATCGAAGGCAGCGTTGACGTCGCCATTGTCGTGGATGACGCAACCCAACACGACGAAGTTAGTAGTGATTGCTGGATAAGCCCAGCTTCCAATGAACATTCCACCGCTCGTCAGTGTTCCCCGCACCTCAGAGTTCCTGAGAGCGCCAGTGTTGACGGGAGCAATAATAGCTACACCACAACAGGCAAATGTGATGTTTTCCACGATGAAGTACGTGCCAGAAATCTCCCAACCCGCTGTTACAACAGGTCTGGAGCTGGAATTGGCGCCGCGCACAAATACAGGAGCGGTGCTCGTGCCATTCAGATGAAGCGTATAGGGACTCGTGTGCGCCCTCGAATACGCACCACGAAGCTCCACCACCGATCCTGCGGGGACGATGTTGGGAATTGTCTTCCGTGGCTGTCCGGGCCATCCATGAGGATTGTTCGTGTCGGTCGCCGCAGCCACTGTTGAATCGACATAGTAGAAACCAGGTACATCTTGGATCCACGGGGAAGGATCACTCGGGGCGACCTGTGTGATTCCCCACGGTGGCACTGGAATCCCGATCGGTGGCTGCCATTGCGCGGGGGCTACATCTTGGATCGGCGGGGAAGGATCAATCGGTGCGATCTGCTTGATTTCCCACGGTGGCACAGGAATCCCGATCGGTGGCTGCCCTTGCGCGAGGGCCGCAACCGAGATGCACACAATAAGAACGACGCCAATCGCGCTGGCTCGAAACGCCTTCATTAGAAGTCTCCTTGGACGAATTGCCCACGAACCCGAGTGGCATGTACCGTACCGTGGGGTTTCTATCGTACCGCGCGTCTTCTCTAGCCGAGTGGCCCTGTTTCCTCAGTCCGAAGCCGGCGGACCCTTGCTTCACCGGTAGTACTTTGGCACGCCGTTTCATGCGTGCTCACCCGTCTGACAGCCATTGTTGTAACCGACATTACAATACTGAGTTGAACAGCGCCCCGTTTCGATCATTCAACGCAGCGGCTGAACTTTCGTAACGCCATGAATACGGTGGCCCACTTGACCTGTCTGGGGCCCCCTCGCCGGCAGCGCGCTCATTCACAAGAGCGGTCACAGCAGCGGTTGACGTCCAACGGCGAATCCGCTTCGGCGTCGCCTTCGAGCAAACAGGTTTGCAATGCGGTAACTCTCGTGGCAAACGCAAACTCCGAAGGTCGCTCCCCATGCGACGGTAGACCCCGACAGGCCAGTACATGATTCGTCTCCGCCACAAGATCCTACTCCACGCCTTTCAGGTCCTAGACCAGGTCATCCTCATCGGCGTGTTCCTAGGATGGTACCTCCTGTTGCCCGAGGGCGGTGAGCCGAGAAACGTCGGGGAATTGCTGCGACGAAATTTCGACGGCCAGGAAATCATGGGGATGGCCTTGCTGGCCCTGGGTTGGTACCTAATCTTTGTATCCAACGTCCATTACCAAGGCAACCGCTTTACCTCGCTGGCTTCGCAGGCGCTGGAACTGATCAAATCCAACAGCCTGGCCACGTTCCTCTTATTCGTGGTGCTAGTGACGTTCGGGCGGCACGGCTTCGACAATGTTCAGATCATTCTCTTCTGGGCGACCAGCATCGTGGCCGGCCTCGCGACCCGCGTCATGCTGCGACTCATGCTCATGCGCCTTCGTAGTTCTGGCAAGAACAATCGCCATATCCTCTTCGTCGGCACCAACCAAAGAGCCGTGGCCCTAGCCCACAGCGTGGCTGAGCGGCCCGAACTCGGGTACCGCATTGAGGGCTTCTTGGCCGAAGACAACTTCGGTTCAGAAAAACAACTTGTCCATCTCCGTTGGCCGATCCTAGGCACGATCGCGGACATGCGTAAGATCCTGGAAGACGACATCATCGATGAAGTGATGATCTGCCTGCCATTGGCTGAACATTTCCTCCAGATCTATAGGCTGGTCGGACTCTGCCAGGAGCGAGGGGTCGTCGTCCGCATCCGACCGGAAATCTTTGACGTGAAAGCGCTGTCCAAGTCCCAGATCGAGCTGTTCGAAGGCGAGTACATCGTCACCTTCTTCCGTGAAAACCTACTTGGCCAGCTGTTGGTGAAACGGCTCATCGACGTGGCGGCGGCCGCCACGCTGCTAGCCCTCCTCAGCCTCCCGATGTTACTGGTCGCAATCCTGATCAAACTCGACAGCCCCGGCCCCATCTTGTTCGTCCAGGAACGGATCGGCATGAACAAACGCCGCTTCAAACTCCTCAAATTCAGGTCCATGGTCGCCGACGCGGAAGCAAAGAGAGCCTCCCTCCAGACCCTCAACGAGATGGACGGCCCCGTCTTCAAGGTCAGAGATGATCCACGAACGACACGCGTCGGCAGATTCATCCGCCGCGCGAGCATCGACGAACTCCCCCAGCTCGTGAACGTTCTCAAAGGCGACATGAGCCTGGTCGGTCCACGCCCTCCGCTGCCGTCCGAGGTGGACCAGTACGAATGGATCAACCGCAAGCGCATTTCGATCATGCCGGGAATTACGTGCCTCTGGCAGATCAGTGGCCGCAACGAGGTCTCCTTCAAGGAGTGGATGGAACTCGACCGGCAGTACATCGAGAGCTGGTCCCTCTGGCTCGACCTCAAGATTCTAGTGAAAACGATCCCCGTCGTGCTCTTTGGTAAAGGCGCACGGTGATGAAACGCGTGGACTTCCTCGGGTGTCCAATCGATCTCTATACCAGTGCTGATTTGCTCACGGAGCTGAACTCTAAAATCGTCCGCAGAGCCGGCGCGCATGTCATCCATTTCGTCAATGGCAACAAAATCGCTAAGGCCCGCGAGGACTCGGCCATGCGCGATATCTTGTGGCGGGGAGACTACGTCCTGGCCGACGGTCAGCCGCTACTTCCCATGGCGCGTATGCTCGGAATCCGTATTCCTGAGCGAATCGACGGAATCGGTCTCATGAACAGACTCCTAACCTTGGCCGACGAGAACCAATACCGAGTCTACCTTCTCGGAGCGCGGCAGGACATTCTGGAGAAGTGTGTAAGCATAATCCGACAGCGCTATCCGAATGTGCGGCTGGCCGGAAGCCGGAACGGTTATTTTCAGGAAGCTGACTTGCCAGAAATCGTTGCGCAGATCAACGCTGTCAGCCCGAATATTCTGTTCATCGGAATCCCGTCGCCCACTAAGGAACAATTTGCCGATCAATGGAAGAATGATATCCACGCCACCATCATCCAAGGCGTCGGTGGCAGCTTCGACGTGCTCGCTGGACTCGTCCCGCGCGCTCCCCTTTGGATGCAACGTTTTGGACTCGAGTGGTTCTATCGCGTCCTGCAGGAGCCCCGGAGAATGTTCTGGCGCTACGCCAAGACCAATGCGCAGTGCCTCTGGATCTTCGCCCACGCTCTGGTCAAAAAGTACGGGGAGCTCAACCGTCCTCTTCCATTTTGAACTCTGTGGTGATACCGGCAGCTATACATACTTCTGATGCGCGGTATCGTCGCCGTCAGTCAGTCACAATGTGTCTATCGTTGAATCTTTCGCGAGGCTCAGTTCGCGCATTCTCCAAGGGTGATTCGCGGGAGCGTCGTCATGAATGAATCTGAAATTCAAAGCTTCTGGAATCAATATCCCTGTGGAGATTTGGAGGTTGGTGGTCTCCAACAACGCCGTGGGGATTACGAGGCGTTCTTTACCGATTACGACGGTTTCCGATACCGCAAAGAAGCCCATATCCTACGGTGCCTCGACCGCATTGACTTCAACGAAAAGCAAGTTCTTGAAATCGGATTGGGACAGGGGGCTGATTCAGAGCAACTCATAAGGCGCGGCGCTATTTGGTCCGGCCTTGACCTTACCTCCGAGTCCGTCGCCCGAGTACGAACACGCCTCTCCCTGCGCAAACTACCTCACCAATCTGTCAAAGAAGGAAGCGTCCTTTCGATTCCTTATGACGACAATAGCTTCGATATTGTGTTCAGTCACGGTGTTCTGCACCATGTTCCTGATATTTTAGCGGCTCAACGGGAGATCCATCGTGTCTTGAAGCCAACCGGAGAATTGATTGTCATGCTGTATGCGCGCCGATCATTGAACTATGTGCTCTCAATCGGTGTCGCGCGGCGACTTGGTCTAGTCGCGCTTTATCTGATGAACCGCGCTCCGGCTGGTATTCTTGGACAGCATCTCGAGAACGCACATGCCGTTGGGCTGTGGCAGTACATCCAAATGGGACATTTCATTCACAAGAACACCGACGGACCGCTAAACCCCTACTCGAAGGTCTATGACTTGCCTGCGGTTAGAAAAGACTTTCCAAGTTTCGATGTCGTTCGGGTCTATAAACAGTTCATGCACGCACCGCCACTTCCCGTCAGTTGCCTACCCTTTGAGCGTTGGCTTGGATGGCACTTGTGGGTACACATGCAGCCCACTTAAAGCAAAGTGAGAATCTGCGCCGCTGTTTCTCGATCATCACTGACGCGGATCTCAGCTAGGTCAAGGTCATGTGCGGAATCGCAGGATTCGTTGGAGGTGGCACGGTAGCGCGTCTTCAGGAGATGTGCGGCACGCTCCGTCATCGCGGCCCGGACGACGAGGGTTTCTACGTTCGTCCAGGTGTCGGTCTGTCCATGCGGCGACTGTCTGTTATCGACCTGCTCACGGGCCGACAGCCGATTGCGAACGAAGCCGGTGACGTCTGGGTTGTGTTCAACGGTGAGATCTATAACTACCAGGAGCTGCGGGCCGACCTAGCAAAAAGGGGCCACACGTTTCGTACCGCTTCGGACACTGAAACAATCGTCCACCTCTACGAGGACTACGGCGACGATTGCCTTCAACACATGCGGGGCATGTTCGCGTTTGCCCTCTGGGACGAGCGCCGACAGCGCCTGTTGATCGCACGCGACCGTATCGGGGAAAAACCGCTGTTCTACGCACAGACCGGCAACGGCCTCTTCTTCGGATCGGAGATCAAAGCGATCTTGCCTGCATGCGGCAAGCGCAGTGTTGACCCGCAGGCGGTTTGCGACTACCTCGCTGCCGGTTACGTGCCTGGCAGTCGGACGTTCTACCAGGGGATCGCCAAGTTGCCCCCTGGTCATCTCCTGGTTCACGAACGCGGGCAGCTGACAGTCTCCCGCTATTGGAGTGCGACGCCGCGCGCGACGGGCCCGGCTCAGTCGTTGTCGGAAGCGAGCGACGAGCTTGCTGGTCGGCTTGAGGAAGTCGTACGCCTTTGTCTGAAGAGTGACGTCGAGGTCGGAGCTTTTCTCAGCGGCGGCGTTGACTCCTCCGTACTCGTAGCCCTGATGCGTCGGCAAGCTGTCAATGTCAAGACATTCTCGGTCGGGTACCGCGGCGTGGCGGCGGGCTTTAACGAGTTCCGCTACGCGCGCCGGGTTGCAGATCTCGTAGGAACGGAACACCGCGAGCTCGTGCTCGACGGACGCTCCAGCATGGAGCTGCTGCCTCGCATTCTGTCGCACTACGACGAGCCCCATGGCGAACCTACTTCGATCCTAGTCTACCTTCTCTCGGAGTTCACGCAACGCCACGTGAAGGTGGCCGTCGGTGGCACCGGTGGCGACGAAATCTTCTTCGGTTATCCCCGACACTTGGGAATCCGGTTGCTCGAGTGGTACCGTCGCGTCCCGCGCATCGTCCGTGTAGGGGTCGTCGAGCGCGTCATCCATCGCTGGCCGGAGTCGACAACGGGCAGCCGATTCGCAAAGCGGGCCAGGCGCTTTATCGACGGCAGCCGAGGCTCATCGGCCGAGGCATATCTGTCGTGGGTGAGTCTCCTACATGCCGACATTCGCGATGCGGTGTTGTCGAATCAAGTGAAGGCCAACGTTGAGGACGCTTCTGGCGAGCTATTCCTTCGACAGCACCTCCTCGGTGGATCTGGCGCGTCCGTTCTGGACCGTGCGGCCGGACTCGATATCGAAGGCTATTTACCAGAATATCAGCTGACCTACGTCGACCGCATGAGCATGGCGCACGGACTCGAAGTCAGATCCCCGCTCTGTGACTACCAGTTGGTCGATTTCGTCCGCTCGCTCCCGGTCGACTACAGACTCCACAAGATGACGAATAAGTACATCTTCAAGGAGGTTGCGCGCCGGTGGCTGCCGTCCGATATCGTAGATAGGCGAAAGGTCGGGTTCGACTCCCCCATTGGGCAGTGGTTCAAGGAGGACCTGAAGCCGTTCATCCGAGGCTTTCTTTCGCCTGAGCAGCTTCGCAGTTCGAAGCTGCTGGACCCGCAGGCCGTGCAGGTTCTGATCGAGACGCACCTCTCGGGTGAGCGCGACTACTCGCTCCAGTTGTGGAGCCTGCTGGCACTCGAGGGCTGGTACCGAATGTACATCGAAGACGGCGTGGCGAACGGCGCTGACTACGCGATTACCGATTTCCGCGGGGTGGAATCCGCGACCGCCTGACGTGGGCGGTCGATCCCCGAGGTCCGCGACGAGGAGTCAATGGACTCTCGAGGCGGCTCGCTCGACGCGATCCAGCACGGCATGAAAGGACCGGTTCCCGGAGAAGCGACGGCGGAGTTCTTCTACGTACGGCGCGGAGCGCTGCCGGCGCTCGGCGGCGGTCCCGTGCGAGGCGTAGTACTCGGCAAGATCCGCCACAGCCCAAAAGTTCTCCGGATCGCTCTGATAGGCGCGCAGGTAAAACATCTCCGCGCGCGCATTGTCGCCGAGTCCCTCATAGGCTTCGCCCCGAACGATATCCGCTCGGCCAGGATTGGCCGGTGACGGCCAGCGATCTGCTGCGTCCGCGGCCGTCAGCGCCTCGGCGAACTGTCCCGAACGCAGCAGCCGCTCGGCGAGGTTCATCTGACGTCGGCGGTCACCGCGCACACGCTGGACCGCGACGGCTGACAGCAGCAGCATGATCACGAGTCCTCGTCCGGCCCAGATCAACCCCGAAGAAGGGCGTCGCCCGCTTCGCGCAGTCGAACGCCGCCGGAGATACCGCCATCCTTCATAGAGCGCGTACGGCAGGCCGAATATCATCAGCTCACCCGACAGCCGATTCGGGAGAGCCAGCAAGCCGGAGCCGATGACGCGCTCCGTGATCGGCCAGAACGGCGCCCGGTCGGTGTCCTGCAACAAATCGAGCAGGTCGTGGAACAGGATCGATCCGACCGCGAGCGCGGACAGCAGCCGCGGCGATCCTCCGCTCAATCGAGCCCAGACGATTCCAATGAGGAGTCCTGCCAGCAGGCCGAGGGGTACCGAGTGGCCGGCAAGTTTGGCCGATCCGTACCCTATCCAGAGTCCGACCTGCGTCACAACGTCGGGCAAGTACGCCAGTCCCACCAGCGCGGGCACCCATAGCGCGCGCGCCAGAGGACGCAACGGCTGTCGGTTCCGTAGGCCGCCTGGCTCGAACTCGTGCGCGGTGATAATTCCAACGAACGCGTGGCCAATGACTGGCATTGTCTCGATCTAGATTATGAGGGGTTTGGCTCAACTCGATGTAATGATCGCTGGCCTCCAATCGTGGTCCGTGGCACTAGGCAGCCGCTCGTAGTTTCATCGTCCTCCCGGGTTAATTGCCGAATGTAATGGAATCCAAAGACGACGCAGCTCTGGCAAGTCGAGGTGTCGGACCGCGCACCATGGCGTGGGTCGCGAGCGAGAACTTGCCACGTCCGGAACGGCGTCGGATCGGTGCGTGTGTTGGCTGGGTCGTTGTCGCCACGCTGGCCTTCATTCAGCCGCTGACCAGACTGATGCTGCATGCCGCCCAGAGCGAGCTGTATTCCTACATCCCGCTGGTGCCGTGCGTGTCTATTTACCTGCTGTACATCCAGCGACGGACGCTTGTGGCTGCTTATCGCCCCTCGATCGGCGGCGCGACCATCCTGGGTGGTATCGGCGTGGCAGCGCTCGCCGCGGGGATCGAGCTGCGCGGGAGCCTGAGCGTTAACGACAACCTCGCGCTGATGGCACTTGCCTATCTGAGCATCGTCGCCGCCGGTGGGTTCTTGCTTCTTGGCTCGAAATGGATGGCCGCCGCGGCTTTTCCTGTCGCGTTCCTGATTTTCATGGTTCCGCTGCCGGATGCTGCGGTGAAGTGGCTGGAAAACGCTCTCGTTCTGGCTTCGGCGGACGTTGCTGCACTGTTGTTTGAGATGACGCGGACTCCCCTCCTACGCGACGGAACGTTCTTCCAACTGCCTGGGATCGTCCTGAGAGTCGCCGAGGAGTGCAGCGGGATCCACTCCAGTTGGGTACTCTTCATCACCAGTCTAGTGGCCTCCCATCTCTTTCTCAAGAGCCCGCGGCAACGGGTCGTCCTGGTAGCCTTCGTGATTCCGCTGGGGATTATCCGGAACGGATTCCGGATTCTGGTAATCGGACTGCTCTGCGTGCATGTCGGGCCGCACATGATCGACAGCGTTATTCATCGCCGCGGCGGCCCGTTGTTCTTCGCGCTGTCGTTGGGACCGTTGTTCCTCTTGTTGGCCTGGTTGAGACGTCAGGAGCGGTGACGCTTTTCTCCTTTCTTCCGTTCGTCGCCGGGTTCTCCAGCCTCGCTCTGGCTGGTGTGAGCCTGCTTCGCAAGAAGCCGTCCCTCGCTACGTGGTGCTTCTTCGCCGGTATGGCGGCACTCGGCATCGACAGCCTATTAATGGGACTCGGCCTCCGCGCCACTCAACTCGAAGAACTCGTCTACTGGCTGAAGGCTGCATTCATCGTCAAGTCGGTCGTGCCAGTTATCTGGCTGTGCTTCAGCCTGACGTATTCCCGTACGAATTACCGTGAGTTTCTGAGGCGCTGGAGAATCCCGCTGGCCGTCGTCGGTCTGCTGCCCGTCGGTTTGTCGCTTGGCTTCCGCGATCAATTGTTTCGGTTGGCGCCGGAAAGCACGGTTGGCGATGTCTGGCGGCTGCAGTTTGGTGTAATGGCCAACGCGTTGAACGCTGTCCTCCTCATCTCGCTCGTCCTGATCCTGATGAACCTGGAACAGACCTTTCGCTCGGCCGTCGGAACGATGCGCTGGCGGATCAAGTTCGTGGTGCTCGCCCTGGTCGTGATCTTCGGTACCCGTCTTTACGTAAGGAGCCAGGCAATCCTCTTCTCCGAGCCTGACGTGGCCCTCTGGGGGGTCGAGTCTGGAGCGCTCCTAATCGGGTGCTTATTCCTGGCGCTCGCCTACGCACGAACGGGATGGGCTGAGATCGCCGTGTATCCTTCGTCGGCGGTCCTTCGGTCGTCGCTGACGGTGCTTATCGTCGGCGCGTACCTTTTCATCGTCGGTGTGCTGGCGCAAGTGGTGAGGCGCTTTGGCGGAGCTGAGTATTTCCAGTTCCAGGCCTTTGTCGTGCTTCTGGGAATGGCCGGCCTGGCCGTGCTGCTTCTTTCCGACCGCGCCCGGCAGAGGATTCATGCGTTCGTCGTCCGCCATTTCAGAAAGGCCCAGCACGATTCGGTTCGGATCTGGGGTCTATTTTCGCGGCGGTTTGCCAGCGTGACCGATCAGGCCGGCCTGTGCGCGGCGTCCGCGAAACTGATCTCCGAGACCTTCGACGTGTTATCGGTCACTGTTTGGCTGCTCGACGATGAAACGGGGCGGCTCATCGTTGGAGCCTCGACCTCACGACAACAAGGCGAGTCCGGCGCCACTAATCCGTCGGACACCGCCTCACACGCAGTCACTGCAGCGCTGCGGGTAAGGTCTTTGCCATTTGATCTGGAGGATGTGAACGAGACGTGGGCGGAGGAATTGCGGCAACTCAATTCGACCGCGTTCCCGAACGGCGGCAATCGCCTGTGCGTTCCATTGCGCGCCGGAGAAGAGTGCCTGGGCGTCCTCCTGCTGGCCGATCGCATCAATGGGGCGATCTACACGGTCGAGGAATTAGAACTGCTGAAATGCATCGGCGATCAGATAACCTCGGTTCTGTTAAATCTCCGACTTGCAAGTGACGTTGCCCACGCCAAAGAGCTCGAGGCGTTCCGGACGATGTCCGCGTTCTTCGTGCACGACCTGAAAAATGCGGCCGCATCGCTCAATCTGATGCTGAGAAATCTCCCCGTGCATTTTGATGACCCCGCGTTTCGGGAGGACGCCTTGCGCGGCATCGGCAATACCGCCCAGCGAATCGATGACATGATCGCCCGTTTGAGCGCCCTTCGTCAGCGGCCCGACTCCGTTCGCGTCGAAGCCGATTTGAATCAACTTGTGAGTGACGCCCTCGATAGAGTCAACGAGATGCCGAACGTCGAAGTGACGAGGGAGCTTCAGCCGCTGCCCAGTATTCTCGCTGACCGCGAACAGATCCAAAACGTGGTGACGAACCTCGTGCTCAACGCGCGAGACGCGTTGGGCTCGGAAGGCCGGATTCAGGTACGGACGGAGCATCGGGCAGGGTTCGTCGTTCTGTCCGTCGTGGACAACGGTTGCGGCATGAGCCCGGCGTTCCTCAAAGAGTCGTTGTTTCGTCCGTTTCAGAGCACAAAGAAGAAGGGGCTGGGGATCGGTCTGTTTCAGTCCCGCGCGATCGTCCAGGCACATGGCGGCGGGATACACGTCGAAAGCGAAGTCGGCAAAGGCACGACGTTTCTCGCGAGCTTTCCGGTCAACGACGAGAAGTGACGAAACCGACGCTGCTCATCGTCGAGGACGACGAGGACATCCGCACGCAGATGAAGTGGGCGCTCGCGTCGAATTACGAGATCGTCATGGCCGAGGACCGGCCCGGAGCGGTGGCTGCGTTCACGGCCAAACACCCCTCGGTGACGCTACTTGATCTGGGACTCCCGCCTCGCCCCAACGAGCCCGAGGAGGGTTTGGCGGCGCTCTCGTCTCTCCTCGCTTTAGATCCGCTGGCCAAGGTGATCATTGTTTCGGGTCAGGGTGACAAGCAGAACGCCCTTCGCGCGGTCGGGGCGGGTGCGTATGATTTCTTGTGCAAGCCCGTCGACATGGAGGAGCTCAGGCTCGTGCTGCAGCGTTCGGTTTATGTGGCCGAGCTCGAGCAGGAATATCGAGCCATGCAGCAAGGGCAGCGGGCCGAAGTCTTCCAAGACATGCTGGGCGCGAGTCCACAAATGCAGGCCGTCTTCTCGTTCATCCGCAAGGTAGCCCAGACCAACGTGCCAGTCTTGATTCTCGGCGAAAGCGGCACCGGCAAGGAGATGGTGGCGCAGGCGCTTCATCGCTGCAGTCCACATAAGGGCGGCCCATTTGTCGCCATCAATTGCAACACGATCCCTGAGAACCTGCTCGAGAGCGAGCTCTTCGGCCATGAAAAGGGCTCCTTCACTGGCGCCCATGCGCAGCGCAAGGGTCACATCGAATCGGCCGCGGGAGGCACGCTCTTCCTCGACGAGATTGGGGAACTGCCGGCGTCGGTGCAGGTAAAGCTTCTGCGCTTTCTGCAGGAGAAGCGCTTTCAGCGAGTAGGAGGCCGGCAGGAGATTCACAGTGATGCGCGCGTGATCGCGGCCACGAACCTGAATCTACAGGGGTCGGTCACGAGCGGGACGTTTCGCGAGGACCTGTACTTTCGTCTAGCCGTGGTCATCATCAAAGTGCCGCCCCTGCGGGAACGGAAAGACGATGTCGGTCTACTGGCGAAGGAATTCTTGCACCGCTATAGCATCCAGCATGGCAAAGCGAGGTTGACCTTTGCGCCCGACGCGCTACGGGGCCTCCATCTTCATCAGTGGCCCGGAAACGTCCGCGAGCTGCAGAATCGGGTGCAGCGGGCGGTCATCATGGCGGATGGCAAACGCGTCACGGCCAGTGACCTGGAATTGACTGATGCCGTGAACGGATTGCCGCCTCAGACCTTGAAGGAAGCTCGGGAAGGCGCGGAACGGGAAATCGTCCGTGACGCCCTTAGGCGTCACCGAGGACAGATCACTTCCGCCGCAGCGGAACTCGGCATCAGCCGTCCAACGCTTTACGAATTGATGGAAAAGCTTGGAATCGCCAGGGAGTGATTGCGATGAGCCAAAAAGGAAAGGGCGCGAGGCATCTTGCCTTGCGCCCTTTGAGAGAATCCCGAAACCGCCTAGCTTTTGCTGAATTTCCGGCGCAACATGCCGAAGGAAAAGAGGACTGAACCCAGTAAAGCAGCCGTCGATCCACCGTCGGGAACCGGGACTAAAATATTCCCCTTAGCCACAGACGGTCCGCCGTCGATCGTTCCGGGCGTCGCCAGAAGATGGTCCCTCGAGACCCAATCGTCTGAGACGGTCGCCATGGATGAGGTCCGCACGGTAAACGGTGCGAAGATCATTAAGCCAGGCACCTCGACGCTCAACCCTCCGTAAGTAAAGTGGACGTTTCGGACAGCGGTATGGTCAGTTCCCAAGGGGGTCCCGAACGGAGAACCCACTAGAGATGTGCTCGCGGTCCAATCGACGGGCATGGCCAGAACTCCCAGGAACCCGCCGAAGTCAAAGATGGTAAAGCCATCACCCGTGTGGAGTTCGCCGCTCGTCATAAAAGTGGTGTAGCTCATGGAGACGCCGGGAGCGAACACCCCGTTAGTCGGGGTAATAGTGTTCGCACGAGCTGAGGTCGAGGCAAGCGCCACCAGCGCAACGGCCAATAGTACCGATCTCCGGATACCTTTCATAGTCATCCCCTGCTACGCACTAGTTCTGCCAAAGCTGACACGTCCAACTCGCCTGACCAGGGCTGAGCATCCAACGTGCCAATTTGTTCTAAAATATTGATTCACCGCAAACGACAGTCTTAAAGCAGCTTAGACCTGTATCGGCCCGCCGCCATTTCACGCGTTCCCGTTGATTTCGTAAGAATTTCCGACGGCTCTACTGGGACACCGACACCAGCGCTCGCTTGGCCTCGTCGCCGCCTATTTGCGGGTCGAGCTTCAGCGCCCGCTCGAGCGTCTCGCGCGCATTAGCCTCATCCCCGAGCTTCGCGTACGTCATCCCTAAGTGGTATAGCACTTCGGCGTTGTCCGGCCGCTTCCTGAGGCTCTCCCGGAGCGGCCGGACGGCCAGAGACGTCAGGTTCTTCTTGTAATAAATCCAACCGATCGTATCGTCCACACTAGCATCGTCGGGAAGGCCTTGCTTCGCCGACGTCGCGAGTTTGAGCGCGAGATCGAGATTCGTGCCCTGATCAGCATAGATGAACGCGAGGTTGTTTGACGCGACTGGAGCGTTCTGCGTGCCGTTCACCGTAGCCTCGTACGACTTCCTGGCGTCGTCGCGCTTGCCCTGCGCTTCGAACAGCCATCCCACCATCGTCCGTGCGTCCACGGCCGACGGATCGCGCTGGACCATGCCCTCAAACTCCGCACGTGCTTCGTCGAGCCGCCGCTGTTGTATGTAGAGTTGCCCCAGCATGGCATACCCTGACGTAAAGCGGGGATCGCCCGACACCGCACGACGAAGCGTCTGCTCCGCCTTCGCCTGGTCGCCCGCGGCACTTTGCGCTCGCGCCAATAGCGCTAACAACGGAGCGCTGACCGGCTGTTTCGCAATTTCGGGTTCGAGTCGGGCAATCGCCCGCGCCGGGGTCCTGGCCACGAGATCGAGATAAGTGAGCCCACCCAGCGCCTCGAGGAAACCTGGCGAGAGTTCGAGCGCCCGCTCGAACGCAGTATTCGCCGCCGCTGCGTTGTTCCTGCTTGCGAGGAGCGTTCCGTTGACGGCGTGCACCACGGCGGCGTTTGGCGCCAGCTTCAGTAGCTCGCCGACTTCGGCTTCCGCCCGCGCCAGGTTTCCGGCAGCAACGAGGCTCCGGGCGAGCGCCACTCGGGCATCCAGACTGGAAGGCTCCGCTTGACGGGCCTCCTGCGCATACCGCAAGGCAGTCGCACCATCGCCAGACGTCAAGCTCAGCCTCGACAGTTCGACCTGCGCGGCAACCGCCCTGGGATTAAGCCGCAGCACCTCCGTGTACGAGTTGGCTGCCTCGAGTGTTTCTCTGCGACGATCATGGACGCCGCCCAGGGCGAAATGAGCGGCGGCCGATAGAGGGTCGGCGGCGACCGCAGCCTTGGCGCGGTCGAGCGCTTCGTCGAGCTTGTTCTCCGTCGTGAGCCACTGCGCCTTCAGGACGAGCACTGGCGCGTTCTGGGGCCCGCGTGACAGCACGGCGTCGAGTCGCTTGTGGGCTTCGGCCACGCGGCCTTCGGCGTAGTCCAACGCGGCGAGCCTCGGCTCGGCTTCCGGAAATGTCGCCGGATCTGTCGACAGTGGGGTCAGCAGACTCACGGCATCCTTGATACGGCCGACGCTCGCGTAGTAGTCAGCCAGTTGAAGGCGGGCGACCGGGGCTTTCGAGGCTTCGGCCACGACCTTGAGGGGCTGCTCAGCCTCCTTGACCCGCCGGGTGGCGAGGTACAGCATGCCCAGCATGCGGTTGGCAAGCAGGTGCTGCGGCTCCTTCGCCAGGACCTCCTTAAGCGTGGCTTCCGATTCTGGAGCGCGTTCAGCCGCCCACAGGAAATTGGCGAGCGCCAGCTTGGCGTCGACCGACGACGGCTCCAAAGCAATGGCTTGGCGAAACGCAGCTTCGGCTTCCTTGGCTTCGCCGCTCTGCATGCGAACGGCGCCGAGGTTCAGCAATGCCTGGCTGTTTCCGGGGCTGATCTTGAGCGCCTCTTCAATCTCCGCGATTGCGCCAGCCGGGTCCCGCAAAGCTGCCATCGCGTTGGCCCGCAAGAGCAGCGCCTCGACGTCTTTGGGGTTTTTCGTTAGCAGCGGCGCTACCCGTGCCTTGGCATCCTCGAATTGCTCTGACAGCAGTAATACCTGCGTCGCCTTTAGCTGTGCGTCGCGATCGTCTGGCAGCGCATCGGCGGCGCGGATGTACTCGGGAAATGCCGCGCGCAGATTGTTCATCCGCTCGTAGGTCTGCGCCAGCTTGAACCGCGCCTCGCCGAACTTCGGATCGAGCTTGACGGCGCTGGCGTATTCGACGACCGCGAACGCGTCGCGCTTTTCTGCCGCATATTCGTCGCCGCGCTGCACGTGCCGGACCTTCTCGGTTTCCGGGTTGCTGCACGACGACAACAGCAGCGCTGCTAAGAGCAGTGCGCCGAGGCCACGAATCCGAGGGTTACACATAAGACCGGACTCCCAGCAGGGATACGCTTCCTTGAGATTGGATCGGCGCAGTATACCAAGGCCCTCGAGTCGTACGCCGAGAACGGCGACCGCCTAGGCCCTTTGGAACCGGCGAGAAACGATCGCCATCCCGCACAAGGCCATGCCAAGAAGTGCGATAGTCGTTCCACCGTCAGGAACGGCGGTAGTAGTAATGCCCGGATCGCGGTAGTAAAGCTGGTCCTGGCCGACCACTCCGATCGGAGCGCCAGCAGCGCCAATCAGGTTGAGAGCATAGACGCCGTATTGCCCGGCGCCGGCATCAAGTCGGGCATCTAAGTCTGAGCCGAATGTCGTCGCGACAAGACCGATGAAGCTGTTGCCAGCGGTGTACGAGGTAATTTCTTCCTCCAACCACCAGATTGCCTCCTGAAGAGCGGCTGCTGACAGGTTGCGGCCGGCGGCATAGTTGTAGCCGGTCAACGCTCCTTTGGCGAACTGACTGTAAAGCAAAGCCGTTCCCCTCGAGAGAGGATCGGGGTCAGGTCCTCCCACGCCGCCGTGCACAGCGCCTCCACTCAGCACCACCTCATAGCTGGCCCCGTACGGGTAGAGATATTCGTCTTTCTCTATGCAGAAGGTTTGGAACGATGTGATTCCGCCGAGGTTGCTGGTCACACTTGCGAAGTAGCCTGATAAATCAAGCCAGCTATTGGGAGGGTTCCCGCCGATGTCGTTGACCGTGAACTCGCCACCGACACCAGTCTGGTAGGGGCCATAGCCCGACCCAGAGAAACCGACCTGAATTTGATCCGCCATGGCAGGCGACGCCAGGGCCAGCGCCGCTCCAATCAGCAATACGACGCCAACATTTTTCACGGCTCTTTGGTCTTTCCGTTCTGGGGTTGTCGCGCAGACAAAGCCCTAGGCAGGCTCATCGGTGTGCAGAGTCAGTGCCAAAAGACGCAAATCGCTGCCGTGCCTGGATTGGTCCAACGGCGGATAGCCACGTAAACATCTGGTCCAGAACCTGTTGCGCGACAAGAGACACCAGACAAATGAACGCCGGAGCGCGTTTGTTGAACGGTCTCCGCGCCCTTCGAGGCCGGGAAGGTCCGCGACGCCAAGACAAGAGTCATCCCGCTTGGGCGTGGTTGGTTGAGGCACTGCTATCCGACGGCGCAGCTGACGTACCTCGTTTCGCCCTTCCCATACGTGCGATAGGCTAAGTGTTTTGGAGGATCCATTTGGCGACATTTGACATGAAATCCCTGGCTCGTCGGGGGGCCGAAGTGCGACTTGCGGAACTGAATGAAGAGATCAAGGCAATCTACGCGGCCTTCCCCGATCTGCGTCGCGGAGCGCCGCCCGCTGCTTCTCGTCGGCGGCGCAAGCCGATGTCCGCCTCTCAGAAGAAAGCCGTCAGTGCGCGGATGAAGAAGTATTGGGCCGAGCGGAGGAAGGCGACGAAATAGCGGGTACCGGCGGATCTGCCGAATCTGTCAGCGCGGTGCCGTCCTTGTAATCCGCGCACGCGGATGCGTGCACTGAAGCCGCCAAAAGGCCATTTTCACACCGGTTTTCCGGGGTCTCCCGCTTGCACTCGGATCCGGACGTCCATGGAGATCACAGCCGGAACGCACGCCGGGGTCCACGCGCGGACCCGAGGCGTCGCCGCGCACTCCTCGCTGATCGTTCCGCTGTTCGCCACGACGATGTTCCTCAGCGGGTTCCTCCTGTTCATGGTGGAACCGATGGCCGCCAAAATGGTGCTGCCGATCCTCGGCGGCGTGCCGATGGTCTGGAACGGCTGCGTGGTCTTCTTCCAGATCGTGATGCTCGCGGGATACGGGTACGCGTTCGCCGCATCGCGGTGGTTGCCTCTGCGGCAGCACTTCGTCCTTCACACGGTGGTACTCGCAGCGCCGGCTGCCGTGCTGCCCTTCATGATCCAGGCGGGATCGGTGACTCGGCCGCCCGAAGGCAACCCGCTCGGGTGGCTCATGCTGCTGCTCGCCACCACGATTGGCCTTCCCTTCTTCGTCCTCTCGACGAGCGCGTCGGTCTTCCAGCACTGGCTGTCACGGACCGACCATCCCTCGGCCCGTGACCCCTACTTCCTGTATTCAGCAAGCAACCTCGGGTGCCTGCTCGCGCTCGCGTCGTATCCAGTCGTCGTAGAACCAGTGTTCACGTTGCGCGAGCAGTCGCGTCTCTGGACCATCGGCTATGCCGAGTTCGCCTTGATGGCCGGCGCATGCGCCCTGTTTGCCTGGCGGCGAACCGGCGGTTCAAGCTCTCTCGCGACGGCTACGACGAACGCGTCCGTCGAACCGGCCTCCACGCCGGTCACGTTGCTGCGCCGCGCACGCTGGGTGGTGCTCTCGTTCGTCCCGTCGAGTCTGATGCTCGCGGTGACGAGCTATGTGTCAACTGATATCGCGGCGGTTCCGCTGCTGTGGCTCGTGCCGCTCGCGCTGTACCTCCTCACCTTCGCGCTGGCCTTCGGCCGGCACTCGGCAGCGGCCGGCGCGTTCGCGAGGCGGACTCTCCCGCTGTTCGTAGTACCGCTCGTGCTGTTCATGGTCGCAAAAGTGCACGCGCCGCTCACCGCACTCGTCTTGCTGCACCTTATGGCATTCGGCGTGATGGCGCTCAGCTGCCATGTGAATCTGGCGAAGGACCGCCCCGAGCCTTCGCGGCTCACCGAGTTCTACTTCTGGGTGTCGTTCGGCGGGATGCTCGGCGGACTGTTCAACACGCTCGCCGCGCCCATGCTGTTCGACGGCATCGTCGAGTATCCACTGGTCCTCGTGCTGGCCTGCCTTTTGTTGCGAGCGTCGGGTTCACCGGTTACGTGGCGCCGCGTGACGGGCAACGTGGTCATACCGCTCGTCGTTGGCGGATTGACCGCAGGCATTCTCGTCGCCTTGAAAGCCCGCGGCGCACCGTTGGCGCTGCACCTGGCGGCGCTCTCCGTGCCTGCGTTCCTTACCTTCATACAGCGACGGCAGGCGCTTCGATTTGGAAGCTGCATGGCTGCGCTGATCGTCGTGAGCGTCGCGTTCGGCAACGCCGGCGAACGCGTCCTGTACGCGACACGCACGTTTTTTGGCGTCTACCGCGTGAGCGAGGATCCGACACGCCGCTACCACGCGCTCGCCCACGGAACCACGCTGCACGGGGTGCAGGCCCTGGCGCCGGAACGCCGCGCAGACGCGTTCACCTACTACCACGCGACAGGGCCGTTCGGCCAGGCGTGGAAAGCGCTGCCCCGAGTAGCCGCCGGCCGTGAGATTGCGGTGGTCGGACTCGGCGCCGGCACGCTCGCCACTTACGCGAAACCCGGGCAGCACTGGACGTTCTTCGAAATCGATCCGGCCATCGAGCGGATTGCACGGACGCGCGAGTATTTTTCGTTCATGGAGGCCTGCGGCGATCGCTGCCAGGTGGTACTCGGTGACGCACGCGTGTCTCTCAATCGCATGCCTGAGCACGCCTACGATCTCCTGGTGCTCGACGCGTTCAGCTCCGACTCGATCCCCGTGCACTTGATGACCAGCGAGGCGCTCTCGCTGTACCTGTCACGCCTGGCGCCGGACGGCGTGCTCATGATGCACATCTCCAATCGGCACCTGCGTCTTGCCCCGATCGTCGCTCGCCTCGCGGCGAGTCAGAAGCTCGTCGCGGTGCAGCAGCTCGAATTGACCGCGCCTGGCTGGCCTGAAGGAAAGAACCCGTCGCACTGGATCGTGATGGCCCGCAACCCGAAGGACCTCGCCGCGCTGAGCAAGAACAAGCGCTGGTCACCGCTCGTGGCATCCTCGTCTACGCCACTCTGGACAGACGACTTCTCGAACATCCTCAGCGTCCTCAGCTTCCGCTGACTTCCGGGCCGCACTCTTTGCACGACCGACGCTCTGTGAGTATGCTCATCTCGCGCGAACACTTCTCCAGTGGACGATGTATGTGTCGACCCACACGTCCCCGCGTCCTGCTCGCCGACGATCACGCCGGGATTGTGACCGCTCTCGGACGATGGTTGGCGCCGGACTGCGAGGTGGTAGGGAGCGTTGCCGAGGGCGGGGCGCTGCTCGAAGCCGCCGCCCGGCTCCTGCCTGAAGTGATCGTGCTCGACCTGAACATGCCGAACGTCAACGGACTGGAGGCCTGTCGACAGGTCACGCAGGCGATGCCAGGCATGAAGGTCATTGTGCTCACGGCCGTGAGCGACGACGAAATCATGCAGGGGGCCCTGGCGGCCGGCGCATCTGCGTTCGTCGTCAAGCGGTCGATCGTTGAGGACTTGCTTCCAACCATCAAAAGGATATGCGCCGGTGCGCCTGACTGACGCGATGCGATCGCGTTCAGCACTCACACGGCGGCCGCTGCCGACTCGGGCAAAGCGGCAGCGGGCGCTCTGACCTCCAACCTCGTTCCGGCGCCAGGGCTGGAGACAACCTCCAGCGTTCCGCCAATCCCCTCGATTCGTTCCTGCGCGCTGATCAACCCAAGCCCTCTCCCCCACTCCGCGTCGACATCGAACCCCACGCCATCGTCGACGATCGTCAGGGCGATTCCCTCGGGCAGGACGCGCAGATCCACTGACACGTTGCGCGCTCTGCTGTGCTTGCAGGCGTTCTGCAGCGCTTCCTGAGCGATGCGGAACAGACACAGCGTCAAATCGGACGGAAATGTCGACGGAATGTTCTCGTGCGTGAACGTGATCGAAACGCCGGGCTGGGCCATCTCGCGTCGAAGCCCGTCGAGAGCCCCCACCAGACCAAGAAGACCCAGCCGGACCGGATGGAGGCGGTGCGAGAGATCGCGCACACTCGCGGTGATGTCCTGGACGAGCGTCACTGCCTCAGCGGAGAGTGCTTCGCCGGGGCCGCGAGCCGTCTGACGCAACTGCTGAAGGTCGATATTCAGCACGGCCAGTTGCTGGCTGATATCGTCGTGTAACTCCCGTGCGATTCGCGAACGCTCGCTTTCCTGCGCATTCAACAGTCGCACACCGAGATCGCGGACCCGCTCGTAACTCTTTTGCAGAGCGATCTGGCCTTGCTGGGCCCGCTGCTCTGCGTCGTGTCGTCTCGTTTTTTGAATGAGCAGCCCGGCGATCAACGCCGCCTGAACGAGGAGAACCGTCAAGGCGCCGACGACGTAGACCCTGTAGCGCTGCCAGGCCGAGGGCTCCCGGAACAGGATCTGTGATCCGGCGGGAAGACGGGATGGCGCAATGCCCCAGCGCAGCACCTGACGCCAGTCGACGATCGGCACGACCTGTGCGGTCTCGATCGGAATGTCCTGGGGCCGCGTCCCCATGAGTATGCGGAGCGCCATTTCTCCGATGCGAGTGCCGGTCTCTCGCGTGCTGCGCACCACGCCGCCGACGACGCCCGTCCCGATATAGAGATCGCTGGTGCCGTATACGGGCACCGAAGCGGCATTGGCCACAAGTCGCGCGACTGTATCCGGATACAGGACGTTCCCGGGATCCGGCTGCGTGTGCCAGATGTACAGAATGACGCTCCCTGCGGGAATGGCCCTGACCGCGGACAGCAGGCGGGGCACGGTCTCTTCAACCAGATACGTGAAGCTCACCCTCTGCGAAAAGCCGCTGAGTTCGGCTCGGACCGCCTCGACCGTTCGCGCGTCCGGCCCGTTGGCGATGACGAATACGTGTTGCGTCGACGGGTCCAGGGCCAGCGCAAGTTTCAGGGTTTCGCCGTAGGCAACGCCGACTCGAATGCCGGTCACATTGCCACCGCCTCGTCGCGTGAGGTCGTCCGGAGCGACCCCAAAGAAAACGATCGGCGCTTCGGGAAACAGCTCTCCGCGGTGATCCAGGACGAACCGCAAGCCCGTGTCGGTCATGGCAATGACCAGGTCGATTCTCCGACCACGATACTTCCGTCGAATGTAATCGGTGAGTGCTGACGTGGCCTCTTCCGCGGGGAAGATATCGGACTCCAGGTACTCGGCGAAATAGTCGATCGCCACATCGGAGCGCGACGCGAGCGCCTCACGAATGCCCGCGTCCAGGAGGGGATTGGCAGGATAACTCTCGGAGCCCGAATGAATGACCAGCACGGTACAGGGGGACGCGTCCAGCGCCAGGGCGCTCGTGTTCAACATCGTCGCAAAGAGCGTCGCGCCGACCGCAAGCAGGACATGCGCGCGCATTCGCACCTCCATCTCAGAACGACAATCGCGTGGCCAGTTGAATCTGGCGAGAAGAGCCGGCCTCACCGGTGGACAGGCGCGTCCTCGTGATCTTTCCGAATGCCGGGCTGCCGACGATGTTCCCCGGCGGACCGAAATTGGGATGATTGAACACATCGAACACATCGACCCTCAGTTGCAGGCCGAGACGCCCGCCGGGGCGTGCGTTCTTGATCAGCGACACATCCGTATTGTTGAAGCCCGGTCCGATGACGACGTTGCGTCGCAGGTTACCGAAATGATCGGCGGCCACGAAAGCCGATGGATCGAACCAGCGGTCCACCGAGCCAATGATCCGGATGGGGCCCGTGACATCGGGACGCACGCTGTTCGGTACGCCGTTCAGAATGCTGTTGCTCGTGACGATGTTCACGGGGTTGCCGCTCTGCGACTGCACGATCGTGGCAAGCTGCCAGCCGCGCGTCAGGACGTGGCCGGTGAACGGAAGGGCATAGGTCGCGCTGAGGACGAAGCGGTGCCGGGCATCGAAATCTGACAAGCCGTACTGGCCGGGAATGTCGTAGCTGTCCTGGACGGCAAAGCCCTGGGAATTCAGGGAGTTGGTGTCGAGCGACTTCGACCAGGTGTACGAGCTGTCCAACTGCAGGCCGTGCGACAGTCGTTTGGTGACGGCCACCCAGGCGGACTGGTAGCTCGAAAAGCCGCTGCTCTCCACCTGCGTAATGTTACCGAGTGGGGTGCCTGGAAGTATGGGACTCGACGCCGCCAGTGAGGCGAAAGGCCGAATCCCGCCAACGGGCTGATTGATGTTGCGCGAGATCCGGAGGTTCCTGCCGCGGGAGCCCGAGTACCCCAGCGTGACAGCCAGTTCGCGGGCGAGTTGCCGTTGCAGGTTGACATTCCACGACTGCATCGACGCGTTCCTGAATCGAGGATCGATCGTCGCCGGAGCGAGCCCTGCGGGCCGCGTCGTCTCGATCGCGCTGACGAGGGGGATGGATCCCGAAGCCGTGAGCGGCACGGCGAATGGGGGATTGCCGGCCGTGTCCCGAACCGCCGTCGTGCCTGGTTCGTCCACGGCCCGGCCATAAGCCGCGCGTAACACTGTGGAGCCGTCGCGCGAGAGATTCCAGGCCACGCCGACGCGCGGTTCGATGTTCCGATTGTTCTGCTGATAGATATCGCCGCGTCGATCGCCGACGCGCACGAGCGAGGCTCTCGCCGCGTCGAAGACGACGAACCGGCCGTCCCGCTCCGTGGGCGTGACGTGCCATTCGTAGCGCACGCCAATTTCGAGCGTCACGGTGTCGCGAAGGGTGATGTGGTCCTGGACGAACAGGCCCATGGCGCGCTGGTCGATCACGCTTCTTCGCTCCCCGAGCGTGGTGTTGAAGCCGTTCGCCGTGCCGGCCAGGAAGGCCTCCACGGTTGGGAAGTTGAACACGCCGGTGCCCTCGGCGAAGTTCTCGTTGACGAAGTGCCGGTACTCGCCGCCAACCTTCATGGTGTGCCGGCCGCTCGCACGACTGAATGTGTCGACAAACACATACGACGTGTCAAATCGCCCCATGGGGAGCGTTCCCGGGCCGCCGAAGTTGAGATCGCCCGCCACGATCATCTGGGGCAAACCGATCGGACGCGTGACTCCACCTCCGATGCCGAAGTTGGTCGGATTGAGCGGAGTCGCCGGAAAGGTGCCGCCCGTGAGATGACTCCGCCCGAATCGCGCTTCGTTCAGGGTTGCGGCCCCGAACATGTGCGTTTCATTGATGGTCAGGATGCTCGCGGATGGATGTGACACGCTTCCGAACCCGGGAATACTGTTACCCTGGGAGCCTGGCTCGACCGACGTCCGGTGCAGGCTTCCGTAGTACACCTGGAAGCGATCCTTGTTGCCGGCGTTGTGCCGGAGATCGATCGTCCACCGATCCATATCCGCAACGGCTGGGGCCGACCCGACGAATCGCGGCGTGCCGTCCGCATCGAAGAAATTTGCCCGAGGGATCAACGGGATCACACGCCGGACAGCCGGATCGGTTGCGGCCGCGCGCTGCTCGTCGCTGAGGACGAGACTGTTCACGTCCACGCCCTGCCGCTGTCTCAGGCCCTCGTAGGATGCGAAAAAAAACGTCCGGCCGCGCCTGATCGGACCGCCAAGGGTTCCGCCGAACTGGTTCCGCTTGAACGGGTGGGGATGCTTGGACGTGAATTCAAAGAAGTTACGTGCGTCGAGCGCATCGTTCCGCACGAACTCGAACGCCTCTGCACGCACGTCATCGGTACCCGATCGCGTGGCGATGTTGACGATCGCCCCCGACACGTGCCCCTGCTCGGCACTGAACGCGGAGGTGTCGACCTTGAACTCCTGAATACTGGAGAGAGGGGGTTCGAATATCAGCGACCCGAACGTCAGGTTGTTGGTCGACACACCGTTGACCAGGAATCCGACCGCCTCCTCCCGATTGCCGGCCGCGTTGAAGGCGAGCGCACCGAGGCCGCGAATGGGCCTGGACGAGAACCCCGTCTGTGATGGCGCGACCGATCCGGGTACGAGCTGACCGAGATCCATGAAGTGGCGGCCGTTGAGCGGAATCTGGTGCACGGTCTCCGCCGTGACGACATGGCCAACCGTGGTAGTTGACCGATCGATGATCGGTATTTCTGTGCGAACCAATACCGTCTCGGCAAGATCACCAATGGCCAGGCGAAAGTCACGCACCAGCGTCCGGCCGATGTCGACGTTGAGGGCTTCGATGCGTTCCGGGCGAAAACCGTTCGCCTCCGCTGTGACCGTGTACTCACCGCTCGGAATTCCGAAGACGGTATAGCGTCCTTCGGCATCAGCTCGAACGGCCACGTCGAAACCGATCGACTTCGCCTCAACGCGGATCACGGCGCCGGCAACGACTGCGCCGGACTGATCGAGTACGCGCCCTTGCAGCGTCGCAAGGGTCTGTGCTCCCACAGAGACCGACGCACACAGCACGAAGGTTATGGCCAGCGTTCGTTGACGGGCGGTCGGGAGCGAAACAGCAGTACCCGGCATGGGAGTCCACCGACGTCGCGATTAGATTTAGTGTTGATCCAAATCAACCACAACGGTTCCAGATTTGCACACCGAACGTCGGCGCTGTTCCAATGATGGGCCCGCAGTTACTTCTGATGCTGCCGAACGAGAATGCCGTCCAGCGCGGAGCCCGCCGTCGCCTGCGCGCCAGCGAACTTCCGGCGAAAGTCGACACGACGAAGATCCGACACATCCCTAAAAAGCAAATGGCCGGACCCTGAAAGGATCCGGCCATTTCTTGAATTTATTGGTCGGGGCGAAAGGATTACTCCGCTAGCTTTGGCGCCACCGCCGCACCGCGAGGCCTGCGATACCCAGCCCGAGGAGCATCAAGGACGCCGGCTCCGGTACCGCCGCTCCGTTTCTCCCGCCGTCGAACTGCACCTCGCTTGCGAAGACCCACTGGTTCTTTCGGAGCAACTCGAGCTGGAGATCGCCCACCACGTTCAGACCGTTGACAGTGAAGGCAAACGGCGCACTCCCGGCTGGCTCGGCAATGTTGAACAGCTGACCGTTGATGCGAATACCCGAGGGGGCGGACACGCCGCCGGCGCCATTGGAATCATCCAGGTAGACGGTGAGCCCGTTGATGGTCGTTCCGGCGGCAAAGTGGAAGGTAATGAGCGGATCGAGCGTCCACCCTACATACGGGCCGTTACCGGCGGGCGCTTCCACGACGAACCAGTTGTCTGGGGCGACAATTCCGTCCGTCAGGTCTCCCAAGCCTCCTGACAGCGGAGAGTTATCGCACGTGACACACCCGGCACCGCTGTAGGTTTGATCCCAGTACTGGAACGACCCGGTGTTACCGTTCAACATGTCGTACGACGCTGGCAGGATCGGCGCTGCGTAGGCATAGACAGGGAGCAGTGTCATCGCAAGAACGGTGACTGCGCGCCGAAGGCCTGGGATCTGCATTCGTGAGCTCTCCTCTGACAGTTTGAAACTCGCTGGGGGCCGCACTATAGCAACCCGAATGCCGCGGGCCAGTTTTCAAGAAAGAGGAGCGAATCCAGGCGAGCAGCCGAAACACCAGACAACATGTCGCCGGTTGAGGGTGTCAGGAATTTTGTGTGTGGGGCATAGGATGAGGAATCTATATGCCCCG
>DAIRVG010000014.1:0-30280 GCA_036802945.1 Vicinamibacterales bacterium
GCAGCGCCGCGGCCCACGAAGACACTGCGACCCGTGCGCAATTTCGTGACGGTGACAGATCAGGTCATCCGCGAGCCCAAACGTGAGGATTGGCTGATCTACCGCGGCAACTACCAGGGATGGGGCTACAGCCCGCTCGACCGGATCAACAAAACGAACGTCGAGAATCTGCAACTGGTGTGGGCGCGGGCGATGGAGCCTGGCACCAATCAGGCGACGCCGCTCGTCTACAACGGCGTGATGTATCTGGGAAATCCTGGTGACGTGATTCAGGCGATCGACGTCGCGACGGGCGATCTGATGTGGGAGTACCGGCATCCGCTGCCAGAACTGACGTCGATGCGGAACCCGCTGGGACAGCGCAAGCGTGCCATCGCGCTGTACGGCGATTACGTCTATACCGTGACGTGGGACAACCACGTGCTCGCGCTCGATGCCCGCTCCGGCGAGAAGGCGTGGGAGACGGATCGCGGCGGCGATCTATATGTCAGCAACTCGAGCGGACCGATCGTCGCCAACGGCGTGGTGGTGGCCGGCAGTACGTGCCAGTACGCTGGTTACGCCTGCTACGTCACCGGTCACGACGCGAAGACCGGCAAGGAGCTGTGGCGCAACACGATGATTCCGCGCCCCGGAGAGCCGGGCGATGAAACGTGGGCCGGCTCGCCGTACGAGAGCCGTTGGATGACCGGCGTGTGGGGGCATCTCACGTACGATCCCGACCTCGACCTCGTGTACTACGGATCGAGCGGCGTCGGCCCCGCCTCCGAGACGCAGCGCAAGATGCCGGGCGCGACAATGGCGGGAACCAATACCCGCTTCGCCGTCCGGCCAAAAACGGGTGAAGTGGTCTGGAAGCATCAGGTTCTTCCGCGCGACAACTGGGATCAGGAATGCACGTTCGAGATGATGCCGATCACCACGCCTGTCAACCCCGATTCGTCGGTCATGCTGTCGGTGAATCCGAACGCGCGTCGCGGACCGCGCAAAACGCTGACCGGCGTGCCGTGCAAAACCGGCATCGCGTGGAGTTTCGATGCAGCCACCGGTGAGTTCCTCTGGGCACGGCCAACCAACGAGCAGAACCTCGTCGCGACGATCGACGCCAAAGGGCTCGTCACGGTGAACGAGGACGTCGTGCTGAAGGAGCTTGGCAAGACCTATCACATCTGCCCGACCTACAACGGCGGCCGCGACTGGCCGTACGGTGCGTACAGCCCGCGATCGAACGTGATGTACGTCCAGCTGGCGAACGTCTGCATCGACTCGAGCGCGCGCATGGATCGCGGGCCGCAGCCGGAGTTCGCCTACAACACGAACAATGTCGGGAAGTTTGCCACCGGCAAGGATAAGGCGGGCCGCATCGATGCCATCTCGGTCGAGACGGGCAAGACGCTCTGGAGCTGGGAGACGCGCGTCTCGAACTACGCGCCCATCCTCGCCACCGCGAGCGGCCTGTTGTTCAATGGGTCGATGGATCGCTACCTGCGCGCGCTCGACGCCGACAAGGGCACGGTGCTGTGGCAGACGCGTCTGCCGTCGCAGGTGGTCGGCTCCCCAATCTCGTTTGCGGTAAATGGGCGTCAGTTCATCGCCATCACATCAGGCGGCGGACCGATCGCCGCGACGCAGACGGTCGTGACGCCGGAGGCCGACACGGCGAGCGGCGCCAACGCGGTGTACGTGTTCGCGCTGCCGCGCTGAAGGCCCGGGTTCGTGAGGGCGAGCCTGACAAGGCTCGCCCCACGGTACTGTCAAGTTGAGGCAGGGGGCTGGCAGAGTAGGCCGATGACGAGCCCTGCCGCCAGTTACCACGGCTACCGCTTCCCGCCGGAGATCATCAGTCATGCCGTCTGGCTGTACCACCGTTTCTCTTTGAGCTTCCGCGATACCGAAGATCTCCCCGCTCAGCGGGGCATCACGGCCCACACCCGCGTGATGCCCTCTGTCGCCCATAGCACGACGCAGTACGAGAACAATCGAGCCGAAGTCTCTTATCAACCAACCCGTCAACGCGAGCGTCAAATGCGAAGGTTCAAATCCACGGCTCACGCGCAACGATTCTTGTCAGTACACGGCGTCGTTCGGAATCTCTTTACCGTCTGTTAAGAACGCGTGCCTTCCGGGTGTGGAACGACGTGACGGGAACTTGCTGACAAATAATGGAGCCCGACATCGAAGCGATCGTCACGCACAGTCCTCGTCAACTTGACAGTACCTCGCCAAGGGTTTATCTATCCGGCGGAAGACCATCGAAAGCGAAGGCAGAGCGACAGTATCGCGCCCGAACGCCGTCAGCGCCTGCGTTACGCTGTCTTACTCAACGGGGAGAAACGCCATGATCCGCTATCTGGTTGCGTTCGCGTTCCTTTGCTGCGCCACGGCGGCGTCCGCGCAAACCCCGGACACCGTCTTCATCGAGAAGCTCACCTGGGAGGAAGTCCGCGATGCGATCGCGGCTGGGAAGGCCACCATCATCGTTCCGACCGGCGGCACCGAGCAGAACGGTCCTCACATGGCGCTCGGCAAGCACAATGTGCGCATTGCCGCCAACGCCGAAAATATCGCACGCCGTCTCGGCAACGCGCTGGTCGCGCCGGTCGTCGCCTACACGCCCGAGGGCGGCATCGATCCGCCCACCGGCCATATGCGCTTTCCTGGCACCATCAGCATTCCCGATCCCGTCTTCCGCCAGGTGCTCGAATACATCGCGCGCAGTTTGAAGCAGCATGGCTTCCGCGACGTCGTCTTCATCGGCGACAGCGGCCCTAACCAAGCCGGACAAATTGCTGTCGCCGCGACGCTCAACGCGGAATGGGCCGGCGGAAACACGCGCGTCCACGCCATCCCCGGCTATTACCGCAGCGATCCCGAGGGCGATGCCGCGATCATGATGGCACGCGGCATCAAGCGGGAGCAGATCGGTAACCACGCCGACCCGCGCGACACGTCGCAGATGATGGCCGTCGATCCGACTATGGTGCGCAATTCCAAGATCGTCGCCGCCGATGGCAAGAACGGCATCCAGGGCGACCCGCGCGGCTCGACGGCGGAGATCGGCCGAGCCCTCATCGACAAGAACATGGCGCGCACCGTCGACCTCATTCGTCAATCCATCGCGGCGCGATGAGCTGGCTCACGCCTATTTGAGGAATCGCGCGACACCGACGTGGCATCTTCCAGCGGGCTTTGTCTGGGGTGTCCAGGCGGAGTGGCGGCGCCACGGGCTTGGCACCGTGCTGGAAATGGATCGAGCGTAGCCTTCGGCCGCGGTTTGGAGGTCATCCATCTATGGCCGGCCTTTGGAGCCGACGCGATGGATGAACGACCGTAAACCGCGGCTAAGTCAGCGCACGCGTAAGTCGCGAGTAACGGGCTAGGGTTTAGCGATTCCTGGGCCGGCCCCCTGGAATTCCTCCGGCCAGATAGGTAAACGCTGGGCGACTACTCAGGGTAATCGGAATGTTGGGAACGCATCGAGGGGCGATCTTAACAGCCTCACGCGAACCGGGTTGCCACTACGCGGTCGGATCGAGGAGCCGGCCGCACATTTGTTCGGCAGTCGGAAGACTTTTTGCTCGTTCTGAACAGTCGAAAAGAGCCGCTCTCCATGGTTCGTCGACCCCGAGATACGAGACTGCGCCCAGATTCGCCGTAGCGAATCGCAGTCCCGCCCGGAATGGCAATTGCCTGAGGTGGGAGGGCGTCGACAGGCCGTACCGCCGGACGTCCAATACGTGCGGGACCAGCGACTCGATCGTACGGCGCCTCACCACGGCGGCACGGCGCCAAACAGTGAACGGCAATGACCACGCTTCTCTGTGATAGTTCCGGGAACGGACGCGCTTCTAACACCAGCACGCACGAAAACGACAGCGCCAAGCTTGGTGAGCTGCTCAGGCGCGCCCGTGAAGGTCGCGGTCTAACGCTCGAACAGGTCTCGAACGAGACGAAGATTCCCCGGCGCCATCTAGAGGCGCTCGAACACGGCAACTTGGCGGCTGTACCGGACGGGTTCTATCGACGCGCCGAGATACGCGCCTACGCTCGAGTAGTCAAACTCGATCAGAATCTTGCGGTAGCGGAGCTCGATCGCGCCTTGAACTCGCCATGCGAGTCGGCGATTGAAACACTTCAGGAGCCAACACCTTCCAGTAAGCGCGTTCTGATCGTGATCAGTGTTGTAGTGGCGACTGCGGTGTTTGGGCGTGCGATGGGGGGGCGAGAACCGGCGCTCGATGGTGATGCTCAAGTGCGCAGCGCCGCTGGTTCACCACAGCACAGCGTACCGTCCGTTCGAGAGACGCCGCCCGACGCCGTGGTCGGGACCTCGCGATTTACACAGTTGGATCAAGTCGCGCCACCATCGGCGTCTTCGGAGCCCGCGCTGGCCGTGGCGATGGAACCGACACGAGCTCGAGCATCAGCGGCTTCGAACGGTGACCTTGCGGTGACAACGGAACAGGCTGAAACCCGAGCATCAACGGATTCGGTCACCGAGCTCGTCGTGACAACGCAACCGGAGGGAGCGCGAGTGACGGTGAATGGGATCGGATGGGGTATCGCCCCGGCTACGATCCGCTATCTGCCAGCGGGAGACAAACGCATACGAGTCAGCAAAGAGGGGTACGCCACCGAGGAGCGGGTCGTGCGCGTCGCCGAGGGTAATCGGAGGATGCTGGACATTCGACTGCGCAGTGCACCTTAGCCAAGACAGGCGACCGGCTTGGCGATGGATGCCGGACGCGCGAAATATGTCCGTCAAGGGGCCCGTCTCCACCTCGGTTATACAGTCGCCGACGGTGACGCCCCCGAACTCGGCCATGCCTTGTGAAGTACCTGCGCCGATGGAATCGGGTCGACACATCTTCAACATCCTGAATGCAAGCTCGGTTCTGAACGTGACTGAAGACGTTCGGGTCGTCGCTGGACCGCCCGACAGCGACTCTCCAGGGACGGTTGTGCGATCCCGTCCACAGGGTCTAACCTCCGTCCGTGCCTTCGTGATCGCCCGCCGCAGGCCACACCGGCACGGGGTCAGCCGGGTCCGGCCAGAAGACGCGCGAGAGGTAGTGCAAGGCTATTCCGACTCCCCAGCGGTTCGGCGCGGTCGAGACCAGCAACGCGACTAGCAGGACGATGGCGCCGGATCCGACCAACGGATGCGACCGGCCGATCCCGAAATAGATCAGCACGATGATGACCGCGATCGGAAGGCGGTCGCCGAAGATCGCGAACGCCCAGGTGTCTCCCGGATTGCGCTCGTATACGAGCCCGCACACCGCACACCGCTCGAGGTGATGTGCCCATCCGGAGAAGATGGATCCCTCCCCGCAGTGCGGGCACCGCTTGCTGACGCCCCGGCGTAGCGCGATGAGCACCAGTTCGCGGCGTGTCATGGATACGTCGTGTTGGGCTTTAGGGCCTGTGAAATCGTTGTGGTGCAGGCCTTTAGGCCGTGTCGAGCAGACCCGCCCTACCGACGTCAGCGGGTCGCGACGCGGTCTTCGCAGAAGTCTTCCTGCAACTCCTGGTTGGAACGCTGGAAATAGCGCGTATACGTGTAGGGCTTCGCAAGTGCCTTCGCGTCGTCGGCGGTCACCTGGTATTCGAGATACCTTCCCGCCTGCACGGAACGAATGCGTTCGACAAGATGCAACGCCTCGGTGTGCGGTGCACCTGCATCGTTGAGCCACGCCCTGGTGTCATTGAAGCTGGTCGTGTCCACGACGAGCGTGTCGCCTTCCCAGCGAGCGATCGAGTCTCCCAGGTACGTCGGATCCTTGGTGGAGTGCTCGCGCCGCCCGAGATAGATCTCGCGCTTGTTGCCCAATGCGATGTTTTCAAACAGCAGCGTCACCCGATTCGCGCTCGTCAGCACCTCGAACCTGGTATCGTCTCTCGCCATCATCCGGAATGGCCCGACGACCATGCAGTGCTTCGCGGGATCGAATTCGAGGTTTCTCGATTTCGCCATCTCCTGCGCGGCTGGCAGCAGCACGAGATCCGACAACCGGCCGGCGGCTCTTAGTCCCCCCGGCAGCGCTGCACCTGCCGGCAGCGCTTCATAAATGCCGGCGAGTCCGCGTAGCTTGGCGGCATCGACGGCCGTGGTCGTCGGCGTCGGCGTCGCGGGCGCTGCAGGAGCGGGGCCCCTCGGAAGCGGCTCGTTCGCGTACTTCGCCATGAATGCGACAAGCTTTGCATCATGTTCCGCAAGCAGCTTGTCGCGGCGAATGCTCCAGAGGTCGTCTTCAGGCGCGTTCTCGTTGCAAACGCTCTCACCGCCTTCGGTCGGCTCCGCCACCTTCCGGTAGTAGCGGGTGTAAGTGTACGGGGCCTTCAATGCCCTTCGATCGTCAACGAATACGCGCAACTGAATGTAGGCACCGTTGCCGTACAGGCGATATCGCTCGATGACATGCAGCTCCTCGGAATGCGCCCACCGGTCAGAGTTCAACCACGACTTATCGTTGAATCCGATGGTGTCGACGACGAGCGTCTCGTCGTTTTCGACACGGCCTCGCGAGTCCCCATTCCAGGTGAGCGGCACGTTACGCGGATGCGGCGAGTTGAGGTAGATGCGCTGCAGTCCATGTTCGTCGACCGACGACCAGATCTGGTATAGCTTGTCCGGCGTTTCGACGAATCGAAAGTTGCCCGCGCCGGTGCCATGTCCTTGACGGAAGATGCCATCGAGTTTGCAGACCTGGCCGGTGTCGTCGGTATTCCATTCGAGGGCGTCGTGCTGCGCCAGCGCCCAGGGTTGGACAAAGTCAGCCAGCTTCTTGTCGATCTCCTGGTACGGAAGCTCCGTGGGCGGCGCGCCGAGCGGCGGCGGACCTGGATTCAATCCAAGACTTGCCCACGTGCCGAGGAATGCGGCGGGGACTTTCGTCTGAGCTGGTGCGACGCCCGGCGCGACAAGGACGGCCAATGCCGCCGCGAGCAGAACCTTCATTCGGCTACTCCGCCTTGAAAGAGACTGTCTGCGAATCCGGCTTGAAAGAGATTGTCTGCTAATCCGGTTTGAAGGAAAACGTCTTCCCATCTGCAAGGGTGACGCTCAGGAGCAGGAGCTCCGGCTTCCCGTCACGACGCGGACGTCCTTCGAACGTGACCTTGTCGCCCACCTTCGAGACCGCCCTGCCCCACCCCTTCGTTTCGAGCTGGCGCGGGGACGGCCCTTCGACGACCCATTCCTGAGCGGCGTCGGCACCGCCGACACGCTTGCCTTCGATGAAAAAGAGCGTGTGCGGATTGCTCCAGCTGGCCTTTGTGAGCGTGCCCTCGACCGAGAGCGTCGTCTCCGGCTCGAACTGCGACTGCGAGTGATGCGCAAAGACGTTGCTGCCCGCCCCCGCCGCGACCATCGTCAACGCTGCGATGACTGCCATTGCCGTCCGGGTTGATTTCATCGTGAATCCCTTTCCACTCTGCTGTGGTCGCAGGCCGGTCTAAAGACCGGCCTCTACGGGTCTTAGAGGCGGCCTCTACGGATCGTAGAGCGGCCTCTACGGATAGAGGCGGCCTCTACGGATCGTAGAGGCCGACCTTCAGGTCGGCCTAGAACAAATATTTCAGCGCGAACTGCATGATGCGGGGGTCGGCTGCCGTCGTGATACGGCCGAACAGCGTGTTCGTGAAGGTCGTGTTCGGCAGGCCGACACCGCCAAATCCATTGATCTGCTGTGTTACCCCCGGTCCAACACGGTTGAACAGGTTGAACGCCTCCATGCGCAACTCGAACTGGCGGCTCCCTGAAATTGTGAACTTGCGGCTCACCGCCGAGTCGACTCTCCACGTGCCAGGACCTCTCAGTGCATTACGTCCGAGATTCCCATACGTTCCCGGCGCCGGCAACGAGAAGGCCGCCGTGTTGAAAAACATGTCGTTGGTCGGGTTCGCGACTTTCCAGTCGCCGCTGACGTTCGGGCGCTGGTTCTGCGCGCCCGTCAGTGCCTGGTCGCGGCCGATGGAGACGTTCAGCGGGCTGCCGCTGAGCGCCTGGAACAGCCCCGATACCTGCCAGCCGCCCGCAATCGCGTTCATCCGGCGCGAGGCAAACGTAGGGGTATTCAGCACCAGCGTGGTGTTCAGCACGTGCCGCCGATCGCCCGCGCACGGACCGCGATCCGCCTTCGGGTCGCCCGGATGCGAATACAGCGGATCCAGGAACTGCTGCGGATCGCCGTCGTTGATGCACTTCGAGAGCGTGTAGTTCGTTGTCAGGCTGTAATTGTTGCTCAGGCGCTTCTGCACCGCGAGGAGGAGGCCGTCATATTTCGCGGACCCATCCATATTGAGCTGTGTGACCGACGCGAAGTATTTCCCCTGGTCAGGATTCTGGAGATACAGCAACCGCCTCTGGTTTGTGTTCGCCGTCGTCGCATCAGCGGAATACACAGCCGGATTGATCTCGATGCCGTTCCAGACGTGCGCGGTCCGATTCCCGAAGTAGCTCGCGGTCAGCGACCAGTTTTCCGCGTACTGCTGCTGGAAGCTCACGTTGAAATGCTGTGTCCGCGGCGGGTCCGCCTCCAGCTGCTGCGTCCAGTACGTCCCGTTGAGCGGGAACGTGGCGTTCTTGTCAACCGGCAGCGGGAACGGATTGCCCCCCGGATAGGCGGAGTACGGATCCGAGAGCGACACGTTGTTCAGTGTAATGAGCGACCCCCAGGGCGGAACACTCGCGCTGCGGATATGGTGGAACATCGCCGGCTGGTCGTACACCACCGAGTATCCACCACGAATCACTTCGCGACCCTGCCCGCGGGGATCGTAGACGACTCCAAGGCGCGGACCGAGGCCCATCATGTTGCCCTTGCTCGACGCGCGCCCCGGGAACCCGTCATCTCCGGGAAAGATGAGTCCCGCCGGCGCATTCACATAGACCTTGCTGCGCTGATTCGCCGCAAATCGGGCGGGATCGAAAATCAGGACCTGATCGTCGTCGTTGGTCAGCGGAAAGTACGGTTCCCAGCGCAGCCCGTAGTTGAGCGTCAGCTTCGAGCTCGCCTTCCATGCGTCCTGGACATAAGTCGCGAAATAGGGTGCACGCTCGTTCAGATGCACGTCGGCGCCCTGCTGCAACTGCCCGACTCGCCCGACCAGAAAATCCGCCAGAGACAAGCCGGTGACCGATCCGTCAAACGAAAACTGGCCGTTCGAATACTGGGTGTTGAAGACGTGCATCACCTGGTGAAGGTAGTTCACGCCAACGGTGAGCTGGTGGGAACCTCTCACCATGTCGACGTCATCGGCGATCTCGTAGACGGTGTAGTCGTATTTGGCGTTGTTGTTCCCGCCGCCGCCCATGCTGAAGGCGTTGGTGACGCTCAGGTTCGTGAACGCGCCCGCGAGCGGCGTGGTGTAAACCTTGGCGCCCACTTCGACGGGCGACACGAATTTCGACGGGGTCCGGTAGTTGATCGAGCGGATGCCCGTGGCACGGAACGAATTGATGACCGAGTTGCTCAGGGAATACGTGTCGCCGAACACCATCGAGCGGCCACGGTTGTCAACACCCACGCTCGGCGTCGTAAGCGCGTTCTTGCCATCGTAATAGTTCGGCAGCTTGTAGTTGATGTCCATGTACCGGCCGTAGAGTGAATGTTTGGCACTCTTCTGGTAGTCGAGACGGCCGACAAACTGATGGTCCTTGCTCGGCGTGGGATAACCGTATTGGTAGCGGCCGCAGGGATCGGTGGACACGGGGATGTACTGAAGGTATTTCAGCGCGACTGGATCGAGCTGCGCCGCGCTGACCTGGTTGTTCACGAAGGGGGCGCGCAGCGCGATCTGCCGGCCGCTGTTGCACGCCGGGGACGCAAGGGCGGTGAAGTCTCCGCGTAACATGTCAGCGGTCGGAACGAACGCCTGCAGCGTGCTCGGATCCGTGTGGATGATCGTTCCCTGGTACCCGCCGAAGAAGAAGAGCCTGTTCTTCGCGATCGGTCCGCCCATCGCGCCGCCGAACTGGTTGCGCCGCAACGAGTCCTTCGACAGCGCGAACGCGTTCTTCGCGTTGAACCGTCCGTCGCGGATGAACTCGAACGCGCTGCCGTGCAGCTCGTTGGTCCCCGACTTGGTGACGACGTTCACGATCGCGGATGCGTGGTGTCCGTAGCGCGCCTGCAGCGCGCTCGTTTCAATGCGGAATTCCTGCAACGCATCGGGGAACGGCACCGGCAGGTTGAAGTTCGTTCCCGGGTCGTTGTGGCTGGCGCCATCCATCATGTAGACCGTGCTGCCGGGCGAGCCACCGGCGACCGAAATCGGGACGGTCGGGTAATTCCGGCTCGAGGCGAAACCACCGGCGGTATTGACGGTCACGCCCGGTGACAGCAGCAGCAGGTCGGTCACCTGCCGGCCGTTGAGCGGCAGCTCGAGCACGCGCTGGTTCTCGATCAACTGGCCGACACCTGTGCTGCGCGTCTCGACCATCGCCGCGTTCGCCCTCACCGAGATCTGCTCTGAGACCTCGCCAAGCGCCATGACCACGTTGATGGCCGGCGTGGCGTTGACCGTGAGCACGATGCCGGTCTGCACGTAGGCGCGGAAGCCCTGAAGATTGGCCTCGAGGCGATACGGGCCGACCGGGAGGTTCGGGATCACGTACCCGCCGTTCTCATCGGACACGGCGCTTCGTGTGAAGCTCGTATCGGTCTGCGTGACGGTGACGTCGACACCCGGCAGAACTCCGCCGCTCTGGTCCTTGACGGTGCCGCTGATTTGCGCGGTGGATCCCGCCTGCGCAAACGCCAACACCGGACTCAGGCAGAGCACTAGGAATGCGGGGAGCAGAGCACTGAGCATGCGCTTCATCTGACGTCCTCTTCCGGGCCAAACCGGCCCTCGGGCCTCCTGGGGTACCACGTGCCGTGGGGTCGATCCAGGGCCTTGGTCGCATCTCGACGGCGGCAAGGCGTGAAACGGGGTGGAAATAGATAGTCCGCCCAGAGTTCCATTGTCAACACAAATTCAGATACGTTTATGTAGTTCAAAAATGAGTACTGTTTCGAATACAATCTGACGATATGCGCACGCTGACGTCATATGCCGATCTCCTCGCCATCCCGTTCACCAACGAGCCCCTGCTTCGCTTCGATGACGCCGAATCGACGGCTATGGGCCAGGCGCTAGCGCGGGTGAGTGCCGCACTCGGGCGCGAGTATCCCTTGATCATAGGCGGAGGGCGGGTGCGTACCGCCACGCGCGTCACGTCCGTCAATCCGGCATGTCCATCGCAGATCGTTGGCGTCCATGCCGAGGCGGACGCGACGACCGCCGATCGCGCCGTCAACGCGGCATTCGACGCATTTGGTACCTGGCGATTTGCGCCCGTCGACGAGCGGGCAGGCCTGCTGCTGCGGGTCGCCGCCGAGGTGCGCGCACGACGGCTGGAGCTCTCGGCGTGGCTGATCTTCGAAGTCGGCAAGAACTGGCGCGAAGCCGACGCGGAAGTCGCCGAGGCGATCGACTTTCTCGAGTTCTACGCGCGCGAAGCGATCCGTCTTGCGGACAGCGCGCCGCCCATTCAGTTCCCCGGCGAGCGCGACCAGCTCGCCTACATTCCCGTCGGCGTCTGCGCCGTCCTCCCGCCGTGGAATTTCCCGCTCGCGATCCTCGCCGGCCTGACGACGGCCGCGATCGCGTGCGGCAACACCGTGGTCGTGAAGCCGTCGCCCGAAGCACCGACAATCGCCGCCATCTTCATGGAGATTCTCGAGCGGTGCGATCTGCCGGCCGGAGTGGTGAACCTCCTGCAGGGCGGCGTTGAGGTGGGCAAGGCGCTGGTCGAGCACCCGAAGACGCGCGTCATCGCGTTCACAGGCTCGAAGGCCGCCGGGCTCGACATTCACCAGCGCGCCGCACTGCGTCGTCCCGGCCAGCCGGGGATCAAGCGGACGGTCCTGGAAATGGGCGGCAAAGACGCGATCATCGTCGACCGTGAGGCTGACCTCGACCAGGCGGTCGAGGGTGTGGTCGCCGCGGCGTTCGGCTACAACGGTCAGAAGTGCTCAGCCTGCTCCCGGGTGATCGTGGACGAGGCGGTATACGACGAGTTCGTCGCCAGGCTCATCCCCGCGGCAACGGCGCTTCAGCACGGTGATCCCGCAACGGACGCTGCGGTTGGACCGGTAATTAACGAGGCGGCCTACCGGCGCGTGCTCGACTACATCGAGACCGGCGCACGCGAAGGGCGCATCCTCGTCGGTGGACGCGCGCTGACGCCCGCGGCCGAGGGCTACTACATCGCACCAACGATCATCGGCGACGTCGAGAACAACGCGCGGATCTGCCAGGAGGAAATTTTCGGGCCAGTGCTCGCCGTCCTGCGTGCGCGCAACTTCGAGCATGCGATCGATCTCGCCAACGACACCGAGTACGGCCTCACCGGCGCCGTCTTCAGCAGGAACCCTTCAAAGCTCGATCGCGCGCGCGAGCGCTTTCACGTTGGCAATCTCTATCTCAACCGGAAATGTACCGGCGCAATGGTGGGCGCGCATCCATTCGGCGGTTTCAACATGTCGGGAACCGATTCGAAGGCGGGCGGTCCGGATTACCTGCTGCTCTTCACGCAGGCGAAGACAATCGCGGAGCGAGTGACGACTCGCGATTAGTGACCAGTGATTACCGATTAGTGATTTATTGACCACGAAGACTCGAAGGACACGAAGATTACCAATCACGAATCCTTCCTTCCCTTCCGCCTGCGACGACTCCGTTCCCTAAGCAGCGTCACTCCTCGAAGCAGAAGCGCGGTACCCAGCCACACGGCGATGGCGGCGAGCGGATACGCAACCGCCCGAGGAAAGTAGACTGCGACCAGAGCCAGCCCACCAAGAGCAGCGCCCGCGACGAACGCAATGTGTCCTTCGACCGGTTCGAGCACCCGCCGGTTTGTGACCGCAGCAGACACGGTGCTGCCGATGCGCATCGCTCCCGCGACCGCCCGCCCGCCGCTGCCGCCGCTGGCCGGCACAGGCTGCCGACGAGGGGGTGCGCCTGGTGCGCGCACCCGGTTACGCACGTCCAGCACGACCTCCGTTGCGTTCTCGAGATCCTCGAGGTACATCGCTTCCATATCCCTCGCGAACGCCTCGTCTTCGACCATCGCGTCGAGCTCGCGGTTACCTATCCAGCTCGCGAGATTCAGGTTTGTCGAGCCGACGCGCGCCCACCTTCCGTCGGCGACTGCGGTTTTAGCGTGGAGCATCGAACCGTTCCACTCGAACACGCGGACGCCGGCTTCGAGGAGCGGCCGGTATCCGGCGCGTGAGAGCGGACGAAGTACCGGAATGTCGCTCGACCCGGGCACGAGAATCCGAACGTCTACGCCGTCCCGGGCGGCGGCGCGAAGCGCCTGCACGTACGGCGTCGTACCGGCGAAATAGGCGTCGGTCAGCCAGAGCGTGCGTTGTGCCAGCGCGGCGACGAGCTGATCGACGCGGAACAACGCGGCGGTGTAAGGAACGGTCGCGACGATACGCATCGGGACGCCTGCTGCTGCGTCGCCTGCATACCGCAGATGTTTGTGACCGACATCGGTCGCCAGCGGCGCAACATCCTCGAGGAGTGGTTCTCCTGCGGCCGCCCACGCATCCGCAAAGGCGTCCTCGATGTCGGCGACGGCCGGTCCACGCACCTCAACGCCCGTGTCCCGCCATGGGTCGAGGTGACGCGCGGCATCCCCCACCCACATCTGACCGATACACAATCCGGTCACGAAACCGACCGAGCGGTCCACGGCGATCATCTTGCGGTGATCCCGGCTCACCCACCCGAACGGGCTGTCGAAGCGTGGCGGGTTGTAACAGCGCACGTCGACGCCGCCGGCGCGGAGCCGGCTCCAGAACGCCCGCGATGTCTTTCGAAATCCTCCCATCCAGTCGTAGAGCAGGCGCACGCTCACGCCGTCACGCGCCTTGGCGATCAGCGCATCGGCGAACAGCCGCCCCTGCTCGTCCTCGTGGATGATGTACATCTCGATGTGGATGGTGCGGCGGGCCGAATGGATCGCGTCGAGCCAGGCAGGGTAGTTCTCGGCGGCGTTCTTCAGCAACCGGATGCGGTTTCCTTCCCGTAGCCGCGCCCCGGACGCGCGCGAGAACATCTGATTGGCGACCTGACGAAGACCGAGCGTTGGTAGAACGGCTTTCTCAGCGCGGGATTGCGTCATCGGCCCCACGAACGTACACAATTTCGAAGGCCAGCGCGAACCTCCCGGGTTCCGGATCCCGGATCCCCGATCCCTGATCCCCGATCCCCGATCCCTGATCCCGGCTTCCCGTCCTCCCCTACCAGCTTCCCCGTTCGCCGAAGATTTCGATCAGCCGGCTGATGCGGTCGTAGCCCCCGGTCCAGTTGCGCTGGAGCGCGTCGTGGACGGCGGTCGCATCGCCTTTGCGGATGGCCCGAACGATGTCGTTGTGCTCGGAGACTGAGACGTGCAACTCGCTGATGATCGAGCTCGCGTAGAGGCGCCAATACCGTTCGACCTGCGGGCGCACGGAGTTGTGGAGCGCCGCGAGTCGCTTGCCGGCGCCCGCGTCGATGATGCGCGCGTGGAATTCCTTGTCGATCTCGAAGACGCGCCGCGGATCGACCGGGCGCTGGCTGGCGATCACGTTCAGTTGCTCGTTCAACGCCGCCAATTCGTCGGCAAGCTTCGCCCGGACATTGGTCGGAAACGTCACGGCCATCGTCCCCGCAAGGGCCTCCAGGTGGCCAACGATCAAGTAGAGCTCGCGCGCGTCTTCGCGCGTCAGCGGCGCCACGACAATCCGCGCTTTGCGGTTGCCCTTGTGCTCGACGACGTACCCTTCGCGATGCAGCCACTGCAGCGCGCCACGAATCGGCGTCCGGCTGAGACCCAGCCGCTCGGCGATCTCCGCCTCGACAATCCACGCGCCGGGCGGCAGGTTGCCACGTACGATCAGCTCCCGCAGTTCCTGGAAGGCTTTCGTGACGCTGCTGGTGTTCTCGACGACCTTCGCGGATTTTTTCTTCTTGGCGGTAGGCAAACGGCTCGCATGCTATCGCAATTCAGCGGGTGACCGTGATCCCCGTCACGCAAGCCGGTAAGATTGCGCCTTATGGACTCGCAGTTCCGCGTCACGTGCCCTTACTGTGGCGAGGAGGTCGAGATCTACCTTGAGCCTGAGATCCGAGGGACGCTCGTGCAGGACTGCGAGGTCTGCTGCAATCCATGGCAGCTCCGCATCTCGACCGATGGGGAGGAGCGGTACGTTGAGGTCTCGCGGGCGGATGGCTCGGAGTAAATCCCAAATCCCAAATCCCAAGTCCCAAGCAAAATCTAAACACATTCGAATCCGACTCTGCGTTGGGCGAAACTCTGCGTTGGGATTTGGGTTTTGGGATTTGGGATTTGGGATTTAATTTAGACATGGCTCGCGGATGGGAGAGTAAGTCTGTGGAGGCGCAGCAGGATGCGGCTGCGGATCGAGGTTCGCCCAAGTCGAGCGTGGTCCACGAGGACCCCGCTCGCCGCGCCGCGCGCACCACGCTCATGCTCGCGCGCACCAGGGCGCAGGCGGATCTCAAGGACGCCTCCGCGGCCGCACATCGCTCGATGCTCGAGCAGGCGATTGCGGATCTCGATCGAAAGATCGCGGCTCTCGACAAGCCTTAGGGAAATCCCAAAACTCAAGCTCGAGATCCACTATTAACCACGAAGGTCACGACAATCGCGAAGGTCACGAAACATCATTCTTGTTTTCGTGTGCTTCGCGCCTTTCGTGTTCTTGGTGGTTACTCTCCTTATCGTTTTGATTGGGATTTGGGGTTTGGAATTTGGGATTTACCTTCGACGGTCAGGCCCGCGCGACACGCTCCGCCGGTCCTCGCCACCGCGTCGGTCGGTGAACTGCGAGAGCGCAAAGCCCTCGGCGACAAGCCGGCGCTCCATCTCGGATTCCTGCGTGGAGCAGGCGATGGCGTCCTCAAATTCATGCACCACGTGCGCGTTGCCAGGTCCATAGACCAGAAGCCGTGACCTCCCCTCGGGGGTCGCCGCGCGGATCACGTGCACGGACTCCGAGCCGCGGACGAACAGCCAGATGGTTTCCACGAGTGCAACCATGAATTTGGTCAGAAAAACTGGGGTGAACGAGCGCCCGAGTGTACCCGAGGGACGATTGCGCGGCAACGGGACCGGTCGCGCGTTAGACGCGCGAAACGCCCAATCCTCAACTTCCAATTCCCAGGACGCCTTGGGAGTTGCGCGTTGGTAGTTGGGAATTGTCTCAGATCCCCGATCCCCGATCCCCGATCCCCTATTGGGTTACAGTAAACGCCCAAAGGGGGATCAGAATGCGTGTCGCTGCTGCTGCGCTCGTGGCGCTGTTTGTCTTCTCGTCCGTCGCTCGCGGCCAGACCAGGTATCCAAGCCTGGAGCAGGAACCGGCCTGCCAGTCGCTGATGCCCGCGGCGGCGGGCGGTCCCCTCCCGCAAAATCCGGACGTCGTCGTCCTGCGGTTCCTCGGGGTGTCGAACTACGAGCTGGCGTATCGCGACAACGTCATCCTGCTCGATGCCGCCATCGACAAGCTGGCGTGGTGGGCGCCGAACAACATCACCACCGAGCAGATGACGAAGCACGTCAACGCCATTTTCATCGGCCACGCGCACGGCGAGCACCTGTGGGACGCGCCGTACATCGGCGAGAAGACGGGCGCGCTCGTGGTCGGCGACGCGATTTCGATGCGCTGGGTTCGCGGAACGGGTCGCGTCGGCGACAAGAAGATGGCCGTGGTGAAAGGACTCGGCGGCGAAAGCTTCAAGTTCAACGGCTTCACGGTTGAAGCGGTCCAGGGCCACCACAATGTCGTCCCCGATGAGTACATGCGCAAGGATCGGGCGGCGGCTGCGGCCATCGCGCTGAAGGGACCGCTGACGCCGCAGGAGCAGGAACACGATCGCCGCCTCGGCGGCATGGTGCCGCTCGGCGCCGACGAGCGCGACAAGCTGATCACCGAAGGGACGATCGCCTACTTCTTCACATTCGACAACGGATTCAAGGCCTTCTACACCGACAGCGCCGGACCGACGACCGAAGCTGAAAAGAAGATCATGCAGGGGAAGACGAACATCGACCTTGGCTTCATCCCCTACTACGGCGGCGAGCTCGCCATCCCGATCTCGATGGAATACATCCGCCTGTTCAAGCCCACCGTGATGCTGCCGACGCATCACGATGGACATCGCAATCGCATGCTCGACATGCCGATGGGGCCGCTCAACCTCGCCATCCGCGAGCAGTTTCCGACATCGAAGGCGATCGCGCCGCTGCTGCGGACCCCGGTCTGCATCAACACTGCGACCAAAGAGCTGTACCTCGGGAATTGATCATGAACAACTCCCAACTCCCAACGTTCAACTCCCAAGTCCCAACTCCCAACTCCCAAGGCGCTCGTTTCGCGACGCTCGGCATGGTGGCGCTTCTCCTTGCCGCACTTGCAGGGCCTTCCCTCTCGGCACAAGGCGCAAAGGCGGCGATGCAGCAGGATCCTGCCTGCCAAAGCCTCACGCCGGTCTCCGCCGGCGGACCGGCGCCGAAGGATCCCGACACCCTCGTCGTCCGCTGGCTCGGATGGACGAACTACGAGCTTGCATATCGCGGTGATGTGTTCCTGCTGGACGCGTACTACGATCGCGGACCCCGCATGCATCCGATTGGCGTGACGCCGAAGGATTTCAAGAAGGCGAACGCGATCTTCATCGGGCACGCGCATTTCGACCACATCTCCGATGCGGCAACCGTCGCCAAGCAGACGGGTGCGCAGGTCGTCGGCGCATCATTCGCCAGCGAAGTCTTGACGAAGGGCGGCGTGCCGGCGAAGCAGTTCAAGGCGGTCAAGGGTGGCGAGGTGATGCAGTATCCCGGTGTGAACGTGGAGGCCACGCTCGGCCATCACAACGTGATTGCCACGACGGTCCCCGAGGGATTCCTCGAGAAGCAGGCGGCGGCGCTGCAGGTGGCGTCTCTCCAGGAGCCGCTGACGGATGCGGAGAAACAGCAGAACGATGCGATCCGCGCGCGCGGCAGCCGCGATCCAAAAATCGCGACCGACGGGGTGATCAACTACCTCTTCACCTTCGGCAGCAGTTTCCGGCTCCTGTTCGCGGATAGTCCCGGTCCGATCACCGACGCGCAGCGCGCGCTGGCGCAGAAGGCGCCGGCCGTCGACGTTGCGATGTTTCCGTACTACGCGTTCGAGGCAGGCCTTCCGCCGCTCGTGGGCCTGGTGAAGACGTTCAAGCCTTCGACCGTCTTCCTCGGTCATCACGACAGCGAGGGGACGATGAAGTGGGCGTCGAACTACCCCGCGGCGCTGGCGATTCGCGACGCGAATCCGACGACGCGGACGATGGACGTGATCTACCGGACGCCTGTCTGCTTCAATACCGTCTCAAAGGAGATGGTTATCGGCTGGTGAAACGGGCCACGGAGACACAGAGGCACGGAGGTAAGTCATGATGTTTTTCTCCGCGTCTCCGTGCCTCCGTGGCACATCGAAGCGAAGGTCACGAAAATACCTAATGGTTTTCCGTGTGCTTCGCTTTCTTCGTGTTCTTCGTGGTTAAAACGTGACCTTGATTAGCTGACCGCGTCGACGCCCGCTTTCGCGCACTGCCCGTCCTGCGCGCTCGTGCCGCCGGATAATCCGATCGCGCCGACGATCTTCCCGCCCATCACGATCGGCAGCCCGCCGTCGACCGGCACCGCACCCTTGATGCGCAGCACGCGGAGCCCTTCGCCGCCGGCGGCCAGCATGTCATGGAATGCCTTGGTCGGCCGCTTGAACCTCGCGGCCGAGCGCGCTTTGTCCTGGCAGACGACAGTGCTGCCAACCCCCGTGTCGTCCATCTTCTCGAAATAGACCAGGTCCCCCGCCGGATCCACGACGGCCACCGCCATCGTCCAGTTGTTCTTGCGGACTTCCGCCAATGCAGCGGCGGCGACTTTCTTTGCGTTCTCGAGACTGATTGGGGCGCCGTACGACATGTCGATCTCCTAGTGTGCAATCAAACCACGAAGGTTATTACAAACCGACTAGCTACAGCCCGCCTTTGATTGATCGATCGATCAGCTCGATCGGATGGACGATTGTCCAGTCGTATCCGAGCCTCCGTCCGGCGGCGGCAATCTGAAGAATACAGCCCGGGTTGCCGGTCGCGATGACATCCGGCGTCAGCGCGGCAATGTTGCGCGCCTTCCGCTCACCGAGTTGCATCGCCGGTTCCGGCTGCACGAGATTGTAGATGCCAGCGCTGCCGCAGCAGAGCTCCGCTTCGTGCGGGGATAGCAGTTCGATGCCCGGGATGGACGCCAGCAGCGCCCGAGGCTGCGCGCGAATGCCTTGCGCATGCGCAAGGTGACACGCATCGTGGTAGACGACGCGCGCCTTGATTGGATGCCGCTTCGCTCTAGGCTCGCCGATCTCCGTGAGCACCTCGGACACGTCGCGCACACGGGCGCTGAACGCCCGCGCCCGCGACGCCCACGCGGGATCCTCGGCAAACAGCTCGCCGTACTCCTTCATCGACGACCCGCAGCCCGCGGCATTGACGACAATCCGATCGACGCCGGACTTTTCGAAGACCGCGATGTTGTGGCGGGCCAGCTCGCGCGCCTGGTCGATGTTGCCCGCGTGGAGCGCCAGCGCGCCGCAGCAGCCCTGCGCGCCGGGCGCGTCGACATTGCAGCCTTCGGCGGCCAGCACGTCGATCGTCGCTCGATTGACGTCCGCAAAGGCGAGACGCTGCACGCATCCGGTCAACAGGCCTGCGGTGAGGCGCGGCGTGCCGGACGCTGGTGTGTGTTCGGGCGCATTCCCGAACAACGAACGCCACGACGGCTGTGGGGCGACGGCAACGAGCGATCGGATGCGGAGCGGCAGCAGGTTGAAGACTCCGCTTCGCTCGAGGACGCGGAGGACAGGGCCAAAGATGAGCAATGGGGCCATCGCGAATCGAAGCCGGCGCGGGTATGGAAGCAGCGCGAACAGCAGCGAGCGGAACAGCCGCTCACCGAACGGCCGGTCGTAGTGGCGCTCGATCTGGGCGCGCGTGTGTTCGATCAGCGGACCGTACTGAACGCCCGAGGGGCACGCGGTCACGCACGCCATGCAGCCGAGGCACGCATCGAAGTGGCTGACGAAGGTCGAGGACATCTCGGCGCGGCCTTCGAGCCCGGCCTTCATCAGGTACACACGCCCGCGCGGCGTATCCATCTCCTCGCCCCACAGCACATACGTCGGACAGGATGGCAGACAGAAGCCACAGTGGACACACGCGTCGATCAGCCCCCTCGACGGCTGGTCTGCGCCCTGAAACGCGGGCTTCGATGACTCCAAGACTTCAGTCATTCCAGATCTGATCAACCACGAAGTCCACGAAGCTCGCGACCGATCCGCGTAGCAATTCCCAACTTCCAATTCCCAACTTTCCAAGGCGCCTTGGGAGTTGGAGGTTGGGAGTTGGAGGGTTTTGCAGTCACACAGGCCCCCGACCTGCATTCAGGATTCCCTGCGGATCGAGCGCGTGCTTCACCGCCGCGCCAAGAGCCGCGGCATCGCCCAGCGATCCCCACACGTCAATCGTCTGTTTCAGCTCAGTGTTCGCTCGCAGAAGGACCACATGCCTGAACAGATCCGGCCGCGAGCGCATTCGCTCCACCGCTGCGCGCTGTGTCGAGACATCGCCATCGATGCGGAACAGCCCGGACCCGAGCGCCGCGCGACCTGACAGCTCCACGTCCGTTCCGCCTTCGCGCATCTCGCCGACGAACGCGAGCACGCTGCCGAGCGACGCGGGCAGCCACGCGGCCTTGACGACCATCCCCGGCGACTTCCAGAGCGCGCGCCCGTGGTCGCGCCACGCGTCGGACTCGGTGGCCGCGGCTACGACCTCGCATTGTGCGTCGCCGACGAGCCCGCGCGCCTTCTGGACGTGTGCATTCAGCGCGCCCGGCGTCGATTCGAACTTGAGCAACAAGTGGTAGTGTCCGGCTTTAGCCGGACTATACAGGGCGGACGCGTGCACCTCACACGTCGACGCCTCCAGCTGGCTGCTGGTAATCGCGTTGAGGGCCGTGACAAGCCCGGCGGCATTGTCGAAGGTCGCGATCAACGTGCTCGACGCCGCCGGCAGCGGCGTCAGCTTGAACGTTGCGCTGACGATGGCGGCAAGGCTTCCAAACGAGCCGCTGATCAGTTTTCCCAGGTCATACCCCGCAACGTTCTTCACGACGTTGCCGCCCGACTTGATCAGACGGCCATCGGTGAGTGCGAGCCGGATGCCGATCAGCAGGTCGCGAGGCGTGCCGTACCGGTGGCGCAGCGGCCCGCTGTCGTTGGTCGCGATCGCCCCGCCGATTGTGGCGCCCTCGAACGCCGACTCGATCGGCAGCCACTGACCGTGCCGCGCCAGCTCCCTGTTCACATCGTCAATGCGGGCACCGGCCTGCGCGGTTGCCGTGAGATCCGCATGTTCGTGCGCGACCAGCCTGTTGAGCCGCTTCGTGCTGAGGACGATGTCGATCGGCGACGGCGTGCGCCCCCACGCAAGCTTTGTCGCGCCGCCGCGGATGACCACTGACGCGCGCTGCTGCGAGGCTGATGCGAGCGCGGATGCGAGGTCCTCCGCTGATGCCGGCTCGATGACCGTACGGGGTACGACGCCATCGATCGCGTCGCTCGCGGTCCCTTGAACTTCAGGCGGACCTGAAGGTCCGCCTCTACGGGTGTGTGAATCGGTCACTGCCACGGAACAGCGAAATAACTTCCTCGGTGTCTCGGTGTCTCGGCGGTACGTGAAAGTAACAATCGCATCGATCCTGTGGAAACGCTCGCCCAGACCCGCTGCGTCTTGGCGACCCAAGTAAGCTCCATACTTAGAAACGCTCGCCGAGACCGGCCTGCTCAATCGGATGTGCGCGGTAGGGACCGGGCACTTCGCCGCAGAGACGCGGTGCCGGAAACACCTTGCCTGGATTGCAGATCCCCTTTGGATCGAACGCGCGGCGCACGAGCTGCATGACGTCGATATCGTCTGCCGAGAACATGCGCGGCATGTACTCCGCCTTGTCGGCGCCCACACCATGTTCGCCGGTGATCGAACCGCCCGCCTCGACGCAGTACGAGAGGATTTCGGCGCCCACTTCAGCGGCCAGCGCGGACTGCCCCGGGATCTTCTCGTCGTAGCAGATCAGCGGATGAAGGTTGCCGTCACCAGCATGAAACACGTTTCCGATCCGCAGACCGCAGCGCGCCTCGAGCTGGCGGATGCGCTCGAGCACCTCCGGCAGCTTCGTGCGCGGCACCACGCCGTCCTGCACGTAGTAGTTCGGCGTCACGCGCCCCATCGACGCGAACGCGCCTTTCCTGCCCTTCCAGATGCGTGCCCGGTGCGCCTCGTCCTGCGCGACTTCCACCGTGGTCGCGCCGGCGCGGCGGCAGATGGCTTCGACGTCGGTGAACTGCTCGCGGACCTCGGCGACGGGACCATCGAGCTCGACAATCAGGATCGAATCGGCCGGCGGAAAATTCGGGTGCACGGCGGCTTCGACCGCGACGATCGACAGGGAATCCATGATCTCCACGGCGGCCGGGATGATGCCGGCGGCAATGATCTCCGACACCGCCAGCCCCGCTGCGCTGATCGAACCGTAGGCGGCTAGCAGCGTCTGGACGCTTTCGGGGCGGCGCAGGATCCGCACGATCACTTTGGTGACGACCGCGAGTGTGCCTTCAGATCCGATCAACACGCCAAGGAGGTCGGGGCCCGGTGCGTCAGCGATGGCGCTGTCGAGGCGCACGAGGTCGCCATTCGGCAGGACTGCCTCGAGACCAAGCACGTGATGAACGGTAAATCCGTACTTCAGGCAGTGGGCGCCGCCGGAGTTCTCGGCAACGTTGCCGCCGATCGAGCACACCTGCTGGCTCGACGGATCAGGGGCGTAATAAAAACCGTGGGAGGCAACCTGGCGCGTGATCTCCAGGTTCGTGACGCCCGGTTCCACGGCGACCCGTCGATTCGGAATGTCAACGTCGAGCACACGATTGAGGCGCGACAGTCCGATGACGACGCCGCCCGGAATCGGCAGCGCGCCTCCTGACAGGCCGCTTCCGTGGCCGCGGGCCACGAACGGGATCTCATGCTGATGACAGAGACGGACGACCGCCTGCACCTGGTCGGCCGACGAGGGAAGCACCACCACGGCAGGCTTCTGGTGCAGATGCGGCAGGCCGTCGCATTCGTAGGTGAGCAGCTCGAGCGGGTCTGTCAGAACGTCGTGGGATCCGCAGAATCCTCGCAGTTCGGCGACGAACCGTTCATCGACGACATTCACGCAGCGACACCTTCCACGGACTCGAAGACGTCGTAGACGTAATCGTGCGCGCGGAGGGCACGCCGGGCGGTCACCTTGGCGGGGCCGTCGCCGGCGCGCTGGACGCACTCCTCGACGTTCACCTTGCGGCCATCGATCGTCTTGGTGCCGACCAGCTCGGAATAATTCTGGAGAACATCCGCACGAACGGATGCGGATGAGGCCTGTGACACGGGAACCCTCCTCGAGACCTTGGCGAGACGTACCATCGAGACACTGAGACACCGAGGACCACACAAACAATTCTCGGTGCCTCGGTGCTTCGGTGGTTCGGATCGGAACCTAGGATTATATTCGACGTAGAGGCGGACCTTCAGGTCGCTTGCCCGCTCAGCCGCGGACCAGCGCCGGAAGGTCGGTGATGGCGTGCACGACGCGCGCGGCCGGGTAATCAAGCTCCTCCGGCGGTTCCGCTGCCGCACGCTGAATCCAGAATGACGTGAGACCCGCCGAGCCGGCGCCATTGACGTCCCAATTGTTCGACGAGACGAACCCGATCTCGCTCTTCGCGATGTTCAAGTGCGCGGACGCGAGCTCATAGACCCGCGGGCTCGGCTTGAAGACCTTGACCTCGTCCACGCTGATGATCGCATCGAGCAGATCGGCAATCCCGGCGCTCGTCGCCGCCGACTGCAGCATCTTCGGCTCGCCGTTCGAGAGGATCGCAAGTCTCAGCCCCTGCGCCTTGAGCCGCTGAAGCCCCGGTTTCACGTCGGGAAACGAGGCGAGCGTCAGGTACGCATCCATCAGGCGCGTCCGCTTGTCGGCGGTCAGATCGAGCTTGAGACTCTGAGCCGAGTACATGAGACCGTCCTGCGTGATTTGCCAGAAATCCTTGTAGCGGTTCATCAGGCTCCGCAGCACGCTGTATTGAAGCTGCTTGGCGCGCCACATCCCCGCGAGCGCCATGCCGCCGCCTGGAAAGAGCTGATCGCAGAGGGACGTGATCGAAAAAACGTCGAACAGCGTGCCGTACGCGTCGAACACGAGCGCTCCTATTCGGCCGGGATTCGGGATTCGGGACTCGGGTTTCGTGGTCGATGTCTGCATCGCGGATGACCCTCGCGAATTGGAAACGGCAAATCTCGTGTAATTGCGGCCGGCCTCACAATACAATTCGCCGCATTGGGAGACCACATGAAAGCAAGAGTATGGTGTCTCGCGCTGTTTGCGGGGATGGGCGTGGCGTGCCGCGCGCCGTCCCCGGGAAACGCCGAACAGGCGGCCGCAACCGAGACCCGCCCTGGACCATCCCTGTTCCCCGGCATCGGCACGCACCACCACCCGATCATGACGTCCAACGCGGACGCGCAGAAATTCTTTGATCAGGGCGTGTCCCTTGTATTCGCGTTCAACCACGAGGAAGCCGTACGCTCGTTCCAGCGCGCGTCGGAGCTCGATCCTGGTTCTCCGATGCCACTTTGGGGACTCGCGTGGGCACTCGGACCGAACTACAACCTCGACATCGACGACCCGCGCGCGCGGCAGGCGCTCGAGGCGATCGACAAGGCGAAGAGCCTCAGCGCGAACGCGCCGCAGGTTGAGAAGGACTATGTCGCCGCCATGGCGGTGCGCTACGCCGCCGATCTCAAGGCGGATCGCGCCGCGCTGGCCCGGGGGTACTCGCAGGCAATGGGCGAGTTGATGCGCAAGTACCCGGACGATCTCGATGCCGCGACGTTGTACGCCGAGAGCCTGATGAACCTCCATCCATGGAAGCTCTGGACGCTCGACGGCAAGGCGGGAGAAGATACGCCCCGGATCCTCGAAGTCCTCGAATCGGTCCTGCGCCGTGCCCCGAACCACGCCGGCGCCAATCACTACTACATTCACAGCGTGGAGGCATCACGGGCACCGGAACGTGCGCTCCCGAGCGCCGAGCGTCTGAAGACGCTGGCTCCGTCGGCGGGACATCTGGCGCACATGCCCGCACACATCCTGGCGCGAACCGGCGATCACGAGGGGGCGGCCAAGGCGAATCTTGCAGGCGCTGAGGCCGATCGGACCTACCTGAAGAGTGCGCCGCCCGACGCCTACTATGGACTCGCCTACTACTCTCACAACCTGCACTTCCTCTCCGATTCCAACATGATGCGCGGGCGCTTCGCCGACGCACGCCAGTCGGCGGCGGAGCTGGCTGAACGGCTCACGCCGCACGCCAACATGATGCCGATGATCGAGTCGATGGTCGTCACACCGACGTCGGTGCTGCTTCGCTTCGGACGATATGACGACATCTTGAAGGAACCAGCGCCTCCTGCGGACCGGCCCGTCATGACCGCGTGGCGGCATTTCGCGCGCGGTGTGGCGCTCGCACGCAAGGGCCAGGTCGACCAAGCCACGGCCGAGCAGACCCAACTCGTCGCGTCGATCGCACGGGTGCCAGACAGCGCACTGTTTGGCGGCACGGGTCTGGAGAGCGCGAGGAACGTGCTCGACATCGCACGCCTGGTGCTTACAGCGCGCATCGCGGCGGCGCGGGGCACCAACGACGCGGCAACTACGTTCTGGAGACAGGCGGTCGCGGGCGCGGACCGAGTGGCGTACGACGAGCCGCCGGTATGGTTCTATCCGATTCGCGAGTCGCTTGGCGCCGCCCTCCTGCAGTCCGGGCGTCCTGCCGATGCCGAACAGGTGTTTCGAGAAGACCTCACCCGCCATCCGCGCAACGCCCGTTCGCTCTTCGGCCTTCGCGAAAGCCTCATGCAGCAAAACAAAACGTCGGATGCTGCATGGGTGGACAGTCAGTTCAAGGAAGCGTGGAAAGACGCGGATTCAACGCTGACAGTGGAAGACCTGTGACAAGAGGGAGTGAAGCAATGCGCGACAGGCTACTGCGGGCAATTCTCGTGACCTTTGTAGGCTGTCTGTCCGGCCCCGCGTTGGCCTCGGCCGCTCAGACGTGCGACAGCCTTTCGTCGTTAAAGCTCCCTGAGACGACGATCACCGCGGCGACGCTGGTGCCTGCGGGACCGTTCGTGGCGAATCCAGCCGCCCCGGCCGGCGGACGCGGAGGGCCACCGCCGACCGTGCCCGCCTTCTGCCGCGTGCAGCTCACGGTCTCCCCGGCGATCAACATCGAGGTGTGGTTGCCTGCATCCGGCTGGAACGGGAAATTCCAGGGAGTGGGAGGTGGCGGTTACGCGGGTGTCATCGCCTACCCCGCGCTCGCGAACGCGCTCAGAGCCGGGTACGCAACGGCAAGCACCGATACCGGCCACACCGGTAACGATCCCCAGTTCGCAATGGGGCACCGTGAGCTCGTCATCGATTTCGGCTACCGCGCGATTCACGAGATGACCGTCAAGGGAAAGCAACTCGTCGACGCGTTCTACGGTTCGGCGCCGCGGCAGTCGTATTTCGTCGGCTGCTCCACTGGTGGTCGCCAGGGCCTCGCCGAGGCGCAACGCTATCCAGCCGACTACGATGGCATCGTCTCGGGTGCGCCTGCGATTAACTGGCCTCACCTGATGATGGGCGCGCTCTGGAACAGTCATGCGACGCTGAAGGATCCAGAGAGCTACATTCCAGCGTCGAAGCTGCCGGCCATCAACGACGCCGCGGCCGCTGCATGCGACATGACCGATGGCGTGAAGGACGGCCTCATCGCGGACGGGCGCGCCTGCAAGTTCGATCCGACATTAATCGTATGCAAGGAGGGCGATAGCCCGAGCTGCCTCATGCCGAAGCAGGCGGTCGCGCTCAAGAAGATTTACGAAGGCGTGAAATACGCCGACGGCAAGACGATCTATCCGGGTCGCCTTCCGGGTGTCGAGCGGGGATGGGGCAACTTCACCACGGGCCAGGAGCCAGGCCGGGCGATTCTCTACAACTACAGCGGCGGGTACATGAAGTACTTCGTGCTCGGCGATCCGAACTGGGATCCGCTGACATTCGACTTCGCCAAAGACATGGCGAAGGTCGACAGCGATCAGAAGAACCGATCGGCGCTCGAGACGATGAACCCGGATCTGAAAGCGTTTCGCGACCGTGGCGGCAAGCTGATTCTTTACCACGGCTGGGGTGACGACGCGGTGTCGCCGCTGAATACGATCGACTACTACAAGATGGTGGTCGAGAAGACGAGCGGCGGGCCGAAGGCTGCGGATGCATTCGCGTCCGAAGATGCAACGTTCAACAGGGCCGCGGGCAAGACCGGCGAGTTCATGCGCCTGTTCATGGTTCCGGGGATGAATCACTGCGGCGGCGGTCCCGGACCGAACACGTTCGATGCGGTGACCGCGCTTGCGAACTGGGTCGAGAAGAAGCAGCCGCCCGACACGCTCCTCGGGTCGCACATGACCAACGGCGCCGCGGATCTCACGCGTCCGCTCTGTCCCTATCCCATGACCGCGAAGTACTCAGGTTCTGGCAGCGTCACCGACGCGGCGAACTTTAGCTGTAAATAAGAAGGGGATAGGGGATAGGGGATAGGGGATACCGCGACTTCAGCTGTAGATATCCGGCTCACAAGCCACGGAGTTACAGAGACACAGAGAGAAATGTCGTTTTCTCCGTGACTCCGTGTCTCTGTGGCCCGTGATCAGTTGAATCTGACGTACTCGAAGTCAATCGGCTTCGTGTGGATGCCGCGGCGCGGCGGAGCGATCCAGTTCGCGAACTTGCCGGGCTCGACGACGCGACCCTGCATCATCGCCTGGACGAAGGTGTAATCGCCCTCACTCGGCAGCCACTCCTCGCGACGGGCGTTCCATTGCTCCCGGGTCAGCACCTGGCCGTCGGGGCTGACGTGCTGTCCTGCGAAGTTTCCAATCGCGCGGTGAAAGGCCTTGTGGGGCAGCACGAGGCGAAAGCCGACACCCGTCTTCTCGATGACCTTGTTCCACCGATCCACGCCGGCCTGGACCTCGCCAATGTAGTCGTCACGCAGCCGCTCGTTGAGCGCGGACAGCGCGGCCACTTCCTCCTCGACGACACGTCCTCCGGAGACGGCCCCGACCTTGTAGGTTGCGTCCGTGAGCACGTGGTCGTCCGGCACCCGCGTCTCTTCGTAGCGGCCCTTCAGCCCGGTCGAGTAGTAGTTGGCGGCGTTCGACGAGACATCCGACCCGAACAGATCGAGCGTCACGCTGTAGTGGAAGTTGAGATACCGCTGTATGGTCTGCAGATCGATCACACCCAGCGAGCGCACATGGTCGGAGTCGTCGAGCTTGTGCTCCGCCATCACTTCCGCCGTGCGCTGGATGATGCGGCCGACGCCGGTCTCGCCGACGAACATGTGATGCGCTTCCTCGGTCAGCATGAAGCGGCACGTGCGCGCGAGCGGATCGAACCCGGACTCGGCCAGTGATGACAGCTGGAACTTGCCATCGCGGTCGGTGAAGAACGTGAACATGTAGAACGCGAGCCAGTCTGGTGTCGGCTCGTTGAATGCGCCGAGGATGCGCGGGTTGTCCACGTCGCCGGAGCGGCGATCGAGCAGCGCCTCCGCCTCTTCCCGTCCGTCGCGGCCGAAATAACGGTGCAGCAGGTACACCATCGCCCAGAGGTGACGCCCTTCCTCGACGTTCACCTGGTAGATGTTGCGGAGATCGTACAGCGACGGCGCGCACATGCCGAGCATCTTCTGCTGCTCGACCGACGCCGGCTCGGTGTCGCCCTGCGTGACGATGATGCGGCGGAGCATCGAACGATATTCACCGGGTACGTCCTGCCACGCGGGCTGTCCCTTGTTCGCGCCGAAGTTCACCTCGCGTCCCTGGATCGGCGGCGCGACGAAGATGCCCCACCGATATTGCGGCATCTTGACGTAGTCGAACTGCGCCCACCCTTCCGGGTCCACGCTGATCGCCGTGCGCAGGTACACGTCGTAGTTGTGACTCTCGTTGGGTCCCATGTCGTACCACCAGCCCATGTAGGCGGGCTGCCAGTGCTCGAGCGCCCGCTGCAGCACGCGGTCGCGCCCGAGGTCGACGTTGTTCGGAATCTTGTCGTTGTAATCGATGTTGCTCGTCACTGGAACCTCTTAAGGTTGAGGTTCGAAGGTCGAACTTGGAAGTAAGTGCAAACTAGGACTTACTTCGACAGTGACTTCAAAGTTCGCCCTTCGAACTTCGTACTTGCGATGACTCATACCCGCTCCCAGTCGAATTTCGGTTGCGCCCCACTACCATAGACCTTGAGGGCGCCATTCTGGCCGGTGGCGTTCGGCCGGATGAAAATCCAGTTCTGCCAGGCCGAGAGCCGGCCGAACACGCGCGTCGCCTGGTTCTCGGGCAGCCCGAACCGGAGATTGGCTTCCATTCCGGTCAGCGCGTCGGGCGACAACGCCACGCGTGATTCGATTGCCTGCCGCATCTCGTCGTCCCAGTCGAGCGCGTCCGGCGCGTCAGTGACGAGGCCGAGGCGCATGGCGTCCAAAGGCTGCAGCGCAACACCAGTCAGTGCCCGAAGCGCGTCTATCGGCGCGCGATCGTGGTGGAACCGCGCCGCAAGGCGCGACAGGTCGTTGACCATCGGCAGCGCGCCGAAATTCATCGGCGACAGCATCAGTGACGGCGCGGGTTCACCCTCGTCGGTCTGCAGCATGTAGACGCGGTCGGACGCGAACGCGAGCTCCAACAGCGTCCCCGCGAAGCACGAGCCTGGCGTGATGAACGTGAACATCGAGCGCGACGAAACGTCGAGGCGCGCAAACGTGCGGCGCATCATGCCGAGGACTTCGCGAACGAACCAGTGATTCTGGTGATCGAGAATGAATCGATCCATCGCGACAACCGCCTCGGGGTCACCTGTGGCCTTGAACAGCCACAAACCGAGCTCGAGCTCGTTTGTCCGCAAGCTCAGAATCGCATCATCCAGCTCGCGCGCCATCTGAAGGGGCCACCAGCCCGCCCCTGC
>DAIRVG010000014.1:30380-67753 GCA_036802945.1 Vicinamibacterales bacterium
CGTCGCGGTGCGCGCCGCCCGATTGAACTCGACATCGACGTACCGGTAGTGCAGACCACCGGAATCGATCGTCCGTTCGAGCGGCGTCAGCGTCACCCCTTGCACAGCTATGGGGCGATCGCTCTGCTCCGCCAGCTCACCCGCCCGCTTCTTCACGGCCTCGCCGAAATCCTGTGTACGAACGACCGCATCGACGAGCCGCCAGTCCTTCGCGCGCTGACCGCGGACACCGTCCGGAGTCGTGCAGAAGATGTCTGCATGATCACGGCGCACCTTCCGCTTGTCGGTGACGCGGGTCAGGCCTCCGGTCCCTGGGAGCACGCCCAGGAGCGGAACTTCCGGAAGGCTGATCGTGGAGGACCGATCGTCGACCAGCATGATCTCGTCACAGGCAAGCGCAAGCTCGTAGCCGCCGCCAGCCGTCGTGCCATTGCACGCCGCGAGAAACTTGAGGCCGGAGTAGCGGCTCGAATCCTCGATCCCGTTACGCGTTTCGTTGGTGAACTTGCAGAAGTTCACCTTCCAGGCGTGACTCGACTGCCCGAGCATGTAGATATTGGCGCCGGAGCAGAACACGCGATTCTTCGCGCTCGTGATGACAACCGAGCGGACCTCGGGATGCTCGAAACGGATGCGCTGCAGGACGTCGTGAAACTCGATGTCGACGCCGAGATCGTATGAGTTGAGCTTGAGGCGATACCCGGGTCGCAGCCCGCCATCCTCGCTGACATCCATTGTCACCGTCGCCACCGGACCGTCGAACGACACGCGCCAGTGTTTATAGCGGCCAGGATCGACCTGATAGTCGACGAACTCGGTTTTGGTCTCGATCAATTCATAGCCTCGGCGGGCGACGCTTGAGCGGCCCTTTCACGCAGTTTATAGCGCTGGACCTTCCCCGTCGCCGTCTTAGGCAGCTCGGCAATGAACTCCACCCAGCGCGGACGCTTATAGTCGGCAAGCCGCACACGAACGAACTGTTGCAGCTCCGCGGCAAGGTCAGGCGTGCCCGCGATTCCCTGGCGGAGGACGATGTAGGCGTACGGCTTCATCAAGCCATCGCGATCGGTGCGTGCGCCGACGCCGCACTCGAGCACGGATGCGTGCTCGATGAGCGTGTTCTCGATTTCGACCGGGCTCACCCAGATGCCACCGACCTTGAGCATGTCGTCGGAGCGGCCGGCGTACCAGTAGTAGCCGTCGGCGTCCAGGTAGTACTTGTCGCCGGTCCGGATCCACCGACCTTCGATCGTTTCCCTCGTCTTCTCGTGCTTGTTCCAATAGCACGCGCACGTGGAGTCCCCGGCGATCAGGAGGTTTCCGATGTCACCGGGCGGCACGGGGCGATTCTCTTCGTCGAGAATCCTCGCCTCGTACCCAGGGACAATCTGCCCGCTCGAGCCCGGACGAATCGCGCCCGGGCGATTCGAGATGAAGATGTGCAGGATCTCAGTCGACCCGATACCGTCGAGAATCTCCACCCCGAACCGCTGCTTGAAACGCTCGAACAACGCAGGCGGCAGCGCTTCGCCGGCCGACACGCCGTAGCGGATGCTCGAGAGATCGAAATCCGCGCCATTACGTTGATGCGCGAGCAGCATTCCGTAGTTGGTCGGAACCGAGTAGAAAAGCGTGGGCCGGTGTTTCTCGATCACCGCGTACACGTTCGCCGCAGCCGGCGGACCGGTCCACAGAATCGTCGTCGCGCCAACGCCAAACGGAAAGTACATCGCATTGCCGAGGCCGTACGCGAAGAAGAGTTTCGCAACGCTGAAACAGCGGTCGTCGGGCGAGATGCCGAGGACCCCTTTCGCGTACAGCTCCGTGCACACGACCATGTCGTGATGCAGGTGCACGCACCCCTTCGGGAAGCCGGTGCTACCCGACGAGTAGAGCCAGAAGGCCGGGTCGTCTTTGCTCGTCGGCTCTGCCTCGAGATCGCTTGACGCGTCCGCCGTCAGCGACGCGAGCGTCCGGAGGCCGTCGACACGGTCCGAGGAGGGTCCATCGCGGCTGACGACGATCTCGCGTACGTGGCGCAGGCGGTCGGGAGGGATCGCCTTGATGTGCGGCAGCAGCTGTTCGCTGACGATGATGACGCGGGCGCGGGAATCGCTGAGGACGTACTCGTAGTCGGCCGGCTTCCAGAGCGTGCTCATGGGGATCGGCACCGCGCCGATCTTCATGGCGCCGAAGAAGCTGTAGATGAAGTCGGGCGTGTCGAGGAGGAGGAGCATCACGCGCTCCTCGAGCCGCACGTCCAACTCCTCGCGCAGCGCGTTTCCGACACGATTGACGCGGTCGAGGACCTGCTGATACGTCACGCGCTCATCGCCGCACTCGATGGCGATCCTCGCGCAGCGCCCTTCGTGGATGTTGCGATCGATAAACCAAGTAGCCGCGTTGAAGGTGTCTGGCAGCGCGGTCAACACGGCCGATATCGTATCGCGGACCCAAAGGGTCCGCGCCGCAACGGTCGGTCACCCAGACAAGCCACAGAGACACAGAGTCACAGAATCACAGAGAAAACGAATTCTTCTCTGTGTCTCTGTGACTCTGTGGCCCGTTACACACCGCGGAAGTGCGGCGGCCGTTTCTCCGTAAAGGCCTCGATGCCTTCGCGTGCGTCATGAGTGGAAAAGAGCGCGACCTGGTTTTCGAGCTCGATGGCGAGCATTTCGTCCAGGGAGGCCTGCGAACCTTGGTACAGCGTCTTCTTTGCCCGCGCGATCGCCAGGGGCGGCTTGTCAGCCAGCCGCGCCGCAAGCGCGCGCGTTTCACTCATCAGCGTGTCGGCCGCCACGATGCGATTGAAGATGCCGAGACGATGCCCTTCCGCGGCATCGATCATCTCGCCGGTGAAGACCAGTTCGAGCGCCTTCCCAAGACCGACCAGACGCGGCAGGAAAAAGGTACCGCCGAGATCAGGGTGCAAGCCGACGCGATTGAACACCTGACCTATTGACGCGCGGTCTGACGCCACGCGGATGTCGCACGCCAGCGCGAGACTCGCGCCGCCTCCAGCAGCCGCGCCATTGACCGCTGCGATGACCGGCTTGGGTGCGGACGCAATCACGGCAATCGCGCTCGCGCCGTTACCCACAAGCTCGCGCGCCTGCGCCCAGTCGTGCGTGTCGATCAGCTGCTTCAAGTACCCCACGTCGGCGCCGGCGCAGAATGCGCGACCCGCGCCGGTGAGGACGATGACGCGGCAGTGGCCATCCAGAGCAGCATCACGGATCGCGTGCCCAAGATCCGCGGCTAGTCGGGCGTCGAACGAGTTCAGCGCATCCGGTCGGTTCAGCGTGATCGTGGTGATGCGCGCGTCGTGTTGGACGAGAAGATCGTTCATGGGGACCTATGATAGGCCCGTGAACGAGTTCGTCTCGATCGACGGCGCGCGGCTCGAGTACGTCTGGCACGGGCCATCACCGGTGTATGCGCCGACGCTCGTTTTTCTTCACGAGGGGCTCGGATCCATCAGCCGGTGGCGCGACTTTCCCGCCGCACTGTGCTCGCGGACCGGATGCGGCGGCCTGGTCTACAACCGCCGGGGCCACGGCAAGTCGGATTCGCTCACGGGTCCGCGCTCCGTGCGCTTCCTGCACGATGAAGCACTGATCGTCCTTCCGCGTCTCCTCCAGATCTTCGAGATTTCGCGTCCGATTCTCGTTGGGCACAGCGACGGCGCGTCAATCGCGCTGATCTACGCCGGCTCTGGGCTCGGCCACCTGCTCGCGCTCGCGCTCGAGGCGCCGCACGTCTTCGTCGAAGACATCAATGTAACGAGCATCGCCGAACTGCGCCAGCGCTATGTGAGCACGGACCTCCGCACGAAGCTCGCGCGCCACCACGGCGGGAACGTCGACACGTTATTTCAGTACTGGACCGACGTCTGGCTGCGGCCCGACTTCCGCGCGTGGAACATCGAGAGCTACCTGCCGAACATAGAGAGTCCGACGCTCATCATCCAGGGCCATGACGACGAGTACGGAACGAAGCGGCAGGTGGAAGCAATCATGTCGGCGCTCGGTGGCCGGTGCGACGCCCTGATGCTGGACGCGTGCCGTCATTCACCGCACATCGATCAGCCGCGGATCGTACTCGACAGGATGGCGGAATTCATTCAGGGGTTAAGAGGCAGGGGTTAGGGGTTAGATCGTGCCAGCTTGAGTCCTGAGGCAGCCCTGTCCCCTAACCCCTATCCCCTATCCCCTTCAGAATGAAACCCGAAACCCCAGTTGCAGCATCCGTGGCTGGAACGCGATGTTCGTGTCCTGCGACGGCTGGCCGTAGCGAACGTTGCTCAGGTTTGTGACGAACGAGTTGTAGTTCTTGTGGTTGAACAGGTTGAACACCTCGAGCATCCCGTCGACGGTCGTCCGGGTCCCGAACTTGACGCGCTTCTGGAGACGCGTGTCCACCCGATGCAGCGACGGACGATTGAAGGACCGCCGCTCCACGAGCTGCAGCGACCCATCCGGATTGATCGCGCGCACGCGGCTGGTGTTTGCCGACCCCACATTGTTCGTACTGCCGGTCCCCAGGAGGTCGAGACCCGACGTCGGCGTCTGCCATCCATTGTCACCGAAGAAATACAAGCCACTGAGCTGGAAGCCGTAACCGATATCCCAGATGCCGTTGAACGTGGCCCGGTTCCGCTGACCAAATGCGGAATTCGCGTCATCGGCCAAGTACCACTCGTCTCGGTAGACCGCATTCAATTGAATCGGCACGTTGCATTGGAACTGTCCGCCGGAGGAGATCGTCCAGACGGAGCTGCACCCCGGAGGCGGTTCGACGTGCTGCCACTGGTACTGGTACGCGAGCAGATACGTCGCCGACGCCTGCCAACGCCTGCTCATGCGCTTGTTCCACGCGAGCTGCAGCCCGTGGTACCGATCCTTGCCCGCCGCCATGTCGAGGTTCACGCTGTCCCACCCGGCGGTTGGCCGCTTCGCGACGTCTGTGAACGGGTAGTTTGATCCAGTCGCGAGGTTGTACGCGAGATTGACGTCGGTCACGATCCGTGGCTTTCGGTTGCCGGTGTAGACCCAATCCGCCTCAAGTGACATGGAGCTGCCGAACTGGCGCTGCACGCCCATTGACGACTGGTAGCTGTGTGCCGTCTCCAGATGTGGATCGGGCAGCTCCCGCGCGCTTCGCCGGATCAGGCCACGGGTGAACATGTCGACCGCCTGGTCATAGGTCGGGATCGGTCCGTTGAACGGTCTCGCCGCGAAGTCGGGACGACCGTCGTACAGCTGCTGCACAGAGATCGTTCCCTGGGTCAGCATCGACCAGAACACGGTGTTCTCGTCCTCGTTGGCGAAATACTTGCCAACACCACCGCGCACGACGGTCTTGTCGTTCAGACGGTATGCGAAACCGGCGCGCGGCCCGAAGTTGTTCTTGTCCGCGCCCGGCCCGGCGGGCACGAACGGCTTGTAGACGATGTCCTCGAGGCTCCCCTTGCCGAGGTCATATCGCAGTCCAAGGTTAAGCGTGAGCCGAGCCGATGCGGCCCAATCATCCTGCATCCAGCCTGCAAGCTCGTGGCGTACCGGATACACGATGAACTGGCCGACGCCGAGGCGATATGACCGGGTGATTGGCGAGAGCGCGGCGAGATTCCACGTCGAGACGTCGTTCCAGACCGGAAATAGCGACTCGATGTTGGCGGGCACGTTGCCGCCCTGCATGTCGTACGTGCCCATGCAGAAGTCGCAGACCGTCACCGACTGCTTGTTGTAGATGTATTCGCCGCCCACCTTCACGTCGTGACGGCCGCCGCGATTGAAGGAGAACGACAGATCGTCTCGCAGCGAGTACGGATCCTGGATCGCATTGACCGGAGAATTTGCGTGCCCTTGGCCGATCGTGTAGCCGCCGCGGAATGTCAGGATCGGCGTCCCGCCCAGCGTGCGAAACGGTGCGTACGGGTGGCCTGGCCATTTCACCACCGGATGCTGATAGAACGAGAACGCCGCATCGCCGCCGCGCACTTCATTCACCACGCGGCTGCTCAGGACCTGTGTGACCGTTGCCAGGATGTTGTTGGTCGCGCGGCCCGTCTCGATCCCGGACGAGGGATGTCGCGTCGCGCCGCCGGAGAAGCGGTTGTCGATCGGGAGGTGATTGATCGCCTTGTTGCCGCGAAGCGACAACCGGGTGCGAGGCGAGAACTGGAAGTCGAGGCGAAGGCTCGCCTTCTTCTCCGTGCGCGTGCTCAGCTGATCGAAGTTGAACATCGGGTACGGGCTCGAATAGCTGAAGGTCGTCGGCTCGCGCTCGTACTCGAAGGTGCCGAAAAAGTGGATGCGGTCCTTCTTGATTGGACCACCGTAGGTCCAGGCCAGCTGCTGGTTCGAGTACGGCAGCACGCGATCCTGGATGAAATCTTTCGCGTTGAACGTCGCGTCACGGAAATAGCCGGAGAACGTGCCCTGCGGCGCGTTGGTCCCGGATTTCGTAATCGCGTTGAGTTGCTGGCCGCTCGAGTGTCCCTGGCTCGCGTCGAAGCGGTTCGAGATGAACTGAAACTCTGCTATCGCCTCCCGGCTATATCGTGGTTGCCCGAAGGCGCCTGAGAACAGCTGCGTGACCTGCTGTCCGTCGATGTTGATCTGGAACTGATAGTCCCTGCCCCCGAGCGTGTCGCTCGAGGAGTTCTGCCGGCTTCCTGGCGCGAGCGTCGCGAGGTCAAGCCAGTTGCGCCCGTTCACTGGCAGGTCCTGCAGCTGCCGCGGATCGATGTTGCCGCCGACCTCCGACTTCGTGGTGTCGATGAGCGGCGCCTCGCCGGTGACGGTCACGGTCTCCTGCAACGTCGAAGGCGCCATCTGAAGATTCACGACCGCCTGCTGGTTCACCAGGAGATCGATCGAGCGGTTCACGGTGCCGAAGCCCGCGAGCTCCAGCGTCAGCCGGTGCAGCCCGGTGCGTACCGGAAGCCGGAACATGCCTCTGTCGTCGGTGACACCGACGAACGTATTGCCGCTCGCCTCGTGCACAGCGGTCACCGTCACTCCGGGCAGCACACCACCGGTGCTGTCGGTAATCGTTCCGCTCACCGCCGCCTCCTGTGCGTGCGCCACCGCGGGCACGCCGATCAACAGCCCGACGACAAAAAGATATGGAAACAGTTTCCGCATGGGGCCTCCCCGGGCCGCGCAGGGACTTTGCGCGCCGTGGATCCTACAATGAAAGGTCTATGTCGTCGCACGCGGGGCTGCGCATCACGCGCTCCCTGCAGCATCGCAACTTCCGTCTCTTCTTTGGCGGGCAGAGCATTTCCCTTGTCGGCACATGGATCACGCGCGTGGCCACGAGCTGGCTCGTCTACCGGCTCACCGGTTCGGAGCTGCTCCTGGGCATTGCCGGCTTCTGCGGACAGATTCCGACGCTCTTCATCACCCCGTTTGCCGGCGTCCTCGTCGATCGGATGGATCGACGCAGGATTCTTCTCCTGACGCAGGTTGCCTCGCTCGTGCAGTCAGCCATCCTGGCCGTCCTGACGTTCACCCACCTCATCACCGTCGCGCAGATCATCTGGCTGCAGGTGATCCAGGGCGTCATCAACTCGTTCGACACGCCCGCCCGCCAAGCGTTCGTCAGCGAGATGGTCGAGGACCGCCGCGACCTGCCGAACGCGATCGCGCTTAACTCGTCGATGGTCAATGGCAGCCGGATCATCGGACCCGCGATCGGGGGATTGCTGATTGCGGGCTTCGGAGAAGGCTGGTGCTTTCTCATCGACGCGATCTCGTACCTGGCGGTCATCGCGTCACTCCTGATGATGCGCATCGAGCCGCGTCACCGCGGGGACGCCACCACCGAGATGCACCTGCTCGACGAGCTCCGCCACGGCTGGAATTACGTCCTGCATTCGGTGCCGATCCGCTCCGCGTTGACACTGGTCGCGATCGTCAGTACGGCCGGCACGCCCTATACCGTGCTCATGCCGGCGATCGCGGCGGTGGAGCTACAGGGCGGGGCGAACACGCTTGGACTGCTCATGACATCAACCGGCGTCGGCGCGCTGGCCGGTGCGCTGTATCTCGCGCAGCGCGAGACGGTCGTGGGCCTCGGCCGCATCATCATGTACGCGACGCTGGTCTTCGGCGCGGGCCTGGTCGCGTTCTCGATGACCACCTCGCTGTGGATCGCATGCGTGGTGCTGGCGATCGCGGGCTGCGGCTTCATGGTGCACCTCGCGGCGACCAACACGATCCTCCAGACGATTGTCGAAGAACGCTTGCGGGGGCGGGTGATGTCCTTCTACACGATGGCGTTCTTCGGAACGGTTCCGATCGGGAGTCTCCTCGGCGGCGTGATCGCCGACCGGTTCGGCGCGCCGATGACCGTCCGGGTCAGCGGGATCGTCTGCGTCATTGGCGGAGCGTGGTTCGCCTATAAACTTCCCGCCATCCGCGCCGTTGTCCGCCCGATCTACCGCGAGCGGGGCATCATCACAGTGCCGGCGGTCGATACGGGAGGAAAAACGCTCTGAGACGATGACTCGCGATTCTCGACTCCCGATCCCCAACTCCCAACTCCCAAGGTGTCCTCACTCCCAATGCCAAGTGTCCCTTCGAAAAACAGTGCGTTGATCGTTGGCGCGGGCATTGGAGGGCTTGCCGCGGCGCTCGCGTTGAGGCGCGCGGGGTGGGATGTTCGTGTCTTCGAGCGGGCCGTGTCGCCGCGCGAGCTCGGCTTTGCGCTGCTCCTCGCGCCCAACGCGATGCATGCGCTCGGAGCGCTCGGCCTGGCCGACGTCGCTCGCCGCGGCGGCGCGATTGCGACCAACGGCGAGATGCGCCGCCCCGACGGCACGGTGCTCCGGCGATTCGACACCGCGGCCGCACGCGCGCTTCTCGACGAGGATGCGGTCTGCATCCTGCGCACGGTCCTGCATGGCGCGCTGCTCGACGCCGTTGGGCTCGATACCGTGGCGCTCGACAGCGCCGTCACCGGGTTCACGTCTTCACACGATGGTGTCGCCTTGACCCTGGCCAACGGCCGAACGGAATCCGGCGATATCCTGGTCGGCGCTGATGGAGTCGGCTCCCTCATTCGCAGGCAGCTCCATCCCGGCGAAGCGGCGCCTCGTCGCAGCGGTCTCATCGCGATTCGTGGTGTCGCACTGGACCAAGTGCATCACCTGGGGAACGCGAGCGGCGCGCAGTACTTCGGCCGCGGCCTCGAGGCCGGGGTGGCGCGCGCAGGCGAACGCGAAGTCTATTGGTACGTGTCCCTCCGCGCGGATCAGCTTGCCCGCCGAAGCCTCGGCGAAGCCGGGTTTCCGATCGACTCCGGAAGCCCAGCGGCGCTGGCCGAACGCTGCGCGTCACGATTCCACGAGGCCTTCCGCGCCATTGTCCGCGCTACTCGCACGGAAGATCTGCGACTGGATGAGCTGTTCGAGCGCGATCCGATCGATGACTGGGGAGAGGGACGCGTGACGCTGCTTGGCGATGCCGCGCATCCGATGCTGCCTCACGCCGGACAGGGCGCCGCGCAGGCGCTGGAGGACGCGGTCTCACTCGGCCACGTGCTGCGCGATACGACCTCGCCAGCCGAGGCATTGAGAAGATACGAGCGCGTTCGTGCCGGGCGGACGCGCTCGGTCGTGGAGCTCGCCCGCCGCAACGCGCGGATGGGGTCCATCAAGAGCGCCGCCGGATGCTGGATGCGTGACCTCGTCATCCGACTCGTTCCGGAGTCCGTCATCTTGAAGTCGCTCGTGGCGCTCGGACGTCCGCCTTCGCCCTAAGGCCCCCGCGCGGCAAGGAAGACGGATCTGCTCGATAGCCTCGCCGGGGAGCTGGCGCGGCCATGTGTCTACAAGCTAGCTGTGAGTCGGCTGCGGCGCGAAGTTCTTCATCCACTCCGCCTGCCGCTGCTGCATTTCCTGCGGCGTGAGATCTTCTTTGTGCGTCGCAATCGTCCAACTGTACCCCTGTGGGTCGGTCAAGGTTCCACAGCGATCGCCCCAGAACTGATCCGCCATCTGCCCCATGGGTCCGTTCGCGACCTTCGCGCCCGCCGCAACTGCGCGGTTGAACAGCACGTCGCAATTCTCTACATAGACCCAGAGCGACGCCGGTGAACCTCCGAACTTCTTTGGACTCTTTCCACCCCCCATCTCGTCGTTCAGCATGATGAGCGAATCGCCAATGCGCACTTCCGCGTGCATGATCTTCCCGTCGGGGCCGACGGCACGCGCCGTTTCTTCCGCACCAAGCGCCTTCTTGTACCAATCAATCGCCTGCGCGGCGTTATCGAGCGTCAGCTGCGGCGTGATCGTGTGGTGCCCGGGGGGAATTGCACTCTTCGCTTTGGCCATCTCTTACCTCCTTCGCGTCAAAACATCAGACTCGCATTGTGGTGCGACGTCGACGCGACGTGCAAGCTGATGAAAAACCGATTGGCTCATCCGGTGGTAAAGTCCAGCAAGTGAACACCGTACACGCAGTCGTCGTCACGGCGTCGGACCGGCCAGGCATGTTGTCGGCGGTCACGAAGGTGCTCGCCGATCACAACGCCAACATCCGGTACGTCGATCTTCACTCGGTCGGCGATCGGGCAGAGATGTACTTCGAATTCTCCCTGGAGCAGCCGCCGCTCCAATTGTTTGCGGAGCTGACGCGTCTCGATGGGGTCGTCGCGTTGGAGGAGATTCCTTCGTTCGCGAAGATTTACGGGAAGCGAATCATCGTCATGGGCGGCGGCGCGCAGGTCGGCCAGGTTGCGCTCGGCGCCATCGCGGAAGCCGACCGGCATAACATCCGCGGCGAACGCATCTCGGTCGACACGATTCCACTGGTGGGCGAGCAGGAGCTCGCAGCCGCGGTCCGCGCCACGGCGCGCCTCCCGCGCGTGAAGCTCCTCGTGCTCGCGGGATCGCTGATGGGCGGCGCGATTTCAGAGGCCGTCGAGGAAGTACGAAAGAACGGCCTGTACGTGATTTCACTCAACATGGCCGGCAGCGTCCCCGATGCGGCCGATCTCGTCGTGAGCGACCCGATCCAAGCCGGAGTCATGGCCGTCATGGCGATTGCCGACACGGCCAAGTTCGATCTCGTCCGGCAACAGAAAAGACGTTACTAACCACGAAGGTGGTTATTTTTTCGCCTCGGCACGAATGTTGTTCAGCATGATGGGCTTAGTGGCGAAATCTTCCAGCTCAATCATGTTGTCCTTCGCGATGATCTTGGTCGCATAGGACATCGTCCCCGACCCCATGCCGTCCGGGCTGATATTCATCTGGATCACGGTTAACGGGTAGTCAAACGTTCTCGGCCGCGTCGTCGCCTCCCAGAATCCGATAGGGCGATCGGTGGCAATCACGATGCTCCGGCCGCCATCAGGCAGCGGCATCTGCTGCGCATAGCGAAGATCGTAGCCAAGCGAGTCAGGCGTTCTGATTCTCCCGACTGGCTTCATTTTCTGCAGCTGCTTCAACAATTCGTCGGGTCCCTTTTGCTGCAACGCCATCACGAGGCGCTCGCGGTCCGACTGCAGTGACCAGCGATCGACCGTAATCTCGACGGTCTGTTGACCTGTGCCGTATTGAGGGCTCAGCGAAACAGCGTTGGCGGTAAACCGCTCGGGCTGGCCAAGCGTCTGCGCCGCAGGAAACGAGCAGACGAACGCAACAAATGCCGCAACCATCAGGAACAGACGTGATGTGAACGTCATTGACCTCTCCCTGACGAGGCTGCGCATTCACAATATGCCCGCACTGGACATTGGGTGCGATGAGCTGACACTGTGTGTCAGTCGGCGAGCCTGGCGATGTACGCACGCTCCTCCGGGCCGAGCCACGGCGGCGTGCCCGCGGCGGCGTTCGCGCGAAGGTGATCGACCCGCGATGTCGCGGGAATCGCGACGTGGCAGCGCGGATCGCTCAAGATCCACTTGAGCAGCGCCTGGGGCCACGACGTGATCGCGAAGGGTGCGAGCGGCGTCAACGCGGACGCTGGGATCGTTTTTCGCAACAGCGATCCTTCCCCGAAAGGGCGCATCACGATCACACCGAGGCCCAGATCGGCGGCCGCCGGCAGGATTGTGGCTTCGACGTCCCGCTGGTGCGGATTGTAGGGAATCTGGACCGCGCCCACACGCCGATCCTCCATTGCGCGCCGCAGCTCGTCGAACGCCGTTGCGCTGTAGTGGGTGAGGCCGATCGCGCGAACCGCGCCTTCCGCCTTCAGGCGCTCCAGCTGATCGAGCCTTTTGCGCCACGCAACCAGGTTGTGCACCTGGTACAGGTCGACTGTCCCGCCGAAGTACTCGAGCGCGCGCGCAACCTGTTCCCCGGCCTCACCGTCGTCGACCGTCCAGACTTTCGTGGCGACGATCGCGCGATCGCGGCGCCCTTCGAGCGTGCTGCCCAGGACACGCTCCGCCACACCGTACATCGGAGACGAATCGAAGAACGTGGCGCCTGTCTCGAATGCCGCGTCGGTCACGAGACGGCGCTCTTCAACGAGCGGACCTCGGACGTCGAATGTCTGCCACGTGCCCATCCCGACAACGGGCACACTCATTTCGGTCTTGCCGAACGCACGCTTTTCCATACTCAATCGAAGTTCAAAGTCTAAGGTTCAAAGTGGAAAGTAGCGGGAAGTGCGCCGTTCACTCATTCACCTCCAGCAGCAGCGGATAGTGATCCGATGCCGTGGCCGCTTCCGGTGTCCTCATGACTGCACATTCGCTGACCTGTTGAACGAACCCACCGGGAACAAACGCGTAGTCCAGCCGCACGTGCGGCTCCGGAGTGGGGAGCGTGTACCCGGTATCGCTTGGATGAAGACGTCGGAATCCATCGACGTACCCTGCGGACAGCACCGTCGCGATCGTCTTCCAGCGGATATGGCCACCGCTCAGCCAGACGAGCGTCCGCAGGCGGTGTGGGAGCCTGCGGATGTCGAGCAGATCGCCAGGCGCGACGGTGTTGAAGTCACCGATCAACACATGGGGGCCTCGCTGATGCGCCGCGATCACGCGAAGGAGTGCCCGCAACTCGAACACCCGCCGCCGCTCCGTCCACGCGGCGTGTACGGCGCTCAAATGCACGCCAAACACGCGCCAAGCCGTCGTCGCTGGCACGATCTCGAGAAACGCGTGGCGTGAGACGCGCGGCTTGTGCCACGCGTGATGCGCAATCGGCGCGCGACTCATGAAGGCCAGCGATTCGCCCGGCCGCGACGCCCATTGCTGCATCCCGGCGGCCTGCGCAACGCGTTCGACGACGTCCGGGCGCGTCGCCTCCTGCAGCACGACGACGTCCGCGGAGGTCGACCGGATCACAGCGGCAAGCGCGGCTTCCCGACCGCCGCCGCCGCGCCGGATGTTGTACGACAGAATGCGAAGCGTCACTCGTCCTGGGGTTTCTCGATGAGGGTGAGGTACGGCTGATCGAGCAGTCCGCCGCGAAACTGGATCACCACGTCGAGCGACGCCTGGATATTGACCGGGCGTTGCGTCATGGCCATCAGAGTCTCACGGAGCGGGATGAGTGAAGGCGCGATATCGGGATCATCTTCCGAGACGGGACGCGAATGCACGCCGGGCACGAAAAATCCCGTCGGTTTGAAGAGCGCGACGGCCTCATGACCGACGAGGGTCAGGTCGAGATCACTGGTGCCCGGGCCGTCTGCGTCGAACGGCGCACCGTCCTTCCATCGCAGACCGGTGACCGCGCTGCCGCGAAGCACGACGGCCGTGCCGTCTGGAATGTCCAGGCGAACGGTGCGGCAGAACTCCTCGAAACGTTCGGGGCTTCCGCCGAACGCGAGTCGGATCACGTTCGACCGTTTCTCCTCTTCGGTGAGCCCTCCCTGCACGCCATTACGCGCTTCGTCGGCCATCAGCGTGGAATTAATACGAGCTTTTGTGTAAGCTCAGGCGCAATGGCTTTCATCATCACCGACCCCTGCATCGGCACCAAAGACCATGCGTGTGTGGATGTATGCCCCGTCGACTGCATCCACCCCCGCAAGGATGAACCCGAGTTCGAAGCGTCGCCCATGCTCTTCATTCATCCCGAAGAGTGCATCGATTGCGGCGCCTGTGTTCCCGCGTGCCCCGTGACCGCGATTTACGACAGTCCTGACGCGACCCCCGCGAACCAGAAGGATCTCGTCGAAGCGAATGCGATCTTCCGCGCCGGGGACGCTGACGCGGTTGCGAAGGCCGAGGCGGTCGTTGCGGCTCATGTCGCCTCGCATCCCGAGCTGATCAGTATTCCTCCGGCCGAGCGGGCCGCGGCGCACCAATAGGCCGACCTGGCCGAAGGCACATACGTTGCTGCATTGGCCCTCATGACCAAGCTCACACGTATGGTGCCCTGGGTCGGTGCAGCGTTCGCGCTCGCGGTCCTCGCTTCCACGATGCGGCGCAAAGGGATCCTGCGCGGTGCGCTGGATGCGGCGCTCGACGTCACACCGGTGCTCGGCGGAGTCAAGATGATCGCGGAAAAAATGCGGGGGCGAGACTTCATCCCTGACAAGGCATCCGTCGCATCCGCGGCACGCTGACGCATCAGCGCGTACGCGTCTTCCGGACGTCGCCCGCTAGGATCGTCCAGGCCATCCAGAATCCACCGGCGGCCGCCGCCAGGAAGAGCAACATCGCAAGCCCTGGATAGCCGAAGATCGTCATGGTCGTCGGCACGCGCATCAGCATGGCCGCGCCGACGATGAGCGCCGCCAGCACGAGGCCGAGGGCGATCCGGTTCGCCACCTTCTGCAACCCTTCGATGATCGATCCCTGATCGATCACTTCGACCTTGAATTTCAAATCATTGGCGACAAGCGAGTCGAGAATCCTGTTGACCCGTCGGGGTAGCCTTTCAGCGAACTCGCGGACCTCGAGCGCCGCCGCGAAGACATTGGACGGCGTGGCGCTCTTGAGCATGCGCCTCCGCATGAGGCTCGTCGCGTTGCGGCGCATCGACGCGGTTGCGTCGAAGTCCGGGTCAAGCACTCGGCCGATCTCGTCGAGGTGCAGCAACGTCTTGCCGAGCAGCGCGAGGTCCGGCGACATTTTCAATCCGTGCCGGCTTCCGCTGCGTGACATTTCCAGCATGACCCGCCCGACGTTCATCTCCCGCATGGTCGCACGATGAAACCGGCCGACGAGGTCGGTAACCTCGCGGCGCATCTCGGCTTCGTCGAAGTCCTCACGCCGCTCGCCGACCGCGATCACGACGTCCGCCGCTTCTTCTCCCCGCCCCTCGCCAATCGCCAGCAGGAGCTTGAACAACTGCTCCTGGAGCGGCGCCGAGAGGCGTCCCACCATCCCAAGATCGATCAGCGCGATGCGACGGTCAGTCGTGAGCAGGACATTTCCGGGATGGGGATCCGCATGAAAGACGCCGTCAAGCAGAATCTGCTGCAGGTATGCCCTGAACAGTTCCTCCGCGAGCGCCCCGCCATCGACTTCTGTCCATTCGACGCGGCTGACCGCGGTGATCTTCGCGCCACCGACGTAGTCCATGGTCAGCACGCGCGCGGTTGAATAGTCGTCGACCGGCAGCGGAATGACGATGTGCTCGAAGTTGCGGAGCTGGTGGGCGATCGTGACCAGATTGCGCGCCTCTTCGCGGTAGTCGAGCTCAGACATCAGCGTGCGCTTGAACTCGTCGAGCAGGCGCGCGGCGTCGATGTGACGATACGCGCCCCCTATCCGATCGATGACGACCGCAATCTCACGCAGAGCGGTTAGATCCTTCTCGACTCGCTCCTCGACGCCTGGACGCTGGACCTTGACTGCCACGACGCGTCCGCCGCGGAGCACGGCGCGGTGGACCTGTCCAAGCGACGCCGCCGCTATCGGCACCTTGTCGAATTCGGCGAACGCGCTCGATATGCGTACGCCCAGCTCGTCGCGGATCGTGCGCTCGACCTCCTCGAACGGGAACGGCTCCACGTGATCCTGCAGCCGCGCGAGTGCATCGAGATACGCGGGTGGAAGGAGATCGGCGCGCGTCGAGAGAATCTGTCCAAGCTTGATGAACGTAGGGCCGAGCGATTCGAGATCTGTGGCGAATGCTTCGGCAGCCGCCGGGTCGGACGCCGCGGCATCCTCGCCCGCCATCGCTTTGGTGACAAACTCCGCGCGGCCGTATTTCGCCACGAACCACGCGAAATCTTTGTAGCGAGTCAGGCGTCCGCTCATGACGGACTCGCGGAGCAACGGACGTGCCCACGCGAGTGACATGCCATTCTTTTCGGTTGAGCTTTGATTGAAGGATCGATCGTCGAAACGCGGTGGTAAGCTCGATTTATGGACGATGACACCCGCAACACCGTGCGCTCGGATCGCCGAGCGAAGTCGCGCAGCGGCCGGCGCGAAGACGATTCGCCGCGGCCGTGGTACATGCGTCGACGCCTCTGGCTGACTGCTGCGTCCATAGTGTTCGTCGGTTGGAAACGGATTCGTCGGATCGTCCGCCCCTCCAGCCGCACCGACGTTGCCGCCTAGCTGGTCCGCATCTTGCGCACGGTGTAGCTGTGTTCTGGAATCAGGCGTGTTCGAGCAAGTCCGCCCGCGACGTGTGTTGGGAACGAATACAGTTCGACCGAGGAGAGTTCTAATGGACTTCGCAGTCCGACACGCACTGGACGGAGAGCGGGGCACCGGTACCGCTCGGCAGTGCCCACAGTGCCGCGAGGACGCGCTGGTTCTCCACCGTCGTCACGTCAGCCCGGCGCATCTAGGTACTCCGCTCGTCACTGAGTTCTACGGATGCGACTGCTGCGACGCCCGATATCAGTACTCGCCCGCTGAAAACCGCTGGCGGCCTATCTATCAGTAGCAAGCTCCAACTCCCAACTTCCAACTCCGAAGGCGACGACTCGTACCTCGAACTCCGAACTTCTAAGACACTTTGGGAAACCGGCTGCCTGCCGCCCTGTCGGCTGTTCACACCTTCATCAGCACTGGTCGCGCTCGACGTCCAGTCGCGCGGGTAATTGCTTCCGCATACAAGCCGACCTGACGGCCGTACTGCATCAGCAGATCGCCTTCCGCACGATCTGTCTTGAAATCGATCACCGTCACCAGGTCGCCAGCCTCGAATGCGAAGTCGACCACGCCTTCCACGAGCACTCCATCGATCACCACGGTCACCGGCGTTTCGCGAAGGCATCGTCCGGCGTCCTGCGCACGCCTCGCATCCCCGAGCAGCGGATGCGCGAGCACTGATCGAACTACGGCGGTCGCCGAGTCGATTTCGGCCTCGGTCGCGTCGACGATGCGGCCCTGTGTACGGACCACCGCTTCGACGGTCACCTCATCCGCGTCGAGCGCTACGGTCGCAAGCGCCGCGTGCACGAGCGTGCCGTACCGCGGACCCACGGGACGGCCAGGCGCAAGATCGAACGCGATGACCTCGACGTTTTCCTGGATACGGGATTCGGGATTCGGGATTCGATCCGTCCGGATCCCGGTTCCCTGATCCCGGATCCCGGCGGCCGCCCACTCAGTCGCCGTTCTCACCTTCAGCGACGGCACCTTGCCCGCTGCGATCGCCCCCTCGCGCTGCTGTCGCCACGTGCGATAGCGCCGCTCTCCTGCGGCCACCGTTTCCGCCGACACGTCCTTCGAGATCAATTCCTGCCGCCTGAGCCCGAAAGGCGGCTCGGCGCCGAGCCGCAGCGCCGACGGATCCCACCAGACAACGTCGTATGAGGCCGCCGGCGTTTCGCCATCGAAGTGATGGAGGCCTGGACATACGGTGCTCGCGCGCGCGGTCTCATCGTCCGGGCGCCAAAGAACCGAGTCTTTGCGGAAGGAGGGACATCCGGGCGCGGCGTGTTGATTGCGAGTTGTCGCAGGCGGCGGATAGATCGCGCTGTTGAGCGCGCCGATCCAGCGATCGTACGGTTCGTCGCCGACAGCCGGCACGACAAGCAGATCGCGCGCGCGGGTGGCGGCGACATACGCGACGCGGATCCCTTCCTCGCGCTCGCGCGCCTGTTCGAGCGGCTGGTGCAGCAGCAGGTCCCGGGGAGACCACCCGCCAATGCGCAGCGCACAGAGTCCGCTCGGCGCGTCGAGGTGGCGTGACGCTTCGGCGGGCGCCAGGTTCGCGGTGATGTCCGCGAGAACGACGACGGGAAACTCGAGCCCCTTGGCCTTGTGGACCGTCATCAGGCGCACGCCGTCGCTGCCTTCCTCGACGATCGGGGCTTCCGCCGCCTGGCTCTGCTCGGCTGCTTCACGCAGGTCGTCGACAAATCCGCGGAACGAGATGCCGCCGGACAGATCGTATTGACGCGCGAGCTCTGCGACATGAAGCACGTTGGCAAGGACCTGCTCTCCCGCACGGCGCAGCGCGAAACCAACATGGGCGCGCGTCTCGTCGAGCACCCTCGTAATCGTGTCGGCAACGGGCACGCGGTTTCGGCCATTGTGGAGCCGCGCCAGCAGCCGCAGCGCGTCTCCCACGGGCGTGAGGTGATCCGGCAGCGCGTCGGGAACTTTGAACGGATTGAACGAACGGCCGAAGCGGTGGTGATAGTCGAGGAGATCCTCGTCGCCAATCGCAAACAGCGCACCGCGCAGGGTTGCGAACACCGACAGCTCATCATCCGGCCACTCGATCGCGGCAAGCGCCGCACGCAGCGTCTCGATCTCCTCGCGGTTGTGAAACGCGCGGCCGCCGACGAGCAGATGCTTGATCCCCCGGGCTTCGAGCGCGTCGAGGTAGGCGCGCGTCATGTCCGTGGTGTAGCTGACGAAGCGCCGGAAAAGAATGCAGACGTGACGCGCCTCGACCTTCACCGCGACCGCGTCACTGCCGCGGCGCTCGGTGACCGTCCATCCGCTCTCGTGGATGAGCCAGTCAACAAAGGCGCCAACCGCGTCGGGGAGCGAATGCTCGATTGCCACGCCGGACAGATTGCGCTTGCCGTATGGACGCGGCACCGGAAGCGCAACCACCGAGGGTTGCGCGCTCGCCGGTCGATACGGCGTCATTGCCACGTAGCCTGCCTGGAGCGTTTGCGGATCCTGACGCATCACGTTCCCGAATGCGGCGTTCACGACTGATTGGATGTTGGGCACGCTGCGGAAGCTCGTCGTGAGCGGGATCCTGATGGCTCCCTGCCCGACAAGCTGCTTGCACACGGCCTGATAAATACCAACGTCTGCGCGGCGGAAACGGTAGATGGACTGCTTCGGATCGCCGACGACGAACAGCTTGCCTGGCACGGGACGGACGTGCGTCCAGTCACGTTCGCGCCAGTCGTCTGCGGCCAGGAGCATCAGGATCTCGGCCTGGAGCGGGTCGGTGTCCTGGAACTCATCGATGAAGATGCGCTGAAATCGCGCCTGGAAATCGCGACGCACCTCGTCGACGTCGCGCACGAGGTCCCGCGCGCGCAACAACAGATCGAGGAAGTCGAGCGCGCCGGTGCGCATCTTCAGCTCTTGATATCGCTCGATGCTGCCGCGCAACTCATCGCGCAGCAGCGCCGCAAGATCCGCATCCGCGTCCATCGCGAAGCCGTCAAGCGCATTCAGCAGCGACTGGTGCGCGGCGTGCACGTCCGCCCGCGCAACGCCCTTGCCGAAGGTCGAGCCGTAGCCTTTCCGCGCGCGGCGGAAATCACGATCCCGACGCAGATCGACCAGTACGGCTTCGGCCGTGTCGTAGTCACCGGAGGCGATCAGCGCGCGGAGGTCCTCGCTGGCGCGGCGTGCCGGAGCGGTATCCAGAAACAGCGCGTCGCTCGTCTTGGACGGTTGTGCGGTCAGCCCGGCACACGCGTGGACCTGTGGCGCGATCGCGTCAACCGCGCGATCGCGATCGAACGGGGGACGTGACCAGGGCGCGGGAAAGTCGCGCCACTCCGCAAGGTCCCAACCGGCGCGGCGGATGCGCTCGACCGGGCCGTCTTCATCGGGATCGCCCGTCGCCGTTGGACGGCTCGTGCGGCGAAGAGATCGCCGCACGCCTTCGGGCGCTTCCCGCAGCACCTCCTGAAACCACGCGTTGAACGCTTCCTCGTAACAACGTCGCGCCTGTCCCTCGGTCAATACCGTGAACAGCGGATCGATACCGGCTTCGACCGGCCGCTCGCGAAGAAGATCGGCGCAAAAACCGTGAATCGTGCTGAGGTGTGCCTCTTCGAGATTCTTGAGGGCATTCTCCAGCCGCTGGCGGGCAACCGAGTCACGTTCGGCCGCGTGCCTGGCGCGCTCGAGCTCCTCGCGCAGCCGCAGCTTCAGCTCACCCGCCGCCTTTTCGGTAAATGTCACGGCGACGATGGTTGTGACGTCAGCCTTCCCTTCGACAATGACGCGCAGGATGCGCTTCACCAACTCAGTTGTCTTGCCGGTGCCGGCAGCCGCTTCAACGACAAGGGTATCGTCGAGCGCGGTTTCGATCTGACGCCTGGCGTGATGGTCGGCAAGTGGCCCGATCGCGCTCATGGGCGGCTCCGCAGCTCGGTGAGATCGCTCAGTCGCTCCTTCGGCTTCCGACCGACCCGCTCTTCCTCGTTCGGTCCGCAGACCGGACGGAAGTCGCACCACACGCACGCGCCTTCGGCGGGCGCCGCCGCGAGATTGCCGCGCTCGATGGCACGATCCACGATCTCCAGCGCCTCGATTCCCATCCGGCGCGATGCGACGTCGAGCTTCACGGGCTGTTCTTTGTAGCCGCCGGCAGCCGTGCAGAAGGACAGGCGCGATTCGACGACCCTCTTCCCCGTCACCTGTTCCATGACAAGCGAATAGAGCACCGGCTGCAGGACGGCGCCTCCCCCGATCACGAGCGGTGGTCTGGTGCGATCCTTCCCCGTCTTATGATCCGTGACTCGGAGCGATCCATCCTGGCTGTGCTCTTCGACCAGATCAATCGAGCCGCGGAGGGTAAAGCGGTTGTCGATGGTGACGGCGTCGCGGACGCTGCGCGGATCGCGTTCTTCGTCGATGAGCAAACCGAATGAGAACTCGAAGAAACGGGGCACCCAGCCTTCCACGCCGGAGGAGACACTGCGCGCCCACCCTCGAAGGTCGCGAGCGATCGCGCCAACCTCTTCCCGCCAGACGCGCTCGATTGCAGGGACGAGCTGTTCTCGATATTCGTCCGCCACTTTCGCCATGACCTCGTCCAACACGATGAGGGCTGATTCGACGGACGCGCGCGTCACGGGCAGCGCGCCACGATCTTCCAGCTCGCGGAAAAAGCTCGCCTGCATGCGATGGACGAGACTTCCCTTCGTCAACGGATCCAGGCGCTGCAGTGGATGTGGCTGCTCTGCGGGCTGGAGTCGGTAGATCGCACCGAGAAGAAACTGATAGGGGCACGCCGCAAACCGTTGAAGGGCCGACAACGAGTACGGACGCGCGCCGAGACGGTGCGATGCAAGCGCGTCGCGCGTTCGTTCGTTGACGCGCGTGAGGCCATCGAAATGCGACCAGGTCTTCTCCGCGCGCGCCCATCGATCCGTGACCGATCGCCGGAGCGCGGGATTCTGCTTCAGGATGTACTGGGCATGTCCGCGGACGGTGGCGGGGTCACCAGCATCGAGCAGCGTTCGCAGCACCGAGAGGTCATGCTCCTGATCGTCGATCGCTCGATCGGGATCGGCGGGCGCCGGCCAGGCGAGACTCGGATCGCCCGCTTCCGCGGCACCTCTCGCCAGCGTTTCATGATCGGGAATGCGGCCGGTCGCGCCACGGAGCACATCGAGCGCGTAGAACGACGGCACACGGGCGCGCCCTTCCGCGATTTCGAGACGCGGGTACGACACATACAGCCGTTCGCTCGCCGCGCCTACTGCGAGATGCAGCAACAGCCGCTCTCGTCGTCCGCGCTCTGCGCGGGTGGGAAGCGGTGTGCGGCGCAGACCCTCGGCGTTGCGGCGCGGATCCTGTGGGTCCGCGTTCAGTTGTTCTCGTGCGCCATCGAGCAGCAGCGGGTCCTGCCGCAGCTTTTGCGGAAACATGCGCTCGGCAAGGCCCGGGAGGAACACGACTCTGAATGCGCGGCCGCGAGCGTGTCCCGGACTCGTCACGAGCACGCGTCCGTAGCGGCGCGGCGGCGGTTCGCTCTCCACGAGTCGCAGCCGCTCCGACAGCACGCTTCGGACTTCGGCCAGTGCCACAGGGCCGACCGTCGCCATTGGCCGCAGGTCGGCAAGGATGCGCATGACGTACGTGGGCGTGTTCAGGACCCGTGGCGCCAGCGCTTCCAGCGCGCGCAGCCAGACGCCCCACGTCGCTGACTGCGGCCACGCGGCCATCTGCGTGATCAACGGGAGCGCAAACGCCCGGAGCTCCGAGAGGCGCGCCAGGTCGCGCTCGATCCCGAGGGCACGCGCCGACTCCGGATCGTCGCGCCGCACTTCTTCAAGCTGTCTGGTGAATTGCGCGGCCAAGCCATCGAGCCTCCTCGCCCATCGCGCGGGATCGCCGCCGACGACCGATGCGTCGACAATCAGCCGCTCCCACCGGCGCGGCGCCGGCAGCGATCGCGCCTCGCCCGCAGGTTCGTCCGGAATCGCATCGGTTCGGAAGCCGGCAAAGACCTCGTTCGTCGGGGTCAGACTCGGGTGATGGCCATCACCCGGGTCTGACCCCAGAACCGGGATTTGACCCAGCGACAGGTATTCGGCGAATCGACGGGCCGATAGTCCTTCCACCGCGCACGCCAGGAGGGCGAGAAACGCGCGGCCGGCTGGATGTGGCCGCCGCGTCCCGCGATCGAACCAGGCTGGAATGTCCGCTCGGTGCAGCGCGTGCTCGAACAGGCCGTGATAGTGGTGGGGGGTGCGCACGAGAATCGCGATGTCGTCGAACGGCACGCCGCGGCGGGCTTCCTCGAGAATCCGGCGAGCAATTTCGACCGCCTCGCGTCCTTCACCTGGCGCGGAGAAGAAACGCAACGTCGCATCCTCGTCGCGCTCCGGCGGCGTTTCGTCGCTGAAGAGGCACGCGCGCAGCTGCTCCAGACCGGAAGACGAGGGCTCCGAGATGCATTCCACGATGCCGCCCGCCCGTTCGAGGACGTTGCGCGCATTGCGATCGTGGGAGGGAACCGTGCAGAGAATCGCGCCAGCGACGCCGCAAAGCGCGCAGACGAACTGCACTTCCGCCGGAGAGTCGAGGGCCACGTCGAGCAGCAGCAGCGGCGCACGAAGCTCGGCGAGGTCTGCGACAGCCGCGGCAGCAATCGAGAACAGACGCGCGCGATCCGCGGACGCCGCTTCGACAAACTCTTCGTCCACTCGAGCGAGGAGCAGCATGAGATCCGCTCCGGCGTCTCCGGCGTGTCGAACCGCCTCCAGCGTAATGCCAGCCACACGCAACTCGCCGAGCGTCTGCGCGAGCGCGCGCGGAAAACCTGGCGTCGCGGCCACACGCGCCAGGTAAGTGAGCGCGCCGCCACGGGACGCGTCAAACGCCGCACGCGCGGCCACCGCTTCGGCGCCAAGCGGCGTCGCCGCGGCAATCCCCTGTCCGGCAAGCCGCGCAACCGCGACGCGAGCGGCGATCTGCGTCAGGCTGTAGCGTGCGAGGCCGATCGTCGCACCGCGCTCGACAGCAATCCGCCGTGCGAGATCATCGGCCGCGCCACGCGTGGCGCCGACGATCGTGATCGGCTGGTCAGCGGGGAATTGTCTGAGAAAGGATGCGGCGGCCTCGAGACGCGCGGCGGCGGATGCCGCCTCGACGATGCGGAACGATGTTTCATGCCGCGCTTCGTCAGCGCGGCGAGTTGATGCGTTCATCGACAAGCCTGCCCCGGGCGCCATGCCGGGAATCCGGGAACGGCAACACCACGTCGCCGTGCAGAAGGAAACCTATCACAGAACCTGAACCTGAACGACGCCGTTCACGCGAACCTGAACGACGATATCGTTCACGCTTCTATGTTCTCGCTGCTCGGTTCGTGTTCAAGTTCGGTTCCACGTTCCCGGTTCCTTGTTCCGGGTTCGCCGGCCCGAACATCGAACCGCGAAGCGCGAAAATCGAACCCGAACCTGAACACGAACCGAGAAGGGAGAACGAAGAAGAGTGAACCTCCGTTGGCCTGAAATCCCCCTTGACCCATCGCGTCAGCGGAGGGAGACTCTGCCCCATGCGCAACAACACCCTCATCGTGATCGGCGTGATCGGCGTGTTTGGTCTGGGCGGGGCCGTGACGCACAGTCAGCAGGCGGGGCGAAATGGAGCGGCGGCTGCCCAGCCCCCGGCCCAGGGAAGAGGAGCGGCGCCGCCGGTGCCGGACTTGCCTGTCGGCAAGACCGCCTTTTGGACCAGCGACGATATCCAGGCGCGGTGGAAGGACAACGAGGCCAACAAGCGCATCAACTCGCGGCTGTTCAACGGCCCTACGAACATCAGCGCGAACGTCCGGATCGTGTTGCCCGGCGATCCTCCGGTGACGCATGAGACCACGGCCGACCTCTGGATCGTGACCGAGGGAACGGCGATAGCCAGGACTGACGGCCAGATCGTCGACAGCAACGGCACCAAATCAGTTCGGAACGGTGTTCAACGTCCGGTGAGTCCGGGCGACATCCTGTATGTTCCGCCTGGCGTGCCCCACCACTTCACGGACATGAAGGGCTTCAGGGCATGGCTGATGCGCTTCGACACGGTCGGATTGGTCCGGACGCAGCCGGCACCAGCGGCTGCCGCGCCAGCAGGGCGAGGTGCAGCGGCTGCCGAACCCGCGGGAAGAGGAGGACGAGGAGGAGCCGCTGCGGCGCCACCGGTGCCGGACTTGCCGGCCGACAAGACACTCTTCTGGAAGAGCGCGGACATTCAGGCCCGATGGAAAGACAACGAGGTCAACAAGCGCATCAATTCCCGGCTGTACAACGGACCGGCGAACATCAGCATGAACGTCCGAATTGTGTTGGATGGCGACCCACCCGCGACGCACGAGGACACGGCCGATCTCTGGCTGGTGACAGAAGGAACGGCGACGGCGCGGACCGACGGCGAGATCGTTCAGGCGAACGGTAAGGGCACGATTCGGAACGGCGTCCAACGTCCGGTTCACCCAGGCGATCTTCTTTACGTGCCGCCGGGTGTGCCTCACCATTTCACAGACATGAAGGGTTTCAGAGCTTTCCTGATCCGTTACGACGTGGTTGGGTGGAGGCAGAGTCAGCCCGCAGGCCAATGAGTTAGCAGCTCTCGTTCACGCTTCTGGGTTCTCGCTTCTGGGTTCGTGTTCAAGTTCGGTGCTGCGTTCGAGGTTCTTAGTTCCGGGTTCGAAGGAGGGCGCGTGGAGCGCGAACACCGCACCGCGAAGCGCGAACTTCGAACCGAAGCTGAACACGAACGGAGAAGCAAGAACAGAGAAGCGTGAACGACGCTACGGCTCGAAGCGCCTGCCTTGCTTGCACAACCAAGCTTCGAGCCGTTTGGTACAGTCGCAGCTACAGCACGCCCATGACTCTGTGCCGTTCTCGTCGCGGCACTGGCTCCGCGCGTGCGCGTCCTTGATGCTGTCGAACTGAAAAAATTCCTCCCAGTACGGCCGCTCTTCCTGCAGCGGCGTCGCGCAGAAGCACGTTTCAACCCATTTCACGCGCCCATCAGCCAGCTCGCGCGCCTGCGACATGTCGCGCTGGTATTCGTCGCCCGCGACGGAGCCATCGCCAAGAGAACCGTCCTCGATCGCGTGTCTCAACGCGTCACGCTGACCAGACTTGACTCGCGCAGTAACCAGATATCTCATCGGGGATTCGGGATTAGGGATTCGAGATTCGACATCGTTGGGATTTCTTGGGATTTGGATCTTGGGATTTGGGATTTGGGATTTTCTTAAGGAGCCAGCCGCTCACGTCGCCATTCGCCGTCGTCCAGCTTGACGTAGCGCAATCGATCGTGGAGCCGACTGACCCGCCCCTGCCAGAACTCGAATTCGTCGGGGACGACGCGGTAGCCGCCCCACCAGTCCGGCCGCGGAACGGGGCCGTCACCGTACGTCCGTTTCGCGCGCTCAAATGCCTCTTCGAGCGCATCACGGCTCTCGATTCTTTCGCTCTGGCGCGACGCGTAGACGCTCAACCGGCTGTCGGGTGGACGCGTCTCGAAGTAGGCGTCAGAGTCCGCGGGGCTGACACGCTCGACCGCGCCATCGATCCGCACCTGGCGCTCGAGCGACCCCCAGTAGAAGAGCAGGCTCGCCCGTCCTGTGGCTTCCATCTCATTCGCCTTGCGGCTCTGGTAGTTCGTGTAGAAGACGAACCCGCGGTCGTCCATCGCCTTGAGCAGGACCGTTCGCACCGACGGTCGCCCGCCCGGCGTGGCCGTCGCGAGCGCCATGGCGGTCGGGTCGGCTTCGATATCGCGCACATGTTCGAACCACACGGAGAACTGGCGCATCGGATTGGGATCCGAATGCGCTTCGCTCAAAGGCTCACCGAGATATTCGCGTCGAATGTCGGCAAGAGACATGAGTTTCTACGAATTGGTGACGACCTGCAGCTCGCCGTTGTCCACGATGATTCGCGCGGTGCCGCCTTCCGCGAGCGCACCGAAAAGCATCGCTTCCGACAGCGGCTTCTTCACCTTGCGCTCGATGAGCCGTGCCATCGGCCTCGCGCCAAATGCCCGATCGAACCCCGAGGCGGCAAGCCACGCGCGCGCCAGCAGATCGAGCTCGATCGTCACGCCCCTGGCGGCCACCAGCGCACGCAGTTCGTCGATCTGCTTGTCGACCACGCGCTCGATCTCCGCCGGCCCAAGCGCGTTGAAGTGCACGATTGCGTCGAGCCGGTTTCGGAATTCCGGGGAGAACATCTTTTCCAGCGCGCCGCGCGACGAGACGCCCTGTCCGCCCGTCTCGCCGAATCCGAGGCGGCGATCGGAGAGATCCCGTGCGCCGGCGTTGGTCGTCATGATCAGGATCACGTGACGGAAGTCCGCCTTGCGGCCGTGCGAGTCGGTGAGCGTCGCATGGTCCATGACCTGGAGCAGGATGCTGACCATGTCCGGGTGCGCCTTCTCGACCTCGTCCAGCAGCAGCACCGCGTGCGGTGACTTGCGGATCGCGTCGATCAGCAGCCCGCCCTCCTCGAACCCGATGTACCCCGGCGGCGCGCCAATCAGCCGCGAGACGGCATGCTTCTCCATGTACTCGGACATGTCGTAGCGGAGGAAGTCGATCCCCAGAATGCGCGCAAGCTGGCGCGCAAGCTCGGTCTTGCCGACGCCTGTCGGTCCGGCGAACAGGAAGTTTCCGATCGGCTTCTCGGGCGACCGCAATCCCGATCGTGACAGCTTGATCGCGGACGCGACCTCGTCAATCGCGCTTTCCTGCCCGAAGATGACCAGCTTCAGGTGCTTGTCGAGCGTCGCGAGCGCCGCGCGATCGTCGCTCGACACCGCCTGCACGGGGACACGCGCCATCCGCGCGACGATCCTTTCGATCTGCGCGGGCCCAATCGCGGCGACACGCTGATCGGCAGGCAGGAGCTTCTGCGACGCCCCTGCTTCGTCCAGGACGTCGATGGCTTTGTCCGGCAGGTGCAGGTCCTTCAAGTGCTTCGCCGAGAGCGTCACGGCCGCAGCGAGCGCTTCGTCCGTGTAGCGCACGCCGTGATGCGCTTCGTACGGAGGCCGCAGGCCCTTGAGGATCTCGAGCGCCTCTTCCTCCGATGGCTCCAGCACGTCAATCTTCTGAAAGCGGCGCGACAAGGCGCGATCGCGATCGAACGACTGTTTCACATCGTTGAAGGTCGTCGAGCCGATGCAGCGCAGCGTGCCGTTGGCAAGCGCGGGCTTCAGCAGGTTGCCGGCGTCCATCGCACCGCCTGACGCGGCGCCGGCGCCAACGAGCGAATGGATCTCGTCGATGAACAGGATGGCGTTCGGCTCCTTCTCCAGACGATCGAGCACCTGTTTCACGCGCTCCTCGAAGTCGCCGCGATAGCGGGTCCCGGCGATCAGCGCTCCGAGATCGAGGGCAAAGACCTTCGAGTCGCGAAGCACGTCCGGCACCTGGCCCTGCTGGATGCGCAGCGCGAGCCCTTCCGCGAGCGCCGTCTTTCCGACGCCCGGTTCACCGACCAGCAGCGGGTTGTTCTTCCGGCGGCGGCACAGGACCTGGATCATGCGCTCCAGTTCGAGCTCGCGGCCGATCAACGGATCGATCTGCCCCGCGGCAGCGCGCGCGACCAGATCGGTGGCGTACGCTTCGAGCGGATCGGTCGACGGCGGCCCGGCGGGGCCAGCCTCGCCCGGTTGGGGCACCGTCTGGCCTCGGCCGCCGTGCGAGATCACCCGCAGGAGCGTCAGTCGATCGAGCCCCTGGCTTTGCAGGAAGAACGCGGCGTGACTTTCCTGCTCCTGCAGCATGAAAACGAGCAGGCTTCCGCTATCAACCTGCTTTGCGCTCGACACCGCCGCGTGCACGACGGCCTGTTGAACGACGCGATCAAATCCGACGGACGGCTCAGGCTCGACCGAACCGGGCGCTGGAACCGGCGTGAACGCTTTTGCCAGCACGTCGTCGACCTGCTTGCGAAGCGCATCGAGGTTGACGCCGCACGTCGCCAGCAGCCCCCGCGCCTGCGGTTCGTCGGTGAGCGCGCGCAGCAGATGCTCGAGGCCGACGGTGTCGTGCCGCCGGTCGCTCGCCAGGCGGAAGGCGCGCTGAATGGTTTCGAGGGTTTCGGGCGCAAAGGGAACTGGAGGCTTGCTCATATGGCTATGACTCTTTGCCCTCGGGTTCAGGTTCCATCGTCACCAGTAGCGGGAACTCGTGTTCTTCAGCGAGCTGCTTCGTGGCCTTGACCTTGGTTTCGGCAATATCGTGGGTGTAGATGCCGGCGAGCCCCATCCCGGACTGGTGGACGCTCATCATGATCGTGAACGCCTCGCCGCGCGGCTTGTTGAAGATCGTCTCGAGAATCCAGACGACGAAATCCTGGGTGGTGTAGTCGTCATTGTGCAGGAGCACGCGCCACAGGCGCGGACGCTGGAGCTTCTGCTCCTGGCGCGGTTCGGTGACGGTGGATTCCTTCGAAAACGGCTCACTCATTCCTTACTGGACACTTCCATTCTACTCAGAGGTCCCGCATCAGATCGTCCTCGATCACCCAGGGCAAAGGCACAGGCGGCAGCGCAATCCCGCGCTCGAGGCGCCGCAGAAAATCTGCGCGCGGAACCTCACGTGCGCCGAGCGAGGCAAGGTGTTCCGTCGACATCTGGCAGTCGATCAGCTCGAACTGCCATCGGTCCAGTTGGCGCGCGAGCCAGGACACCGCGACTTTGGACGCATTGCTCCGGCGGGTAAACATCGACTCCCCGTAGAAAATCCGGCCGACAGCCACCCCGTAAAGGCCTCCCGCGAGCTGGCCGTCGGCCCAGGCTTCCACCGAGTGCGCATGGCCGAGCTCGGCCATGCGCGTGTACGCCCGCATCATGTCAGCGGTGATCCAGGTGCCGTCCTGCTTGTCCCTCGGGCCGGCGCAGCCTTCCATCACGCTCTGGAACGCCCGATCGAACGTGACGGTGAACTCCTGGGACCGGATCGTGCGACGGAGCGATCTGGACAGGTGCAGCTCGCCCGGAAGGAGCACCATGCGCGGATCAGGGCTCCACCACAGCACCGGATCCTCGTCGTTGAACCACGGGAAGATCCCGCGCGCGTACGCATCGAGCAGCCGCGCAGGCGAAAGATCCCCGCCAGCCGCCAGCAACCCGTTCGGCTCGACGAGCGCCTGTTCGACAGGAGGAAACGGATCTCGGAGACCCAGCCACGGAATCACTCACGCTGCTCCATCTATGAATCTATGATCGATGATCTAAACCACGAAGACACGAGGCCAACTATTTCTTCGTGTATTTCGCGCCCTTCGTAGTGATTCGTTGACAGCGATCCCAAATTTCAGATCGGCAACGTCCAGATGGTGACGCGGTTTGCCCCCTCGCCCACTGGTTATCTGCACATCGGCCACGTCGTCAACGCGATCTACGTGTGGCGCACGGCGCGCGAGGCGGGCGGGCGGGTGCTGCTGCGCATCGAAGATCACGATCGCGTCAGATGCCGACCCGAATACGAAGTGGCGATCCTCGAGGATCTCGAGTGGCTTGGGTTCGAGCCGGATGAGGGGGTGCGGCCATTGCTGCGGCAAAGCGACCGCGCACATCTCTACGAAGAGGCGCTCGTCCGGCTTCGGACGACGCATCACGTGTACGCATGCGATTGCTCGCGAAAGCAGATCGGGGGCGAACGGTATGACGGCCGTTGCCGAGAGCGGCGACTTGCGGACGAACATGGACGCGGCGTCCGCGTACGTATCGAGCCGGGATCTGAAATTTTCGAAGATCTGCTGCTTGGTGCGATCGAGCAAACTCCGGCCGATCAGTGCGGCGACCTCCTTCTTCGCGACAGGAACGGACAGTGGACGTACCAATTCGCGGCGACTGTCGACGACATGCTCCAAGGGGTTACTCACATCATCCGGGGCGCGGACCTCCTCAGCTCAACCGCGCGTCAGCTTCGACTCGCCCGCATGCTTGGTCGCAGGGATACTCCTCTTTATCTTCATCACCCGCTCGTCTTGAAGCCGAACGGAGAAAAACTCAGCAAGAGTGCCGCGGATACTGGAGTGCGAGAGTTACGTCGGGCGGGAATGAGCGCCGCGGATGTAATCGCCCTGGCGACCGAGAGGGCAGGTCTCAGTAAATAGCTGCTTTACACGCGTCTCATGTACTCGCCGCGAGGTGTGTGCACGAGGAAGCCTTCGTTTGTGAGCGTTCGCAATACCCAGGCACATGCAGGCTCCGGCAGGCCGAACAGACGCTTCGCCTGGTTCAACGTCACGCGCAAAGACGGCATCTCCTCGAATTCGCTGCGGATCCGATTGAGCGTCGCCTGCCAGACGAGGTCGGGCAGGCGATACGGACTTCGCCGGCGCCAGTTGTGATCGAACACGTCAAAAACCTTACAAAGCTTCTACTGCCATTCGCGTTTATTTCGTCCTCTTCCCGACGCGAATACGGTCGACGACCTGCGTGACGCCCTCCGCTTCGCCCGCCAGCGTGAGAGCTCGTTGCTTCGCAGCTCTGGTCGGCACGGTGCCTTCGAGCAGAATGACGCCGTTCTTGGCTGTCACCTGAATGTCGGCGCCCTTCACCAGGCCGTCGGACGAGAGCTTCGTCTGTAGGCGCGTCGTCATCGCCGTGTCGTCGACCTTGGCTGCCGCCGGCGGTTGCGCGACCGCGCTGGGGGCAGCGGTCAAAGCCGGCGATGGTGCCGCCTCGCTCTGCTCGGTCACCACGGTCAGGCTATCTTCAACGCGCTGCACGCCTTCGGCCGAACGCGCCAGCAGGAGCGCCTGAGCGCGTTCGTCGTCGCTGCCGACTTCGCCATGCAGCGTCACGATCCCGTTGCTGGACGTGACATCGATCCGCCGGCCCTTGATCTTGTCGTCGAGGAAGTACTTCGCCTGAATGCCAGAGGTGATTCGCGCGTCATCTGTGCGTGGCGTGCTCTCCGGCACCGCTCTTCCTGTCGTGGCGACGGCACCCCCCGTAGCCGCATTCGCCGGGTCCGCCACCGCAACAGGTGCCGCGACCATCACGAAGAGCTGGTCGACAACCTGTTTCACGCCGTCGGTGTTCTGGGCGATCGCCACCGCGAGCGAGCGCATGGGCTCGTTCTGGACGCGCCCCTTCAGCGTCACGACACCATCGCGCGAGGACACATTGATGTCGGTCGCCTTGATCTCACGGTCGGCGACGAACTTCGATTGAATCTTCGTGGTGAGCCACCCGTCGGCGAGCTCATCGCCAGCCTTTGCTGCGATCTTCTTCGTCTCGCCCTTGATGTCGGACGCGACGTCTTTGGCCGTCTTGTTCGCATCGGCCTTCGTTCCCGCCCCCTCACAACCGGCCAGGGCGACGGCAAACGCCATCACGCAACACAAGAGCTGAGGTGCTTTCATGGACTCCTCCACCACCTTCGGGCGTGCAAAATGAACGCCTGTGGCCACAGCACAGCCGTACACGCTGGTCTGTGCCTTGCTGAACAAAAGCCAGTGGAGAGTCCTATGGCAGACCGTCAGTTGCACGAAGATGAGTCCGATCCCAGCCGCCGTGAGCTCGACCAGCTCAATTTCGATCATCATCGCGAAGAACGTCATCGCCGGACGGGAAGGTCTGGGGCGAACCACGAGCGGGGCTCCAGCGACGACCGCGCGCACGGATCCGGCGATTATGGATGGCGCGGCGACGGCAGCTCGTGGGGCTTCTCGAGCGGAAGCCAGGAGTTCGACCGCCAGGGACACGGCGGCGGGTACGGCGAGGCACGTTATGGCGGGCGCGAGTGGATCGGGACTGAAACGTGGCGGGTTCCCGGACCATTTGCGGGGCGTGGCCCCCGCGGTTACCAGCGCTCCGACGATCGCATCCGCGAGGAGTTGAACGATCGGCTGACTGCGCACGGTTTCATCGACGCGACAGACATCGAGTGCAGCGTGCACAACGGCGAAGTGACGCTCAACGGATTCGTCGACAGCCCGGACTCGAAGCGCGCCGCCGAAATTGTGGCGGAGGGGATCCAGGGCGTGCTGCACGACGTGCGCAACAATCTCCGAATCCGTTCGCCCGAGAACGCGGAAGGCGTCGGCCCCCCGAACACGGTGCGACCCACCAATCGTCGGTCTCGCGCCAGAACGTCCGCGCATGCAACTGACGCCGGACGGTCGCGCTCGCGGACGAAGTAGCGCGCGTCGATTGACAGGCGGCTGAATTACCATATCCACGTGAAGTTGTTTCGCGTCGGCACGCTATTCGTTGCGCTGATGATGTCCGCTGACGCCTTCGCGCAGGGGGCTCCGCGGCCCATAGGAGATGCCGGGCGCGCCGGATGGAATGCCATCCGAGACGGCCGCAACGACGAGGCTGCTGCCGCCTTTGCGGCTGCGATCGAGACCGAGCCGCGCGATCCCTCGCTGCATCTGGGTGCGGGACTCGCGGCGCAGCTGCTCGGAGATACGAACAAGGCCCGCGAATCGCTGGAACAGGCGCTGACCCTCGCGCCCAACTTCACCGCGGCGTCCCTGTTGCTAGGAGATCTGCTGTATCGCCAGAGCGACCTTCAGGGCGCGATCGCCATCTTTGAAGCGGCGGTGAAGCACGCACCGAACGACAAGACGCTTGTCGAGCGACTTGCGCGCCTGCGTCAGGAACCATCGCCGGAAAGAGGCTTCTTCCAGTCGCAGAGCGCCCATTTCGTCGTGCTCTTCGAAGGACCCGCGGACGACGAATTGGCGCGCCGCGCCGTGGAGCTGCTGGAGTCGGCGTACTGGCGCGTCGGCACGGCGCTCTATACGTTCCCGGACCGCGTCATTACCGTCGTTCTCTACACCGAGCAGCAGTTCCGCGACACCACGCGATCCCCGTCGTGGGCGGCCGCCGCGTACGACGGCCGGATCCGCATTCCGATGCGAGGCGCGCTCGACCAGGCGCCCAGCGAGCTCGAGCGGGTCCTCACCCACGAGCTGACTCACGTAATAATTCGTGCAATCGCGCCGCGAGCTGTGCCGATGTGGCTCAATGAGGGGCTCGCGGTAATGTTCGAGCCGGACGGTTCTCGGTGGGCGCAAAATACGCTCGAGGCGTCGAGCGCACGCATCCCGCTCGACGACCTGACGCACAGCTTCGATACACTATCGGGCAACCAGGCGCGCACCGCGTACGCCGAGAGCGCCGATGCCGCCCGCCGGCTGTTCGACCGGGTCGGCGGTGCCGGTGTCGTCGCGCTTCTTCAGGACATCGCGCGCGGCGTCCCGCTCACCGAGGCGTTCGAGCGACGCCTGCTCACGCCGTACTCGACGTTTGTCGGGAGCCTCGACCCTACCCGTTGACAGGTTCTGAGATAGAATCGTAGCCCGTTTACGCCGATCGGCGTTTTCCACGAGGCATACTTGGCAGTCCGTTTGTTCATTGGGAACCTCCCGTACGGCGCGTCCGAAGCGGATCTCCGCGCGCACTTCGCGACCGTCGCAGAGCCGTCCCACATCGTCATGCCGGTCGATCGCGAGACCGGACGTCCCCGCGGCTTTGCATTCGTTGAATTCGCCGAGCGCGAGGTGGCGGAGCGGGTGATCGACAAGTTCAACGCGCAGCCGTTCATGGGCCGCAACCTCGCGGTCAGCGAAGCGCGCGCCCGTGAGGATCGCCCGCCGGGTTCGCGACCGCCGAGCTCCGGCTTCGGCGGGCCCCGGCCAGGGGGCGGCGGTGGGTTCGGTGGTCCTCGTCCTGGCGGTGGAGGCTTCGGCGGGCCGAGGCCTGGCGGCGGCGGCTTTGGCGGAGGCGGCTTTGGAGGCGGCGGGGCACCGGGGGGCCCCGGCGGCCGCGATCGATCCGCGAACTTCGGTCCGCCCGCACCCCCCAAGCGGCTCCGCGGCGGCAAGAAAACTTCGCAGCAGGAACACAAGCCCAAAGGCCCGATCAAGGAGCGATCCGACGGTCGAATTTACGCCGTCGACGACCTGGAGGACGGCGAGACGCTGGATTTCGACGACATCGCCACGAAGGCCAAGGAAGACAAGGACGCCGCCGACGCCGCCGAGGCGCTCGAGACAGACGCGAAGATCGATCAGGACGCGACCGACGACGACGAATAGCGCCGGTAGTTCATCCAGTCGATCGCGAAGTTGACGATCAACTTCCGGAAGAGAAGGGCTCTCCCTTCTCCCGTAAAACGAACCGAAACCGGCAGCCACAGAGTCTCGTTGATCGGCTGCCGTCTCACCATCACGGTCGATCCCTCGCCCAGCCGCGCAAGCAGCCCGTAGCCGAACGAGATGTCGTCAATGGCGGTCGCCTCGACCTTCGAGATCTCCTGCGCCTCTTCATCGATCCAGATCAACCCCTTGAACGAGCGCGCAATCCGTCCCTCGCGCGTGCGCGGCTTCGCGTCAGGTCGTGGCGTGAACGTGACGACGACCATCTGCCGGCCGTCGATGATGTCGCGATGATCGATCGTCAGCTCTATCGTCGACGCCACGTCATCGACAAGCGACCTGCCCCTGGGCATGCGGCGTTCGATCCGCTCAACAGACGCATTCGTGACCGGTTTTCCATCCCTCTCCAGGAGCCGCCGGTTGAAGCCAGAGCCATCTGCCAAGGGCGTGACCTCGTACACGCGTGTTCCGCCGGTACCGAGTCGACCGAATGGATTGAGGTTTAGGTCAGTGCGGCGCTCGGTGTAGGCGAACTGTCTCTGCGTGTCCTGGGACCGGACGAGGTTCTGGCGCACGGCTTCGAAGAACGGCCGTTGGTCGGGAAGCGGCCGCACCTCCGGCGCCGCCGCGCCCTGGAACAGCAGTGCGGTGGCGACGATGCGCGTCCAGGTCATACCTTGAGGAGGCGCTCGGCCGCGCGTTCGAGTGTTTCGTCGCGTTTCGCGAAGCAGAATCTGAGGATTGGACCCGGGTCGACGCCGTACAAGAACGACGAGGGCGGGATTGACGCAACACCGTGTTCGGTCAGCAAGCGCATCGCGAAGTCGGCATCTCGTTCGGACGTGATCGCCGAGTAATCGGCCATTTGAAAGAACGTCCCCTGGCACGGCAACGGCCGGAAACGCGAGCCCGCGATGAGCGACAGGAACAGGTCACGCTTGCGCTGGTAAAACGCCCCGACGCTCCGGCACTCGGGGTCCTTCGTGATGAACTCCGCGTAGGCGAGTTGAATGGCGCCATTGACCGCGAACGTAACCCATTGGTGGATGCTCTGAACCTCAGCACTGAGCGCCCGGGGTGCTGCCGCCCAGCCAACCTTCCATCCGGTCGTATGGAAGGTCTTGCCGAATGAGCCGATCACAACCGCCCGGTCGGCGATCGCGGGGTAACGCGAGAGACTTTCATGGCTTGCGCCGTCGAAGACGATGTGCTCGTACGCTTCGTCCGAGACGACCACCGCATCAGTCTGCTCGAGTACACGTGACAACTCGCGGATATCCTCGCTGCCGAGAATCATGCCGGTCGGGTTGTGCGGTGAGTTGATCACGATGACCCGAGTGCGCGGTGTAATGACGCGGCGCACCATGTCCCAGTCGATGCGGTAGTCGGGAGGCCTGAGCGTGACAAAGACCGGCATCCCGCCACTCAGTTGAATGGCCGGCACGTACGAGTCGTACGCCGGCTGAAACAGCAGGACTTCATCACCTGGATGGACCAGCGCCGTGAGCGTCGCAAACAACGCCTCTGTCGCGCCCGACGTCACCGTGACTTCAGTGCCCGGGTCGTACCGCCGTCCGTATAGCCGATCGATCTTGAAAGCGAGCGCCTCGCGCAGCGCGGGGACGCCGGGCATCGGGGCGTACTGGTTGTGCCCCTCGCGCATGTACCGAGCGACGGTCTCGACCAACTCGGGGGCGCAATCGAAGTCGGGGAAGCCCTGCGACAGATTGATGGCGTTGTGCTCGAGGGCGAGCCTGGACATGGTGGCGAAGATGCTGACGCCTGTGCTCGGCAGCTTTGAGCGAAGAGGGGTGTGGGAATTCAGCATCTCAAGACGGAACCACCAAGAACACGAAGAATTATTTCTTACTGTACCAGTTGATGCGGCTTGAGTGACACGAGGGGGTACTTGAGGCGAAGTTCAACCACGCGTTCGATGTAGCCCTCTTTCGGGATCTCGCCGCGGCGCAGCCGATCCCTCAGACGCCGCAGCTCGTAGCGGTACAAGTCACTCACGAACTCGTGCACAAGCTCCGGCGACGTCGTCGGGCGCGGCCGGATGCCATGCTTCTCGAGCTCGTCCAGGACCCTCCCCCAGTATCGATACTCCATCGTCTTGAGTAGTGTCTGGCTTTAGACGGACGGGGCGAAACAACAAACCCGCGAGCGCCTGAGCGCCCGCGGGCCTGAACCCTCAACCCTGAACCTCGAACCGCCGATGCCCGGGATCGGGGATCCCGGATCCCGGATCCCCGATCCCGGATCAGTATCGGTAGTGACCCGGCTTGTACGGTCCGTTCTGCGGCACACCGATGTACTCAGCCTGTTCCGGTGTGAGCCTGGTCAGCTTGACGCCCAGGTGATCGAGATGGAGCCGCGCGACTTCCTCGTCCAGCGTCTTCGGCAGCATCGTCACCGTCCTGCCGTATTTCTCGGCGTTGGCGTGCAGTTCGAGCTGCGCGAGGACCTGATTGGTGAATGACGCCGACATCACGAAGCTGGGATGGCCGGTCGCGCAGCCAAGGTTGAGAAGCCGCCCTTCCGCCAGCACCAACACGCTGTGACCGTCGGCAAAGCGCCATTCGTCGTACTGCGGTTTGATGTTGATCCGCTGGATCCCCTTCGCCTTCTTGAGCCCGGCCATGTCGATCTCGTTGTCGAAGTGGCCGATGTTGCCGACGATCGCCT
>DAIRVG010000015.1:0-7943 GCA_036802945.1 Vicinamibacterales bacterium
TGCGGGGTGAGCGCATTTGCTCATGAAATTGGGCAGGCACGAATTCACACCAGATCCTAATCTCCTTGTCCGTTCTGGCCGATTAACTGTAAGGGGGGCGCTCGTCCGCGCTCGTTCTTCGACCATGCCCGGGGCTGAGGGGCAGGTTTTCCGTCCCAGACTCAACCTGTCCGCGCCGAAGGCTGTCATTTCTCTATGGATCAACACGATTCGGGCACTCGCGGGGACAGCGAGGGACTGTGGGACTGGAATCTGGCCTCCGACCGGATTCATTTCTCCCCTCGATGGGTCTCCCTCATCGGCTGTGAAGACCATGAGGTCGGCAACACGCCGGAGGAATGGCTCCTGAGAGTCCATCCCGAGGATCTCGACCAGGTGTTGAGTGAAATCGAGGCCGCCCGGGCGCAGGGGCCGCCCGAGTTCGGCTTCCGTCACCGCTTGCGCCACAAGGACGGCGCGTACCGTTGGGTGTCGTGCCGCGGTGAGGCTGTGCGGGAGGGCGGGCAGGCGGTCCGTTTGATGGGCTCGCACGCAGACGTGACCGCGGACACGGTCACCGATCGGGTGACCGGACTTCCCAACCGCCTGTTGCTGCTCGATCGTTTGACGCACTCAATCGAGCGGGCGAATAAGTACCAGGGGTTTCACTTTGCCCTGCTGCTCCTCGACCTCGGCCGGCCGGCAACGCCTGCGGGGCCATCGGGGCCGGCCACCACGGATCCACTCCTGACTGCCGCGGCCCGGCGCCTGGAAACCTGCCTGCGCATCGGGGAGACGACGCCCAGCTTGCGCCACAACGATCTCGTGGCGCGAGTGCAGGGTGACCAGTTCGCCATCCTGCTCGATGGCTTGAAAGATGTCGGCCACGCCAAGGTTGTGGCCGATCGCATTCTCGGGGAGGTCCTCGCCCCCTTCACCGTGAGCGGCCGCGAGCTCTTTCTGTCGGCGAGCGTTGGCCTTGCTGTCAGCGCGACCGGCTATACGAACGCCGATGACGTGTTGCGCGATGCGGAAACCGCGCTCCATCGGGCACGAGTGATGGGTGGATCCCACTGCGAAATCTTCGACACTGCCATTCTGAAATCGGAACGAGCGGAGCTGCAGTTGGAAGGTGACTTGAAGCAGGCGCTCGATCGCCGCGAGTTCCACCTCTTCTACCAGCCGATTGTGTCGCTTGCGTCGAATCAGATCATTGGACTCGAGGCGCTGGTGCGATGGCAGCACCCGGTCCTGGGCATGATTCCGCCCCTCGACTTCATTCCCATTGCGGAGAGGACCGGATTCATCGTCCCGCTGGGCAACTGGATCCTGCGCGAGGCCTGTCTCCGGCTCAAAGCCTGGCACGATAGTGCGCCGCTCTCAGCGGACCTGTGGGTGTCCGTCAATCTGTCCAGCGTGCAGTTGAGGGACCCGGCGCTCGTCGAACAGATCGCAGAGACGTTGCGCGACTCCTCCCTCGAGGCGCGCAGCCTGGTGCTGGAACTGACCGAAGGCATCGCGATGGAAAATCCCACCGCGGTCAAGACCCTGCTGATGCAACTCCGGGCCATGGGCGTCCGAATCAGCATCGACGATTTCGGTACCGGATATTCCTCCCTCGCCTATCTGCGGCAGTTCCCGGTGGACGCGCTGAAGATCGACCGGTCGTTTACCCGCGGCATGGAAACCCACAAGGACACCGCGGAGATCATCGGCACCCTGACCACCATGGCGAAGCAATTGGGGCTGCACGTGGTTGCCGAAGGCATCGAGAATGAAGAACAGGTGGCATTGCTCCGGTCGCTGAACTGCGAGTCTGCGCAGGGGTATCTGTTCGCCAAACCGCTTGACGTCAAAAGAGCGACGGAACTGTTGAAGACCGGGCTTCCGGCGCGGCCGGCAGGGCGTAGGTCGGAGTCACGCGATCTCAGAAGGCTATCCCCGACAGTCAGATGGCTCTCTGTTGCGGCGGCCATAGTGCTTCTGATGTCCGCTGGCCTCGTTGCGCGGTTCGCCACCGGATCTCAGTCCGCTGTCCAATCCGCTTCCCCACTTCCTCTCGAAAAGGCGGAGGACGGACCGCGTGTCGGAACCCTCGTGGACCCCGGTGCTCCGATCCGAACGTCCGACGTGTTTCTCGAGAGTGCCGCGCCTGCCGCGCCATCGAACGTCAAGGGACTCGATGACCGTCGAGGCGGCAACGGATTGGATGACCGTCGAGGCGGCAACGGATTGGATGACCGTAGAGGAGGCAACGGACTGGATGACCGTAGAGGCGGACCTTCAGGTCCGCCTGCAGCCAAACGCAAGGAAGAGCGATCCAGCATCAGACGCGAGGAAGACCTGTCGGCTCAGTCGTCGGCTCAGCATCCGGCAGCCGTGACGGCGAACTCTATCGCAACCCCGGAGGCCAGCGAGACGAGCGCGTCGGCGACGGAGATCCTTGCGCCCGCCGTGCAGGAGCTAACGTCCCTCAGCGTTGTGCATCTACATCTCGTCGGGAGCTGCCAGGGGCGTCTGGTCGTGTCTCACGACGGGGTGGCATTCGTGCCCGATGAGACGAAGGACGGCTTTGCGCTCAGGTACACCGAATTCCTGCATACGCTGGCGGACGGGATGCTGATCATCAAGTCCACCACCAGAACCTATCGCTTCAAGGCGGCCGCTACGGCCGGCAAGGATGACGACGGAGCCCAGCTCCACGATGTCGTAGCGAGCATCGCGCGCTTTCGCTAGCGTCGTCAGCGGTTGTGAGCCAGCTTCTTCGGGAACGTAATCGCGCGGCTTGACGCGTGGGTGACGAAGCTGAAGGCGCGGAAGGGAACGAAGCGGAAGACAGCGAAGAAACGCTAAGAATCGTGCGCTAACTCGTACATCGCCTCGAAGGAGGTCTTGGAGATTGCGTACGGATCTTTGCCCTCTTGATCGTTGGAGACGAGATAGTCACCCGCTTTGTAACTGGTGACTCCTTCCTTCGTCTGCACATTCCCCGCTTGATGCGCAACTTCGGCCCAGATCGGTGTCGTCTTGCGGTACAGACCGGGACTCAGGTTTTTGTAAGTGCGCTCGAATGAATCGCTATCGACGGTATACGTATCGCCGTTATTGCTCACGACCCAATCACCCGGTTTGCACGTTTGCGTCCCGCCCCACTTTTCGTAGGTAAAGCCCTTCGTCTGGAGCGCGAGCTGCACGGCGACAACGAATGCTGTTGCGCGCTTGACGTACCGCCGGCGTTGACCCGTGGCGCGCGAGTCCGGCATGTCAAATAAGGGTTGCATGAATCAAGCCTACCGCAGCGACGTGAACCGATAGTTCGTCGGCGTACAATCTGCCAGCTCGTCAACCCGACGACAATGCGCTGGAACGAGAATATGGCAGACCCAACCGGCATCAGACCCGTGTGCTACATGGTGATGCCCTTCCGGAAGAAGAAGGTCGAGGAGCCGAGGCCGGCTGGGGCGCCAGCCGAGATCGATTTTGACGCGCTATGGGAACGGGCGTATTGGCCGGCGATCGACGCGCTTGGCTTCTTACCCATGCGCGCCGATTTCGACCCGAGCTCGGCGATCGTCAAGGCCATGCTCGAGCGGATTGCATTCGCCGACCTCGTACTTGCGGATATCACGCTTGGCAACGCGAACGTCTACTACGAAGTGGGGGTTCGCCACGTGGCCAGAGACACGAACTGTGTGCTGGTCGGGCCAGAGTGGTGCAAGCCGCTCTTCGACATCAGCCAGTTCGCGTCGATCCGCTTCCCGTTGGCGAGCGGCGACATTCCCGAGAGTGAGGCGGTGGTGATTCGCGATCATCTCATCGCGAAGGTCCCGGCGCTCAAGGACAGCCGAAGTCCGTACTACGAGCTCATCGCCGACTCCAAGACGGATTCGGCGCGGCGCGGTGCCTTTCGTGACTTTGCCGAGCGGCTGAGCGTGTTTCAAGCTGCCATCAAAGCCGTGCGGCTCGAAAGCGAGCCTGTGGCTAGAAAGGACCGCCTGACCACACTGATGTCGAGTCTGGTCGCAAGCGCCCTGGGGATTCCAGAGGTGGCCCTCGATCTCGTCGGGCTCATTCGTGACGAGATGGGCTGGAGCGAGGTGCGCAACTTCATCGACACTCTTCCACCCAGCACCAAGAAGCGGCCGTTCGTGCGCGAACAGTACCTGTTGGCCGTCGCCGAATCCGGTGACCCACTGTCAGCCATCGCTCAGTTGGAGAAACTCATCGGGGAGCTTGGTGATACACCTGAGCGGCGCGGCCTGATCGGCGGGCGCTACAAGAGACTCTGGCGAACGGCGCGCAAGGCACGGGAAGCAGGTGGGGCGGCGAGCCCTTCGTTAGACGAGGCCCGATACCTGGAAAGCAGTATCGAGAGCTACACGCTCGGGATGGAGCTCGACTACAACGAGTACTTCTGCTCGTCGAATCTTCCTCAACTCCTCCGAGCCAGAGCTGAGGACGGGGATGATGAACGTGCCGCGATCGTTGACCACTTCGTCGTGGCGGCATGTGAACGGGCACGGACCCGGGGTGTGGCCGACGAATGGCTGCGTCCGACGCTCCTCGGCGCTGCGTTTCGCGCGGGCGATGTGAAACGGGCTGCCGAATTGGCAAAGCGCATCAAGCTTGAAGGAGCAGCGCGATGGAAGCTGAGCTCCACACTCGCCGATCTTGCCGATGCCATCCGCCAGACCGCGAACACTGAGAATCGGAGCAGGCTTCAACAAATCTACGACGACTTGACGCTGCTCGTGATGGCTCCCTAGGATGCGATCGACGCCTCTGCGTTCAGGCCTTCTTCAGCACTGACGCGATCCATTTCTGATAGAAGTCGACGCGAACATAGAGCCCTCCGTCGCCGCACATCGTCGTCGTGAGATCGGTTCCTCGAGACGTCGTGCCAGCCAACAGCCATTGGCCGGCGGCGTTTTTCACGAACAGGGGGCCGCCGCTGTCGCCTTTGCAGGAGTCGTGTAGCAGAAGGGGTTTGCCAGCGACAATCTCGTGACTCAGGTGACAGCCATACACCTGACCGTCTTTGCGGCCATTGACGGTGCCACGGCACGCCTGAGAAACGATCGGCACCTGAGTTTCAAGCTTCGCGCCCAACATCCCGGTACCGTCCAACCGGGTTGATCCGAAACCGACGATTCTGCCGACGGTCGCCTTGTCGATCAGCGCTTTGGGCGCCATCTTTCTCGGTGTGACGCCGGTGACCTTCTTTTCGAGAATCAGAATCATCAGATCGTTGCGAAAAGCGGCATCGAACTTTGGATGCCTGACGTGAGTTTTGACCTTGAAAATCCGTCCTTTCTTCGTCGGATCACGGCCGACGAAGACGCGTGTGTGCAATTGCTCGCAGTGACCCGCCGTGAGCACGACATTGGGGGCGATCAGCGTTCCAGTGCACCCCCAAAAATCGTCGTCACCCACCGCCACACAGTCATCGAGCGCTTTGCCGGCCACCGGTGTGCCACCGATGATGCGGGCGTTCGACGCACTACGAGCGACTGCTCTGAGGTTCGCGAGATAGCGCGGATCGTCGCCAAGTCGCGGGCCTCTTGCTCGTGTCCCGGCATCGCTCGTCCGAGCCGCGACAACCGGGCGAGACGGCATGACCGGGGCGATCCTCGCGGTGAGCTCGTCGAAAAACGCGCGGTCGTCGTCCGGCGCGGCTTTATGTGCATGCCGGACGGCCTTGGCGACAGTCGCGGAGATCTGTTTTACCGGCGTTGACTTACTCATAATCGCTCGCTTAGACCGACTGGATGGCACGCATGGCATCGACCAGTCCACGCCCCTGGAAATAGGGGGCGCGATTGAGGTCGGTTGCCGTGGACAGAAAGATCCGTTTCACTTCTTCCGGCTGTTGCACGTATTCACGCCGGATCGAAAGGAACGCCGCAATCACGCCGGAGACGTGCGGCGCCGCCATACTGGTGCCACTGTCCTCGCGATAAAGCGCCGCCGGCCTGCTCGTTCTCTTCCTGACGGGAGGCCGTGCACCCGTCCGCCGCATCTGGCTCGACGAGCACGACACGATCTTTTCGCCGGGCGCAAGGAGATCCGGCTTCATCCGACCGTCGCCAGTGGGCCCTTTCGACGAAAAATACGAGACGCCATACATGTGAGGCATCTCGCGGTGCGTTGATCCCACCGTGATCGCGAGATCGGAATTTCCTGGATCGTTAATCGTCAGATCCAGCCCCGCGGACACGACCCCTTGCTGTTCGCTCTGCACGAAGCCGTAGCCGGAGTTGCCGGCAGCGACAACGACCACCACGCCGGATTTCACCAGCCGATCGACTTCGACGCAGAGCGGGCTTTGACCGCACGCGAACCATTCGGGGTCGAAGTCATAACCAACCGACAGATTCACGCCGTGCACGAGCAGCCGTTTCCCGTACCCATTCAGCCGCTGGATGTATTGAATGGCCGTCATGATGCTGCTGGCGCGACCGGTTCCATTGCCACGGCCGTCTGCGTCCATGACCTTGAGACTGAGCAGCTTACAGCGCGGCGCCATCCCCGCGATGCTCTCGAGTTCCTTCGTGACTTCCGTCGGCACGTCATTCTCGTCGCGGTACCGGGTCGTCGCGAAAATTCTGGCCTCTCCGGGCCCAATCTGACCCGCGATGATGCCGGCCACATGCGTTCCGTGACCAAACGGGTCCTGTAGGGGATTGCCACCGCCGAGGGTGAAATCACGGTGCTCGAGGGGAAGCGGAAGAAGAAGGTTCTTGTGCTTTCGAAAATGCGGGTGTGACCCGTCGATCCCTGAGTCGATGACAGCCCACACAATCTCTGAGCCGAGCGCGGAAAATGCGTTGTGCGCCGCGTCTCCCTTGACGGTGCTGATCGACTTGTTGATGAGGGGTTTCAGCTCAAAATCGGGCCAGATGTGGTGAATGGCTCGATCCGCTTTCTGGCGTTCGGGACCACTGTCGCGCCGCACCAACTCCTTGATGACTTCCGCTTTGAGAGTCGCAAAGACATACGGCATGTCTCCGCTCGATTCGGTGAGTACTCCCTGCTTCACGTCCGGGCGCTCACCCTTACGAACCAATTTGTCGATCTCCGCCAAGACGACGCGACGTGCACCGTCGATGCCTTTCTTATAGTCAAGGTTCAAATCGATGGCCACGTGAAATAAGCGCGTCTTGGCCTCAGCCTCTTTGAACTGCTTGAGCAGGGGAATTGCAATGACTGTGCGATCAAGAACGTCGGGGAGAAAGCCGACCTTCTCGGGATCGCGATCGGATCGCCCCTTCTTTGCCACGGACGTCGAGGTCCTTCGAGGTCTCGCCGTCGATTTCTTGCGGGGCATAGCTTCTCCCTGTGAAGAGTTGGTCCGGCTTCATTACTCCAGCAAGATCTGGACGATCTTCGCTGGCGTCGCATGTGGCTTAATCGGCCGACCAGATTTGTTCAGCGATCTGCTGGCCGCTCCAATAATTCCTGGCCTTGAAGATCGACGAGCCAGAATTGTCATCGCAGGTAATCCGGATTGGCAAACGAAAAAGGCTTGCGGCGCGGAAGGGAACGAAGCGGAAGGCGGCGAAGAAACGCTACGGTGTGCGACCGGCCACCAGAACCGATAGCTTGAGGCGGCCGCCTCGCGAAATGAACCACGAAGGCCCCGATGTGACCTTCGTGGTTTACCTTGGCGGAATCAGACTCTCACTTTCGGGCTGTTCTCGCACGATGTCGAAACGCGCTGTAGCGAACGGACCTGCATCTCGCGCTCGACGAGCGTGCCGGTCACGCTGACTTTCTGCCCGACATGATCCGACAGCTTCAGCCGCTGCGCCGCATCGACAACCTCGATGGACGCCGAGCCTTTCTTCAGGAACCCTGATTTCCAGCTCCGCGACTTTGGTGCATCCTCGCCGACTGTGTCCTTCAGCCGGAACGTCGTCTCATCGGCGCGTTCCAGACATCCAGTAATCGTCACTGCCGCCAAC
>DAIRVG010000015.1:8043-57550 GCA_036802945.1 Vicinamibacterales bacterium
GAACGTCGTCTCATCGGCGCGTTCCAGACATCCAGTAATCGTCACTGCCGCCAACTGCGCTGCCGGTTCCTTCTCCGCCGGCAACACTGCGGGCGCGATCGCCTCGTCTGCTGCCTTTGCCCTGGTCCTCGGCGCAATCGCCACGGATGCCGTCGTTGCATCGGCTTCGATCGCCGCATTGTCCGCCTGCGTATCTACGTTCACGTCGTCGGCTGGCTTAGAAAGCTGGTGCGAGCTGATTAACATTCCCGCCGTTATGATGCAAATCATCGCCAGGCCCATCGAACGAGCGCCAATCTGTCGCGTCGTCAGGCGCGTGAACTTACTCAAACGCGATGACGCCTTCGTGCGCGTAGATTTCTTTGCGCGGATCGATTTCTTCACGGGCATCGATATCCTCCTTGGTGACCCTTTCGGACTTCACGTCTACCGAGCAAATGGGATACCCAGATGAAGCGGCTGGAGGGCGGCTCTAACCAGCTGTGAACATGTCAGTTGGCGGAACCGGCGCGGCGCGGACCATCGGTGTTGCGGTATGAGACACCCAATTCCGTCATCGCCCGGCTGATGCTGACCTGTGAGCCACCGGCGAGAAGTCCGCCCCTATAATCCTCGGGCGCGGCTATAGCCCGCGACGGCCGCTCCTAACCACGATGACCACGAAGACAGTCTTAACCACGAAGTGCACGAAGGACACGAACTTCCACGGCTTGTGTTTACTTCGTAACCTTCGAGTCCTTCGTGGTTTAACGATCTTGGTGCTCTCGTTCATTGCCTCCCCCGTTCACGCCGGCCAGACTGAAACACTGTCGGCGGCGCAGCTCCTGGTCGACCTTCCGGCCGACTTCGATGGACCTGCGCCTCCGATCTCTCCTGCAGTCATCTCTCGCGACGAGTCAGGCCGCGCGACCATTCGCGCCGTTCGCGTGACGACGCCAATGCGGATTGACGGGCGCCTCGACGAACCCCTCTACACCAGCGTGCCGCCCATTTCAGACTTTATTCAGCAGGAGCCGCAGGAGGGTGCGCCGGCAACCGAGAAGACCGAAGTGTGGTTGGCGTTTGACGAGGACAATGTCTACGTCTCGTACCGCTGCTGGGAGAGCAACCCGGAGCGGATGATCGCCAACGAGATGCGCCGCGATGGTCCGAACCTGTGGATGGGCAACGACATTGTGTCCCTGATGTTCGACACCTTTCACGATGGGCGCAACTCCTTCAATTTCACCACCAATGCCCTCGGCGGGCGTCAGGACGGGCAGGTGACAAACGAGCGGCAGTGGAATGGCGACTGGAACACCGTCTGGGATGCCAGGGCCGGGCGCTTCGAAGGAGGCTGGACCGCGGAAGTGGTCATTCCGTTCAAGTCGCTTCGCTATGGGCCCGGCCGCACCCAGATCTGGGGCTTTAACGTGTTCCGCACCAACCGATGGAAGAACGAGATCTCGTACATCACACGCATTCCGGCCGCGCGCGGCCAGTCAGGGCTCTACCAGGGATCGCTCGCCGCGACGGTTGTCGGCCTGGAGGCGCCATCCGGATCCAGAAACCTCGAGCTCAAGCCCTACGCCATTTCCGACCTCAAGACCGATCGCGCGGGCTCACCGAGAGTCTCGAACGACCTCAGCGGGGACGTCGGCTTCGATGTGAAGTATGGGCTGACGCAGAACGTCACTGCGGACTTCACCTACAACACCGACTTTGCTCAAGTCGAGGCCGACGAGCAGCAGGTCAACCTGACGCGGTTCGGCGTCTTCTTCCCTGAAAAGCGCGAATTCTTTCTCGAGAATCAGGGCATCTTTGCCTTCGGCGGAGCGGCGGCCGGCGGGTTTGCCGGAAACAGCGACACACCGATTCTGTTTTACAGCCGGCGAATCGGGCTCAACGACGGGCGACCGATACCACTCGTTGCCGGTGCGCGCACAACGGGACGGGTCGGACGCTACAGCCTCGGCCTCCTGGACATTCAGACTGGGAACGAGTCGGGCGTGCGGTCCACGAATTTTTCCGTCGTGCGTCTGAAGCGCGATCTGCATCGGCGCAGCAACGTGGGGCTGCTGTTTACTGGCCGAACGGTCGGGCAAAGCGGCGTCGGCGCAAACGGGGTTTACGGCATCGATGGGACATTCGGCTTCTTCGACAATCTCAACGTGAATACGTACTGGGCCCGGTCGCGCACCGACGGTCGATCGGGAAAGGACACGAGCTTCCGAGGCCAGATCGACTACCCCGGCGACCGTTATGGTGTGCAGCTCGAGCACCTCGTTGTCGGAGACAATTTCAATCCAGAAGTAGGCTTCGTACGGCGCGACGACATCCGCCGAAGCTTCGGACAGTTCCGGTTCAGCCCGCGTCCGACATCGATCAAGTCAGTCCGCAAGTTCTTCTGGTCGGGCTCAATGGCCTACATTACGAACGGCGCGGGCCGCCTGGACACGCGCGAATCAATTGGTGAATTCGCGATCGAGTTCCAGAACAGCGATCGCCTCAGCGTCACCGTCAACGACACCTACGAATTTCTGCCGCGTCTGTTTGCGATTTCGCCAGACGTCACGCTGCCGGTCGGCGGCTATCACTACGACAACGTGCACATCCAGATGAATCTTGGGCAGCGCCGGACGCTGAGCGGCAATTTCGCGGTGGATCGTGGCACGTTCTACAGCGGCCACAAGACGGCGATCAGCCTGAGCCGTGGCCGGACGAGCGTGGGATCCCGGCTGTCGGTCGAGCCGACGTATCTGCTCAACTGGGTGGATTTAGCGGAAGGTTCGTTTACGAGTCAGCTCATTGGCGGGCGCGTCACCTACTCGATGACGCCGCTGATGTTTACGAACGCGCTGCTCCAGTACAACTCGAGCAGCCACTCCGTCAGCGCGAACGTGCGGCTGCGGTGGGAGTATCGTCCAGGCAGCGAGCTCTTTGTCGTCTACAACGAGGATCGGGACACACTCGCCCGCCGCTTCCCCGCTCTCGCCAACCGGGCCCTCATCGTCAAAATCAATCGCTTGTTTCGACCGTAATCTCGACCCGTCACACCTTGGTCGCCAGCACCAGATAGTGGGATCCAGTCCAGCGCAGAGGCAACAAGCCTCGTCTCGACGCAAGTGTCTGGAGCCGCCGATGTAATCTGACACCGATGGAATCGGTAAACAGTGACTTTCCAAAAAGAGTGAATGGGCCGAATCCAACGGTACAGGATTTCACGTTCTTGAAACCGCACTCGCCAATGAAGCGATCCGTCTCATGAGGATAATGCCGTTTCGGGAGAAACCCTGACTTCGGAGACCATAACCCGCACAGCCGCAGCAGACGCTTCGCGGCCAGACGGAGCGGTGCTGACAGGGGAGACGAGAGCGGATCCAGCATTCTATTCAGCCGCGCATTGTTGTCGGCTGTCACAAGCAGGTAACCTCCGGGTTTGAGAACTCTTTGCATTTCCTGAAGCGCCACACGTTCGGAATGCAGCCAGGGGATAACGCCTATCGCGATCACCAAATCGAACGTGTGCGCCTCGAAAGGCAGCGCATGCACGTCGGCGGAGTGAATCCGAATCCGATCCTGCACACCTTGATCGGCAGCATCATTCCGCGTCATCTGAAGCATTGCCGGCGTCGAATCCAACGCATCGACTGCATAACCGTTCCGAGCCAGAGCGACGGTGATGAACCCCGCGCCGCATCCGACTTCGAGAATCCTGGCATCCGGATGAAGACCGAGTTCCTGTATCCAACCAAGAGCGGTGTTGTGGCGGTCCTGGTAGATTGCGGGCAGCAGCCTGTCGTCGGAATAAACCTTTTTCCAGTACGCCGCCGTCGAGGTGAAGTAGTCGGTAACGTTCTGCTGGCTAGAGGGTGGTGTCCACATTCCGCACCACGCGTTCGGAGGCCGATCTGACTAGGGCCCCGGCCTCCTTGAACATCTTTCGAAAGGGTCGTATGGAGAATGACGAACACCTTCGAAAAAATGGCATGAGGTCGTCCGCCGCATACCAGGCGCACTCCGTTATTCCACGATAGCTCCCAAGCCAATCCCGGAGAGTAAGCACGCCATCCCGGTAATACCGAATGCACGATACGAGATCGGCATCCTCCACGATCCATTTCCTTCCGGTGCATATGTTGCTGACGGGGACTGGCTGTTCAGTGAAATGAAGGTATTCGGCTCGAGTAACGTCCATTCCATTGTCCCCGACAAATAATCGGAACGTGGCGCCCAGCCTGGGATTTACGTCGAGAAGTTTGTACGCGCCGTCACGTGGATCGTACCGGTATCCGATATCGAGGATCCCCTTGTACCCGACGGCCCTGACGAGCGTTGTCGTGGCCGATTCGATCGCCGGATTTGGAAGGCAGATCCCAAGCGCGGTCATTCCCGTGTAAGGAGGCGTCTGACGGATCTTCTTAGCGGTAATGCTGAACAGACATTCCGAATTCTCGTCAAAATATCCGTTCAGCATCCACACCGAATCGTCCCCGCCGGGAATGTACTCTTGAATCATCAAGCTCGGATTGGAGCCGTCTTCCATCGCGTTGTACTGGCCGATCAGTTCATCTTGTGACCGGGCTATAACCATTTTCTTTCCTGCACGCCCGACGGTGTGGATGTTGTCGCTTGCCTTCAGCATGACTGGAAATCGAGCTGTCTCACAGAATTCAAGAACATCCTTCAGGGACTCCGGGAAAACAGTGTTGGGTGTGGGTATTGAGAGCCGCTTCGCGAGGAGATGCATCGCCTTCTTGTTGTACAGCGACCATACGACCTGAACAGGGTTCGTGGGAAACAGGAAACCTTCCCGGAGCCTTGAAGCGTTTCGCGCGACAAACAAGGCGGACTCGTCGTTGGTTGGCATCAACAGCGGCATAGCGCCTATGCCGCGCGCAATCTCCATGAGGCAGTCGACGGATTGTTGTGGCGGGGTTCTGTCCAGATCCAACGCAAACACCTTCCGGCAATACGTCGAGAAAGACGCGGGAGGCCGGCGCGTTGGATGAACACCATACACCCGTACCCCGAGCCGGCCCAGACTCCGGATGACCCCGAGTGCGCCATGATGCTGCATCTGCAGAACCAGAACAGGCAATGAAGTGTCCCGCAACTCCATAGATTTACACCGCGGTTGCGAGAGCACGCGCGATGCCTTGGTTCGCGCTGACCTTGCCAGGGGTATCTACATCGTCGAAATGACTGAGAATGAAGTCGAGATCACGAAGCTGGCCACTTCTCTGCAGATAAGCCACGCTTTGACTCACCAGAAATGCGTCATGCGGTGCATGGCGCCATCGCTTGGTCAGGTGCAGGGTCATGTCATCCTCCGGGGCGAAGCCGGATTCAATCAGGCCGTCCGCGATCCAGGCGCAACACATCTGGTCCTCTTCACGAAATTCGCCGCGCGTTCCAGCGCCGATGAGTGTGACCGCGGCGTGGGTTTTTGCCAGACAGTGAATCGTCGCGCTGTAATTGCGAAAGCAGGCAAGATAGGCGGAGTCGCGGTGTCCGATCTCGTACATCAGGCGCGTGCCCGTGGAAGAAAGCAGCACAAGTGGGCGCGACACATCGGATCGGGTTGCCAGCTGGGCCGGGCTGTTCGTGAGGTCGAAACCGGCCGGCATGTCGCCGCCCAGCTCTCCTGCCAGCAGAGCGTTGGGCACTCGCAACGCCGTGTCGAACGCCGCCTGCAACGTCGGCACAAGATGACACTCCCGCCCCGTCGCAATGGCGGTCACAGCTGTCGTCGTTGCGCGAATGACATCCACTGCGACGAGAGCCCGGTCGTCTGCGTACTCGTACAGTCCCTTCTCAAAACAACAAATAGAAACCCTTTTGCCGTTCACGAGTTCACCCCTGTTTAGGTTGCAAGACTGTCCGGGGGGCTGGGCCGGAGGTTGGTGTGTCCGAATGCATCCGAGTGAAGGCCGCGCCTGTAGATTTCAACGCGAAGCACTTCTTCCAACCGGACGTTGCAGAGATGGACGCTTCTTCCAAAATGATTCAGAAGGGCAAACTGGCTTGGCTTGTTCGGGGCTTCAAACACGACGGTGTCGAACCCGAATGCATATACAAAGCGGTCTGCGTATGCCGCATTCAAATGTCCATCTTGATCAAACAGTCCGACTCCCCTTGCGCTTTCTCTGGCTTCGACGACGAGTTGGACCGCACCCGCATCGAGCCATTCCTGGCCCTGGTCAATCCACGCAGACAGCGTCTGGCGGTTAAAACCGCCGTCATGCTTCTTCCCAAGCTCCATCTGAACATCGAGGCCGCGACTCCTGGCGGCAGCCACAATCTCTTTTGGATTGAGATGGCTCTCGGTGAATCCCTGGCCGCATTCAATTCGCGTGACCCCGACGTCCGCGCAAAGGTCCAGGTAGGCAGGAAGTTCTCCCTGAGCCACGGCAATTTCAAACGGCCCTCCGCCTGTTACGGTGGGGACTCCGTGCGCACGGGCCGAAGCGATTTTCATCCTGGTGGCGCTTTCATTCGCAACCATCCAGCAGGCCATTGAGATCTTCAGGATCGACATCAGATGGGAACTCTGTTGCAAATGACTTCCCAGCGTCGACGGGTCGTAGCCCGGATCGAACGGGCTTGTCGCCGCAGCGAGGTCGGGCACGCCAATTCGCTTCAAGTAATCAGAGGTGCGGATAGATCGGGTGGGCGGCACTTTGCGTTCTCCTGTCGGTGCGCAGGGAGGTGCAACCAGCATTCCAAGGCGCCGACATCTTGTTGCGCGATCTGCCATGAGCCAGGTCGCACTTCTCGACACACCGATGGCGCTGTTCATCGAAGCGAGTCACGAAATACGGTGACCATCCGTTGATACTTGTCGCAATCCTCCCGGACTGAGGCTGCACTGCTGCGCAGGGCGCTGCTTTCGCGAAAACGAGATGAGACGCGCGGGCACTTGCACATGAAGCCGCCTCATGTCACTCCTGCGTTGGCCATCAAGATGCAGCGTCCGATCTCATGTCTTACGACGCGCTGGTCCAGCAGCATTTTCGTTCCACGCTTCCATACTGGGAACAGATCTATGCCGACAGAACCGTGTATGGCCGGATCTATCAGGAACGCGCCCGCCGTGCGATCGCCTGTTTAGATGGCGTCGACTTGTCCTCCGGCGCCCCTGTTCTGGAGATCGGATGTGGTCCTGGTGTCATCACGACTGCAATGGCGCAGAAAGGTTTCACGGTGTGGGCCATCGATTGCCTTCAGGAAATGGTCGAACGGACGAGAGCGATGACACACCGAGCCGGCCTCGGGTCGCGCGTGTTCGCGCAGGTGGGCCACATCGACAATGTGCCCTTTGCGGATGCGACGTTTGAGCTCGTCGTGCTGATTGGCGTGTCCGAGTGGCTCGTTTCTTTAACGCAACCCCTGCGAGAGATTGTCCGTGTCCTGAAGCCTGGCGGGCATCTGATCATCTCCGCCGATAACAACTGGCCCTTACATCAGATCCTCGATCCCGTGGTTAACCCCGCTCTGAAACCCATTAAGAGGCGTATCGGGCAAATACTGCGATCTGTTGGATGGCGAACGCTTCGGCCTCGGTTTCATGCCTATTCGGCAAGGGAATTTGATGACGAACTCGCACGCGCCGGTTTCGAAAAGATCGCTGGCCAGACACTTGGATTTGGCCCATTCACTCTCTGCAACCGAACACTGCTGAACGAGGAAGCCGGCTGGAAATTACATCTACGCTTGCAAGAGCTCGCAGACAAGGGTGTCCCTCTGTTGCGATCGGCAGGGTTGGTCTACCTGGTTCTCGCGCGAAAGGCACGCGCATGTGTGTCGCGAGAACCTTCATAGCGCCTTGGCATCACCATGGCGAAAAAAGGTCGACGGCTTCGGGCCCTCATCGTCAAAATCAATCGCTTGTTTCGACCGTTGTCACGCGAGCGTTGCGCAACGCCACACCGCGCGCCAGTTCGCCCCGTTTGCCTTGACACCCCCCTCTGCGGAGCGATAATCACCGCGAGTGCCCAGCCGATTCACAAAAAGGACGCGGAGAACACTGCTCATTTGCATGGCAGTTCCGCTGTGGGTCGCCGGTTCCGCGATGCCTTCTCCATCTGTCTCCATGGAGGCGGCCGGACTGCAATCGCCAGCGCTCGCTCCCTCCCATCCTCTTCCTCGGTCCCCTCACCGAGCCGTGCTCGATAGGTTCTGCGTGACCTGCCACAACGCACGGCTTCGGACGGCTGGGCTTCAATTGGACACCGCTGATATCGAGCATCCGGAAGGAAACGCGGCGGTTTGGGAAAAGGTGTTGCACAAGCTGAGAGCGCGGGAAATGCCACCGCCCGGTCCGCCGCATCCCGATGACGCCACGTACGATTCGCTGGCGAACTACCTCGAAAGGGCACTCGACGCCGCGGCAGCCGCAAGACCCAACCCAGGTAGACCTGCGGTCTATCGCCTCAGCCGCTTCCAGTATGCAAACGCCATCCGCGACCTGATCGCGTTGGAGATTGACGCCGCGTCGCTTTTGCCAGCAGACGATTCAGGATACGGCTTCGACAATATCGGGGATGTTCTGACGGTGTCACCGCTGCTGCTCGAGAAATACCTTTCCGCAGCTGCGACTGTCAGCCGACTGGCGGTCGGAGATCCTTCTCTCGCGCCGACGTCCACGGAGTTCCACGTTCCGCCCGCCAGGGTGCAGAACGAACGCGAGAGCCGCGACCTGCCGATCGGATCGCGCGGCGGAATCGCTGTCCGCCATCACTTTCCGCTGGACGCCGAGTACGTCATCAAGGTTCGTTTGCAGCGAGGGAAGGACGCCACGACGATTGTCGGCATGTCCGAGGAGCGCCAGCTGGATATTCGTCTCGACGGCCGCCGGATCACGCGGTTCACGGTCGGCGGACCGGATCAGGTTCAGGGTAGCAACGTTGACGGCGCGCTGGACGATGGCCTCGAGGCTCGCATTCCGGTGCCGGCGGGATCTCACCTGGTTGCGGCAACGTTTGTGAAGGATACCGTCAAGCCGGAAGGCGTGGTCGACAGAGCCGGGGACCAGGCTTTTTTCGAAGGTGTCGGCAGTGTGTCGATTGCCGGTCCGTACGGCGCGACAGGTCCGGGCGATACGGCAAGCCGCCGGAAGATCTTCGTGTGCCGCCCGCGGGGACCCAGAGGGGAGGACGCCTGCGCGACCACGATCGTCACGACGCTGGCTGGTCGCGCGTATCGCCGCCCCATCGCGAAGGCGGAGATCCCCTCGCTGATGATGCCGTACCGATCGGGGCGGCTGCGCGGGGGGTTCGAAAGCGGGATCAGGCTGGCGCTTCAGAGAATTCTCGTGTCGCCCGATTTCCTGTTCCGGGTCGAAATCGATCCTGCAGGGGCGCCCGCAGGCTCCGCCTATCGCGTCAGCGATGTCGAGCTCGCGTCCCGCCTGTCGTTTTTCCTGTGGAGCAGCATCCCCGATGACGAGCTCCTCGCCGTGGCCGAGCGCAACAAGTTACGCGAGCGTGTCGTGCTGGAACGACAGGTGACGCGCATGCTCGCCGATCCTCGCGCCAACACGCTGGTCTCGAACTTTGTCGCCCAATGGCTGTATCTGCGCAACGTCGAGGCAGTGTTGCCGGATCCGGCGGCATTCCCTGATTTCGATGAAAACCTCCGGGCTGCGCTCGGCAGGGAAACCGACCTTTTCTTCGAGAGCATGCTCCGCGAGGATCGCAGTCTCCTCGATCTCCTGCGCGCCGACTATACGTTCCTGAACGAACGGCTGGCGCGGCATTACGGAATCTCCGGTATTCACGGCCCCGAGTTCCGGCGTGTGACGTTGACGAGCGAGGAGCGGAAGGGCCTGCTGGGAAAAGGAAGTCTGCTGACGGTGACGTCGTATCCGAACAGGACGTCGCCCACACTGCGCGGGAAGTTTGTCCTGGAGAATCTACTGGGCTCCCCTCCTCCTCCCCCGCCGCCCAACGTTCCTTCCCTGAAAGAAGACGCGGATGTCAGCCGCCTTACGATGCGGCAACGAATGGAATTACACAGGGCGAGTCCGGTCTGTTCCAGCTGCCACGCGCGGATGGATCCGATCGGCTTTGCGCTCGAGAGCTTCGATGGTCTCGGCAGGTGGCGAGCCGACGTAGATTCGTCCGGCGTTCTTCCAGACGGCACCAGAATAGACGGACCCGTGGGGCTGCGGAAGGTATTGCTCGACAAAAAGGACCAGTTCGTGACGACGGCCACGGAACGGCTGCTCACGTATGCGCTCGGGCGAGGCGTTGAGCCCTTTGACATGCCGGCCATTCGCACGATCGTACGGGACGCGGCCCCCCGCGATTACAGCTGGTCATCAATCATCAAGGGCATCGTCACCAGTGTGCCGTTTCAGATGAGGGGAGCTCGCTGATCATGATGATCTTCAAGACATCAATTCCCCGGCGCACGTTCCTGCGCGGGGCCGGAACTGCACTCGCGCTCCCGCTGCTGGATGCGATGTTTCCGGCCTTCGCGTCGGCCGCTCAAACCGCGTCGAGGACGGCCACCCGCCTGTCGTTTCTTGCGGTGCCCAACGGGATCATCATGGATAAGTGGATGCCCGCCGCGATCGGCGGCGAGTACCCGATCACACCTGTGCTGGAGCCGCTGGCCGGTTTCAAAGACCGCATGCTGGTCCTGAGCGGTCTGGCAAACAACGAAGCGCGCAAGCTGGAATTCGAGATCGCTGGTGATCACCCACGCGCGTGCAGCGCCTATCTCACGGCGACCCACCCGAAGATGACGTCCGGAGCGGACATTCACTGCGGCGTCTCGGTGGACCAGGTGGCCGCCGGCGAGCTCGGCAGGCGCACCCGTCTTCCATCGCTGGAAATCGGATTAGAGATGCCGATGGTGGGCGCCTGCGAATCGGCCTACAGCTGCGTGTACTACAACACCATCGCATGGAAGAATCCGGCGACACCGCTTCCGATGGAAAACCGCCCGCGCGCGGTCTTCGAGCGGCTGGTCGGCGACAGCACCGATCCCGTCGAGCGGGCTGCGCGCATCAAGGAAAACCGGAGCATCCTCGACCTCGTCTCGCAGGACCTGAAGCGGCTGATGCGGTTGGTTGGAGAATCCGATCGATTGAAGCTCGATCAATATTCCGATGCGGTTCGTAGTGTCGAGCAGCAGATCCAGGTGGCGGAACAGCAGTCGCCGAAGGAGCTGCCGGACATGGAGAAACCGATTGGCATTCCGGAACAGTTTTCGGACTACGCCAAGCTGATGATGGATCTGCAGGTGCTGGCGTTTCAGGGCGACCTGACGCGCGTCGGCACATTCATGGTCGGTCACGAGATGGGTGGCCGGGCGTACCCGGAGCTGGGCTTCGGCGACCAGCATCATTCATTGACCCATCACCAGGGTGACACGGCGAAAATCGCGAAGGTCCTCCAGATCAACATGTTTCATACGAGGCTGTACGGCTATTTCCTGGAGCGGTTGCGGTCTGTGCCCGACGGCGACGGCTCGTTGCTCGATCATTCGCTGCTGGTGTACGGCAGCCCGTTGAGCGACGGCAACATGCATCTCTATAAAGATCTGCCGGTTCTCCTGGTTGGCGGAGAGGCGACCGGTCTCCGGGGCGGTCGTCACGTCGCGTATCCGGAAAACACGCCAATCGCGAATCTGTATCTGACACTCCTGGACAAGCTGGGAATCCACCTCGAGAGCTTTGGCGACAGCACGGGCAGACTCGATTTATGAAATCGCCCGCGTCGATGCTCCTCGCGATTCTTGTGTCCGTGATGATGCCTGCCGCGTCGAGCGCGGATGTGCGTTTGCTCGATTCGGTGGTCAAGGGCGACCGAAACGCGGTCCGGTCGCTGTTGAAGAATCGCGTGGACGTGAATGCCGCTCAGCCCGACGGGTCGACTGCCCTGATGCTGGCGGCTGAACGCAATGACGTGGAGATCGCCGACCTTCTCATACGAGCGAAGGCGAACGTCAACGCGGCGAATGAATACGGCGCCACTGCGCTCTCTGTGGCATGCGCGACCGGCAATGTTGCTTTGATCAAACTGCTCCTGGACGCGCACGCGGATCCGAACGCGCCCCTCCTGTCGGGCGAAACGCCGCTCATGACCGCCGTCGACAACGGGAACCGCGACGCCGCGAGTCTGTTGCTCGAGCATGGCGCGGACGTGAACGCACGAGAAACGAACGGCGGTCAGACCACGCTCATGTGGGCGGCCGCCAACCGATCGCCCGACATCGTCAGGCTGCTCGTCGACCACGGCGCCGATCCTCGCGCCCGTTCGACACGTGGTTTCACTCCGTTGCTGTTCGCCGCGCAGCAGGGAGACGTCGAGTCGGGGCGTCTCCTGCTGCAGGCCGGCGCGGATGTCAACGACCGCAGCGGCAACGACCGCAAGACCGCGCTGATGGTCGCCGCCGGCGGCGGCAACAGGGAATTCTCGGTCCTTCTCCTGGAGAAGGGCGCCAATCACGATCTGAGCGACGACGGTGGTTTTACCGCGCTGCACTACGCGGCGTCGTACAAGGACGGCGCTGACATCGTGCGAGCGCTCCTCATGCACGGCGCCCATCCCAACCCCCGGACCACGAGGGATTCACGGGAGTACGTCTATGCAGGCGTGAACCTCACCGGAGCGACGCCTTTATTCCTTGCCGCATCGCGCGGCAATGTCGAGACGGTACGCGCGCTCCTTGCCGGCGGCGCGGATCCGTTCATCACGACCGAGAAAGGAACTGTTCCCCTGCACGTGGCCACGTGGGGAGGCAGCCCCTATTTCAGGGACTGGACCGAGGACGAGAAGCAAAACCTGTTCGACATCACCAGGCTGCTGGTGGAACTGGGAGGTGATGTCAACTCGGCCGGTGAGCACGGATGGACGCCCCTGCACGGAGCGGCCTACAAGGGAGTGGACGCCGTGGTCCGGTTTCTCGTCGAACACGGCGCACGGCTGGACGTGTTCGACGAGTACGGGCAGACGCCATTGAGCATCGCCAACGCCGTGATTACAGTCGGCAGCAAGGACGCGTACTATCAAAGCTCACGCGTCGTCCGAAAGAGCACCTCCGATCTTCTGCTGAAACTCGGGGCGAAGCCGCTGCCCGAGTCCGGCGTCCAGATACTGGATCTCTTCTACAAGCAGCAGTAACGGCAGTCACCAGCCGTCGACGCGAGCGCCGCATCCGACGTCGAGGAACTTACGGCTGCCAATCGGTTTCGTTATCCCGCCATTGACACGTCTATGATTTGAAGGGAGTATCTCCACGACCACCATGAAGACTGTTCTCGGAGGCTCGGCTCCGAGGTGTCGGAGGTGACCGGCGAACCTTGATGGGACGATTCGGCTCAGCGAAACCGCGATATTCGTAGGAGGTTTCACATGACCCATCGATTTCTTGTCTCAGCCGGCGTTGTAACTGCGCTGATTGCGATGCTGGCGGTAATCCCTGTGTCGGGACAGGGGTCATCAGCCGGGACGAATACGAACGGGGCGGCGAAGTCCTACACTCCCCCGCGCACGCCGGACGGGCAGCCGGACCTGCAAGGGTATTGGACGAACGCCGGTTATGCGCCGTTGGAGCGTCCCGATAAGGTCACCAAAGAGTTCTATACAAAAGAGGAAGCGGCCGAGTTTGAAAAGCAGTTCGTTGACACTGAAGCCGAGCAGACGGAACCGGGAACGATCCCCGACGTGCACTATGACCATACCCAGTTTGGGCTCGACCGGAGCGTCGCAGGGTACTCATCGAACCTGCGGACGTCGCTGATCGTGGATCCCTCGAATGGGAAACTCCCTCCCTTGTCAGCCGAGGGACACAGGAGAGCGATCGAGCGTGCGGAGGCGGCGAAGCACATGGGTGGTCCGTACGACGCCGCTCAGAACCTGCCGTTGGGCGCGCGGTGCCTCGTGATGGATCGCATGGGGCCACCCATGCTGTACGGGAATTACAACAACAACTATCAGATCGTGCAGGCTCCTGGATACGTGATGATTCTCGCCGAGATGCTCCATGACGTTCGCGTCATCCCGCTGGATGGGCGTCCGCAGCTGGCGCAAAACGTCCGCCAGTGGACGGGAAGCGGTCGCGGTCATTGGGAAGGCGAGACATTGGTTGTCGAGACGACAAACTTCAACGGCAAGAGCCCGCTGAGAGGATCGAGCGAGAACATGCGGCTCGTCGAGCGCTTCACGCGCGTGGGCGAGAACACGATCCGCTACCAATTCACGGTCGACGATCCGGCGACGTGGACGAGGCCCTGGTCCGCAGAGATGCCCATGAAGGCGACGATCGGCCCGATATTCGAACACGCCTGCCACGAAGGGAACTACAGCTTGGCCAACATCCTGGCTGGCGCTCGAGCCGAAGAGAAGAAAGCTCAAGAGGCCGCGAAGAAAGAATCCAAGTAGCGGCCCCGCTTCTGTCGTGGGAAATAAGGGGCGTGAGTCTGCTCAGAATCTGTGCGTGTAAAGCAGCTTCGACGAGGCGCGGTGGTCTAGCGTCGCGAAGCGGGCGAGCAGCGGATCGTCCAGCCAGTTGTGCAGATAGACGAAGTAGAGATCGTTGCCCGGCTTGAGAATCCAGCGGAACCGCGACTGCCAGCCGAGGATGCGGCTCTGTGTATCGAACTGCACGTTGTTGACGAGCGACATCCACGGGCTGAACTGCGTTTCGGCGATGCCCCGATAGAGCCTGGTCTGGAAGCTGCCTTCCGCCAAGTCGACCTTGTTCCACTCGGTTGACGAATAAAAGATCACCCCTGGCCGCACGCGCACGTCCAGGTTCAGCGCGAGTCGCCGGCGGGTGCCGGAATAGAACCCGCCCCATTCCACGGTCGGACTCACGGCCAGCACGCGCCGGCTCGCGGTCGTCGCCTGCAGACGATAACGCGTAGAGCTGTAGTCACGGCCGGCCGGCAGCGTGATCCCTGGGCTGATGCTGAAGTTGCTCTCGAGCAACTCGTACGACGGGAGCACCCGGAACTGGATCGTGTCCTGCGAGTTCAACTCCATCAGGAACGCCGTGATGTTGAAGTCGCGGTTCAGCATCCGGTTGTCATCGCTGTCAAGGATCCAGTTCACGTCGTTGGCGAACTGGAAGCGGCGGATCAGCGGGTGCTGCCTGGGACGCGCCGTGTAGGCGATCGTTGGACTGATCCGGCGGATGCCGGTCCGCGTCGCGAAGCCGACGGCGGCATCGTAGTTGGTTTGCACCTCACTCAGCTCGAGCTCGCCACTCCACGGATCGTTGGGGAACCCGAGTTCGAGCCCCATCGCCGAGTTCTTGCCGCTGTTCAGCGGGTTAGTCGTGTGCAGAAAGAATCCCGCCGCGCTGAGGTTCTCCGCGCCCAGAAAGCTCCCCGTCTCGAGACGGAAGTCGAGGCCGACTGTGTGGCGATCGGCAATCGGCACGCCTCGACTCGCGCGGCGCGTATACATGGCGCCGACGTAGGACTGACGCAGCAGCCGCCGCTTCAAGCGCATGACCGTGAAGTCTTCTCCGGCGACCGGGACAGTACGGTGGCCCGGTGAGGCGTCCTCCTGGCCGGTCTGCACGTGCAGGACCCCGATGTCCTGGTTGCCCGCCTGACCGGTCAGCTTGCCACCGAAGTTGATCCGCTGTTGTGTGCCGGACGCCTCGTCCAGCCCGATTCGCCGGCTGTGGAACGGCGTGAACGCTCCGCTGATGGCGAAACCGCTGCCGAAGTCCAGGAACGTCGAACCATCGAGGAAGAAGTCCCGCTTTTCCGGGAAGAACAGCGAAAAACGGGTGAGGTTGACCTGGCGCTGATCGACCTCCGTCTCGGCGAAGTCGGTATTGACTGTCAGATTGGCTCGTAGCCCGGGCGTGAGGTTGTAAAACAGATCGACGCCGACGTCGCCGTCGTTGCGAAACTGTGAATCGCCGCGGCCGGGCGATGAGACTGAGGTCGCCACGGCGTACGGCTTGATATCGAGGCCGTGTCCCTGGGTGACGTCGCGGATGCCGGTCAGCAGTCCGGCGTTGGTCATGCGGCGGACGCCCTGATTACGGGCCCAGCCAGACCAAAGGCTCTCTTCGTTCTTGCGCCGGATGGTCCTCTGGAAATTGATCCCCCAGGTGTCGCTGCCCGGGTTGAAGTTCAGCGTGCGGAACGGAATCTCGATCTCAAGCGTCCAGCCGACGTCGCTTCGTGAGGCCCTGCCGGTCCAGATGCCATCCCATTGGCGGTTGTTGACGTTGCCCACACCCTGTATCGCGTCGCCCATCAGTCCCGACGGGTTCATCTCGAAGTAGTACGCCGTGCGCGCATCGAGATAGGTGTCAATCGTCCAGATGAAGCGGTCGTCGGCGGGGAGCTGCTCGTCGCGGCGCCGTTGGTAGCCGAGCCACCCGTCGGGGTCGGAGTCGAAACACATGACGCCGATGTACAGATTGTTTTCGTCGTACGCGATCCGAACCTCGGTCGGCTCGGTCGCCGGCTGGCCATTGTCCGGATCCTGCTGCACGAAATCCCCGGCCGGCTGCGTGCGCGTCCAGATCTCGTCATCCAGCCGTCCGTCGAGCACGATCGATTCTCCGCTGGTCATGCGCATCGCGGCGATCGTCCGGCGCTCGGTCGGTGACGGGGCGGTCACCTTCTGCGCGACCGATGGTGGCTGGGCCGCGGCAGCAGGGGTCGATGCAGGTTGCTGCGCGCGAGCCAGGGCCGGCGCCAGAAGAACGATCAGCAGGGACGTCAGACGGAAGCTGGTCATCATGGTTCCGTCAGCGCGCCGCGGACTGGCGAGCGTCTGGCGTTCTATTCGTAAAAGGCAGGTGCTTTCCTGAGCCTGGCGTTTGCCGTGAAGTCGTGTTGAATCCAAAGCTGAGCGCCGGTCTTCTTCAGGAATGCCTCGATAGCGGCTCTGGACGCGATGGTCTGCGCGCCGTCGAATTCCGTGGTCGGGACCCGATTTAGCGTCCGCTCCTCCGGATAGTGATAGAGATCGCCGCTGAGCACAATCGGGCCGGTTCGTGTCAGTTTCAAAAATAACACCTGGTGGTCGGGCGAGTGCCCAGGAGTGGACTTGAGAACAACCGTTCCATCGCCGAAGACGTCATACTCGTCCTTCGTGACGATCACGGTCTTGCTGTTCTTGAGCGCGCTGTAGTTCGCCGGCTCCGTGCGTGGAGAGGGAGGAACGGCGAACATGACGTCGCGTTCGAGCTTTCGCACCAGCCACGTGGCGCTCGCGAAGACGTTGGCATTCCCGATATGGTCCCAGTGAAAGTGCGAGAACGCCAGATACGTGATATCGGCCGGGACGTAACCGACCTCAGCCAACAGGGCCTTCAGGGGTCTGATCGAAGTCGCGTATCGCAGCGTCGCAGGGGCGCCCCCGGGCTTGAAGGCACTATCAGGAACCGCGCCTGCGTCCCAAATCATCGTGCCCTTTGGATGCGCCACCAGGAAGCACGGAACTGACATGTAGTTCGTGGCCAGTTCTTCTTTCTTGAGCTGATAGGGTGACGTGTCGGGAATGTTCAAGCTGCCGCAATCAAACACGTACAGGCGCACAGACTTCGGGGGCTGCGCTTTCGGTTGTTGCGCCACCGCCGAGGACGACAGCGCGAGGAGCGCGAAGCAGGCGAGCCCGGCGCTGAACATACGTGATCGCATAGTCGTCACACCGATCCTTCCTTCAAGGGATTGAATAATCCCCTTTCGGACCCATGTCACTGGCGGTCAAACACCACGGTGTTGTTGTATTTCCGCCCCAGCGCGTCAGTGCCCGTTGCAGTTTGCGTCCGCACTTTGCCATCCGCCGAAATCACGGAGTGCGTTGTTTGAACCACCTGACCATTTCTTTTTAGGGTGGCGTCCACAGTGTTCGCATTCGGTCGTCGCAGCACGATGGTGTCAGCGTCGGGACCGGTGTATTTGTAGTCTTTACCGTCATACATCGCGCTGAAGCTGATGGCGACGTTCTTTCCCGCCGCATCTACGCGGTCGAAGGTCGCTTTGATTCCTGAACCAGCTCCGCCGAAGGGCTCGTACACGCGAGTTTCGCTCTTGGGAGCCGGCCCGGGCTGGTATTTGGACTTGGTGAGATTCAGGCTCCACTTACCGACCAGGGGATCGTTCTGCGCGTGCAGCGCTGGTGCCATAGACAGGATGAGAGAGACCACGCCGACGGCGAACGCCAGTGATTTGCGCATGGGTCCTCCTATGGAAACAGTTGCCCTGTGTAAGGGTGCGCCGAAGTAGCCGAAGTATACGTCCCGGTGATCACCTCACGCTTGAACGCCGAACGCCGTGCAGTCAATTTCGTTTCGAGCGAATTCCAGCCGAACAGATGGCGAACCCAACCGCGCTGAGGGTGAGGGGGTCTATTCAACGTGTGACGGACGACGAGCTGGTTGCCCTGGCGCGTCAAGGTGACCCCGACGCATTTGACCAGCTCGTAACGACGCACCAGGCGGCAGTTTATCGCGCGGCACTCGCGGCCTTGCGAGTGCGCGAGGACGCTGAGGATGTGACGCAGGACGCGTTTATTCGAGCATGGACGAACATCGGACGATTCCGCGGCGCAAGCTCCTTTCGGACATGGGTGCTGACGATCGCCTGGAATCGCGCGATGAGCCGGCGCCGGAGGGTCGCGAATTGGTTTCGACGACGAGTACCACTTCAAGACGTGGCAGAGCCGATTGCCGTGCTTCCGGGGCCAGACGACCTCATGCAGTACGAGGACCTGTGTGCGCGCACACAGCGCGCGATTCAGGACTTGCCAATGAAGTTGCGCGATGTGCTGCTCTTGGCGCAAGCCGGTGACTACGGCTATGAAGAAATCAGCGCGATGCTGAACGTACCTGTCGGAACCATCAAGTGGCGAGTTTCGGAGGCGCGCAGGCAAGTCAGGGCGACGCTGCTCGACGGCATGAGGTCCCCCGATGCGAGATGAGCGCTCGCCTCTCGCTGACGCTATCGACAACGCAATTGACAATGTCGCGCGGTCGATGACCGCTGGTGTCCCGTCCACCGCAGTGCAACGTGAGGTACGTTCACGTATCCGAACGGGCGCGCCTGCGACGTACTGGCGACAACGTTCTTTCGCCCTTGTTGGCCTCCTTGCGGTGTTCGCCGTCTGGTTGTGGCCACATGAGCAGACCGTTGCGCCGTCGTCTGAATCACGGGACGTCACAATGGCAGCGTCCGCGCCGACACCGCCACGGCTTGCTCTTCGTGAAGACACGCCCGTGCGAACCCTTCCAGCCGCTCAGCCGATCGCCTCACGTCCTGTCTTGCTGGCGGACGCTTCGATCATCGATCCCGTCGTGATCGAGCCGCTCCCCATCACCATGTTGGTCATCGAGAATTCTGTCGTCCCGCTACTCGAAATCGAGCCTGTGCAAATCGATCCGTTGGACCAACTCGAATGAAGGAGTTCAGATGAAAACGCTGCTCGTTGGATCGGTCTTCATAGTGGCCATGGCGACATCGACACTGGCGCAACAGCGCCCCACGCCGACGCCTCCTCTAATGCCGCAGCCGCCGCAGGCACAGCCACAGCCTCCGGCACCGCCCGCGCCGTTGCCGGGCGCCGATCAGCCAAATGTCCGCTTCGATATCGCCATCAGCGACGAAGTCGCAGGAACGGCGCCCGTACGAAAAGCGGTCATGGTTCTTGTTCAGGCAGGCGGATCCGGGTCGTTGCGTGCGCAGGGAGAGGTCGTTGGTGGAAGTCGCTTTGCGCGTGCCCTGAATGTGGACATCCGCCTCGCGCCTTACGCTCAAACAGAAGGCGGGAGGATGCGCGGACGCGTTGCGGTGGAGTATCAACCCGCTCCGTCCGCGGGCGTAGACAACTCCGGGCCTGGCATCCGCGCGCAGGTCGACGCGCAGTTCGTGGACGGCAAGAAGCTCGTTCTGTGGCAAGCGGCCGACCCCGTCTCGGATCGCCGCACGACGGTAGAAGTGACTGCGACGCTCTTGAAATGAAATGAGTGCAGCGGCAGCTGCTCTCCGTTGACGCAATGGACCGAGGCGTGGAATCCTCTGCCCGCATGCACGACGAGATCGGCAATGAACTGCGCCGCAGCGCACGCAATGTCATCACGGACCTCCGCGAGCTGGCGAGGCTCACCTCCACTCCACACGGGGCGCAGCGTGTGGCATGGGGACCGGTGTGGAGAAAGGCGCGCGGGTGGCTGCAGGACAAGCTGTCGCCACTGGGGCTCACGTCGGTGCCAGATGCTGCGGGAAACAACTGGGTGACACTTCCAGGTGAATCGAGCAGGACAGTCATCATCGGCGGGCACCTGGACTCCGTGCCGAACGGCGGCTGGCTGGATGGCACGCTTGGCGTGCTGGTCGCATTGGAAGCGCTCCGCCGATACGCACACGGCTCGCAGCCGCCCGTGACGCTGCGGCTGGTCGATTGGGCCGACGAGGAAGGAGCGCGTTTCGGGCGCAGCCTGCTGGGCTCATCGGCCGCCGCCGGCCGCCTCAACGTCGCCGAGATACGAGAGCTGCGCGACGCCGAAGGCATCCGGCTGGAGGATGCGTTGCGCGATCACGGCGTGATGCTCGACACGATGGTGAACGCCCGGCAGGAACTCGATCGCATTGATGCAAAGGCGTACCTCGAGATGCATATCGAGCAAGGGCCGGTGCTCGAATCAATGAATCGGTCCGCTGGAGTCGTCCTCGGAACGTTCGGTCTCGAGCGGAACATGGTGCGGTTCGTCGGCCAGGCGGCGCATTCCGGGTCGACGCCGATTGCAATGCGACGGGACGCGTTCCTCGCCGCTGCGGCAACGGCGCTCGAATGCCGTGAAATCGCCAGGCGCCATTCCAGTCCCACCGCCGGCGTCGTGTGCACCGTTGGCGTGGTCAAGGTCGAACCCGGAATCGTCACCGCGGTACCTGGCGTCGCGGAGATATCGATCGATCAGCGCGCGCTCGATCCCAATGTCCTCGCGGCAATGCATCGCGAGGCACGCGAGGCGTCGCAGCGGTTTGCACAGGAGAACGGCGTGTCGGTCGAGTGGAGACCGTTGTTTCGGATCGAGCCGCGTCCCTTTGATCCGCATCTGCTCGCTCTCTGTGAACAGTCGGTCCGTGAGGTCACCGGAGATGCACCGAAGCTTCCGTCCGGGCCGCTGCACGATGCCGCAGAGATGGTGCCGCACATGCCGGTCGTCATGATGTTTGCCTATTCCGCCAGGGGGCTTTCGCACTGCAAGGAAGAGGACACGCCTGAAGAGCATCTCGAGAAGGCGATCAGCGCCTTTCTGCTGCTGGTCGACAAGACCGTAGCGAGTGTCGCGAGTGGGCGGACCGATTCGAGGGCACCACACTAGTTATCGCCTCTCGTGAAGTGCCACGTGGCGGATGCCGGCGCGATGAAACGGCAACGGCACAAGGGCGATCGGCCTTGTGTTCACGACCGGCCGACTGCGAGCGACGTGATCATCGTCAGGGGATAAAACGCGGCGGAAGGGCCGAGCGCCCGACATACCCGCGTCCGCTCACCTTTTAGATGCAGAATGGGCAGGAAACTGCGCTACGAGCGTCGCGCGTGAGCCGACGCCGTGTTGACGTATCATGCCGCCAACATGGAAAAGCCGCCGCGGGGCGGCGTTGCTGGGGAGCAGAACAATGCCGGGATTTGCCTCAAGACTGACCCTGGGTGTGGCTATCGCGGCGGCCTTCGCTGCGGCCGTGCGGGCTCAGGACGCGACGTCCGCCGCAACCGGCTGGCCGAGCGTCAACTACGATCAGAGCGCCAACCGCTACAGCCCGCTCGATCAGATCACGGCGGAAAACGTCAGCACGCTTCAGCAGGTCTGGAGCTTTCATCTCAAGCCCGCCGGCTATACCGACCGCCTGCGGGAAGACGAAGCCATTCCCCTCGTGATCGGCAACACGATGTATCTCGGGTCGCCGTATGGCGCCGTCCACGCGCTGGACGCAACGACGGGCGCGGAGAAGTGGAGATTCCAGCTTCCGAACAGTGCCCTGCCGTCCAAGCGCGGTGTCGCGTATTGGCCGGGCGGCGGTGGCGTCCCTCCATCGATCATTTTCGGAACCAACTCAGGCGGGCTCTACTCCATCAAGGCGTCGGACGGCACGCTCAATGCCGGGTTTGGTGAGAATGGCATCGTCAATCTGAAGACGCCGGAGGTGATGCAGACCGGGATGAATGTCCCCTACTCGCTGCTGACAGCTCCGACCATCTACAAGGATCTCATCATCACCGGCGCGGGCACCGGCGAAGGGCCTGGCGGCTCAAATGGCGGGACAGGACCTGCGGGTGATACGCGCGCCTGGGACGCGAAGACCGGCAAGCTTGTGTGGACATTCCATACCGTGCCGCGTCCGGGGGAGTTCGGCTACGACACCTGGCGCGAGGGCAGCGCCGAGAACCGGTCTGGTGTCAATGTCTGGGGTTACATGTCGGTCGATGCGCAGCGCGGCATTCTGTACATGCCGCTCGGCGCTCCAAACAACGACCGCGTCGGCACCGACCGACCTGGCAACAATCTGTTCTCGTCGTCGGTCGTCGCGGTGGATGCAAACACCGGCAAATATCTCTGGCACTTCCAGCTCGTGCACCACGACATCTGGGACTATGACACCCAGTCGGCGCCGCTTCTTGTCGACCTGAACCGGAATGGGACAACGGTTCCCGCCGTCATCGTCGTCAACAAGACCGGCTTGCTGTTCACGCTCAATCGCGTCACAGGCAAACCGATCTTCGACATCGAGGAGCGGCCGGTGCCGAAAAGCGACGTACCCCGCGAGCAGACGTCTCCGACGCAGCCGTTCCCGGTGAAGCCGGAGCCGCTTACGCAGATGACGGTCTCTCGCAACAACCTGTACAAGGGCGAGCCGCAGCATCAGTCGTACTGCGAACACATGGTTGACGACAACAACATGAAGCTCGGCGGGCCCTTCATGCCGATCGCCAACAACCAGTACAGCATTTCCCCGCCGGGGCCGGCCGGCGGCATCAACTTCTGGGGTGCCTCCTACGATCCCAAGCTGCATCTGTTCATTTCGAACACCACCAACCTGTTCCAGCCGATGCGCCTGATCCTGCGGCCAGACGGCAGTTGGCTCAATTCCGGACCGCTCGCCGGCCTCCGCCGCTTCGGCGATGCCGAGAGGAAGCTGCCATGCGGGCCGACGCCGTGGGGGGAACTCGTCGCGGTCAATATGGACACCGGCGATATCGCCTATCGCAAGACGCTTGGCGTCTCCGACATGCTTCCACCCGGGATGCAGGACACGGGGCGTCCGAGCTCCGGCGGCGTCATACTGACGGCCAGCGGCCTCACGTTCGTTGGCGGCACGGACGATTTCAGATTCCGCGCCTTCGCGACGGCGACCGGCGAGAAGCTGTGGGAGATCAAGCTGCCGTCCTCGGTCGAGACGACGCCGATCACGTACAGGGGCGCCGATGGACGTCAGTTCGTCACCGTTGTGAGCACCGGAGGCGGGCTCACCGGGTCGGAGGTCACCAACGACGAAATTATTGCGTTCGCGTTGCCGAAGAAGTGATGTCAGGGTATAAGGGTGCGCGTGCGACGCCGAGGCTTCGCGATTACCCCTAAGCCTTGAGCCCCGAGCCCGGTGGATATTCCGCTGCCGTAATTGCGGCGGGTCTAACAAGACCCGCCCTACGAGGGAGGCATCTGTGAAGACAAAGGTATTCGTAGCGCTACTACTCGCTTCCACGCTGACCGCAGCCAACGCGGCCGCGCAGCTGGCCCCGGTCAACCAGGCCGGCGTGACCATGGGTCACTGGCACATCGCCTCGAAGGATGTGGAGGCGAACAAGAAACTCTTTCTCGGCATGGGCGGCAAGTTGTACATGCCCGGCGGACAGCCGCTGATCGCGTTCCCGGGTCTCTATATCAGCCTGGTCCTCGGAACCGAGAAGGGCGAGGGCGGCACCGTTGGATCGGTGGTGAACCACGTCGGCTTCATCGTCGACAACGTTCAGCAGCGCGTCGCGCAGTGGAAAGCGGCGGGCGTGACGGTGCTTCCGGGGGGCATGCTTCCGGACGGCAAAACCCGGCGGCTGGACCAGGCTTACGTCGAGACGCCTGACGGCGTACGCATGGAAATTCTGGAAGACAAGACGCAGACGGTACCGATTCGCAACGAACATATTCACCTCGCGGTGCCGGCAGCCGAGATTCCGAAAGCGCAGGCGTGGTATGCCAAGACGTTCGGCGGGCAGGCAGCCACTCGCAACAACGCGCCGGTCGTGAACCTTCCGGGAGTCCAGATCCGGTTCAACGCGGCCGACACGAAGCAGGCGCCGACGCGCGGCCGCGTGCTCGATCACTTCGGGTTCGACACGAATGACCACCCCGCGTTCGTGAAGAAGCTCGAGGCGGAAGGCATCAAGCTCGACCAACCGGTTGGCAAGGGCGCCACTGGCAACACGATCACCTACATCACGGATCCCTGGGGTACGCGCATCGAGATCGTCCAGCGCCTGCCGCTCGGGCCGCAGGTGCAACAAACGAACTAGTGGAGCGTTATCCCATCACCATCTGTTGATACGACCCACTAGGAGGGTCTGGCGCATGCTACTGCTCACTCGCGGCGCCGCCGTTCTCGCGTGCGTCACGCTCTGGACGGCATCCCTGTCGCTGCAGGCGCAGGGAGCCGCGGGGACATCACCGATGCCCGAGGGACCCGGACGGTCCCTCGTGAGCACGCAGTGCGTCAATTGCCACGCGCTCGACGTCGCGCTGAGCAAGCGGGCGACGATGGAGGAGTGGAGCGGCATCGTGAAGGCGATGATCGAGCGCGGCGCGCCAATCACCAGCGCGGACGCCGCGTCTATCGCTACGTATCTTGGCCAGAATTACGGACCGGGCGCGCCGGCCGCTGTTCCGCCCGCGCGGGCCGGACAGGTATCGTCGCTGCCGGATTTCCCGGGCAGGGACGTCCTGACGAGGAAGTGCATGCAGTGCCACCAGATGAGCATGTGGACCGCGCTGCGTCAGGATCGCAAGGCGTGGGACAGCGTGATGTACCGGATGGTCGGGCGCGGGGCGCTGTGGACCGAGGATGAAATCAGCGCAATGGCCGGCTACCTCGCCCGCGTAAGGGGGCCGCAATGAGAAACCTGGTCGCGCAACTGCTGTCCAACGGGATATCACGGCGCGATTTCGTGCGCCGCCTCGTGGCTGCCGGCGTGACCACGACCGCCGCGCACTCGATTCTCGACTCGGTCACCGCGATCGCGCAGACACCCGGTGCGCCGCCGGTCTCGCCGGAATCCATCAAGCTCTTTCAGGGTACGGGTGGCGAGGCGTTCGCCGAGCAGCTCATCGCCTCGGGCGTCAAGTACATCTTCGGCAATTCGGCCAGCGAGGACGCGCACTTCTACGATGCGCTCCTGAGTCGTCCGCAACTCCAGTACATCCTGACGCCGCACGAGGGCCCGGGCGCCGCGATGGCGGCCGGCTACGTAAAGGCCTCCGGACAGCCGTCCATCGTCATGGAGGCCGGCGTCGTCGGGTTGACCAACGCGCTCGGCCAGATGTTCAACGCATGGAAGGAGCAGACGCCGCTCGTCTTCTACTCGTACCGCACGGAAGACTCGCTGGCATCCGGGCGTGACGGGTTCGAGGAGCTGCCCGGCCAGGACCAGCTCGCCGCGCCGATGACGAAGCTGACCTGGATGGCACGCCGGGCCGAAATGATTCCCGACACGATCCGCCGCGCCTTCCGGGTGGCGTGGACGCCTCCCTATGGGCCGACATACGCCAACTGGAACTCCGATTTCAGTCAAGAGCGGTTCACGGCCGAGATCATCCGGCACGATCAGGTGGACCCGCGCATGCGCGTGCGGCCGAATCCGGTGGAGGTGGAGCGCGCGGCAAAGCTGCTGGTCGACGCCCGCCGGCCGCTGCTCATCGTCGGCGATGAGATTTACAAGGCGAAGGCGTTCGACAAGGTGGTGCGGCTTGCGGATCTGCTGGCGTTGCCCGTGGCGCAGGCGCGTAGTGTGCACACGAACTTCCCGCAGCAGCATCCGCTCTGGGTCGGCAACATCCCGGCCGTGCGCGTCGAGACGCTCTCGTATCCGGGCGGCGAGCCCGACCTGGTCATCAACATCGGCAACAAGCTGCAGCACAACTCGGCCGCGCTGACCGTTCCCCGCAGGACGCCGTTCATCGACATGCGGAACGACAGCACGAGCATCGGCAACGTGTTGACGACGGCCGCGCCGTTGGTGGCCGACGTCGCGTACGGGACCGAGGATCTGCTGTCGGCGGTGAATGACCTCCTGACGCCCGCGCTCAAGGCGCGGATTGCGGAGCGGTTCGAGGAGGTGCGGGCGTTCAGCGCGCGGGCGCGGCAGATGCGCGCGCTCGTGTCACGCAATCCGTTGTGGGATGCCAGTCCGCTGGAAGCGGATCGCGTGACGTACGAGGTCGCTCAGTGGGCGGACAAGGACGCGATCGTCGTCCATGAGGCCGGCTCGGTGGAGATCGCGCACAGCTTCGAGTTCGACCCGCGCGGCGGGCGCGAGCTGTTCTTCTACTACGGCGCGCATCTCGGGTCCGGTGTTGGCACCGCTGCTGGTGTGCAGCTCGCACGACCGAAGCAGCAGGTCATCTGCTTGACCGGCGACGGGTCGTTCCTCTTCGGCCCCACCGCGTTGTGGAACATGGCTCGCCTGGGGCTGCCGGTCGTTGTGGTCGTCTATAACAACCACGCCTACAGCGGCCCTCATAATCGCGCGATCGCCAATCTCGGAGGTAGCGGGCGCTCGATCGACGCCAGCAAGTTCGTCCACGACTACCTGGGCAAGCCTGATATGGACATGGCCGCGATTGCCAGAGGCTTTGGCGTCGACGGCGAGCGCGCGAAGACGCCGGCCGAACTCAAGAGTGCGCTCGGTCGAGCGCGCAGGAAGATGGCCGACGGAAAGCCCTACTTGATCGACGTCGAAGTGGCGCGTCATGGCCCGGGCTGGGCCAACGATCCATGGGTGCCGACGCTAGGTTGAGTCTCCCCTCGCATTACCACTCCTGATCGGTGATCGTTGACGTATTGGCAGCGATGGATTCGGCAACCGCAGACCGCGTGGCTGCGCAGGGCGATCTTCCAGCTTCACCTGTGGAGCGGGATCGGCATCGGCCTGTATGTGCTGCTCGTCAGCGTGACCGGCAGCGTTCTTGTCTACCGCAACGAGCTCTTCAGGGCTGCGGTCCGCGACCCGATCATCGTGACCGCGTCGGGCCCGCGCTTGACGGACGAGCAATTGACGAGGGCGGCAACACGCGCGTATCCCGGATACGTGGTCACCGACGTCAGTCGGTACCGGGATCCCGATCAAGCCGTCAGCGTTTCCCTCAAAAGCGACACTGACCTCAAAATCCGGCTTTTCGATCCGTACACCGGAGAGGATCTGGGCGATTCCGTGCCGCTCGGCATCTGGCTTGTTTCCAAGCTCATGGAACTGCACGACGACCTGCTCGGCGGCAGCACGGGTCGAGCGGTCAACGGCGTCGGTGCGCTCCTGATTGTCGTACTCGCATGCACGGGAATCGTCGTGTGGTGGCCGGGGATCAAGACGTGGCGACGAAGCCTGACCGTTCACAGGAACGTCGGGTGGCAACACTTCACCTGGGACTTGCACAGCATGATGGGCTTCTGGACCTTTGGATTCATCTTGTTGTTTGCGGTAAGCGGGGCCTATCTCGGCAACCCCGAGTCGTTTCAGAACCTCGCCGATCGTCTCGAACCTCCGACTGACGCCAACGCCGGGACGCGCATCGTCGACCAGGTTCTCTATTGGCTCGCCTACCTGCATTTCGGTCGCATCAATGGCATCGGGATTCCCTGCAGCGGCCCCGGGCTCTGCGACATGACAACGAAGTTGATTTGGGCCGTCTTGGGACTCGCCCCTGCGGGCATGTTTGTGACCGGCGCGGTGATGTGGTGGAACCGGGTGGTCCGAAAAAAGCTGCGGCAGACCTCGCGGCGCTCGCTGGCGCGGACGAAGACGATACAACAACAGCTATAAGACCTGTGTCCATTATTCGTTGACATCTACGTCGCGTGGGCGGATCATCCGCGCAGTGCGATCAGGCGGCCGATCCGCCCGGGGATCGCATCCTTCCGTGCACCCGTTCACAGGGTTCTATAGGTTCCTGATGGTCCTCTCGTCTCTTTGTTGGCTTCGCAGGACAAAGGAGAAGAGTGATGCACGCTCAGCGAATCGCACGTTTTGTCCTCCTTGGGTCTTTCCTCATGCTACCTGCCGCCCGGGCACAGATAGCGAGTGGTACCATCGCGGGAACCGTTCGGGATGCGTCAGGTGGGCTGATCCCTGGCGTGACCGTGGAAGCCAGCAGCCCGGCACTGATCGAGAAGGTTCGTTCCGTTGTCACCGACAACCAGGGTTTGTACAGAATCGTCGACCTGCGGCCCGGCACCTACACGGTCACCTTCACGCTGCCCGGATTCGCGACGTACAAACGAGACGGCATCGAACTGACCACCGGATTTACCGCGCAGGTCAACGGCGACATGAAGGTTGGAGCGCTCGAGGAGACGGTCACGGTCTCGGGTGAAGCGCCGGTTGTGGACATCCAGAACGTCCGGCAGCAAACGACGATCGCGCGTGAAACCCTCGATGCCATTCCGACGACCAAGCGCATTGGCCAGTATGCCTCCATCATTCCCGGGGCCACATACGTGAATCCGACGTTTCAGGATGTCGGCGGCAACCAGGGAGAAGGAGGCCAGTTCGGAATTCATGGCCAACGTGGCGCCGACCTCAGCACCAACGTAGACGGCATGAACCAGAACCAGCAGGCGCTGGGCGTGTTCAGCTTCAATTCTCAGTCATTCCAGGAAGTTGTCGTCGAAACCGGCGGCATGTCGGCCGAGGCGATGAGCGGCGGGATACAAGTCAACATCGTCCAGAAGGATGGCGGCAATCGATTCTCGGGAAGCTTTAGCACGTCGTACGCCGGCCCCAAGTTCCAGAGCGGGAACCTGAACGACGACCTTCGAGCCCGCGGGCTGACCACCGACATTTCGATCCGGCATACTTACGACCACGGCGGCGCGTTCGGTGGACCGCTCAAGCGGGACAAGCTGTGGTTCTTCACGGCGCACCGCTGGTGGGGCGCCTCGCGCTATATCCAAGGCAGCTATTTCAACAAGCTGCAGGGCACCCTCTTCTACGAGCCCGACCTGGAACGGGTGTCGCGCAACAACGAGTACTTCCAGGACCACAGTGTCCGCCTCACCTGGCAGGCGACGCAAAAGCAGAAGCTCGTATTCTCCTTCTCGCAGCAGAACAACTGCAGCTGTCCGTTCGGCCTCACTGGCGTTGGCGGCGTCAATGCCGTGAAGCCGGCGCCGGAGTCCCGCGGGTTGCATGTCTACAATCCGCAGTATCTGCCGCTCGTCAGCTGGAGTTATCCCGTCACCAACAAGCTCTTACTGGAGGCGGGCGTCTCGGACAACGTGCTGGACGAAGACTCGCGCCGGCAGGACCGTCTGGATCGAGATGGCACGCTGGTCGGGGTCAACGACATCCGAGTGACGGACCTCGCGCTCAACGTCGTGTACGGTTCGGACGCCAACAACAATATCTGGTCCGGCAGCTACACTCGCCGGTTCGTCAACAAGTACAACAGCCGGGTTTCCATGTCGTACATCACGGGAACCCACAGCCTCAAAGTCGGGTACTTCGCGCAACAGTATTACCTTGGGCGTGAAGGCGCGTACACCGATCTGAACCAAATCACCGGGGCGCGCTCCTACACCTTCCGGAATCGCGTGCCCCAGTCGGTCACGATCTGGGCGACGCCGTTCGAGGTGGTTGAGCACACCAACAATCTCGGCATCTACGCGCAGGACCAGTGGGTCGTCAAACGGGCGACGCTCAATCTGGGCGTGCGGTACGACAGCCTCTACGGGGTGATCCCGGAGCATCATCTGCCGGTTGGATTATTCGTCCCGGCGCGTGACTTCCCCGCCGTCAAAGGTTCGCCGGACTGGAAAAACGTGAACCCGCGGCTTGGTGTGTCCTATGACCTCTTTGGCAACGGCAAAAGTGCGCTGAAGGCGTCTCTCGGTCGCTTTGTTCCGTACACCGTCGCTGCGTCGAATAACCCCGCCTCGAATCAGGCAGCAAGCGCCACACGGACGTGGAGCGACACGAATGGAAACTACGTCCCGGACTGCGTACTCGGTCCTGGCGTCCCGGCGGCGAACGGTGAGTGCGGGGCGTTATCGGACGCGACGTTCGGTCAGGTACGGGCGGGCAACACCACGTTTGCGGATGATGCGCTGAAAGGGTTCAACAAGCAGCAATCCAATTGGCAAGCCGCGGCGTCGATCCAGCACGAGCTGCGGCCGGGGATGGCGCTGAACGTCGGCTACTTCCGCACGTGGTATCAGAACTTCCTCATCACAGACAATCTGGCGACAACTGCAGCAGACTACGATCCCTTCTGCGTCGCCGTACCTACGGACAGCCGGCTGCCAAACAGCGGGCAGCAGCTCTGCGGCTTCTATGACGTCAAGCCGGCGCTCTTCAACGTGATCCAGAACGTGCGCACGCAAGCGTCGAATTACGGCAAGCGGAGTGAGGTCTTCAACGGGATTGATGTCACCTTGATGACCAGATTCGCGCAGCGTGGACAGTTCTCCGGAGGTCTGAGCGTCGGCCGCACCGTGCTCGACGCCTGCGAGGTCACGGCCAAAGTTCCGGAAGCGCTGCAGGGCATCGATACGATCACTCTCGGAGCGGGCGGGGCGACCTCCTGGACCGCCAAGCAGAACTGCCGCAACGCGCGGCCATGGTCTGCCGGCACGCAGGTGAAATTCCTGGTCGTGTATCCGTTGCCATGGGACCTCCAGACGAGTGCAACGTTCCAGAATATTCCCGGGATCCCGGTCACCTCGACGTACCCCGCACCGAACGCTCTGGTCAGGTCCTCGCTCGGCCGGGATCTCGCGTCCTGCCGCGGGGCTGCGACGTGCAATGCGAACGTGAACCTGGAGTTCCTCGATCCTGCGGCGAATTATGAATCCCGGCTCAGCCAGTTGGACCTGCGCTTGACGAGGCGCTTCCGGGCCGGCCCGACCACGTTCCGCGGCAACTTCGACATCTACAACGCGCTCAACGGGGCATCCATTCTCTCGATGAACGCCGGTTATGGCACGAACTGGCTTGCCCCCTATGAAATCATGGGCGGCCGGCTGTTCAAGTTCAGCGGGCAGTTTGAGTTCTGAGAAAGACCGGAGTAGGATGCGCGCGACCGCGTCCGGGGTTTCATGACGAGGTGAACGCTTTATGACTGTCCAAGAGCATACGCCACAAGAACCCAACCACGTTTCACGCCGCGCGTTCATCAAAGTGGTGATTGCCAGCGGCGCGGCCGTTTCCGCATCCGCCTACCTCTTTCGGGCACCCACGTTACTGGGCCAGAGTTCGCTGCCCGGCGCGGTGGAGCGTCTGATGACGTTGAACGTCAACGGTCAGATGCGGCGCGTGGACGTGCTGAAGCAGGAAACGCTTGCCACGACGCTGCGCTACAAGCTTGGCCTGACCGGCACGAAACTGGGGTGCGACAGATCGGAATGCGGCGCCTGCACCGTCCTGATAGACGATGTGCCGCATTACTCGTGCTCGATACTCACGCACACGGTTCGCAGCCAGAAGATTCAGACCATCGAAGGACTCGAGAGCCCAAACGGCACGCTGCATCCGGTTCAGCAGGCGGTGGTCGACGAGCAGGGATTCCAGTGCGCGTTCTGCATGTCCGGATTCATCATGGCGACGGTCGGTTTTCTCAAGGCCAACCCGAACCCCACGCGCGCCGAGCTGGCGCATGGCATTTCAGGTAACCTGTGCCGCTGCATGGATTACGACAAGATTCTGCGCTCGATGACGCGCGCCGCTGAGTACATGCAGAGGGCCACCTAGCCTCAATCGATCGACACAGGCAGGCGTGTTGGACGCCCGCCGCGTGACATCCGTGTAGGAGGAGATGGGGACATGGCAATCATTCACGACGTAATGCCCGTCTTCGAGCTGTTTCAGCCGACGACCGTCGACGACACGCTCGCGCTCCTCGAGACGTACAAGAAGGATGCGTGGGTCCTCGCCGGGGGTCTGGACACATTCGATTGGTTGAAGGACCGCAACAAGCGCCGCAAAGTGGTCGTCGATCTCAGCGGCGTTGAGGAACTGAGGGGCGTGAAGACAACCGACGATGGCGGCATCGAGATCGGTGCGGCGACGACGCTCACCAACCTGGTGAAGCATCCACTCGTCAAGGAGAAGTATCCGATTCTGACGCAGGCCGCCGAGCTGGTGGCCTCGCCGCAGATTCGCAATCAGGGCACCGTTGGCGGCAACGTCTCGCAGGATACGCGTTGCTGGTACTACCGTTCGGGGTGGAGCTGCTATCGGGCCGGCGGCAACATCTGCTACGCGGACACGCCAAGCGCCATCAATCGCGAGCATGCGATCTTCGACGCGAACCGCTGCGTGGCGGTGAATCCGTCCGATACGGCGCCGGCGCTCATCGCGCTCGACGCCAAGATGGTGATTCGCTCCTCGGACGGTGAGCGGGTGGTGGACGCGGAGAACTACTTCATCGGACCGTCGGTCGACATCATGCGGATGACGGTGCTACGGCCAGGCGAGCTGCTGACCGCGATTCGTGTCCCCGCCACGTGGGCGGGCGCGGAGTTCTACTTCGAAAAAGTCCGCGAGCGCCAGGTGTGGGACTTCCCGCTCGTGAACGTCGCGGCGGCGCTGAAGGTGGCCAACGGCACTATTCAGGACTCGCGCATCGTCGTCAATGCCGTGGCCGCGCGTCCCATGCGGCTGACGTCGGTGGAAGACGCCGTGGCGGGCAAGCCGCGGAACGAAGAGACGGCCACGATGGCGGGTGAGCTGGCGGTGCAGGGCGCCCGACCGCTCGCGCATAACGAATACAAGATCCCGCTCATGAGAAACCTGGTGAAGCGCGCCATCAGGGGAGAGGCACAGGCATAAGCATGAATTACCTTGTGCAATGGGGCATAAACCCCTGGGGCGAAGACACGCTTATTCACGCGCAGTGGGGTCTGGTCTACGTGGCATTGGCGTTCGGCGTCTGCTTCATGCTGGGGCATACGCTCTTCGTGAAGTTCTGGCCGAAGCCGGCGGGACCGAGCAGCGCGCCGGTGAACGAAGCGGCGGCGGCCAAGGTGCCTGCGCGCGTGACGCGGCACTCGCTTGCGGCGCGGACGTTCCATTGGATCATGGCGGCGTCGATGCTGACGCTGCTCGGCACGGCCATGGTGCCGATCCTCGGGCTCGAGTTCAACTGGGTGGAGATCCACTGGATCGCCGGCCTCGTCCTCACGGTGTCGATCCTTTACCACGTCATCCACGCGAGCTTCTGGCTGGACTTCTGGTCGATCTGGCTGAACAAGGAAGATGCCGGCGAGGCGATCGCGCGGTTCAAGCGGGCCATGGGCCGGAGCGCGCCGGCGCCGCGCAAGGCCGCGAAATATCCCTGGGACAACAAGATGTATCACACGGCCATTGTGCTGTCGGCGCTGGCCGTTGTGCCGACAGGGTTGTTCATGATGAAGCGCGTGGAGACGCTCGTCTTCGTACGTAATTCGTATCTCTTCAGCGACGGCACGTGGGGCGTGATGTACGTCCTGCACGGGCTGACGGGCATCGGGCTGGTGGGCCTGGTCATCGCGCACATCTATTTCGCGATCCGGCCCGAGAAGCTCTGGATTACCAAGGGCATGGTGTTCGGCGACATCACCCGCCAGGAGTTTCTCGCGCACCACGATCCGCAGCGCTGGATCATCGATACCAAAACAGACGGCGCTCCTGAAGGACAGCGTCTGTGACCCGTCATGCGTGACCAACTCAGAGATCGCTGCGGGAAGATTGAGGAGTGTTACGAGTTCATGCTCGCCTACGCCGCGCAGGGTCTTCGGACCGAGCCGGGAGGCGGCAGCGGCTCGCAGCTCCGGACGCTGCTGACAAAGTGCGATGAAGCGCTCGACGGCCTCGGAGACGTGTTCACGGAGATCGTGCGGAGCGAACAGCTCCGGCCCGCGGAAAAATACGATGCGTTCATCGCCATGCTGAACCGGGACGCCAGCGACGCCCGCGCCGCAGTCGGCCTGGTACTGGCGCAGCCTTCCATCAGCTCGCAGCTGATCGACAATCTCAACGCGTCGATTCACCTGCGCGCGCTGCTGACCGATCTGTTTCTCATCGACGAGATCGTCCGGCCGGAAACTGTTGGCAGTACGTTGCCCTGAGAAATTTCTGTACGAGGTGTGAGCATGGCTGACAAGAAACTCGTCGGACAAAACTACACGACCCCCGACCTCAGGGCGAAAGTGACTGGCCGCTCGAAATATGCGGAGGACTTCCGCGCCGAGGGGATGCTGTTCGCGAGGCTGCTCCTCAGCCCATACCCACACGCGCGTATCGCGAGCATCGATACGAGCGCGGCACTCGCCATGCCGGGCGTGAGAGCGATCCTCACGGCCGACGAGGTGCCAGGACCCAAGGATCAGGTCAACGACGCGGGCCAGACCATTCGAGCCAACCCGAAGAGTGAGAAGGCGCTGACCAACGAGCCGCTCTATCAGGGCGAGCCCGTTCTTGCCGTGGCGGCCGTCGACGAGCTGACGGCGGCTGACGCGATCGAAAAGATCAAGATCCGGTGGGAACGGTTGCCGTTCAGTGTGGATCCGGTCGCGTCGCTGCTGCCAGGTGCAATGAATCCCCGTGTGGAAGGGAACGTCTGGGTGCGGGCCACGCCCGTGCAAGGGCAGCCACCTGGTCTGCCCGAAGTGGTCGATTTGAAATGGACTCAGGCGGAAGTCGAGGAGTACAACGCGGGCCGTCTGCCAATGGGCAAGGACACCGATCCGAGCTGGTCGTACGGCGACCTCGAGGCCGGCTTCAAGAAAGCGTCGCTCGTTCTCGACGAGACCTTCGTCACGCCGAACACCAGCCATCAGTGCCTCGAGAGCCGCACCTCGATGGCGTACTGGCAGAACGGCAAGCTCTTTATCCACCTGTCGACGCAGAGCACCGTGCAGACGGTGATGTCGGTAGTGCGCTGGCTGGATATCCAGCCGGAAAACGTCGTGCTCATCAGCGAGTACTGCGGCGGCGGTTATGGGAGCAAGGGGACGGGGACGGTCTCGGATGTCATCCCCGCGCTGCTCGCGAAGAAGACGGGCACGCCGGTGCAGATGCGCATCAGCCGCGAGGAAGAGCACTCCATTGGTGGCGGGCGTCCCGCCGTGCACGGCCGGATGAAAGTCGGGTTTACCAAGGAAGGTCGCATCACTGCGGTCGACCTGTTCACCGTGGTCGAAGGCGGGCCGTACGGCCCGGGGAACGACGGCAACACGGCCAGCCGCTTCGCGTCGCTGCTGTATCAGCCCGAGGCCATGCGCTGGCGCGGTGTGACGGCGATCACCAATACGCCTCCTCGCCGCGCGCAGAGCCAGCCTGGCGGTATGCAGGGCATCGTGCTGATGGAACCGGTGGTCGCCAAGGCGGCACGCCAGCTCGGGATCGACCAGGTCGAGATCCGGAAGATCAATGCGCCGGCCGGCAAAGCCAAGTTCGGCGCGGCGGATGCGCGGGGCAACCGCACCTATCCGACCAGTTGCTTCGTCAAGGAGGCGCTTGATAAAGGCGCGCAGATCTTCAAGTGGGATGAACGCAAAGCCAGAAACGGTCAGCGCGAGGGCACGAAGGTGCGTGGCAGCGGCGTGGCGATCAGCGCGTATAACGCGGGCTCAGTCGGCTTCGACGGCCTCTTCGTCATCAAGCCGGACGGCCGGATGTACATCCAGACCGGCATCGGCAACCTTGGCACCGAATCGTTTTCTGATTGTCAGCGCGTTTCCGCCGAGATGATGGGCATGCCCTGGGAGAAATGTGAGCTCACCTGGGGCGACACATCCAGGAACCTGCCGTGGAGCTGCGTGTCGGGTGGCAGCCAGACGATACACGCGATGACGCGCGCCGCGCACGCCACGGCGACCGATGCGATCAAGAAACTGCAGCAGATCGCGGCGATGGATCTCGGTGGCCGGCCCGAGGACTACGTCGTGGCAAACGAGCGGGTCGCGCGCCGAGGTGGAGGCGCCGGTATGACGCTCGCGAAGGCTGCGCAGCGGGCGATCGAGCTCCGGGGGATTTACGACGGTCACGAAGTGCCCAACGAAATCAACGCCTTCACCAAGCGATCTGCCGCGGCGCTTGCCGGGCAGGGCTTGATGGGCGTGGCCAAAGACGCGTACCCGCGCGACGGCACGTCGATATCCTTCGTTGCGGCGTTTGCCGAAGTCGAGATGGACGTCGAGACAGGCGTGTACCGCATTCTCGACTATCTCTGCGTCGCCGACGTCGGGACCGTCATCCATCCAAACTCGCTGGGCGGCCAGATACTCGGCCGCTCGATTCTGGGCATCGGGCACGCGATCGGCCAGCGGTGGGTGTACGACCAGCGCTACGGCGTGGCGCTGGCGCGGAGGTTCTATCAGAACAAGCCGCCGTCGATTCTCGACGTGCCGGTGAACATGGATTGGGCGGCAGTCGAGCTTCCCGATCCGGAGTCGCCGGTTGGCGCACGCGGCATCGGCGAGCCTCCGGTCGCAGCTGGTTGCGCGGCCGTGCTGAACGCGATTTCCGCCGCCGTGGGTGACGAGGTGTTCGTGCGCGCGCCCGTGCAGCTCGACCACATCTTGACCGCGTTGGAAATGGGCAGACCCACGCAGCCCCGATTGACGGCGAACGTCTGACCTCCGATAACTCCCAATTCCCAACTTCCAATTCCCAAGGAGCTCGTCTTGGGAGTTGGGAGTTGGAGGTTGGGATACGCGGCGCGGACCTTTAGGTCCGCGTGAAAACACTCCTCACGCCTCTTTCCTGAAGCCGTACAGCTCCGCCGCATTCTGCACCAGGATGCGGTTGCGCGTCGGCTCGTCCGGCGCCCATTTCGACATGAGATCGAACAGCATCGCATCGTCTGGCTTCGTGGTCTCGTTCGGATGCGGCCAGTTGCTCCCCCACACCATGCGTTCGGGCGCGGCCTTGATGTAGGCCTGCGCGACCTTCGTAATGTCGGCATAGCCGGGCGGGCCGTCCTTGGTGTTGTCGTAGGTCACCGACAGCTTGACCCACGTGCGCCCCTTGTCGACCAGCTTGCGGACGACGTTGTAGACCGGATGGCTCAGGCCGGCAGGCTGCGGGACGTGCCCCATGTGATCGAACACGAGCGTGGAGGGCAGGCGATTCCACAACGCTTCGTTTGCGACGATCTGGTCGGGACCCATGTTGATCTGCACGTGCCAGCCGAGCGCGGTCACGCGCTTCGACAACGGTTCGATCATGTCGATCGACGTCGCCGCCGTGGAGGTATCGGTGATCGAGAAGCGGATGCCGCGAATGCCGCGGTCGGCCAGCGCTTTCAGCTCCGCATCCGTAACGGTCGGGTGGACGACGGCGACGCCACGCGCATTCGGCCCCAGCTTCGAAATCGCATCGAGCGTCACGCGGTTGTCGGTGACGTAGGCTGACGGCGTCACGATGATGTTGCGGCTCGTGCCGATCCGGCGCTGCAGCATGCGGAATTCCTCGACGCGCGCGTCTGGTATGAGCCGGCCTCCTGACGTCGGGGCCGGAAAGCGCACCGCGTCGTAGATGTGGTGGTGGCAGTCGCACGCGCCCGGCGGCGCCTTGAGCTTCGCCGGCTCGGTGCCCGCGGAATTTGGCACCTGCTGGGCAAACATTTCTTCAACGTACATTCGCGATGACGTTGCCGCCAGCGCCAGCATCGAGGCGCCTTTGATGAACGTGCGTCGTCCGAGCATGTTTCTCTCCGCGTTCGCGAGTCTGTGGTGCGCCTCGGATTGTGCACCAGGACGCGGCTATTGCCTTTACGAAATTCGGTGCTCAAGCCCCTAGGCCGAGATGAGGCATTACGGGCGTATACTGCGCCGCACACGGTCCTCTCGGTCGCTCGCCTTCTTACATGTCCCGTTTACGGAGGAGGATATATGAGGCGTTTTCTCAGGGGATTCTCGATCGGCGTCCTGAGTGTTTTTCTGACCGCCGGCCTCGCCTGGGCGCAGCTGTCAACCGCCCAGCTCAGTGGTCGGATCACCGACCAGAGTGCTGCCGTTCTTCCCGGGGTCACCGTCACGGCGACGCAAACGGCCACGGGGTTCACCCGAAGCGACGTGACCGATAGCAACGGGTCGTACGTGCTGTCGAACCTGCCGCCCGGTCCCTATCGGTTGGAGGTGTCGCTCTCAGGCTTCCGTTCCTACGTCCAGACGGGCATCGTCCTGCAGGTCGCCGGCTCGCCGGCGATCAACGTGGTGCTGTCGGTCGGTGCGCTCGAGGAGTCCGTGACGGTGGAAGGGGCCGCGCCGCTGGTGGACGTGCAGAGCTCCGGCATCAGCGACGTCGTTCGGAACGAGGAAATCCTGGCGTTGCCGCTCAACGGTCGCAATGCCGTCGAGCTCGTGATGATGTCGGGCGCGGCCGTGCAGGTGACAAACGCACCGCAGCGGGCGGTGCCCGGCGGGCTCGGGGTGTCGGTGGCCGGCGGGCAGTCCTTCGGGGTGGCGTACCTGCTCGACGGCGCCATGCACAACAACCCTCAGGACAATTTGAACCTCCCGTTCCCGTTCCCGGATGCGCTGCAGGAGTTCAGCGTGGCCACGAGCGGATTGAGCGCCCAGCACGGCATGCACTCCGGCGCCGCGGTCAACGCCGTGACGAAGTCGGGCACCAACCGCTTTACGGGCAACGCCTTCGAGTTCGTGCGCGATCGGCGCTTCAACGCCAAGAACCCGTTCGCACAGATCGGACCGGACGGGAAACGCGTGGACGATGGCCTCAAGCGCAACCAGTTCGGGGGCACGCTGGGTGGACCACTCGTGCAGAACCGGCTGTTCTTCTTCGGGGCGTTCCAGGGCACGACGGTCCGCCAGCAGCCGGCCGCCAACATCGCGTGGGTGCCGACGCCCGCGATGCTGGCCGGCGACTTCACGGCGTTCGCCTCGCCCGCCTGCAACGGGGGACGGCAGATCACGCTGCGGGGTGGATTCGAGAACAACCGGGTCAATCCGTCGCAGCTCAGCCCTGCGGCGCTCAACATGACCCGCCGCCTGCCGACGACGACGGATCCGTGCGGCCAGGTTACGTATTCGCAGGCGAAGGACAGCAACGAGCTGCAGTACGTCGGCCGGATCGACTACCAGCGGACCTCCGACCACACGATCTTCGGCCGCTACATGGCCACCTCGGCCACCCAGCCGATTCCCATGCGGGAAGGAGATACTGTCCTGTCCCTGTTCGACGCCGCGAACAACGTCGGCCTGCTCGGCATGGATGCCCTGGCCCATTCGCTGGCGATCGGCGATACGCGCGTGTTCGGCCCGAACACCGTGAACTCGATTCGGTTTTCCTTCAACCGCTCCGCTGTCAGCCGCCTCGCGCCGGAGACATTCGAGCCACACGACCTCGGCTCCGACGTGTACAGCTATTCGCCCCACGTCATGTGGGTGCGAGTACAGGGCGCGTTCGAGGCCCAGAATCAGGGCCCGAGCCGGTTCCTGACGAACGCCTCTCAACTGAGCGACGACTACACCGTCGTCCGCGGCAGCCACCAGGTATCGCTTGGCGCGAGCGCCGCGTACTGGCGGTACTACTTCGAGACGCAGGCACGCTCCGGCGGCTTCTGGACCTTTACGGGAGGGCTGACCGGGCTGGGCCTGGCGGACTTTCTCATGGGCCGCGTCGGCCGGCTCGAACATGGCGGCCCGGCGATCCTGCCGATGGACCAGTGGTACATGGGCCTGTATGGCCAGGACACCTGGCGCGCGACGTCGCGACTGACGATCAACGCAGGCCTTCGGTGGGAGCCCTATTTCGGACAGAACGTCACAAGTGGCGCCGTCTATAACTTCAGCCGCGAGAACTTGCGCAATAACGTGAGGAGCCAGGCGTTCGTGAACGCGCCAGCCGGTCTCCTCTATCCGGGCGATCCTGGGTTCCCGCCGGGCAAGCGCGGGCTGTTCACGCAGTGGCTGAATTTCTCGCCGCGCGTCGGGCTTGGCTGGGACGTGAGCGGAAATGGCAAGACGGCGGTGCGTGCGTCCTACGGGCTGACGTACGACTTCCCGAACGCCGAGTATCAGCTCATTAATGCGAACTCGCCGCCGTATGGCAACCGCTCGATCGTGGAAGATCCTCCCGGCGGGTTCGATCGGCCCTACGCCCATCTGGGCGGGGATCCGCACCCGATTCTGACGAACCGCAACACGCAATTCCTCCCGTTCGGCGCGTACGGGGCGACCGATCCGAACATCAACTCGCCGCGCATCCAGCAGTGGAACGTCACCCTCGAGCAGCAGCTCGGGACGGTCTGGCAGGTGGCCGCGAGCTACATCGGCAGCCACACCGATCGTCTGTGGGAGCAGGTGGCGATCAATCCCGGCGTGTTCCTGGGATTGGGTCCGTGCGCGCTCCAGGGAGTTTCTTACCCGATCTGCAGCACCAACGCGAACCTGAACCAGCGGCGGGTGTTCTCGCTTTCCGGCGAGAACCCGGCGGCGGCGCGGCTCCTGGGCAACATGGATATCCACCAGGCCGTGGGGACGCAGGACTACAAGGGGCTGAAGCTGTCGTTCCAGCGCCGGGCCGGCGACGGCGTGAGCCTCAGCGGCAATTACACCGTGTCGCGCTGCTTTGGCGATCCTGCGCTGCAGACGGGCGGCTTCCCGCAGATTGCCAACGGCTATACCAACCCCGACGATTTTTCATTCGATCGCGGGATCTGCGACCAGGATCGGACGCACATCGGCACCCTGGTCGCCGGCGTGCGAACACCGCGGATGGACAACGGCGCGCTGCGTGCCGCATTCTCGGATTGGCGGATCTCGGGCATCTTCAGCGCGCGTTCCGGGCAGCCGCTGAACGTCATCGCCGGCCAGGACCGCGCGTTCACCGGCATCCAGAATCAGCGGGTCGACCAGGTGCTCTCGAACCCATACGGAAAGAAAACGCTGAACGACTGGCTCAACCCGGCCGCGTTCGCGCTGCCGGCGCCGGGCACGCTCGGCAACTTCCGCCGCAACAGCGTGCGCGCGCCGGGCTACCGATCGATCGACCTGGCACTCTCGCGCCTCATCCCGTTCGGCGCCAGCCGGACGGTGGAGCTCCGAGTGGAGACGTTCAACCTGCTCAACACGTTCAACTGGGGCGCGCCGATCGCGGGGCCCATCCAGGGTGGAAGGATCACCGATACGAATTTCAGTGCGGGTACGTTCGGCCGGGTGACATCAATCGCGGGCACGCCGCGTGTCCTGCAGTTCGGCGTCAAGTACGGCTTCTGAACGACAGAGAGTCATCTTGGGAGTTGGGAGTTGGGAATTCACGTTACGATGAGAACGGGCCACGGAGGTACGAAGACACGGAGAATAAAGGTACCTCGTACCCTCCGTGACTCCGTGCCTCCGTGGCCCGTAGTAGTGAAAGCGGTTTAGGGAACGCGATTCCCCAGGTTCAGGTCCCCGCTGCGCTGGAGGACCACCACGACCCCGGTCTTGTCGAGCGTGCCGGCGCCCAATTTGAGCAGCAGCTCGGCGGTGTCCTGCCGGTATCTGCGCGGAATCTGCAGGCGGCGGGCCCCAATATCCTTGGTGAGGACGGACAGGGAAATGCTCAACGGTGTCTGCCCGAACTCGTCCTTCTGATCGATCTTTGCACCCTTGCTGACCAGGTATTCGATGACGTCGTTCAGTCCCTGATACGTGGCCGCGTGCAGTGCGGTCCAGCCGTACTGTCCCGCGGCATTCACGTCGGCGCCATGCTCCACCAGGAACTTCGCGGTTTCGACCGCCGTGGCCCGTTCCGGGAGCTCTCGTTCCCTTTGCACGTCCGTGCCGGCTCCAGCCGCCATCATCAACGGCGTCGTGCCCCGCTCGCTGGCGATGAGCGGATCCGCCCCCGCGTCCACCAACGCCTTGATCACGTCGAGGTTGTTGACTTCCGCGGCGAGGAAGAGCGGCGTGGCGCCCTGGAGAATGATTTCATCGACGGTGACGGCGGTGCGTTTCCCTTCGATTGCGACGTTGCCGTTCTTGATTTCCTCGGCAGCCTTTTCCTTGTCCTGGCTGAGACGGACATTCGGATTCGCGCCGTGCTTGAGAAGCGATTTGACAATGGTCAGGATGTCGTCCTTAGCCGCCAGATTGATTCCGTAATCTGAATCGCGCACGACGCGGTGCAACGAGGTGTACCCGCTCGCATCGGCGAGGTTGGGATCGGCGCCCTTGTCGAGCAGCACGTCCACGGCCTTCACCTGCGCCATGGCGCTGGCGATCATCAGCGCCGTCAACCCAGTTTTCGGCTGCGCGTCGTTCGGTTTCGCGCCGGCGCGGAGCAGGATGCGGGCGCTGTCCTGATCGCCCTGCTGGGCGGCGAACATCAGCGGCGTGAAGCCGCTTTTCGAACCGGCCTGGACGTCGGCGCCGCCCTTGATCAGCTCCTCGACCACCGCCGACTGACGTTCCGAGAGCGCCCACATCAAAGCGGTTTGTCCGCCATTGGACTCCTTGACGTTGGGGTTCGCGTGGTTCGCGAGCAACACACGCACGTCCGCGAGGTTGCCTCGTCTTGCAGCTTCCATGAGCGGCGTCTCGCCCGACATCAGGGCCGCATTGGGATCGGCGCCGGCCGCCAGCAGCCTTTCGGTCATGGCCGGATCCGCGTGTGCCACGGCCGCATACAGCGGCGTTGCGCCGAATTCGTTCGCCGCCTTCACGTTCGCGCCGGCGCGCAGGAGAAGATCGGCCATCTCCAGGTCGTTGCGGGTGGCCGCCCAGACCAGCGCGGCGGTCCCTTCGGCCCCGGCGACAGCGTGCTTCGCACGACCGTTCAACAGCGACTGCACGGCTGCGCGGTCCCCTTGCTTCGCGGCAGTCACCAGCGACACATTGCTTGCGTCGGCGGCAAGCGCGGCGCCCGCAAAAATCGTCGAGCCCATAAGTGCTGCCAGAATCGTTGCTCTCATTTTCATCGCCATTCTCCCGCTGAACGCCATCCAGGGGCGATTGCTTACATCTTACGTTTCCAGCCAAAGGTCCCTGCGATCGCGGGGACCTTTGGCGAATGGCTAGACGGTCGGCAAGTCCAACCTTCCCGTGCTGTCGCCCAACTTGTCCACGTGCGGAACATCTGCCTTGTCCAGCATGGTGAGCAGCAGATTGGCCATCGGCGTGCGGTTGGGATAGCGCACATGCTGTCCGCCCTTGATCCCGCCAACACCCCCGGCGACGAGCAGCAGCGAGAGATCGGTATAGAGGTGCAGATTGGCGTCGCTCAACCCTGCGCCATAGAGGACCATCGAGTGATCGAGCAGCGAACCGTCGCCGTCCTGGGTATCGCGCAGGCGCCCGAGGTAATACGCCAACATCTTCGTGTGGAGGATGTTGATCTTCGTGGTCTTCTCCTGCTTCTCCTTGTCGCCCTGGTGATGCGTGCAGGGGTGATGGGCGTCGCCAAATCCCAGCTCGGGATAGGCGCGGCCGCTCATTTCATGGCCCATCTGGAACGTGATGACGCGCGTCAGGTCGGTCTGCCAGGCGAGCACCATGAGATCGGCCATCAACTTGTAGTAGTCCGAGAAGACTTCCGGGGCACCGGTCGGAGTTCCAAAGGTAATCTCCTGGTGCCCCTGCTTCTCAGCCAGCTGCATGCGCCGCTCGATGTCGCGGATGGCGTCCAGGTACTGGTCGATCTTGCCGCGATCCGATCCACCGACCTTCAGGCGCAGCCGCTTCACCTCCACACCGATGGCGTCGAGGATGCTGCGGTCTTCCTGTCTGATGGCCAGACGCACCTTCGGATCGGTGCCCCCGTCGCCGAACAGACGCTCGAAAAGGGCACGCGGGCGGTTCTCCATCGGCAGCGGCGTGGTCTCGTTGGCCCATGAGATCGTGTCGTAATAGGCGCAGCCATACGCGGACTCGCAGGCGCCGACGATTTCGGGGGCTTCCAGACCGATCTCGAGCGAGGCGAGCTGGGTGTATTTCCCGAACTCCTTCGCGGCAATCTGGTCGGCGGATATTCCGGCGTGCAGATCCGCGCCGGAAGTCATCTTCGCGTGTGTTCCCGTCAGCCAGGCGGTGCACGCGCGTGGATGGTCGCCGCCTATTTCGCCCGTGAGGCCCGCGGCTTGCTGGTTATCGAGCCCAGATAGCACCAGCATGCGGTCCTTGAAGGCGGCGAGCGGCTCGAGCGTCCGGGTCAGCTCGAAGTTGGCGCCCACGGTCTTGGGCGTCCACTCGCCGTTCATGTTGAAGATCCCGTTCGGCGTCTGCATGAACGCCATGCGCGTCGGCCGTGTCGAGGGGGCCGCAAACGCCGGCGTCATGGCGTCAAGTACCGGCAAGGCGAGAGTAGCACCCACTCCGCGCAGGAACGTGCGCCTGGGAATAGCTACCTTAAAAATTACCATCGCTAGCCCTCCTCATTCGAAATGGTGTGCTCTTGACGATGCCCAAAATGATTGATGACCACTTCTGATTGTCCGCGGCAGCCTCGCGCGAGATCTTGCGAAGCGCAGCGTAGTCGTACTCTTCCACGCCGCGACCCAGCGCATAGGTCATCAGCCGCTCCGTGAAGTTTTCGACGAACATGTCCTGTTTTTTCATCAGGACGTCGCGCAGGCCCGCCGGCCCGTTGAACGCAGTGCCGTCCGGCGTGGTGCCGGACGCATCGATCGGTCCCGATCCGGGTGCCGTGGAGACGCGCCAGTTGCCGAGACCATCGAAGTTCTCGAGCGCGAACCCGAGTGGATCCATCAGCCGGTGGCAGGCCGCGCAGGTGGGATTGGCCCTGTGCTGTTCCATGCGCTGGCGCATCGTCATCTGCTGTGCGGTCGAATCATCTTTCAGCGATGGAACATTCGGCGGCGGCGGTGGTGGCGGAGAACCCAGGAGCTGCTCCAACACCCACTTTCCGCGTATCGTCGGAGCCGTCCGGTTGGGATACGAGGTCACCGCCAAGATGCTGGCCTGTCCGAGCAGCCCGTACCGGTTCGGGTCTTCGAGCTTCACGCGGCGGAATTCGCTGCCGTAAACGCCCTTGATCCCGTAGTGCTCGGCCAGGCGCTCATTGAGGAACGTGTAGTCGGTCGTCAGCAGGTCGGTGACGGGGCGATCCTCGCGCAGCTGGCTTTCGATCAGGAGCTCCGTTTCCTTCGCAAGGGCCCCGCGCAAGTTGTCATCGAAGTTCGGAAAGGTCGTCTGATCCGGCGATATCCTCGCGATATTGCGCAAGTACAGCCATTGGCCGGCGAAGTTCTTCACCAGCGCCCGCGAGCGCGGATCGGCCAGCATGCGCTTGACCTGACCCTGCAGGACCGACGGGTCGGAGAGACGCCCGCTCTCCGCAACGGCGAGCAGCTGGTCGTCGGGGATGCTGCTCCACAGGAAGAAGGACAAACGTGAGGCAAGCTCGATGTCGCTGACCTTGTAGACCGTCCCGGGTGCCGCGCCCGACGGATCGACTTCCGCGCGGAAGAGAAAGTCGGGCGACACGAGGATCTTCTGCAACGCGAGTCTCACGCCCGGCTCGAAGCCACCATTCTGTGCGCCCGTCTTGTAGAGCGCGAGCAGTTGCGTCACGTCGTCGGGACGTGCCGGACGCCGATAGGCGCGGTGGGCGAGATTCGCCAGGATCTTGTTCGCACACGCCTCCTGCTCGGCGGCCGCCGATGGATGACAGATGAAAATCCTGTCGCGCGTGACTGTGTTCCCAGACCCTTGCACGTTGAACGGACCGGCGACGGTAATGCTGCCGACGCCTTCGAAGTACGTCAGCACGTCGTCCCCGCGAATCCTGTCGATGATGCCTTCCTTGATCAGCGTGTCTTTCAGGAACGTCGCAGCAAGCTCTCGTGTGCCAGCCTTCACGGGCACGCGGATCTTCATGTGCGCATCAGGTGGGGTGCCGCCGCCGAGCACGACTTTCTTCGGGTTGGCCGCGATGGTGAACAGTTGCAGCCGTTGATCATCGAGCCTGAGATCGACCTTGCGTTCCCGCTGGAGGCCCAGATATTCATCGTCTCTGTTCCGTGCCAGGGAGACGGAAATCTCATACTCGCCGTCCACCGGGAACAGGTGGCGCACGATGGTGCCGCCGCGCGAGCCGACCGGTGCGTCTTCGCCCAAACGATCGTCCTGAACCAGGCGATGAGGAACCTCGTAGGTCTGATACGACACCGGTATCGTCGGATCGCCCACTGCGGTTCGGCTGATTTTGCGAGCCACCGAAAGGTACCGCTCCAGCAACACCGGCGACACCTGCAACACGTCTCCGATGTTGTCGAAGCCGTAGCCGATGTCGTCGGCCGGCAACAGATCGGCGACGTCAATCTCTAACGCCAGCAAATCGCGGACGGCATTCCCGTACTCCGTTCGGTTGAGCCGATGGAGCGTGGGGCGTCCCGGATTCGGCTTCGCCTCCGCCAGGCGATCGCGTCCGGTCTCGATGTATTCGACGAGCGACTTGTAGGTGGCCTCATCGGGACGCCGCATGTCGGCCGGCGGCATCTCGCGGTTGCGAAGCTTGCGCGCCAGCTTTTCCCACGTGGCGCCGTTGGTCTCGAAATTGGAGATGTCGAAAGTGTCCAGGTGCAGTCCCGCAGTTGGCGTGGGACCCCTATGACAGGTGATACAAAATCTATCGAGTGTCGCGTGATGGGCGGTTGCGGCCGCAGAGGAAGACCCTTGCGCCGGGGAATTTGGCGCCGCGGAATTTTGGGCCGAGAGTGTTACCGCGGACAAGAAAACCCCGCCCGCGAGTGCAATGCCTAGTGACGCCAGGGATCGGGTTCGAATCATGGGTCGCTCCCTCCCACCCGCAAACAGGTCACATAACTCGGGCAGAGTACACCAACGGCATGCCTCCTTACAAGCGTTTCGTGTGGCAGTTTTGCCCGCAAGTAGCGCTTGTCTGCTGCCTGGTACGGTCGCTATCCTCAGCCTGAATTTCGAATGTTGAGCCCTCTGTCTGCGCTCCATGCAATGCACGTCCGCGATTCATTCGAAGGGGTGCGCGGCGTCTGCATCGCCTTGATAGCACTCGTCTTCGCCTCACCTGCCATTGCTGAACAGGGGAAGCTCCGCGAACGGCTCACGCCCGAGGTCATGGCGGTGGTCTATCCCGGTGCCGAACGCCTCGGGATGGAGGAAGGCTCGCCGCCTGCAATCGCGGTCTTCAAGGGCGACCAGATTGTCGCCTATGTATTTTCGACCCTCGACATCATCGCGGCGCCGGGTTATTCGACGACACCGTTCGACGTCATCGCCGGCGTCGATCTCAGCGGCCGCATCACGGGGGCCAAGGTCGTCTTCCACCAGGAGTCCATGATCGTTCACGATCGCGTGCGTCAGCGCCAAATCGATACGCTTCTCGCCCGCGAAGCCGGCAGGCCGCTGCGCGGCGGCACCAACGCGCTGCCGCCCGACTACGTCGACGGTGCAACCATCAGCGCGCGCGCCATGCGCGCCGCCGTCCTCACCACCGCGAGACTGGTTCTGCGCGCGCACGCCGCGCGCACCGCTGTGACCGCTCCGACTGCTGTGACCACTGTGACCGCTGCTTCGACCGCAGAGACCGTTCCCACCCTCGATCTCGAGAGCTTCAGCATCAAGTCCTGGGACGACCTCCTCGCCGGGGGCGCCGTGGTGCGACGGCGGGTGACCTCGGGCGAGGTGGCGACGGCCCTCACCAACGCGGGCGCGGCCGCCGTAAAGCTCGACTGGCCGCTCGGCACGGGCGACGATCTCTATATCGAATTCATGACGGCGCTGGTCACGCCTCCCGCCATCGGCGGCAACCTGCTCGGCCTGCTGAAATTCGAGGACTATAAGCGCGAGCTGCCGCGCGGCGCCCAAGCGATCTATGTCGCCTCCAACGGTCCGTACGATTTTCTCGGCACAAAATACTTTCGGGAGTCCGAGGGCAACCGCTTCGATCGCCTACGCGTGGTTCAAGACGGGAAAACTTTTGGCTTCGTGCAACACGACTATTCGTATGCCACGCCCATCGAGGGGCAGCAAGTTACCGGGCTGTTCGCGCTACCGGCCAATTCCGGCTTCGATCCGTTGAAGCCGTGGCGACTGGAAATTTTGATCGCTAGCGTCGGCACTCCCCCGCTGACGGTCGCGTTCGGGCTCGACTACAAGATCCCGGACACCTATGTCCTCCAGGTCCCGGTCCCTCGTGTCCTCAAGCCCCAGCCGCAACCGCAGCCGCAGCCGCAGCCGCAACCGCAGTCGGAGCTGGAGCCGGAGCTGGAACTGCTGCCGCCCGTCCCCGCCTGGGTCGAGGCCTGGAGCGACGCGCGGGTAAACATTGCGATTCTGGCCGTGCTCCTGTCGGTGCTGACGCTGATCTTCATATTCCAGTCGACGCTGGCGCGCTTTCGCGTTGCCCATCGGCTCGTGCGCACTGGATTTCTGCTCGTTGTTCTGGTTTGGCTCGGTTGGACCGCCGGTGTGCAGCTCTCGATTCTCAATGTCATGAACTATGTCAGCGCGCCGTTCAATCACTTCGAGATCGGTTTCTACCTTGCCGAGCCGCTGATGGTCATCATCGCCGGCTACACGCTCGTCTCGGTGGTGTTGATTGGGCGCGGCGTGTTCTGCGGCTGGCTGTGCCCGTTCGGGGCACTGCAGGAGCTGCTTGGCCAGCTCTCCCGCGCGCTGCGCGTGCCGCAATGGAACCCGCCGGTCGCGCTGGAAAAGCGCTTGTGGATGGGCAAGTACATCGCAGCCGCAGCGGTGCTGACGTTGGTGATGACGCAGATCGACGCAGCGGGGGCCACGTTGGAGATCGAGCCGTTCAAGACGGCGATCACCACAAGATTCACGCGCGCCTGGCCCTATGTGATCTATGCCGGCGCATTGTTGGCCATCGGGCTGTTCTCGGAGCGGGCCTATTGCCGTTTCCTGTGTCCGATGGGTGGCGTGCTCGCATTCCTTGATCGGCTGCACCTTCTCAATCTGCTGAAGCGTCGTCCCGAATGCGGCAGTCCCTGCCACTTGTGCGAACACGCGTGCCCCGTGGGGGCGATCGAGCCGACGGGCAGAATCGTCACGGCCGAGTGCTTTCAGTGCCTCGATTGCCAAGTCGAGTATCACGACGAGAAGCGATGTCCACCGCTGGTGCGAACCGTCAAGCTGCGCCGCGAGGCAAAACCTAGCGAGGCTTCGCCTCGGCAGCGGCAATGAGTGTCGTGCAGCTCCGCCTCGCTAGTCACAGTGTTTGTTTTGCATTCAAAAGAATCCTAGCCATCAAGACGTCTAGCGGCGTCAGGGTGAACAATGCCTGAAGAGAAACTCGCAGCTCGAGCAGGCACGCCCGATTGTGCTCGCGCGGAAGGACGTCCGACGCGCCGTCGTTTCTTGCGCGTCGTTGCGGCGGTTGCCGGCCTGCCGCTG
>DAIRVG010000015.1:57650-66195 GCA_036802945.1 Vicinamibacterales bacterium
GCGCCTCGAGCGGATCTTCAGCCTCTATCGGCCGGACAGCGAAATCTCGCGCCTCAATGCAGCCGGCAAGCTGATGAAGCCATCGCCCGAGCTGCGAAAACTGGTCGAGGAGAGCCAACGCCTCGGTGAGCTGAGCGGCGGCGCTTTTGACATTTCGGTACAGCCCTTGTGGCGACTTTACGAGGCACATTTCTGGTCGCATACCGAGATCCAGCCGGACATCGCGGCCCGCGCGCGCGACGTTGCACACACCGTGGTGGATTTCCGCCGGATCGAAAGCGGCGCGGCTGCAATCGGGTTCGCACGCGCCGGCATGGCCATTACGCTGAACAGCATTGCCCAAGGCTTCATCACGGACGCCATAGCCGATATGCTGCGCAATGAAGGCTTTGAGGGGGCGGTGGTCGATTTAGGCGAATACCGCACCATCGGCCGCCACCCGGATGGGCGTCCCTGGCGCATTGGCATCCGCGACGGCAGGGACTTCGGCAGCATCGACCGCATGGTCGATCTTGAGGACATGGCCCTCGCCGTGTCTGGTGGGTATGGCACCACATTCGAGGCGAGCGGGCGCTTTCACCATATTTTTGATCCGCGGACCGGCGCGAGCGCCAACAGCTTTGTGGACGTGGCGGTGATTGGTCCGAGGGCGACGGCAGCGGACGGGCTCGCAACCGCGATCTGCGTCGCCGGCGAGGCTCTCGCGCCGGCGCTGCTCGCGGCCTATCCACAGATGCGGGCCATTCTGACTCGGTTGGACGGGACGTCGATTCAGCTCTGAACCCATAGCACCGGCTTGCCTGTTCAATCGTCAGTCCCTTTGATGTACCAGTTCTAGCCCAGAGGATCGTGATCCATGGTGGTGACGAAGTCGAACGGTGCCTGGAATTCAATGTAATCGAAACCGGTCTCGGACGCGATCAGCTGATGCCATTCGCCAGCCGGAATGAACACCAGGCTACCGGGACCCACTGGAACTGACCCGGCGCAGACCGTAACTTCTGTGCCCGGCTCCTGTATAAGAAGAAGGACTTCGAGATGTCCGCAAAGCGGCACCGAAAGCCGGGGGCGCCGCGATCGGTCACCACTCTTCTGCATCCAGATAGCGAGAGTTATGTCATGAACAGCACTGAACGCACATCAGCATCCTTCATCCGGTGGGTCGCGGTAAGTTGCTTCACTCTCGTCCTGGCGGTGCCGGGATGGGCTGAGGCCCAATCACGTTTCTTGGGAATCGTGGTCTTCGGAACCAGCTTGTCAGACCCCGGCAATGCGTTCGTATTGGTCGGCGATGCAGGTAAGCCGCCGGATTTCATGCTGAATCCGTTCCTTATTCCAGGTGCACCCTACGCGAAGGGCGGCCATCACTTCAGCAACGGTGCGACCTGGGTTGAACAGTTCGCACGCTCGGTCGGGTTGAGCGGCAGCGCTCGGGCCGCCCTGGCGGACCCGAACGCGACCAACTATGCGGTTGGCGGGGCTAGGGCCTACAACGACGGCATCAATTTCAACCTGACGCGTCAGGTCGATACGTTCCTCGCACGATCCGGCAACGTGGCGTCGGTTCAGGACCTGTTCGTCATCGAGATGGGCAGCAATGACATCCGCGACGCCTTCGCAGTGTATGCCGTCGGCGGAAATGGCGGCCCGATTCTCACACAGGCACTCGGTGCCATCGCCGCAAATATTCAGCGGTTGTACGTGGCAGGCGCGCGGGAGTTCCTCGTCTGGGCGGCGCCGAACGTGGCGCTGACACCGGCGCTTCGCTCCCTCCCTCCAGCCGCGCAGGCGCTTGCGACGCAACTCACGCAGGTCTTCGACAACAATCTCACCGCCGTGCTCGCGCAGTTATCCGCAAATCTTCCCGGGACGAGTTTCGCCCGGCTTGATGCCTATCAGCTGCTGAACGCGATCGTCGCGGATCCCGCGGCGTTCGATCTCACGAATGTAACGGATGCGTGCGTGACCCCCAATGTCGTCCCGTTCAGCTGTCACCATGCCGATGAGTTCCTGTTCTGGGATGGCATCCATCCGACCAAGGCCGGCCACGCCATCCTCGCCGACGAGGCGGCCAGGGCAGTTCAGTAGCCGTCACCCTCTGACAGCCGACCACGGGTGGCGCAATTCACCGTCGGTTTCTTCCGGAGACGACACGGTCTGAGCGATTTCGTCGCGCACAACGTCGCGGATCTGACGACGAACGCGGTGAACCGCGACCGTACGGTCGGCCCTCCAACTCAATTCGCGCTGTAGAGGAGCCCTGTGTACTGCATCTCCTCCCACGTCTGGTCGCCCCAGAACACGTCGCTATCAGGATTGGGATTGAACCGATTTGCCGCGGAGTTGTCGTACCAAGCGCTCGACACGATGCGGGATCCCTTCGGCACCTGAAGCGGTTCCCGGAACATGTAGTAAGTCTGCCAATTGAAGTCGTAGCGCGGCACCGCAAGAATCATCCGCTCGGTGCCGTCAGCCATCACGAGGCGGTATTCCCATCTTTTCCCACGCAAGTGGGTGTGGGGAAAGAGGCCCCACACACTCGCGTCCTGCTGAAACGCGAGCTCCGCGTCCACTCGAACGTCGCGCGCGCGAGCAGGTATTTGGAGCTTCGCGTTGAAGAACTGCCCCGCTTGAATCTCAACGGGTGTCTCATCCTTGGAGAAGATGAACCCGATCTTGGTTCGATCCGTGCCGGCCGTGCCGTTGGTCGAATAATGCAGTTGCAACTCGATCTCTCCGGCGGGTTCGAGCCGCATGGCCTTGCCAGCCGGGAGAACCTGCGGCAGCGTCCCCGGTGCGTAAGTGGCAATCAGGCGTGAGGGCGTGGAGTCGCTGCGGCGGGGACGGAGACCGGGCGTTCGCGGCGCAACCTGCTGCCGTTCCTGATCCATTCGGAGAACTGGTGTGCGCTGGCGATCTGGTTTCGACCGGTAATACGCCAGCACATGGTGCACGAGCTTGCGATTGCCCGGCCGAATCTCGATGGCCTGAACGTACTTCGCGTCAGTGAAATTCGTCGGAATGTACGTCCACTCGTATTGGACGGTCCCCTCCGCCGGCACGGCATAGGGCTCCATTTCGAGGACAAGATCAGGCTCACCAATTTGCCAACCATCCATATACCAGGGAGGCGGTGGCAAGTCGGCTGGATTGCCCTCCGGCGCGCCGGCGGCCACCCACCGGGCGAGGGTCGTCTTCTCTGTCTCCGTCAGGCGCCTCGCGTTGGCGAACTCGCCGTACGTCGGATCCGCATGCCATGGTGGCATCGCGCCTGTGAGCACAGCGTTGCGGATAGCTCTCGCCCATGGACGCGCGTCGTTGTACGTCAATAGCGACATCGGCGCAATTTCACCCGGCCGGTGGCACTGCGTGCATTGACCGAAAAAGATGGGCGCGACATCCTTGGTATACGTCGGAGCATCCGCCGTATCCGGCGCGCCCTGTCCCGGTGCGGCCTCCAATGCGGCGAACAGCGCAAAGGCGGCACACAGCACAGTTCCGACGATCGCGACGATCTTGTTCATACGATCCTCTCAGTCGGGAGCTGCGTTTCTGGCGCCAGCACATTGCCAGCCCCCTCACGAATGGGGTCGCTCGGACGATTCTAGCCCGTTTTCCTTGCGCCTTGGACCGCTGTAGTCGCGACCCGATTTCGATTCGCCGGGACGATTCGTATCTCGATCGCATGTGGATCGGCCACCCGTTCACGGCCGCGGTGCGCGGGACGATCGTGAGACTAGATCGCAGAACGCGTTGCAAATTCGCGTCTCCTGTAGACTCGTGCCGCTCGCACAAGGAGACGTCATGAGAACACGCTTACTCGTCCGATCCGTGCTGTTGCTCTTATGCGGCGCCGTCATCGGCGCCGTCGTTATGCAGTGGAGGTATTCAGTCGCCGCGCAGGCGCCCGCACAATCAGCGGCCGGTGCGCCGCCGGCAATCGATCTGAAGGCGCTCGACGCCGACGTGACACGGCTCAAGGCGCTCCTGCCGTCCAACTCCCACATCATGATGGACGTGCAGTGGCAATGGACAAACCTGTGGTTCGCCGGCCAGGCGAAGAACTGGCCGCTCGCCCAGTTCTATTTCAACGAGACGCGCAGTCACATCCAGTGGTTGATCAAGAAGTCGCCCAAAATCAGGTCCCAAGGTCCTGACAAAGAAGAGGTCGACGTCCAGGCGATCTTCGACGCGGTCGACACGAGCAGCCTTGCCGATGTCAAGAACGCCATTGCGGCCAAAGACAGCGCGAAGTTCGCGGCGACCTACAAGACGATGCTCGACAGCTGTTATTCGTGTCACAAGAGCGTCGGCCGTCCGTACCTCCGGCCGATGATCCCGAAGATGCAGGTGCAGTCGGCTCTCGAGATGGACCCGAACGGCACGTAGCGACACGGGCGCCCATGCGAGCGGAGCGAGTCCCCCCTCGACAATGCTCAGGCGACGCTGAGGGCAGTCGAAGCGTCCGTAGCACCTGAGGTCAGTAGGCGAACAGCCGTGTGTACTTGATGGTGAAGGAACGACCGAGCAGTTCGTCGGGAGTGAACGGCGACGTGTCGCGCCGATCGTTGTAGACGACGAAGAACCCGGTGCCACTCCGATTCAGCAGCGCGAGCCGGATGTTGGACGAGACGGTCGATGCCTGCTTGTTGTACTGAATCAGTCCCTGCACGCTGGCAAGGCTCGTGAACGAATAGCTGGCTTTCACTGGGACCAGGTCGTTCCTGAAGCGACCACCCGGGAGCGTGACATCGTCACGTGTCCATCCAAGCTCCGAAAGCAGCCTCGCTCCCGCGCGCAGGCCGAGCGTCAATCGCCAGCCGTGGTAATCACCGTCGTAATAGTTGCCGATTTTGTGAACGAGCGCCGCCGAGATCGGCGCGCTTTGATTCGTGTTGCCTTCGAATTCGCCCCATGCCCACCCATAGTGGCCCGCGGGAACGACGACACGCCTGCCCGTGACGTCCTGATAGATGGTGAACGGCAGTCGCGGGCGGTCCTGTCCGGAGATGATCACATAGCCGAAGCGGGCGCCCGACAGCGTCTGGATATCGAAGAAGTGCCAGTGTCCCTGTGAGCTTTCCAGGCGGTTCTGGAGATCCACGTACCCGTTGTAATTGGCGTGCGGGCTGATACGCCGGATCCAGGGCCACTGCTTCGGCTGGTAGCGCATGTTCGAACGCAATTCGAGACGGCGGTAGCCTTTTCGCTGAAGGAAGCCGACCTCCGGGTTGAACCGGTCGCCAACCTGGGTAAAGCCGACACCGTTGTTCCACATTTCATTGGTGTACCCGTATGACAGGGCGCCTGCGTAGTCGGACCCGCCTTTGGTCTCGGGCGAATCAGTCCGTGCCAGAAACGCAGTCATCCGTCCGTTCGTTGACGCCTGCCAGCCGAGATCGAGCCCGTACGCGCGGTTGTAGTCGTTGGCCGGCGCCCGGCTGCCGCCTCCCTGGCGGCCCACGTACATCGCGCCGAAGTTCGATCGACCCAGTTCGCGCTGCAGCCGCAGCACGGTGAAATTGCTGGCGGGCGCCACGGTCTGCCCCAGTCGTTTGTCGACGGCCGCATCGGTCTGCATGTTCAGAAGCCCGACGTTGTAACCACCGAGTTTGCCGCTCAGCCTCCCGCCCGCGATGATGTCGATCGGCTCGCCGGCACCCGACAGACCTACCCGGCGCGAGAAGAACAGATCGACGGCCCGCGGCTGTCCAAGCTGGAAGAGCTGCGCGTTTTCGAGGAAGAACGGGCGCTTCTCCGGAAAGAACAGCGGGAACCGCGTCAGGTTGACCTGCTGCTCGTCGGCCTCGACCTGCGCGAAGTCAGTATTGACAGTGACATCGAGCGTCAGGTCGGCGCGCACGCCCCACTTGACGTCGAGGCCCACGTCGCCGGTTCGACTGACGGTATCAGTTCGAAGCGTTGCGTCGTCGGTCACCGCGCCTGACGCGTACGGCAGGAATTTCAGGTCGCGCCGAGCGGGAAGGCTCAGGCCGTGCAGCTTGCCGGCGACCGACACACGGTGCAGGTTGTAGCCGCGCGGCACCGGCGCAAGGAACACCTGCTCGTTCTTGCGACGGATGTTGCGCATGGCGTTGATGCCCCAGGTCCGTTCCTGCCCCGCGCTGTACCGCAGCGTCTTGAGTGGAATCGCGAACTCCGCCTCCCAGCCGCGGTCGGTCATCCCGGTGCGGACGGCCCAGTCAGCGTCCCAGTCCAGATTGAATCCGCCGCGGTTCCCCTGGCCTGCCTGCCCTTCGGCCATGACCTGGCCGTCGTATTCGATGCCGAACGGATTGGTCCCGAAGACGAAGGCGTTCTGGCCATCGTTGAACGTGTCGAGAAGGATCTGAATCGAGTCGGTGTCGTCGAGATCCGCATCACGGCGGCTTTGGCTGACCAGAATGTTTTCTGGATCGTCGTCGAAGCAGATGACGCCTATGTACAAGTTCTGGCGATCGAGAAGAAATCGAATCTCCGTTCGCTCGGTAGCGGGCGCGCCGTCGTTGGGTTCTTGCTGGACGAATGCGCTGAAGGACTCGGTGGTCGACCAGGACATCTCGTCAACGTGGCCGTCGATCAGCGGTCGCTCGCCCTCGCCAAGTTCATGCACCGTGATCTGGGGGACGGCGGCAATCGACTGGGCTGCCACCAGCCGTTGTGCGCCGAACGCGGCGGCCAGGGCGAGCACGGGAACCCAAGGCTTAACTGCCATCCGGTTTTCCTATTTGGAAAGTGACGCGATCAAACCAACCTATCGCCGGGCCACATGGTAGCGCACGAGGACCTCGATGCGGTCGCGTTGAAACTATCGTTGCGTAGCGGGGCCAGAAGCGTATAATCCGCGGTCACACGAATACTTCGTCGGCTGCAAACGGATACGAATCCTCGGTTCGATAGCGACGTCCTGATTGTCTTTCCAGGGTGAATCGTTGATGTAAGGAGGATTGAATGTTCGTACAAGTCGTCCGGCGGCTCCTCTCGGTTGGCGTCCTCCTCGTCCTGCCGGCTCTCGCATCCGCGCAGGAAGCCACACTTGGCGGCACCGTGGTCGATTCAACGGGCGGCGTGCTGCCCGGGGCGACGCTCACGGCTGTTCATGAAGCGTCAGGCAATACGTTCGAAGGCTTCACCGACGAGCGCGGTGTCTTTCGAATCTCCGCCCGCGCCGGTGTGTACCGCCTGGCGGTGGCGATGTCCGGGTTCCGAAGCGTCAATCGCCAGGGCATCGAGCTGCTCGTGGGGCAGCAGGTCCTGGTCAATTTCGAGCTGTCGCCGTCGAACGTGCAGGAGTCGATCACGGTGACCGGCGACGCGCCGCTCCTCGACATCACCTCGTCGAGCATGGGCGGCAACGTCGACCCGCGGCAGACGCAGGAGCTGCCGGTCAACGGCCGCGACTGGATGGCGCTCTCGACGCTGGCGCCCGGCATGCGCGCCAACGCCACCGACCTCGGGCCGACCTCTGGCGAGCGGATGGGGAACCGCGAGTTCCAGCTCAACATCGACGGCCAGGAGGTGTCGGTCGCGCAGGGCGGCAACCGCGGCCAGCCGCGTTTCAGCCGCGACGCGATTGGCGAATTTCAATTCCTCTCGAGCCGGTTCGATGCCACGCAGGGGCGCTCGACCGGTCTTCAGGTGAACGCCATCACGAAATCGGGCAGCAACGTCTCGTCAGGATCCTTCTCCGGCTACTTCCGCGACGACGCCTTCAACGCGGCCGACTTCCTCGCGGGGAGCGTCCTGCCGTACTCGAATCAGCAGGTCAGCGCCACCTACGGCGGGCCCATTCTCAGGGACCGGCTGCACTACTTCGCCAACTACGAGTACGAGCGCGAGCCGGGAACGCAGACCTTCAACACGCCCTATCCCAGCTTCAACATCCAGCTCACCGGCACGCGTCGCACAGACATGGCGGGGCTGCGGCTCGACTACCAGTTCTCGCCGCGCATGCGCCTGATGACGCGTGGCAACATGTTCAACTACACGAACCCGTACGAGGCGCAGCAGACCGGGCAGCAGGTCGGTGGTCACCCGGCAGGCTCGGAGAGCTTCAAGCGGCACAGCGATGAGTTCTTCGCGACGCTGACGCAGGTTGTTTCGGGCGGAGTGGTGAACGAGATCAGGGGCGGGTTCAACCGCCACTATTACAAGACCGGCAACTACACGTATCGGGCGGATCACCCGCAGGCGGCCAACGGCATCACGTACGGCCACCCACGCATTACGTTCCGAGGTTTCCAGATCGGCGGCAACGTCCGGACGCCGCAGAACAGCGGCGCGGACGTCTATCAGCTCCGCGACGACATGACGCTGTCGTTCAACGGCCGCGGGCGGCACGACGTGAAGCTCGGCGGGGAATACCTGTACGGGCTCAACGCCGCGTTCGGCTGTCTCTATTGCATGGGCGCCATCGATGCGCAGGGAGGACCCATTCCCGCAAACATCGAAGCCCTGTTTCCCGTGTGGAACGATGTGTCCACCTGGAATCTGGCGGCGCTCTCGCCCATCGTCCGCCGCTACACGTTCGGCACTGGCCAATTCC
>DAIRVG010000016.1:0-55427 GCA_036802945.1 Vicinamibacterales bacterium
ACGAGCGCGAACCAGCCGAGAAGCAGCCGCACGGCGTTGTTCGCCGATTCACTGAGCACGTCGATGTACGGCCACTCCTTGGTGCGCAGCGGTGGCACGTTGTAGCTGACGCCCAGCAGCCAGAGGGCCAGGCCGGAGGCGCCGAAGTACACGTTGATCGAGAACGCGAGCGCGACCCCCGCGATGCCGAGCAGCAGCCACTCCGCGTATGCGAAGGGAAGGCGCACCTTCCCGGAAGGGACCGGCCGGTTGCGCTTCTCCGGATGGAGTCGATCAGTCGGGCCGTCGAGAATCTCGTTCAGCACATAGTTGCTCGACGCGATCAGGCACGTAGCTGCGACTGCAAGCAGGAACGGCGTCACGCTGCTCCAGGCAAAGAGCGTCGGCTGGTAGAACAGCGCCAGGATCGTGCCCAGCATCATGAACGCATTCTTGAACCAGTGATCGACGCGCGCGATCTGCACGTACGGCCAGAGGCCGTGGCGATCAGCCTGCGACGAATGCGCGCGTGAGCTCGGTGAAGGCAGCGACGGTGGCACGGCCGCCGTCTCCGGCAGCAATGCGGTTGCCGCCGCGCCCAACGATGACGCAGCGGATCCCCGCTGCCGCGGCACCAGCACCGTCAGTTTCCGGTCTATCTCCGACATACAGAACCTCCTGCGGGGCGACGCCCCAGAGCTCGCACGCGTGCCGGAATCCTCCGGGATGCGGCTTGAACGCGTTAATCGGCCGATCGGCCGTACACAAACCGAGAGAGAAATAGTCGGCCACGCCCAGTGCACGGAGCTTGGTGTGCACCGGATAGTCCGAGAGCGCGCCGACACGCAGCCCGCGATCGGCCAGCAGCGATAGGAACCGGCCAAGTCCCGGTCTCCGCGCGCTGCGCAGATGCTTCAAGGGCCGCTGCATGATCCATTCGTCGACCACCTGCTCAATGTCGGCGGCGTCGATCCCCAACCGCGCAGCGGGCCGCGCGAACTGGAGCACATCGAGCGGCCGCGATGCGGCGCCGCCCTCCTGACGCAGCTCCTCGCGCATGCGACGGAACGTTGCCAGGATGCGCGCGTCCCGCGCGATCTTCCTCGGCGCCCGCATGCCCGCGACGGCGAGCTCCGCCGCCATCTTGAGGCGCAGCGGCGTCTGCGCGTAGAGCGTGCCGTCGACGTCGAAGAGCACCGCGCGTACCCCGGCAAATCCGCCGGAGAGCTCGTGCTCAAAGACGTGAGGTGCGCGTTCCGAAATGCCGAGGGTCAGGCTCATGTCAACAGCCGCAGGAACGCGCGCACATGTTCTGCGTCCCTGAAGAAAATCTCGTGCGCCCACGCCGACACGAGCACCGCGCACACCCCCCCTGCGGCGATCGCGCGCATGCGCTCGCGTGCCGGAACGCGCCAGCCCTGATGCGCCACAGCCGCCGCCGCATACGTCGCGAGAAACGGCACCAGCGGCAGGTGGTAGCGCGAGTGGCCAAAGACGATCGAGTGAATAGCCGTGATGAAGAGGATGAGTGCGATCAGCAGGACGTGCGTCCGCCGGTCCGATGGTGTCACGCAGAAGATGCCGACGGCGCTGCCGAGAATCACGACGGGGTAGGTGAGGAGCACCGCCAGGCTCGCCATCAACATGAACCACGCCGGCGGGTCATAGAGGCCCTGCTGAAAGCCAGCTACCATCTCGCGCTCGAGACCCCAGAAATCGGCGAACTTCAAGACCGACCGACGGATGGTGATCGCAGGGTTCGCCAGCATGAACCCGATGGCTTCGCTCTGTGCCCACTTCTCCTTCTGGCCATCGGTCCATGTCGCCGCCTCCGGATGCGTGTTCCCGAGATCATGCGACCAGTTCTTCTCTCCGGTGAGCGACACCGCATCCCACATCCGATCCTCGGGGGTGTGCTCGTAGTTGCCCATCATGAGGTTCATGCCCCCCATGTTGTCGACGATCGTGAGGGTATGCTGGAGGGTCGTGTTGCGAACGGCCCACGGACCAACGATCGCCGCGTAACCCGCCAGGCAGCAGATGGCCAACGTGATGCGGCGGCGAACGGTTCCCCCGACCGACATCGCGACAAGCGGGACAAGGACGATCGGGAACGGCCACAACACGCTTCGAGTCAACGCAGCAAGGCCGAGGGTTGCGCCTGTCGAAAGGGCGACCGCCAATCCTGGGCGCCGCACCAGCCTGTCGTACTGGAGGGCGAAGACGACGAGGAGCAGCGTGAACAGCACCTCCGTCAGCAGCAGCAGCCCTGAGAACAGAAACGATGGGTAGAAACACGTGATCGCCGCGGCGATCAAAGCGGTGCGTCGATCGAACATCCGGAAAGCGAGGACATACACCGCCAACGTCGTCAGTAAGGCCAGCAGAATCTGAACGGCGCGGATGGCCTGCAGGCTTTCATGCCCCGTGAGGCTCCAGACGGCCGCAATGAACATCGGATAAACCGGCGGGCGCATGGATGTCGGCCGCCCAGGCTCAAAGACGAATCCATGTCCGTGAAACAGATTTGCCGCCAGTTGCACGTACTGGCGCTCATCACCGATTTGGACCTGCGTCGAGTAGCTCGCGACCAGCAACACAAGGCGTACAAGGAGGCCGGCGGCCAGAACGACCGCCAAAGCACGATGCTCGCGCACCAGGACCGACAGCGGACGGGTCCTGGACGCGGCGGGAGTGCTCGCCCCCATTCGGTCGACGTGCGCTATGTGCATAGATAATCGAGAGATCGACGCGAGGCAGGCCCGCGACAACCCTGCAAATCAGCAAACATCCAGCCATGGCCGTGGGCGCCATCGGGATCTCTCGAAGTGTCAATTCGCGAGGCAGTTGGATGCGTATGGACCCACAGTTCGGGGTCTGGCGGTTGAAAAGTCTCGCGGGAAGGTGACTTTCTTCGGCTCGAACCCAGGTAAAGTAAGTCCGGTGCGATTCACCAGGCAGACCCTGAGCGCCCCCGAGAGTTCCGAGGGCCCCGCTTAACCCTTAGCCGCAAGAGAGTTAACTGCCATTCTGCGCATTACTGGAAGCGGACCGATCCTTGCTCAAAGCACCCCCAATCAAGCATTAGAACGAAACTGGAGTACCCGGATTGGCTTCTGTGTTGGTAAGTGATGTCAGGGAGATGCTGAAGGAGCAGGTCGAATACCGCGGACTGCTCTTCCAGATGGTCAAGCGCGATCTGCTCGTGCGCTACAAGCAGAGCGTCATGGGTTTCGCCTGGGCGATCTTCATGCCGCTCATCAACACGGCGGTGTTCACCATCATCTTCACCCGGGTAGCCCCGATTGATACCCCGGTTCCCTATCCGCTGTACGCGTATTGCGGTCTCTGGGCATGGAACCTGTTCGCCGCCTCGCTCCGTTTTTCCGTCGGGTCGCTCACGGGCAATCCGAACCTCGTCACCAAGGTCTATTTTCCGCGGGAAATTTTCCCGTTTTCCGCCGTCGCTGTGTCTCTGGTCGATTTTGCCGTCGCGTCAACAGTGCTCATTGGCTTGATGGTCTATTTTCAAGTCGCACCAACGCGGACGATCGTGCTGCTTCCCGCGGTCCTCCTGGTTCACGTGGTGTTTACCGCTGGCGTTGGGCTGTTGCTGTCGCTCGGGAACCTGTTTTACCGGGACGTGAAGTACATCTTCGACCTGGTGCTCACGATCTGGATGTTCATGACGTCAGTCCTCTACCCGCTCGATGCCATCGGCGGCCGTGTCGCTCTCCTCGTGCGGCTCAATCCGATGACGCCAATCATCGACGGATACAGGGTGGCATTGTTCGGTTTGCCGATGCGCGATCCGGTTGGATTCGGGGTCGCTGCCTTCCTGGCCTTTGCAATTCTCGCCGGCTCGTGGCTGCTGTTCCATCGCTCCGAGTTCCAATTCGCGGAGAACATCTGACGTGTCGACACCGGTCGTTCTCTTCGATGGTGTGTGGAAGAAATTCAGGGGCGGCGAACGCCACGACAGCCTCCGCGATCTGATTCCCGCAACGCTCAAAGCTCTTGTGAAACGCCCAGTGCGGGGAGAGCTTCAGCGTGAGGAGTTCTGGGCGCTCGAGGATGTCTCGTTCGAGGTCAAGCCCGGCGAGGCGCTGGGGATCATCGGTCCAAATGGCGCCGGCAAGTCGACGATTCTCAAGGTTCTGACCCGGATCCTCCGGCCCAATCGTGGCCGTAGCGTGATATCGGGACGCGTGGGCGCACTCATCGAGGTCGCGGCGGGGTTCCATCCTGATCTCACCGGGCGCGAGAACGTGCATCTTCAGGGCGCCGTGATGGGAATGAAGCGGGCCGAGGTGCTGGCCAGATTCGACGAGATCGTCGAGTTCGCCGGGGTCGGCACGTTCATCGACACGCCGATCAAGCGGTATTCGTCGGGCATGAACGCGCGGCTGGGATTCTCGATCGCCGCGCATCTGAATCCCGACGTCCTTATCATCGACGAGGTACTGAGCGTCGGCGACATGGCGTTTCAGGAACGCTGCGTCAACCGCATGCGCGCATTCAAGCGTGACGGCGTCACGATTGTATTCGTCTCGCACAACCTGCAGGCGGTCAGCGATCTGTGTGACAAGGCGCTGTATCTCAAGAGACAGTCCCGGGCGCTTGGGCCGACGGCTGAAGTCATCGACAAGTACGTCCGGGAAGCCTTTGTGCCGACAGGCGAGCTGAAGGATGACGGTGCATTCCGTATCCGGTCGACGGAATTAGTAGATACAGATGGAGTCCCGGTCTCGGGGCCGGTCGTGCCCGGTCAGCATCTTTGTTTCCGAGCAGAGCTGGAAGCGGACGCCGCGGTCAGCGATGTCGGCATTGCCTTTCGCGTGCACCGATCCACGGACCAACTTCTTGTCTACGATGGCCAGTTTTCGGAGCAGGAAATCGGACTGAAGATCGCACCAGGGCAGCGCTACCGCCTGTCCTTCGCGTTCGACGTGAACCTCACGCGAGGTCAGTATTACTTCGACCTGTTGATTGGACACGCTCCCACGCAGAAGCAGTTGGCGCGGCTGACGCCCGCCGGGCACATGACGGTCGTTGAAAGGCAAACGTGGGGAGGAGTCGCCAATCTGATGGTTCGAACAACAGTCTGTCCTCTCGAAAACGGCGTCGATGCTGCTGGAACGCTCACTGCGCTAACCCTATGAAGGTTCTGATTTTCAGCGAGACGACGACGTGGGGCGGGCTCGAGAGTCACGCCGTGGCGTTGGCCGAAACGCTCGTCGCCGAAGGCCACAGGGCCGTCATTGTCTGTCTTGGTCCTCAGGCGTATCAGCTCTATGGGCTGATGACGCCCGCAGGCATCACTCTCGTACAAGTCGATCAACCGGCACGGCGAACTCCGTGGACCTGGTGGCGTGCGCTTCGGAATATCGATGCTGATGCAGTGGTCCTCGAGAAGGGCACCCTGCATACCTGTGATGTGGCATTGGATTGCGTCCTGAGGCTCAAATATCGAAGGTTCATCACGGTCCAGCAGCTCGAGCCGCCCAATCTGCCTCCGAAAACCAGCAAGCGATATCTCCGTGGGCTTATTCCTGGCGTGGGGCTATGGTGGTACCGATGGGTGTGGTCCGGGTATCTCCGGTCCCTCGCGCCAGAATTGACAGTCTGCGTTAGCGAGGCAGTGCGCCGCCGACTCATAACCGACTACGGCTTCTCCTCAGCTGGCACCCTCACCATCCCGAACGGTGTGGATCCGTCGAAGTTTCAACCGAACCCGGACGCCCGACGGTTGATGCGCACGGCCTGGGGTCTGCCGGAACGCGCCGTGGTGTTTGGTTCCGTTGGACGGCTTTCACCGCAGAAGGCGCTTGACGTTGCGATTGAAGCCTTCGGTGGCGTCGTGCGCGCTTGTCCGGACGACCCGGTTTACCTAGTCCTGGTAGGAGATGGACCTGAGCGCGCCGCGCTTCTCGATAGGGCCCAGCGGCTCGGCATTCACGACCGTGTCATTCTTCCGGGGTTCAGCCCGACGCCCAGCGCCGCCTATCAGGGCCTGGACTATTTCCTTATTCCCAGTCGCTTCGAAGGTCTTCCTTTCTCGCTCGTCGAAGCCATGGCGTCGGGATGCCAGGTGATTGGTACGACGGTGGGCGGCATACCCGAGGTGATTACGAATGCCAGCCTTGGAACGCTAGTGGCTCCGGAGGACCCCTCCGCGCTGGCGCAGGCGATGATTCGAGTGATGCACCGCGATCCGGCCGAAGCGAAAGCGGAGATCGAGGCGTCGCGCAAACGCGTGGCAGAGAGTTATGACATCCGTGTCCAGTGCTCGCGGCTTGTCGCTTTGTTGCAGCAGTCATCGCGATTATCCGGCGAGCAGGCGACAACCGTTGGAGCTCCTCAGGTCGTCGGGGCTCGGAGGACTCTGTGAAGCGGATGCTCAAACAACTGGCGTGGAGCTTCGGGTACAGGCCGTCATACGGCAACTACGGTGTCGAGCGGCAAGAACATCTTGGCGGTTACTGGCGAGGCGGCGATCCGCACTCCTGGTGCCCCGACCTCTGGCAAGGGGTTGTGAAGGAATACGGCATCAAGTCGGTCATCGACGTCGGCTGCGGCGAGGGTTACTCGACAAGGTACTTTCAGGAGATGGGCCTGGACGTGCTCGGCGTCGAAGGCGGTAAGGAAGCCATTCGGAACAGCGCTGTCCCACAATTGATCGCCCACCACGACTACACGAAAGGTCCGTACATTCCATCGTCGCGGTGCGATCTGATTTGGTGCTGTGAATTTGTAGAACACGTGGAAGAACGGTTCGTCGAGAATTTTCTTGCAACCTTCTCGGCGGGAACGTACTGCCTGATGACGCACGCGTTGCCGGGACAAGACGGCTACCACCACGTCAATTGCCAGCCGCCTGAATACTGGATCGGGCGGATGAAAACGATCGGCTTCGAGCACGACCCGGCGGCTACGAAACACCTGAGGGGTCTGACAGAAGCCAAGCACGTGAACAGGAGCCTTCTCTTCTTCAAGAAGGACATTACAACCCGGTAGTTGGTGAGACCTTGAAACCTTCAGAACCCAAAGCGCCCCTCCGTGTGGCCATCATCGGTTGCGGCGCGGTCACGAGCAGTAGTCATCTCCCTGTCCTCGCGGGACACGAGCGCGTGCGCGTGACGGCTCTGGTCGATCCGGACCGTGAACGCGCCACTCGTCTGGCGGCGCTGTACGGCATGCCAGCCGTGTTTACCTCTCTCGAGGACGTCGATCAAACTGTGGCTGACGCGGCCCTTGTGGCTACCCCGGCATTCCTGCACACGGAACACTCGATTGCGCTGATGCGCCGCGGCCTTCACGTGCTCGTCGAAAAGCCGATGGCGTTGACGCTGAAAGATGCCGAGCAGATGGTCGCGGTCAGCCGTCAGACCGACCGCGTGCTCACTGTTGGTCTCTTCAGGCGCCTGATACCCGCGATCCGTCTTTTTCGCGCGGCTCTCGATGCCGGCGAGATTGGCGAGCTCGTCCACGTGGATGCCGAGGTTGGCTCCGCTTACACGTGGCCGTTGACGACGATGGCCGGCATGCGGAAGGAGCAGAACGGAGGCGGTTGCCTGGCCGACATGGGCCCGCACCTCCTTGACCTGCTCGTGTACTTGGCCAACGGTACGCCGGAATTGATCGAGTACGCGGACAACGGCTCCTCCGGGATCGAGACCGAGGCCCTCGTGAAATTCGTCCTGAGAACGCCGCGCGGCCTCGTGCCCGCGCGAGCGGAGCTCAGTCGCACGCGAACCCTGCGCAACACGATTCGCGTCCAGGGCCAATCTGGCACTATCGAGTGGTCCTTTGGTGACCGCTACAAGCTGCAAGTCCAAAGGGACCGAGTGCTGGTGGACACGTTGTCCGCCACGCCGCGCCCCTATCTTCTCGAAGCACGTTGGCGGGATGAGGTCGAACAGATCGGATACGAAGGTTTCCGTACGCAGTTCGACGATTGGATCAACGCGATCGAATCAGGCGTCGAGCCGCAGCTGTCGGCAGTCTCCGTTCTGCCCACTGTGAAGTTGATGGAGGAATGTTACGAGCGCCGCGTTCCGACCGAAGAACCCTGGTTCACCGAATCGCTGGTGTCCCCGGCGTCGGCAAAGCGACCCGTCTCATCGACTGCCGCTCCGCGGGTCCTCATTGCGGGAGCAAGTGGATTCATCGGCTGCAGGCTGAGCGAGCGCCTTCATTTCGGATCCGACTGGCAGGTGCGCGCCCTCATCCGCACACCTGGCAGGGCTGTGCGTCTTGGACGTATGCCGATCGAATTTGCGGTCGGCGACCTTACCTCGGAAACGGATCTGGCAAAAGCGCTGGAAGGATGCGATGCCGTCGTCCATTCAGGCGTTGGCACTTCGTGGAAGCGTTCCGAGCGTATCGAGACCAACGTCAAGGGCACAAAGAATCTCGTGGACGCGGCGATGAAGGCCGGCGTCAAGCGGTTCGTCCATCTGAGCACGATTGCTCTCTACGGCGACGACGTCACGGGGACCATCACCGAAGACACACCCGCGAGACCGAAGAAGGGTTGGGACTACGCGGAAAGCAAGTACGCCGCTGAACAGATCGTCCTCGAGGCGGCGGCGCGTGGCCTGCCGGCGGTCGTCCTTCGCGTCGCTGTCGTGTACGGACCGCACAACATGACCGTCACGGTGCGACCACTGCAGAGCCTGGTCGAAAACCGCCTCGTGCTCGTCGAGTGTGCCGATGTGGCGTCGAACACGATCTATGTCGACAATCTCTGCGCAGGAATCCAGCTGGCGCTTGAAGCCCCGTCGACCGTCAACGGGCAGACGTTCATGCTCAGCGACGACGACGGGTATACCTGGGGCGACTATTTTGGCTATTTCGCGGAGTCGCTCGGCCTGCCGCTGCGGCACGAATCGAAGGCGCAGCATCCGAGACCGGTGGCGCCATCGACGATGACACGCTGGTTGCGCAGCACCCGCGACGTCGTCCTCTCGCCCGAGACGAAAGGACTGGCCAAGCGCATTTACAACGCCGAGCCCTGGGGCAATCCGGCGCGATGGTTCATCGACACTTTTCCAGGCGCCACGCAAGCCCTGAAGAACCGAATCCGTCCCGAGGAAGGACTCGTGTACCGGCCGGTGCCGTCGACTTCCAGCAATGCGGCTCCGTTCGTCGTCAATCCGATTCATGCGTCGGTGAGCGCGGCGAAGGCGCGTAGCGTTTTCGGGTACGAGCCGGTCGTGAGCAGACAGCGAGCGATGGAGCTGACGCTCGCTTGGGCGCGTTACGCGCGTCTCGTGCCGGACCAGGTCGACGCGCCACGTCCCGCTGTGATTGCATGAGTGGCGTCGGGGAAAGAGCGCCTTCATGACCGTGCTCTACCTGACGAACAACCCCCAGTTGGCGGGAACGGCGCGAATCCTCCAAAGCTGGCTGCGGCTTGGCCCGCGGTTCGGCATCAGCGCGTGCGTCCTCGCGCCCCGCCGGGGTCAACTGCAGCAGTGGCTCGAGGACGGTGGCATCCCGTACAGACTGAGCTCGATGCCCTGGCCGGATCGGCGGCGGCCATGGGCATCATTGTTCGAAGGACTGCGTGTGGCCTGGTGGGCACGGCGCCGCGGTGTCACGCTGATTCACTGCAACGAGCATGATGTTCTGCCGTTCGCGCAGTTGCTGCGAAAGCTGCTCAGGGTTCCACTCATCTGCCACGTACGTTTCAGCCTCAACCGAGGATTCTGCGAATGGGCCCTTGGCGGCGCCCGTCAGCCTGATGCCCTGCTCTGGACCTCGAAGCAGCAGAGGGACGACTGTGCCGACGCGATCCGCGGGCTCGTGCCGGTTGAGCGGCAACACTTAATCCCACTCGGGCCCGATCCGGAAGTATTCGGCAAGTCAGACGTCGATCGCGGCGAGATTCTCAAGCGGTTCGGGTTGAAGCCGGGTGACATTGTCATCGGGACAGCGACGGCGATGCGGCCGATTAAACGCCTCGAGGATTTCGTGCGCCTGATCGTGGAGATCGCACCCCAGGATCCGCGAGTGGTCGGGCTGATCGCCGCGGGCGCTATTCAAGGCGACGAGGCGTATTTGGCGGAGATCCAACGGCTGATTGCGGCCGCGGATCTTGGCGATCGCCTGCGATGGCTCGGTCACCTCGAACCTGTCGAGCCGTTTCTCCGAGCGTTGGACATCTTTGTGAGCACCAGTGAGTACGAGACGTTTGGCAACAGCGTGTGCGAGGCGATGGCGTGCGCGAGGCCCGTTGCGGCGTACGTGGGTGGCTCGGTCCACGAAATCGTGGGCGACGCGGGGCGGATCGTGCCAAACGGCGATTTCGAGTCGCTCAAGAAGACGGTGCTTGCCCTTGTCGGCGATCCTGACGAGCGAGCTCGTCTTGGCCAGAGCGGCAGCGCGCGCGTGGCCGAGCATTTCAACCCGTCCGTGAGCTTCGATCGGCTTCGGTCTATTTATGCGGACGCCCTCCGACGCCATCACGGAACGCCGGATCTCCCGGTGCTGAACGCGGAACTGTAACGCAGTTGGCGAGTGTTATCGGCGCGGAAGTCGCTTCCAACGGTCAGCTTGAACATCAGAGCAGCGCGGACGCTGTCCGACGGTGGTGCATCGTCGGTGCATGCCTGTCCGCATTCTTCGGCTGCTACATCGGGCTGGTCCCCTTCGACTTCGCATTCCCTCGAGACCTTTCGATACTAGAGACGTTCCGCCGCAGCGCCGAGCACGGTATCGGTTCGCGCGCGAACTTTCTTGCGAACATCCTGCTGTTCGCGCCGGTGGGATTCTTCGGTGCGGGAGCCCTGACAGGTCGCGCGAACCGGACATGGATCACGGCGTTCGCCATCGGGTGCCTGCTGTTCGCGTCGGGCGCGCTCAGCTTGGCGGTTGAGATACTCCAGGTGCTGGTGCCGTCGCGCACCCCGTCTCTCGCTGACGTCAGCGCTCAGCTGGCCGGCGCAATCGCGGGTGTCGGCTGCTGGCTCGCCGCGCGCCGCGACGTGCACGCGTGGGCTGCTCGACGTACATCAACGGGTGTCGGACCTTTGGAAACCTCGCTTTGGGTGTACGCGGCCGTTCGCGTCCTCGGACTTCTTCTCCCGTTGAATGTGACGGTGAGTCTTTCGACGCTGATCGACAAGTATCACCGCGGGATGATCGTCATCGACCCGCTGCAATCCTTTCACAGGGGTGACTTCCTGCAGGGTGCGGCAGCGGAGCTGGTGCTCACAGCGCCGATTGGGTTCTTGGCGTATCTCCTCGCCACCAGACACGGTGCGCGCAGACCCATTCTTATGGGAGTCCTCCTCGGCACCGCGTTCGCTGTCTCGACGGAACTGGCTCAGGTGATCGTCATCTCGCGAACCGCGGACATCATGGATGTCGTGACGGGCACAATCGGAGCCGTGGCCGGTGTCGCCGCGGGCGCGGTCTTCAGGGGTGTGCCCACGGTACGAGAGCCACTGGTCCCGCATCGTTTCTGGGCGGTTGCGGGAATGCTCCTCTCGCTTGCGGCGTATGCCGCCTACAATCTGAGTCCCTTCGACTTTTCGAGGCCGGCCGACGTGGCCGCTCGTGTGTCGATGCTTTTTCAGTTACCGTTCTATTCGTACTACGTCGGTCCCGAACTCGATTCTGTGAGTGGGGCCATGCTCAAGGTGCTGTTGGGCGTTCCAGTGGGGGTGTTCTGCGGGCTGGCAGCGGCACGGCTTCTCAACGTGTACCCGCGGGTTGTGACGCTCGTGGCCCTTGCCGGGGGCGCGACCTGTTTCCTCGCCGTGGAGGCAGGACAGGTGCTGTTGCCGTCACGTTATCCCGACACCACCGACGTCGTCCTCGCGGCGTGTGGTTTGTGGGTGGGCATCTCGGCCGTTCGATTTGGTACGAACAGCAAGGGCTTACCGGCAAGCGCGACTAGCGAGCGAACAGTTCTTCAGCCTGACGGCTCAGCACGTCCCAGCTGAATCGTTCTTCCACCCAGCGTCGCCCCGCCGTGCCCATCCGCGCGCGGCGTTCGGGGTCATTCAGCAGCGCTACCACGACTCGCGCGAGGTTGTCGGGTGTCTCGCATTCAACGACCTCACCTGTCACGGACGGTTGAAGTGTTTCCGGCGCTCCGCCTGACTTCCCGGCAATGACCGGCCGGCCGCACGCCTGCGCCTCGAGAAACACGATTCCGAATCCCTCGAGGTCCCAGCCGACCTGACGATTCGGGAGAGCGAAGAGATCGCATTGCTGGTAGCAGTCGATCAGCTCGTCGTCTCTGGGAACACCGCGGAACTGCACGATGTCACCAACGTGATGCTCTTTGACAAGTCGTTCGAGATACTCGCGTTCCCGCCCTTCACCCGCAATCGAGTACAGGACGTCGGGGCACTGACGGCGGATTTCCGGAAGCGCCCTGATCAGCATGTCCTGTCCCTTTCGCTTCTGCAGCGTTCCCACCGTCAAGACGACCCGTCGACCGGCCCATCCAAGACGTTCGCGGACGGCGCTGCTTGGCGGCGCCGGTGTGAAGCACGCCGTATCGACGCCCGGATGCATCACGACGATTTTTTCGGGGGGAACTCCCCAGTCGACAGTCAGCAACTGTTGCGTGTGCTGGCTGTTTGCGATGATCCGCCTGGCTTGACGGAGCACTTTGCTGCCGAGCCATCGCAGTTCGCCGGTTGTTCTTCCCAGCGTGAGTTCCTCACCGTGCGCGTAACACTCGAAGGGGACGCCAGTCAGCTTGCCGGCAATCAACGCGAGAAGGCCTTCGGGCAGAAACTTGCCGGCGTGAATGACGTCGGGCTTGGTGCGTCGAACAAGCGGAAGAAGTCTGGCGAGCGCGGCGGCGTACTGCGGTCCTCCGCGCAGGTCAAATACGCCCCAGTTCGTAAACGCCAGGGGGAGTCTCTGGATACGAAGCGCGTGCGTACGATCGAAAGATTCCGCGCCGGCAGTGTTTCCCGCGGCCACTTGAACATCGATCTTGCCGAGCCGACGGTAAAGCTCCCACATCCAGCGTCCGCTGCCTCCCGTTTTCGGCGGAAAGACCTCGGTGAGGAGCAGGACGGTCACAAGTTCGCTGCGGACAGTGCTGGCTTCGAGCTAGCGCAGGAGTCGGACGTCGCGTGGGGCTGCCGGGACTCTGTCCCCGTCCGCGGGGGATTCAAATGTCGCTACTGGACACGCGAACCCGATTACGCCAGGGCGCTGGGTGGTGCACGGCGCCACGGCCCCGCCGATTGCCAGATGGTGCCTTGCCCATGACTGCTCATTTGTCAGGCCGGCGACCGGGACGCCAAGAATACCGTTACCGGTTTGAGGCACCACGAAACTCGGCGCCTGTTCAGGGTAGTACACACGGAAGTTGTCGCCCGGCGTGCCGTTGAAGCCTTCGACCTGGATCTCGTCGGCAACGATCAGATTCGGGTTGGGCCGATCGAAGCGCGCGGAGGGAAAGACTGCGGCCGGTGTCCAGTCACCTGGCTTCCCGTTGGGGGTAAGGAACCGGACATTCCGCAGGGTTGTACGGCGCGGTGGAAGCGCGCCCCCGCCGCCCGTGACACCCCAGGGCGTTTCGAGATATACGTTCGTCACCGCCTGCAGCGTGCTGTCTTCGACGAGAAATGTCCCAGGAGATGTGCCGTAGATATCGCGGGTATCCCCAGCCTTGAACGGGACGGCGATTGCGGTCGCGACGTTCTGGATATCTGCGTGCCGAATGATCGTGTTCCTCGCGATGTAATCGCCGAAGAAGAATCCTGTCGTCGGCTCGTGAAGCAGCCGCGCGTCGTTCCGCTGTACCCAGCCGTCGAAGGTTACTCGATTGGAGCCGTAGTCGTAGACGCCCCATTTTCCTATGTGCCACACGCGCGTGTTTTTCAGCGTACTCACGGGCAACTCGAACACGTCGGTGCAGCAGCCGGCCCCGACGTTCCAGAGAGTCAGTCCGAAGAAGCTCGCATACCATTCGTTGTTGGCGAATTCACGGACAGGGACCCTGAGCATGTTCGTCGGTACCGATGGTTCTTTTCCGGGAGCCGTCGGAATGGGCACAGCCATGACGGCCCCTTTCATCACGTAGCTGACGGCATACGAGTTCGTGTTCGCCACGACGTTGTTTCGAACACTGTTGTTCGGCCCACGGAACCACAGGCCGGATCCCTCCCACCCCCAGTCGTTGGCCCCCTCACGAGTGATGGCGAAGTCACTTCCGGTCCCCCAGATTCGGACCACGAAGTTGTGGTCGAAGACATTGCCGGTCTCGGAGCCGTCTTCCGTCATGATCCCGACACCGGCCACGTCGTACACCACGTTGTCCTTGATCAGGCCGAAGTGGGAGTTGTGAACCGTAATTCCCCATTTCGTGCTGCCGTCGATGGCGTTGCCGACGAGCACGAACTGATAGCCATTCGACGATGGCGTCTTCGGTCCGAACAAATGGTGCATGTGCAGCGAGTAGCGACCGATTTGATTCGTGCCGATGTGTGTGGGAACGCGCTTCGCCCCGAAGGTCGTGCTGTCGAGCGGGATGATCTTCGTGCGGCCGAGATCCTTGAATAGTGCGTACCGGATGTCGACATCTGCCCGCTCGATAAAGATCACGTGCCCGCGGGTTCCCGCGGGATTGGCGGAACGCAGGATGACGTTGCGCGAGAGATTGCCGACGTGCGGAAGGAACTCGACGTTCCCGTTGCTGTTGCGCGCGCCGGAATGGTTGAATCGCAGCGCGGCGCCGAGCTGCAGTGTTCGATCTGCAATGCTGGCCAGGATCGGTTCCTCCCACTGGGGCTGATAGCTTGCGCTTGGCTGATTCGTTCCCGGTAGGACGAGCCTCGATGCCGGGGCCCATCCTGTCACCGGCTGCTCAACGCGCAGCGAGGTGGCTCCCGCTGCGGGTTCTTCCGCGACGCGCACAAAGGTCGGCTCGATGGACGCTCCGTGCATGCGGATCTTCCCGAATCCGATTAGTCCATGCCCGTACTGTTCCGGATCCTGACTGGAGTTGATCGGCTGGTCGATGAACACGATCTCCGCAACGACGCCGCCCTCCAGGGGCGCATCGACTCGACCGATCTCGAGGTACCCATCCTCGAATACCTCGATCGTCCCGACGAGAAGTCGCGTGGTCCGGTTGGTGGCAAAAACCAGCGACCCGTTGATGCCAATCACTTGAACCGGTGTATCGCTGGTCGCATCGTAGGTGACTTTGATCGCTGCCGGAATCAGGACGATGTCGTTGCTCTGGGGCACCCGTCCTGACGACCAGATGCCCTGATCCGACCACACACCGCTTCGAAGCGCTCGAGTACTCGGATTCGCCGCAAAATCCGGAACGTCGTGGGGAAGAGCCGCGCCACGTGCATGGCCATGATCCTGTGCCGATGCGGTGAGCGCCATCACCAACGTCAACGCGATTGTGAACGTCGATCTAACCGCAACAACTGCAGCGGAAAAAGGCCTTGAGGCCGTCAGGGTGTCCATAGTGACTGTGACCTTTGAGAGGTAGCGCGGTCGAGCGGAACATCCGATAAGAGCAATAATCGTACCTCGGCGGAGCTGCTCGCACAACGTCGCGAACCGCGGGGATCGGTTTCGGCGTCGGTTATAGTCACTGCTCCGACGGGTAGTTATTCTCCAGAACCGCGACTCGAATGTCGAACGAGAAGGTGTGAGGTAGAACAACATCGTGCTGGCGCCTGTGGTACTCCCTCCTGAATACGAGCAATGGAATCGTCGCTGGCACGCGCCATTCGGTCGTTCGGTCCCGTTCAAGGGATCGCTGGCGTGGAGCCGGCCCGTTCTGAAATTCCGCGGGCCGTTTGTCTTTCAACCGAACAGCATCACGCGCCGGTTCGAATACCCGTGGGCGCACGCCCAGATTCGATCCCGGATCACGGCGGGGACGATCGTCGAAGTTGGCGGAGGCATGTCAGGCTTCCAGTTCGTCCTTGCCCGCGAGGGCTATGACGTCATCAACGTCGATCCAGGGATGGCGGCGAAGGGCAAGGGATGGGAGGTCACGGCGGAAAGTCATCAGTACGTTGCTCGCATTTTCCGCTCACCCGCGCGCTTGATTCCGACCACGCTGGATCAGGCTGCGCTTCCGGACACATCTGCGGACGTCATTTTGAGCATCTCGACCCTCGAGCATCTGATCGATGAGGACCTCACCGCGGCGGCTGGCGAGATCAGGCGCACGCTGAAGCCCGGTGGTTTCCTGATCCTCACGGTCGATCTCTTCCTTGACCTTCAGCCATTTACCGCGACACCCCGAAACAAATGGGGCACCAACATCGACGTGCGTCGATTCCTCTCAGCCGCTGGGGTGGAGCTGATCGAAGGCGATCGACGTCAGATTCTCGGATTTCCGGAATTCGATTCGGATGCGATCCTCCGCAACCGGAACACGTTCCTGATGGGCGAGACGTCCGCCGTTCAGTGCCTGGTCGCCCGACCGGTTTCATGACGAAGGGCGCACGCGTGGCGTGCATTCCAGCGAGCGGCGAGCACTCTTACCTTCAGAGCCTGTACGGCGCATTGTCTGCACACGACGTGCGCGTCACAATCGACGGGGCATCATTCGACGACGCGTTTCTCCAGCAGCACCGAGACGAGTTTGAGCTGCTGCACCTGCACTGGCCGGAACACCTGTGGGGCGCGGGCCGCCTTTCGAAGCGGGAACGTCTCCGTGGAGTTGCGGGCTTCTGGCGTTTCCTGCGGACCGCGCGGCGGCTGCGGATTCCAGTCATCTGGTCGCTGCACAATCTCCAGCCGCACGAAGGAGGCGATTGGATCGACGCAATCGGATATCGGCTCCTGGCGCGCCATAGCGCGCTCGTGATCTGCCACGATCAGAGCGCCAGGCGTGAATTCCTGCATCGCTATCCGTCTGCGCCCGGAGATCTGGTCGTGATGCGGCTGGGGACGTCAACGTCGACGTGGCCGATTCCGTGCAATCGGGCCGCCACGCGTCGTCTCCTGGGACTGATGCCCTCCGATCGGCTGCTTGTCTGTTTTGGGCTTCTGCGGCCGTACAAAGGCTTCGACATTGCCATCGAGGCACTTCATCACCTCGAGCCCGAGTACCGTCTCGTCATCGCCGGTGAGCCCAGTATCGACTCGCATTTGCAGGCGCTTCAGCGGCGTGCCGCCGGGTCGGATAGGGTGACGATCATTCCCCGGAAGCTCTCCGATCAGGAGCTCGTCGACCTGCTGGAAGCGTCAGACTGCGTGTTGTTTCCCTACAGGGAAATCACTGGCAGCGCCGCGTTGTTGGGCGCGCTCACGCAAAGGAGGGGAGTTGTCGCCTCTGATCTCCCGTTCTTTCGTGACACGCTTCAATTCGCGCCCGATGCGGGCGTTTTCTGTTCACCGGGCGATGCGGCCGCTCTGGCGAATGCCATTCGCGAGTTTTTCGAAGTGCCAACGGAGATCCGCGGCGCCGCCGCGGCGACAGTCGCCGCCGAGCACGATTGGCAGCGAGTCGTCGTCCCCGTTGTGGATTGGATTGCAACACACGCGGCTCGGACGGGCGCGCGTGCGTAGCTGAACATGCCAACCGTAAGCGTCATTCTCCCGACCTACAACCGTGCTCGTTTCCTTGACGAAGCCTTTGCCTCGATCGTCGCCCAGACCTGGCAGGACTGGGAGCTCATCGTCGTTGACGACGGTAGCAATGACGAGACGCGTGCCGTTGTGGAGCGCTGGCGGCCGCGTTTCTCGAAACCCTTCACGTACGTGTGGCGAGAGAATGGCGGTGCTTACGCCGCGCGCAATACGGGGCTGGATCACGCAACCGGCGATTTCGTGGCGTTCTTCGACAGCGACGACCTCTGGCTGCCTCATCACCTCGAGCGATGCGCCAGCGCACTCGCGGCCAACCCAGAGCTGGACTGGATCTTTGCGGCCTGTCGATCCATCGATGCCTCGGGCAACCTCGTACAACCGACCACGTTCGAAATGAATGGCCGCTCGCGTCTCTTTCTGTCCCTCCGCACTAAAAACGTCGCGGGCCTGAAAATCATCAACGACCCGAAGATCACTGAATACCACCTGGCCGAAGGATTGTTTGCCGGGCTTCAGAATTCGGTCATCCGGCGGCGAGTCTTCGATGGTCACCGTTTCTGGGAGGACTATCGGGTCGTGGAGGACTCCCTTTTCCTTGCGCGGGCGCTGGCGCGAAGGATCCGCCTTGCGTATTTCACGGACATACACGTCATCTACCGCATTCACGACGCGAACTCGTCGGGCTCAGTCGCTGGTGGCAGTCGAGAAGGCCTGCTGCGTATCTATCGCGAGCACGTTCGGGGATTGGCACGACTCGAAAATGAAACAGCATTTTCCGCCGCCGAGCGCGCAGCGCTCCGCCGCAGTCTCGCGCTTCATTACTTCTGGCACATCGGATACGTCTGCTGCTGGGAGGCCGGTGACAGCGTGGGTGCGTTGGAAGCCTATCGAGCCGGGTTGCGGCTCACACCGTTCGATGTTCTGAAATGGAAGACCTACCTCAGTGCTTTGGGACGCACATTCCTGAAACGCCAAAGACCTTGACGAGCATCCTGAACCCCTCTGGACTTTACGGTGTAGTGAACGCTTCGACCTCGGTGATGCGGCTCCAAGTATTGAGAGCACCATTCACTCGCACGCGGATTTTTTGCGTCGTAATTGGCGTGAACGTGACCGTGCGCCAGACTAGCGTATTTCCGGTAATGGTCCCGCCCGGCACGCTTGCCCACGCGGCCCCATTCCAGTATTCGATATCGAATGCCGTCAATCCGTAGGCGGTGAATGTCATCCCGGCAGTTGGTTCGATTGGTGTCAGATACGCATCCTGAACGCTGAACACATTGATGTGATCGATCGCGTAGGCGGCGTTGAAGTCGATTTCGAGCGAATCGGGGAAAGCGCCAGGAGTGCCGTCATTCCACCCGCCGCCTGCACCCCAATTTTGTCCCCGGCGATCGCCGTTGATCGCGCCGGCCGCAGCGTACCCGGCGCTGTGGACGGATGACGCCAGGGCGGTGGCGCCGTTCGAGGCCAATGCCACATTCACGGTTGGCGGCGGCGGTGGCGGTGGTGGCGGTAAACCCGAGTCGGTAAACGCCTCCACCTCGGTAATGCGGCTCCACGAATCGGCGGCGCTGTTCACGACGACGCGGATTTTTTGCGTCGTAATCGGCGCGAACGTGACCGTGCGCCAGACCAGCGTGTTTCCGGCGATACTCCCGCCCGGCACAGTTGCCCATGTGTTCCCAGTCCAGTACTGGACATCGAACGCCTTCAACCCATACAACGTGAACGTGGTTGTGGTCGAGGGATCGATCGGTGCCTGGTACCCGTCCTGGACGCTGAAGACATTGATGCGGTCGATGGAATAGGAGTTGCCGAAATCAATTTCCAGCAAGTCCGGAAATGCGCCGGCTGTCGCGTCGTTCCATCCGCCCCCTGCGCCCCAATTGAGTCCCCGGCGATCGCCATTGATCGCGCCGGTTGCGGCGTACCCTGCGCTGTGAACCGAAGACGCGAGAGCAGTGGCGCCATGTGCCGCCGCTGCCACGTTGACCGAAGTGTCAGGGGGTGGTGGGGGGGGCGGTGGGGGTGGGGGTTCTGCAGCTCCGGTACTGAACGCCTCGACCTCTGTAATGCGGCTCCAGTAGTCGGCCGCACCGTTGACAAACACGCGGATTTTCTGGGTCACAATCGCATTGAACGTGACCGTCCGCCAGACCAGCGTGTTTCCGGTGATGGCGCCGCCCGGTACGGTTATCCACGCGCTCCCATTCCAGTACTGGACATCGAATGCCGTCAGCCCGTGCTCCAAGAATGCCAATGGGAAGTACGGCTCAACTGGGGCTAGATATGCGTCCTGCAGGCTGAACACGTTGATGCGGTCGATTGGATAGGCGGCATTGAAATCAACCTCCAGCCAATCTGGAAATGCGCCAGGCGTTGCATCGTTCCATCCGCCGCCGGCGCCCCAATTGACTCCCTTCCGATCACCGTTGATCGCGCCGTTCGGAGAGTGGCCCGCGCTGAACGTTGACGACGCGAGTGCAACCGCGCCGTTCGAAGCGAGTGCCACGTTGATCTGCTGAGGAGGAACCGTCACCGTGAATCCTGAGTAGAGCAAGAGATTCGGTGATCCGGAACCCGGGCTTACGACGACGCCGATTGTCGCCGCCGCCACAATTGCGTCGCGTACCTCCACCGGCGACTTGTTCCCGACTTTCTCCATGTACAGCGCGGCAACGCCGGCGACATGAGGCGCGGCCATGGACGTACCGGACATGCCGGCGCCAGCCGAATCCGAGGTGTAATAAGCCGAGGAAATATTCACGCCAGGCGCGAAGACGTCGAGTACCGGACCATAGTTGGAAAAATTGGCCCTGGTATCGTTGATGTCTGTGGCCCCTACCGTGATAGCTTCAGCGACGCCCGACGGCGAAAACCCCCTTGCATCAGCCGCACCGTTGCCCGCGGCGACGACGAAGGTGACGCCGCTGGCGATCGCGTTTCGCACCGCGGCGTCGAGTGCCGGACTGATACCGCCGCCGAGGCTCATATTCGCCACAGCAGGACGACGGGGGTCAGCGGCCACCGAGTCGATCGCGGCAATGACTCCTGAACCAGATCCACTCCCCAGGCAGTCGAGCGCACGGTAAGCGTGCAGGATTGAGTTTTTCGCGACGCCGTAAGTGAGTCCTCCGATCGTTCCAGCCACGTGTGTTCCGTGGCCGTTACAATCGGCACCATCTGGTGTGCCCGGTGTTGCGTCGTCGTTCCCTGGGGGAGTCGCGGGGTTGTTGTCATCGTCGACGAAGTCCCCGGCGATGGACGCGCGACCTCCGAATTCCGTATGTGTCACGCGGATGCCTGTGTCGATAATGTGCACGTGAACCGGCGTCCCGGGCGGTCCATACGTATACGAATTGTCGAGAGGCAACAGGTGCTGGTCTATGCGATCGAGCCCCCATGAGGGAGGCGACAGCTCACTGTCCGACAGTTGAATGACGCCGTCTTCCTCGACGTACGCGACGCGGGGGTCGCGGGCGAGCGCGGCGGCAGCCGCGGGTGTCAGGCGTACGGCGAATCCGTGGAGAGCGTGCCGATAAACGTTATGCAGGCGCCCGAGATACAACGATTCGGTTTCGCGGCCGACAGCTTCAGGATCATCGTTGCCGGCGAGCACCACGATGTATCGGTTCGGGATGGGCCGACGCGCTCGGAGGACGTCCCGGCCCTGAGCGGCTGCCGATTGCGCCATGACGAGCGTACATAAGAGCAGGGCGAAAGTTCTCTTACTCATCTATTCAAACCGGAGGTTGCTGGGCTCAGCCGACTTCAATGTAACAGGGGGTCGAGGGGGTTTCCACCTCTTCCCGTTTTGCTTGGGACAATTTGTCCGACAGCAACTTCGGGACCGAGAAGAATGTCCCGAGCACGCGAGTCACGAGTGATTTCTGAAAAGGCCTATTGTCCGCAGTTTAAACGAGTTACCTTCGACGATCCGCTCAGGGCTTCGGCAGCTTGTCTCTGGAGTACGACTCAAGCGGGTATAGTTTGTGCTCAGCTCGTTGTGCGCAACGACGTTTTTCGACGTGAATAACAAGTTCGGTACGCGACCACAGCGCCGAAACATTCATCTGCACCCGGAAAAACAGCGCCGCCGGGCGCTGTCGGCCCGCGTTCGTCTGTAGCCGTGTCACGGCCGACGTCGCGCCGCGTCCTCTATGTGGCCTGGGCGCCTTTCTTTAGCGGAGCCGAACGAGCGCTCTTGTTGACGATTCGAGCGCTCGATAAAACCCGTTACACACCATTCGTCATTGCCGGCACTGAAGGGGAGTTTGCGTCCCAGATACGGGCGATGGGCGTTCCCTGCCAGGTGATCAGCCTCAAGCAACTCGATCGCCGTCGACCGCTTGGAGGACTCATATCAGTAGCCTCCGTGCTGGCGGCTGCCGTTCGGCACAGGGTTTCGCTGATTCATTCCAACGACATGCCGAGCTTTCAACCGGGCGGCTACGCAGCCCGCATGCTCGGGATCCCGGCGATTACACATGTTCGTTTCCCTGACAAGGCGTCGGGATATGAGTGGTTCTTCCGTCCGGGATTCTCATTGGCCTTGTTCGTGTCGCATGCCCTGATGAAGGACGCAGTAGCTGAAGCCCCGGACGTGTTCGATCGCCGGTCGGCTGTCCTGCACGACTGTGTGGAACCACAGGAGACATGGTCTCCGGAGCAGGTGGCGAACTGTCGGCACGAGCTCAGGCTGCCGATCGACAAAGTCCTCGTTGCAATTGCCGGCCAGGTTGCTGAGGTGAAGGGAATCTGGGACTTCGTCAACGCGGCGCAGATCGTCGCGAATCGCGGCAGCAATGCCCTCTTCGTGGTTCTTGGCGATGATCTAAAAACGGGAGGTAAGACGCGGCGCGAGATGGAGGCGCGAGTTGAGGCGCTCGGCCTATCGTCTCACTTCAAGTTTCTCGGGTTTCGCCGCGACGCTCCACGCGTCGTGCAAGCGTTCGACATCATCGTCGTGCCTTCCCACGTTGAGCCCCTTGGAAATGCGACGCTCGAGGCGATGGCCGTCGGACGTCCCGTCATTGGCAGTCGCGTCGGTGGCATTCCTGAAATGGTGGTTGACACCGAAACCGGACTGCTCGTACCGCCATCTGATCCAACGACGTTGGCGGACGCGATTGAGCGCCTCGTGAACGATCAGCTGCTTCGCGAGCAGATGTCCCGAGCGGCTCGGGCGAGGGCAGGTACTGCTTTCGGGATGCGTGCGCATGCCTCGGCCCTCGAGGCTTTTTACGACGGCCTGTCGGGCTAGAGCGGCGACGACTAAAGGGCCCGGGAGTGGTGTGGGTCGGAACGTCCCATCACTTGTCGGCAACAATCCGCACGTTGGACGGCGGACTTACGTTTGTTGCAGGCGTTTCGCTGCCGCAGTCCGTTTCCAATGCCGGTGCCCAGTCATACGTGTCGGGCCCCTGCCACCGGGCGTACGCATGAACCACAGGGGTATCCGCGTTCCACACGTGCATGTACATTTCCCCGCCGCACCATTTCAGGTTCCATGGCGCGTTGTTCGGTTCCGGCATCGATCGGACACCGCCCATTTCGATGACCCGGCCCGCTCCGTCCAGCAAACCGGTCCCCAGGCGTACGCCATTCCGCACGATAATGCCCGGCTCGATTGTGGTCCCGATGAAGTCAGGACAATAGGTCGCAAAGATGTAATAGCTGCACGTCGCAACCCAGACGCCGCCGAGGTTGTCCACGAGGTAGCCGTTCTGTTGCAGCATCGTCGCGCCGCTCGCACTCGGCGGGAGCCGGCACCCGAGCGAGCCCTGAAATTTCGACACCGCGCTGCCAGGCCCGAACATCTGGTACAGACGCCCGTTGGTTCCAATCACAAACAGCCCGTCGGGGGTGGTGATATACACAAACCCTCGTGATCCCCCGTCCCACACCCCATCCGTGAGGAGCTTGAAGTTCTCGCCAATCGTCCAATGACGGCCGGCCTGGTCCGTTGCGGCCGGCCCCAGCATCGCGCAGACCGGCAGCGCGGAATAGTCGGCTTGAGACTGCACGCCGTCCCCGGTAGTAGGTATCGGCGACCCCTTGGACGCCGAGGCTCGCTTTGGTTCTGGTGTTGGAGGATGAGGGACTGTTCGTGTCGTCAGCGTCGTCAGCCCCCTCCCGACTGCAATCGGCAGCACCTTGCCTGCGACCCGAGCCCTCGGCACCGCTGCGGCAGGCGTCATCTCGCCATAGATCGACACGCCATGCGCATCACGGCACTGCTGGTTCGTCATCCCGGCACTCGGGCATCCGGTGACCCCCGAGGCCGTCTGCGGCATCGGGAAGCCCGGCGCTTGCGCATCGCTATAAACCTCGAAGCTGACGCCCGCCACGCCCTGGTAGTCGGTGACGCGCAGCCGGTTCGCGAGCGTGAGGTTTCCGCCGCCGTGGAACCGCTTCTCGTAATGCGTTCCAGTAGCATTGCCATGGATCGGACGGATAACCTCCGTGCGGACAGGCTGTGCGCCGCCCGACAGATTTTGCATCATCACGAACAGATCGATAGTGTTGTAGAAGTAGCCGTCCGTGATCGTGACGACGCGCTCGCCGGGACCCGCGGTCTGAGTCGCGTTACCGTAGGGCAGGTAAAGCCCGGTGTCCTTGTTCTGAATATTCGGATGATCGAAGACAGTGACGAACCCCGTGTCGTAGTCACCGAACCAGTTGTTCTTTCCGATCCCACGCGTGCCCGCGGCCACTGAATAAGACGGGTCGGACCGGCTATAAAAGTTCTTGAAGACCAGGTTGCGTGACCCGTAGTCATAGAGGCCGTTGGCGGTGTTGTGCCACTCCATGAAATGGTCGATCAGGCTTTGGTCGGACTCCGAGCCGAGGGTCCACAGGCTGAGGCCGTACGTATTCGCGATGGACTCGTTATCGAGGAAGACGTTGAGGGCGCGCGGAGGGAGGAGCGTTTCCCACAGCGCGAACCCAGACTGTTCCCCATTCATGGCGACGTTGCTCGTCAGAATGTTGCGCGGCCCATGCATCCAGAAACACGTGCCATCCGCACCCGACCCACCTGGATGGCCCATACCAGCGTTGAACTGTTTTCCCCCGCTCACAAGAATGCAAAGGTTCCGATCGAAGACGTTGTCGGCTTCGGTGCCGGTCTCCGTCATGTATCCAGCGCCCTGACCGTCATAAGCGATAGTGTTCCGAAGTGTATTTCCGTTCGACGCATGAACGGTGTAGCCCCACTTCGTGTACCGTTCCACCACGACGCCAACGGCAGTCGCCGTGCCACGCGTCATCAGATGATGGAAGTGGAACGCGTACCGGCCGATGTGGTTCGTGACGTCATTCAGTGGGGCAATCGTCGTCCGGCCCATGTCCAGAACAGACACGTACTGCACGTCGACCTTCGCCATCCCAGTGAACATCAGGTGCCCCCGGCGACCCAATGGGTTCGCCGAGCGGATCGTGATGTCCCTGGTCAGGTTGCCAACGGGAATCAGGCGCTCGACAACGCCGTCGTGATCCCGCCCGGTTGTGTAGGGGTGGCCGAGCGGCCGATCGAGCGTGATCGTGCAGCCGGATAGCGCAGTAATGGTACGGACCTCAGGCTCGTTCACATAGGCGATCGGCTCCCGCGAGTCGCCGAAGACGAGTCGATCACCAGTCAGCCAGTTGTCGCAGTCGTTAACCGTCACCGAACTCGCGCCCGTCGCGAGGCCAGCGGTGGTCGTTGTCCATGCCGTCTTGGGCCTACCCAGCAACGTGATTGCGCCTTCGACGATGATGCCGGTATCGAATTGCGGTGCGTCTGCCGGCGCTGTGTCCGAGATGGTGATTGTGAACCCGGTTCCGACGTTCGTCAGGCTACCCGCTGGTGAAACGTAGAGTGTCCAGATCGTGACGCTGGACGACAGTGTGACGGCATGATCGATCTGAACCCAATCCGCACCGCCAGGCACGCGCCCGCAGCTCCAGATGGTTGGATTGTTGAACGCGCCATTTCCCGTTGTTTTACACGTGGGGCGCGGCGCGAATCCCTCGTCCCCGGCAATGCTATGCTGCGCGTCCGCCGTAAGCGGTGCGGCCAGCAGGAGGGCCGTGAGCACGGCGCGGGCGACGCGGGTCCTCGACGAGGATGTTCGCGGGTTTTCCCTCATGTCGTCTTTTCCCAGGACGTTAATTTTCGTCGGAAACGATGCGCTCGCGTGCTGGCTACACACGCCAAAGGGCGGCGCGTGGGCCGGCACATTCCAGCTCGGCAGGTCGGTGGAGTCGTCGCGAACAACCCTTGCGCCGACTCCCCCTTTGTTTGTCGTCATATTCTGTCCCGCACTGTATGCTTCGACGGATTTCTCAGGGAAATCATCAAAACAGCAGGTTCTCTAGGTTCGAACGGCCTCCGTCGCTATTGGCCCTACGTACTGCGGATTGCTCTTGGGAGCCCGGACTTGTGGGAGGTTCATGAAACGACGCTCGACCCGCTGGTGAAATACGCTGGCAACAAAAATACAGATTGCGCTGCACACCGGAACGGTCAGTGCGGGATTCCATAACCATCCTGGTGCCTGCGCGGCGCTCAAGGAACCTCGCATCAGAATAGCGATCGGAAGGTGGACCAGATACAAGCTGTAACACATCAACCCGCACTGCAGGAGAGGTCGAAGCCGCGCACTTCCCACGAGCTGTTGATCGCGATCCCGGAGGAGCAGGATCGTTGCGGCAAAGAGCGCGGCGACGAAGAGCTCCTGCGCTTCATTCTTGGACATTGCCAGCAGTACCGAAGGAGTACGGGCGCACCACGCTGCAAGTGCAAAGAGAATCACAACGCTCGGGTACCGAAGCCGCTCGCGATAGTTCAGGACGTAATAGGCGACAACGCCTGGGAAAAAGAGCAGCCACGCGCCGTCCCAGAAAAATCCCTCCGCTGAGTGACCACCGTAGTTCAATAGTCGCGCGGCGAGCACGCCTCCGGTCACCAGAACCAGGCCTCCAAAAAATCGATGAGGCGCAGCGAGCAGCAGCACTCCGACGACAATATAGAACTGCTCTTCGTAGCAGAGCGTCCACGCATGGCCCAGGATCATCGCTTTCGACGTCCCGAACGCGTGAGAGCGCCACAATTCCGTCAGCGTCACGTTTCCGAACCATTGCGAAGCCGAGTACCACCACGGTCGCAGAAATTCACCCGTCCCCGTCATGCTGCGCGGCCAGAGGAGCACGTCGACTGCCGTGAACGTGACTACCGTTCCGATGAGCACCACCCAATACGGGGGGAAGATGCGGCGAAATCGCCGAATGAAGTACTCCATCGCAGGCCGGCCTCGACGGCGCTGCGAGTCGGCGGTCGCAGCGATGCAGTACCCGCTGATGACAAAGAAAATAGGGACGCCGCACCAGAGGCGCGCGGCGATCTGGCTCCACATCTGTGCCGTCGCCCCGAGTGACTCATAGATCGCACTGCCCGGGACGGTGAACGTCGCATGATTGAGCAACACCATCAGGCATGCGACACCCCGCCACAGATCGAGTGATTCGTAGCGCGGGCGCAAAGGAGTGGTGCGCCTCTCACCCAGGATGGAGGTCATTCGCATCATGACGCGCGGCTCCGCAGCAGCCAGTAGTCTTTGCTGACAAGGAACCGGCCGACGACGAGCACGTCGATTGCGGACCCGAACGCCTCGCGAACCGCATCGCGCGGCGTCCGCGCAAGGCAACCAGCTTGGGTGAGCGGCACATTGATCAGGCCCGGAACACCGGTGCGCGCGTAGTGCAGGGCGAGCAATCGATGCAGCACCGGTGTCGCTGCCTCGTCCGTGACGTGCATCAGGCATCTGCCGTAGCGATCGATCGCCGAAGTCAGGTGGCTGCGGCGGTCTGCCATGCACGACGCGCTCAGGTACCCGAACCGAACTGAGGACGGCCTCTTGGATGTGCTCGGCGCCGCCTCGGTCGCTATCGAGACAGGTAACGGCGCGCCCACGTCGCGGTGCAGCAGGAATACATTCACGTTCTCGCGCGCGTATTGACTCGACGGATCGCACAAGATGCTTCGGCTTCCAAAGGAGCGTTCGCCGAATTCCAGGTTGCCCTGGAACCACGCGAGCGTTGCCCCCGAACGGAGCAAGTCCGATGAGCGCGTCAGGAGCTTGCTCCAGTCAGGCTCGTACACGTAATCGAGACGGCAGTTCTCCAGGTCCGCCTTGATCTCTTGATCGCTGAACGCGGGTCCAAGCGACAGATGGCGCACCGTCGCTGGCGATTCGTTCGGCAGCAGCGCAGCGCCAAGCGCCGCGCCGATTCGTTCGGGGACGGGCGCAAACATGGCTGCCTCGAGCCGGGATGCCACTCGCGCCGTCAGCGCCGCCGACTCGAACGCGCTTCCGCTGAAGCCGATGAAGTCTCCGCCGGTTGCGGTCTGCGTGTCGCGCGCAATGTTCGAGAGCACATCGCCGATCCGGTTCAGCGTTGACGTTGCCAGGGCCACTCGCGTTCGTTGGACACTGACGTGAACGGAGTCGCGCGCCTCGAGCGGCGCGGGGCAGCGTTGCCGGGCGTCAGCGAGCAAGCGTTCCACTGCCGGCTCATCAACGTGAATCGAGGCGCCCTCAGCCCACAGCGCCGCATTCACGGCAGTTTCGATCGACTCCTCGGCGTTGCCGTAGCACGATTCGAGAATTGACCATGGCTCGCCGGCGTCTTCGCCGAGTGCAGCGGCGACCGCGCTGGCCATCTGGAGCATGTCGCGGATCCCCGGGATCGCCTGCAGGCACCGTAAGGTGCTCCCGCTCTTGGAGAAGATCGCTGCGTGACCCTCGGAACCTCCGTCGACCGCGAGCACGATGCCGTCACCCGCCTCGCCGCGAAGCTGCGCGGCTTCCGCGTGCAACCGTGCAACTCGAATGATCGGCTTGCCGTCAAGGGCCACCGCACGTTCATGATCGTCGGTAGACGGCCCGTCTTCTGCCAGGACAACGCTGGTGATGTCGCACGCGTTGAGACCGGAAAGACCAAGGATCTGTTCCACACACGCCGATGGCAAGGCCCTCTGCCCACGAGCATGGTGCCCGCGGGTGTCGCTGACGGCGCTGACGACGCGGCCGTCCACCGCCAACGCGGCTGCGCAGCCGCGGTCGCCGATGTATGCGCCCAGCGTCACCATGTCATCCCTACCGTCTCGCCGAAGGATGGGCGACCAGGAATGAGCCGATCGCCAGGTGATCGAGATTCCCCTGCAGAAACGCGCGAATTGCATCGTCCGGCGAACACACGATCGGCTCCTCGTGCATGTTGAAGCTCGTGTTGATCAGCGACGGAATTCCCGTCAGCGCGTGATACTCGCGGAGGACCTTGTAGAAGCTTGGATTCGACTGCTCGGTCACGAGCTGCGGCCGCGCCGTGCCGTCCACGTGAACCGCAGCAGGGGACGTTTCCTTCATTTTCGCCGTGCAGTCGAACGTCAGCGTCATGAACTGGGCGGCGTAGTCGCCCCCGTCCACATCCAGGTAACACTCATGGCGGTGCTCGTAGAGGGTGGCCGGAGCGAACGGCATGAATTCCGTCCGTCCGAGACGCTGATTGAGCCAGTGGTTCACCTCAGGCTCTTGTGCGTGATACAGAATCGATCGGTTCCCGAGCGCGCGGGGGCCGTACTCCATTCGGCCGTCGAAGCGAGCGACCACTTTGCCGGCGGCGATGAGTGCCGCGATTTTCGGCTCGATTGGCGTGTACTTGTTGAACGGAAGCTGGGCACGATTCAACGCCTCGGCGATCTGCTCGTCGCTGAAACTGGGTCCGAGGAACACATTGGCGATCGGCTCGCGCAGCTTGTCGTTCCCGACGAATTCCAGCAATGCCGCACCGGTACCGCAGCCACCATCTCCCATGTTGGGATGAATGAAGATCTGCTCGACGCCGGCCAGATCGCGGATGCGCTGATTCAACTTGACGTTTGCCACCACTCCACCCGAAAGCACGACGTTCCGGATGCCCGTTTCTTTGAGGTAGTGCGAGACGTACGCCGTGGCGACGAGCTCCAGCACGTGCTGATAGGCGGCCGCCACATCGATCTTGGGGAATTCAGCCGCGAGCATCCGGGCGAAATACACATTGTTGCTCTCACGAATTCGGAAGTTGCCGGATTCGATGTCGAAGCGCGCTAGCAGGACGTCCCTGAGCACCTGCGGATCGCCATACGCGGCGAGTCCGACGATCTTGCCTTCGTGGCGACTGGGCTTGAACCCGAGCGCCGACGTCACCGATTCGTAAAACGTCCCGAGCGAATGTGGATACTCGACGCCGTGCAGGCGTGTGATCCGGCCTTCGCGACCGACGCTGACGCTGCCCGCCAGACCAGACCCATAGCCGTCGAGGGTGACGATGAGCGCCTCGTTGAACCCGCTGGTGTAGTACGCATTGCTCGCGTGACTCAGGTGATGGTCGACCCGCTTGAGCCTGCTGCTCAGTCCCATCTCTTCGAGCCCGCTCTCGAGATCCTCCTGCCACTTCCGATGGAAAGTCGCTGCGTCCCGGCCCCACTGCTCCGAGCCTCGCTTGGCGACGTTTCTCGAGATGACGCTGTCGTTCGCCAGCACGCGATAGGCGAGCGATTTGGCAAATCCCTTCTCCATCCGTTCGTTGGGATCGCTGAGTCCTGGAATGGACTCGGTACGCTGAGGCACGCGGGCGATAGCTTCGCGCATCAGCGCGCTTGCCGACGCTGCGCCCTCGTCGATGAATTCGCGTTCCGCCTCGAGGTTGCGGCGGAACAGCATCGTTTCATCCTGCCAGGTAAAAAATGGGTACGTCACCACCTCGATGTCGGCCGGCTCAATGCCCGTCAACTCGAGGCCCGCCTGCAGCGCGTGCCAGGGAAAGCCATCCTGAAGCTTGATGCGCGTAAACCGCTCTTCGGCGGCTGCGAACGTGATCGCGCCGTCTTCCACGATTGTGACCGTCGAATCCTTGTCCAACGGCGAGATGCCAAGCACTTTCATCAATCAGACTCCAAGAGCGGCGCGGAACTCTCCGGGAGTCGACGCGATGCCACCGCGCTCTCCCATGAAGTATTCGCAGAACCGCTCGATGTCCTGCAGGAATCGGTCGAGGTCCGGACGTGTGCGCACGTACGGCGTATGTCCCGGTTCCAGGGACGGGCTGTGAAACGAAAACATGAATGTTCGGAGGCCCCGCTCGAAGAGGTCCTCGGTCAGCGCACGCATCTCGTCGAAGCTGTTTCCCTCCGGGGACAGCATGATTCGATTGACCGCACCCAATTTCGCCAGCGCGCCAACGCCACGAAACGCGGTCAGCGAGTCACGCCGTGCGATGCGATGGAGCGCCGGGCGCAATGTGCCCGCCCAACCCGTGTAATCGACCGTGCACGGGATCTCGAGCAGCCGATCGCTGAGGAAGAACGGTCGCGAATCGAATTCGACGAACGAGGGGCCCTGTTCCGCCGAAAAGTCGAATTGCGGGCAGATGCTGACGTCGATTTCGAACCCGAGATCCTCCAGCACGCCGATGGTCGAATCCCCGATGCCGTACCGGCCCGCTTTGTACACGGTCGGCGTGCGTCCGAATACGTCGGCGATCTGCCCGCACAAGCGCTCCAGCTTGGCGCGCTGAAGCGGTTCGGGAAGGTTGCACATGAACGTGTTCCGGCCCGTGACCTCCTCGAGATCCGGAGGATTCACCCAGGGGTGCGGGTGAGCGCCAATCTCACAGCGCCCCGACTGAGAGATCTCCAGGAGCGGCAGATAGCCATCGGGCTGCGACGCCACGGGGTAGTCCACGACATAGGTCGGCTTGACACCGAAGCGATCGAACACGCGTTGCCCTCTCTCGACATGCCGCATCGCGGTGACGCCTGTGTTGGTCCGCCGCGTGGGCGCGTTCCAGTCGAATTCTTCCTCCGTGTCGACGACCACAAAGAGAGACGGACGAGCGCTCGCCGGCAGATCGATCGGGACCGGGGCGGCGAGGCCCATCGCTCGAGTTGCGACATGCCTCGCGGTCTGGCCGGTCAATGTGCCGCCCACGCCGCGGAGATGGGCGAGGCCCCGCAGTTCAACACCGCCGTCTCGTTCTGTTTGATCAGCGTATAGAGCCGATCGGCAATGAGACGATGGCCGCGCGCGTTGGGATGCGCGTCCCATTCGGCCACCCACAGCCCGTTCCGATCGGAACCCGCGTAGACCTCCGATAAATCCAGTACGGCGAAGCCTGCATCTTTCGCGAGCTCGATGTCCGTAGACGTATCGACTGGATACGGTGCCTCAGGGATCATCGGCAGAAAGATGAACGAGCTGCAAATCCCTCTCTGTCTCAAGTCGTCGATCAGCCGACCATATACCCACGCAAGGATTTCGTTGCCGTGGGGCGCCAGGCGTTGCGTGATGACACGCTCGGGAGTGTCCGCGTTCACACCCGCCCGTGCGACGATCTGCGCGAGGTTGTCGTACGGAAGCGGCCTCTTTTCGAGCACCGACTGGATCACGAAGCGTGCGACTCGCTGTGGATCCTCGGGATGGCCCACGTAAAAGACCGCCTGCGGTTGAAACTCCAGCACACGCGATTCGAGCACATGGATCTGGCTGATGGGACTGTAGCCATAGACGGCGAAATTCAGTATCTCGAAGCAACGGCCGTCCTGGTTGAGGCGACTCTCGAGCATCGCCTCGAACGTATCCTCGCGCACGACACCACTACCCATCACGTGCGAGGCACCAAGCAAGGCGATCCTGAAGCAGCCGCTCGAAGGTTGTTTGTCGTACTCCTTGTCGTGCATCCCCCATCGATTCGTACGGAACACGGCTCCCTTGAAACGGCCTTCGACCGACGGCAGAAGCTCCCATGGCAGTGAGTCGCTCCCGGCGCTTGCCACTCCGAGTGCAATGAGACCGCGAGTCCAATCAATCGGGCGATTCATGTACAAGCCCCACAGCTCGCCGTTGAACCGGTCGACTCCCATGAGGTTCTCGTAATATCCGCGCTCGAGATCCACGGCATCCGCCTGATTCAGCCCGCCATACCGGACCGACGCGATCAACGTGCCGGCCGGCCCGAAGTGCTGATACACGCGAGAGGTACTGATCCCAACCAGCAGCGTCGCAGTGCACACGACCAGTGCGGACGTCGACCGCAGCGTCAGCGGGGTCCGCTGTCTGAACCACGGCTGCGCTGTCACGATGACCCACGCGCCAACGGCCACCGGGACCACCAGAACGCCAGCGCGGAGCCAATCCTGCGGCCTCGAAGGCATCTGGCCCGCCGCAGACCAGAGGGACAGCCACGTGCTCACAGAATCGGTGCTCCAGAGTGACCACAGGATCGAAATGAAGAGGTACATTCCGACGGTTCGTGCGGCCAGACGCAGCACCTCACCCGAACCGACCGAGGCCGACGCTGTTATCCGTCGCCGTCCCCTGCGAAACTCATGAAGCGAATTCCCGAGCACCAGCAGGGCGAGCACGCTCCAGAAGAGCACGTCATTCCAGGTGAGCAGCGTCGATCCCTGAATCCAGAACCATTGATATGAATGCAGCAACCACGTCACGACGAAGACGAGCAGCGTCGCAACACTGAGCGCCAGAGTATCCCCTCGCCGGCGCAACGCGAAGTACGCCGGATAGAAGAACACCTTCATCATGAAGTCTTTCCAGTAGATGTTGATGCGGCGCCAGAAGTCCGTGAAGCTAGACGAGAGAAAGTAGGAGCGATGCGTTTCGGGGAGGTTGAACCCAAAGAGATGCAGGATGCCTACGATGATGTGAAACTGACCCGAGACGCGGAGATAGAGCAGAAACGGCCAGAGAAGGTACTGACACAGATCGAGCACGTTGACGACGCTGGCGGGACTCAGGACGAGCGTCTGGTACACGGCTCGATACAGAATGAGCTGGATCGTCCCTCGGAAGATCCATTCGACCCCGACCCCGTAGATCTCATGGCGCTCGCCGTTGTAGTAGGTGCGGCGAAACGTGCTGTAGTCGACCACCGGGAACAGCGGAAAACAGACGTTCGGCAGCAGGAAGAAGTACGCGAGCGTGGGCCAGAACGACGCCAGCGCGGGCTGTCGCCGGACGTCGTACAAATACACCGCCAGTCGGAACATGAAGATCGAGCCGAGAATCGGCCAGATGGCGGCCGGCCACGGCGCCGTGCCCCAGCCTCCCCGAAGGACCGCGAACGAGACGCCCGCCACCAGCAGTATCCCCACACGTAATCGGAACGGGACCGGAAGATGACAGATCGCGATAATCGCGAGGCTGATACCGATGAGCCACGCCCCTGTTCCCACACCGAGGAGGACGCCGATCGCCACCAACGAGAGGCAGACGAAGAAGGGCAGTCGCCACCGCAACGGGAGAAAGTAGTGGATCGCGAATCCCACGGCGGTGATGACCGTGAGCGTGAAAAACGCATTGTTCTCGAGCGCGAAGTGGTAGGCGAGGCCACTGATCACCAGCAGCTGCGCAATCAGGCAACCGAAGTCCAGCAGCTTGACCGTTTCCGCGCCAGGGACCGCACTTTCTGCCCACGGCATCGCCGCGGCACGCGTGTTCGTCGCGGGAAGACTGATCGAGGTAGTGGTCATTGGCTCATGCCCTTGGTTGCGCCGACGGTTCCACGGAGCGCTTGGTAGTCCACCTTGTCGGTCGACGTTCGCGGAAGAGACTCGCGGAGAACGAACATGTCGGGACTCATGTACGAAGGCAGGTGCTGCGCGCAGAACGTTTTCAATTCGATGATCGAGGGAACGTTCCCGTTGTGACACGAGATGAACGCCGTGATCTTTACTCCCGCGTCGCTGTCGGAAAGGGCGATCACCGCTGCTTCCCTCACAGCGCGATGCAGGTAGAGGCCGCGTTCGATTTCGCCGAGCTCGATGCGATATCCCCGGCGTTTGACCATCCGATCGCGGCGCCCGAGGTACAGAAACCCCTCGTCAGGCTGCCATCGAACGACGTCGCCGGTGTTGTACCACCGCCCGTTGTCGCGATCGATGAAGGCGGCGGCATTCTCGGTCGGACGGTTCCAGTACCCGCGAAACACCGACGGACCGCTGATGTACAGCAGGCCCTCTTGTGCGCCGGAGACTTCGACGCCGTTGCTATCCAGAACCAGCGGCTGACAGTGGGAGCACGGGAAACCAATCGGATAGGGAGTCTCGCGGTCACTCGGAATCCCCGCCGGGATCTTCGCAAACGTGCAGACGTTGGTTTCCGTCGGTCCGTAGAGGTTGTAGTACTCCGCTGCAGACCAGCGGCGCTGCAGCTCGCGCAGGTGCTTGACCGGGAACACTTCGCCGGCGAAGAGAACGAGCCGTGGAATCCAGCCGGATTGCCCGTCGAGATTCCCGAACTGCACCAACAGCGTGAGAATCGACGGTGTGGAGTACCACACGGTGAGCCGATTCGTGCTGATGAAGCGAGCGAGCTCCTTCGGATTCTTACCCAATTCTTCGGAGACGAGATACAGCGTGGCGCCGTGTTTGACCGACACGTAGATGTCGAGCACGGACAAATCGAAGTGAAAGGGCGCATGACTGCTGAATCGATCGTGCTCGTGCGGTTCGAAGACGGTCGAGCACCATTCGACGAAGCTCGAAGCGTTCTCGTGCGTCAGCATGACCCCCTTCGGAATGCCGGTGGACCCCGACGTATAGAGGATGTACGCGAGATCGCTGGCGCTCCGCGGATGATCCGTTACCGGGCCACGCTCCTCGACAGCAGTCGCGAAGGGTGTCACAGGGGCGGCCGTCGCCTGTCCCTCAGGAATATCTCCAAGGACGATCAGCGCGGCAAGCGGCGTCTGGACTTGATCCGGAACGACGCCCAGCACGCCGGCGTCGGTGATGAGTGCGCGCACACCACAATCGGTCAGGATGCCTCGGCACCGGTCTGACGGCGCCGTGTAATCGACAGGCACATACGCTGCGCCGGCTTTCATGATCCCGAACAGTGATACGACCGCCGTGACGCTCTTCGGCAATACCACCCCGACGCGATCGCCACGTGTTACGCCTCGTGACGTGAGAAATCGCGCCAGCGCGTCGGCCTGGCGATTTAGGGCCTCGTACGTAATCGTCCACCCGGCTGGATCGACAACAGCCGGTCGATCGGCGAATCGAGCCGCGCTCGATTCCAGGTACTCGGCCAGATTCGGTCTGATCATCGCGCCGTGCCTCGCATACGTCTATCGGCCCCGCTTGCGCTCGACGAGCGCCGCAATGTCCTCGATGCGATCGAAGTTGTCTACCGCGGTTTCATACGCGTCCAGTTCGATGCCGAACTCCTTCTCGACGAAGTTCACCAGGCCCAGCGTGGCGAGCGAATCCAGAATGCCGCCCTTGCGCAGCGGCGTGTCGTCGCGAAGATTGGCCGGCGACTCTCCCGGCAGGTACGTTGTCAGAATGAAGTGCCTGATCGTTTCCTTGACTGAGTCCATGAGGTTCTCCGCGTGAGGGACTGCACTACAGTCCGAGAGCCTTGGCGATCAGGGTGCGCTGAATGTCAGACGTCCCCGAATAGATTCCGCTGCCGACGGCATCCCGAAGGTCCCTCTCGACCTGCTGTTCCGTCATGTAGCCGTATCCCCCGAAGGTCTGGATCGCATCCAGACTCGACTGAATGAAGCATTGCGAGACATGGAGCTTGGCCATCGCCGCTTCGAGCATGGCCGGCTCCTTCCGATCCTTCAGCTCGCCGATCCGGAAGACGAGAGATCGGCACGTCTCGAGCCGCACCTTCATGTCGACGATGCGGTTGGCGACTGACTGGTTCTTTCCGATCGGCAGACCGAACTGTTTGCGCTCGCGCGCATGACGGATGCACTCCTCGAGCTGTCTTCGCATGACCCCGAGACAGCTCGCCAGGATGCACCCGCGCTCCCATTCCATCGAGCACTCGAAGACGTCGACGCCGCGTCCCTCTCGGCCCAGACGGTTGGCCAGTGGGACTCGGCAATCCTCGAAGATCAGTTCGGCCATCGGCGACGTGCGCAAGCCCATCTTGTGCAGCTTGCCTCCGACCGTCATCCCCGGCGTGCCGCGCTCGATGATGAACGCCGTGATCCCCATCGCACCGAGCGCCGGATCGATGGTCGCGTACGCCACGACGAGATCGGCGACGGTCGCGTTTGTCACGAACATCTTCGTGCCGTTCAGGACATACGCATCGCCGTCACGAACGGCGCGCGTACGCATCGAGAAGATGTCGGACCCCGCCCCGTACTCGGTCGCGGCATTCGCGCCGATTCGGGTCCCATCGCACAACCCCGGTAGATACGCGGCCTTCTGCGCATCGCTGCCGTACACGAGGATCGGAATTGAGTTGGTCCAGAGATGCGCGTTGAGCGAGAACAACAGGCCCTGGTCCCGGGTGCCGTAGCCAAGCCCCTCCATGACCGCGAGCAGCGAAGCGAGGCCGAGCCCAAGACCTCCATACTCCTGGGGGATCGGCATCCCAAGCACACCAAAGTCGGCGCACGCTCGCCACGCCTCGACGTTGAACGTCTCGGCCGCGTCAGCCGCGATGACGTCGTATGCCAGCATCTTGCGCGCGAAGGCGATGGCTGATTGCTGCAGCCGCCGCTGCTCCTCGGTCATGTCCATGTCGTCGGGCCCGGGCTCAAGGTATGTTCCGGACCAGCATCGGTCCGAACCGGTTCGCCGCCCACAACGGCAAGCGTTTCCACGCCCGGATGGCGACGCCGAACTTGGGATTCGACGTTCCCTGGTCCGGCGGCACCTGCCCCTTAAGCAGCACATATTCCCAGTGCAGCGGCGTTGCCCGCGCTCCCCACTGAACTTTGAAATGATGCGTGCCGCTGTCAGGGCTCGATCGACCGAAATCGAACACACGCGCGCCAGTTGTCGATGCCCGCTCCAGCATCGTCCAGTACAACAGCATGTTCGGGCACTGCTGACGGTACTCGCGAAGGGATGAGGCCCACGGCACGAGGACCGTGTCTCCGTGCCGGATGGCGATCGCGGCGGCCACGGTGATATTGCCCGAGCGCACCGTGTACACCTGTGCCGCGTCCGGGAAGAGCCGCAGCGTTTCGGAAAACAGTCGCTTCGCGTAAACCGGCGTGCCGAGGTCGCGCATATTTCGCGCGAACACTTCGTAGAATTGATCGACGAGCTCTCCGCCGCCCGTTGCGCTTGTGAGGCCGTCCTTCTGAGCCTTCCGTACTTGGTTTCGCACCTTCCGATCGATCTGCGCCCAGAGCTCTTCGGAGGTGCCCGGGAGTGATCGACTCAGTCCGAGCTTGTGCTGCCGATAGGGCAGATCAGGCAGTTGACGCTCGTGGTGCCGCAGCTCGATATGAGAGGCACGAAATCCCAGAGCGAGCCCGCGCGCGTGATCGATGAGTGCATTGATCACCAGGGGATCTGCAGCCAGCACACCTCCATAGTTCAGAAAAGGAAGCGAGACCATAAAGCGGCCGAACAATCTCGATTGAAAGCGAATCAAGGGCAAGACGCCCACGACATCCGTTCCACGACGAGCGGCCAGGTACGCAGGGTGGTGTCCAAAAACGTCCCGCACAATTTGGCCCCAGGACCAAAGGTGATCGACGCTGCTCCCGGGATAGTTCAGGACGAATTCATCCCATTCCTTCCCTGAAGTTTCCTCGGACACAGTGACGACGACATCCTCACTGGCCGGTGGAACTGCAATCGCGGCATTGAATTGTTGGTGGGTCCGCATACATGTGCTCTAGACAGCCGCCGTCGTGAGCGCCGGGAGCGGAACTTCCGCGGCAGGTATGGCACCACGAATCCCCACCGGAGCGTTTAGGAACCGCCGCTCCACGATCTGGTAGAACGCACGGCCGACGATCAGCGAGGCCGCCACGGAAACAGGAACGGTGATGGCGAGCGTCCCGAACCCGGTTTGAATTCCGGACTCATAGAGCCATTGACTGATCGCCTTCACGACCAGTTGGTGGACAAGATAGAGGCTGTAACACATCTGCCCACACCAGATCAGCGGCACTGCGAGTCGCGATTGAACGATCGCCCGATCGTGACGATGCAGCGCGAGGAGGACGCCCGAAAAGCAGAATGCTAAGGCGCCCCCAGGTACTCCGAGCGGCCCGGCCGCAATCGCAGCGGCGCCTAGGACCACGTACGAAAGCGGCCGCATGCGCTCTGAACCATAGTTGACTGCGTAGTAGACGAGGATCCCTGCGGCGAACGTCAGCCAACTGCCGTCGAAGAAGAAACCCCCGATATCGATATGCGCCGCCTGTGCGGCAAGCATGACAGCGACGGTGAGTGCGGTGACGGCGACGGCGCCGCTGAATAACCGCCGCGGCACCAGGAGCAGCGCGCCGGTCACGGCGTAGAACTGCTCCTCGTAGCAGAGCGTCCATGCCTGTCCCGGAAAATGTCCCCGCGGGCCGCCACCCACGTGATACCGCCATGTTTCTGTCAGCGTGACGTTTCCAAGCCACTGCCAGGGCGAGTACCACCACGGGCGAAGCTGCGACCACGGTTCCGCGCTTAGAAGCCCCGGTGAGACGACAACATCCACGACGGCGAAGAACACCACCGCCAGCGCGATGACGATCCAGAGGGGTGGATAGATTCGACGAAACCGACGTAGAAAATAGAGACGGACGGCGGATTGATGACGGCGGGCGCTGTCTGAGGCAGCGGCAATGCAGTAACCGCTGATCACGAAAAACAGAAATACCCCGACGTTGAGTTGATTCAGCACTCCCAGAATTGCGGAGGTCACCTGGTTATCGTTCGCCCGCGGACCGCTGACGTACACGATCGCCGAGTGATACAGCACGACGAAAATGCAGGCGACGCCGCGCCACAGATCAAGAGATTGGTAACGCGGAGATCGAGGTTGGGCGCTGAGTACCGTCATCCACGTCCCCTCACCAGGAGTACGGGAGCGACAGCGCAAACCTGTTATCCCGCGCGACCTCGAGTCGGACGCTCGCCACGAGTGCCTGCATCGTGTCGAAACGGAAATCGGTCAGCAACTGGCGGAGTCGAGCCTCCGTATGCGCAAGGTTGCGGTAGTGGCGGAAACGTCCCAGCCGGCCCGCCTTCAATCGAGGCTGCTCCGGGTCGATTTCCCACGGGTGCAGATAGAACACCGCAGGCCGGTGTTCCAGCTCGTTCACGCGGTTGATACCCCAGCGCGTCCACCAGTACGGCAGGATGCGGAAGTATCCGCCGCCTGCGACTGGCAGATTCAATGAGCCCGCGCGCGTGGTCGAACCTGGCACCTCGATGAGGTTCCCGGCCGGGCGATCCACGCGATAGGGCACGCGGTCCGATACCGGAATGCCGTACCGATCGTGGCGAATCGGGAAGATGCTCGAATCGTACTGGTAACCCTCCTCAATCAACACATCCAGCGCCCACAGCGATCGAGGTGTGATCGAATAGCTTGGCGCGCGGTATCCGAGCACCGTTCGCCCGCACGCGTCCTCCAGGATCGCCTTTGCGCGCTTCACGTCATCGCGGAATGCGGTTCGTGTCTGGTCGTACACCAACCGGTGCGCGTACCCGTGAGACGCGACTTCATGCCCGCGCCTGGCGATCTCGAGCACCAGGTCGGGGTGCCTTTCGCCGACCCACGCGAGAACGAAGAACGTGCTGCGGACATCGAACTCGTCGAAGATGTCGAGCAGTCGCTCCGTGTTCGCGCGGACGCGGCTCTCCATCGACTCCCACGATGAACGAGGCACGATGCCGTCGAAGACGCTGACGTGGAAGTAGTCTTCGACATCCACGCTCATGGCGTTGATGATGGGGTGCGCGCCAGGTTGCCCGTGGTTCGCGGTCACCCTAGGCCCCTTTTTGCCGCAGCACCGTCTTGACGGTGTTCAGCATGATGAAAAGATCAAGGGCCACTGACAGATTCTTGATGTAGAAGAGGTCGTACTGGAGCTTCTGCAGCGCATCTTCCACGCTGGCACCGTACGTGTAGCGCACCTGCGCCCAGCCGGTGAGGCCAGGTCTGACGATATGGCGCTGACCGTAGAACGGAATCTGACGAGTGAGCTCGGTGACGAACTCGGGGCGTTCGGGCCGCGGCCCCACAAAGCTCATGTCGCCGTTGAGCACGTTCCAGAGCTGCGGGAGCTCGTCGAGGCGCGCGCGGCGCAGCAGCAATCCCACTGCGGTGACACGCGAGTCTCCGGACTTTGACGCCCACACCGGTCCGGTAGTCGCTTCCGCGTTTTCCTGCATCGAACGGAACTTGTGGAGCGTGAAGATGCGGCCGTGCAAGCCGACGCGCTGCTGGTGATACAGCACCGCGCCGCGCGAGGTCAGCCTGATCGCCAGCGCAACCAGTGCCATGACCGGTGCCGCGATCACCAGTCCGACGCCGGCGACGAAGATATCGAGCGATCGTTTGCTCGCAGACACCACACGACTCTTGCGGAAGCCTGGAGAAAAGATCAGCCAGCTTGGCCGGAGATTCTCGACCGCGATCTTGCCCGTGTATTCCTCGTACACCGAGGCAAGGTGATCGAAGGACACTCCGTCGAGCTTCATCTCGAGCAGTTTGTCCATCGGGAGCTTTCCGCGGGCGTCGGCGAGGCTCACGACGACGCGGTCAACCGATCGCGCGCGAACGATAGAGGGGATGTCTTCGAGCGTGCCGATGACGCCAGGGTTGAGAATCGGCGCGCCGACCCGGGCCGGATCCGGATCGATGAACCCGACAATCTCAACGCCAAGCTCGTAGCGACGCTCGAACATCTCGCGCGCCAGGGTGACCGCGGCACCATTCGTGCCGACGAGGAGAAGGCGCTCGCGCGGTCCGACCTGACCGCTCATCCACTCGAAACCGATTCTCCAGCCGAGGACGAGAACGATCACAAGGGATGCGGCAATCACGAAGACCCCGCGGCCGATGATCAGCGTCGGAAACCAGAAATAGAGCGCAGCCAGGATGAACGACGCCGATGACAGCGCCTGCAGCATGCGCGTGAAGAGCTCGCGCCGGTCGGCGAGGTGGCGCAGATCGTACAGGTCCGCGTAGTACAGGCACATCTGCGAGACGAACGCGATCAACAGGGCTTTCGCCGCGCCGTTCTCGATAATGAGCACGTCGCGTGCGCCGAGGTACCCAAGCCGGACGTACGCCGCCACGACGACCGCAAAGGCAATGAGCAACGTGTCGCACGCAATCAGGACGAACGCGCGGGTCGTCAGATTGCGTACGAAGATACGGATCATGACTTCGCGACTGTCTCCGGCGCGGCGCCGTAATAGTAGTTCTGGTAGTAGCCGTACCCGCCGGCGTTGGTCGATGTCGTCGAGCGGTTCAGGACCGCGCCCAGGATCCGGTCCTGTCCCAGCGCGTCCATGGCCCGCTTCACCAGGTAATGGGGTGTCGATCCTGCCTTGACGACCAGCAGCGCACCGTCAGTCATCGACGAGAGGAGGTGTGCGTCCGGGAGCAGCGCCACGGGAGGGGTGTCGATGATGACCCAGTCGAACGATCCACGTGCTTCCTGCAGGAGCCGGCGCATCCGATCCGAGGTAAGGCGCGCCATCGGATCCGACGTCGCCCTCCCGGCCGGCAGAATCGCCAGCCGCGCCGACACCTGCCGCAGGGCCATTTTGTGTTCTTGTTCAGCCGCAAGGCCGTCACTCAATCCGCTGGTGTTGTCCACCCTGAACACTGAATGCAACGTCGGACGGCGGAGGTCGGCGTCGATCAGAAGCACGTTCCGGTGATAGGACTCGCTGAACGTGAGCGCCAGGTTGGCCGACGTCAGCGTCTTCCCCTCGCCGGGCACGGCGCTGCTGAGCATGATGACGCTCAAGCCGGTTGAGAGCTGGCTATGGTGCAGAATCGCCGCGAGACGACGATATTGCTCGCGGCAGACGGGCGCCATATTGTGATCGATGACGATCTTCTCGGCGAGGGCGACATTGACCCGCTCGAACAGATCGGCCGACGTCGCCTCTTGCACCGCAGGTACGGGGCGGACAGGTTCAAGCGCGGGAGGATTCTCGGCGACCGGCTTGCGGGGGCGCCGGTGCTCACGCATCTCTATCGGAAACGGCTCCTCGGCGAGCGTGTTGATGTCCAGATCGGAGACCTGGGACGACGGTTCGCTTGCCAGTGCCGGTCCGCCGTTCGGTCCCTGCTCCAGCGCACGGCGGAGTGCCTCGTCGACTCGACTCATTGGTACTCTCACTAACCTCTGAAAAAGGAGAATCGGCGGCGCTTGGGGCCGGGTGCTTCGCCGACGCTGACGTTGGTGTCCGATCGTTCTGCCGCGGATCCCTCTGCGACGCCGGCGTCACCGGCGAGCGCCTTGATTGGCGCCAAGGACGAGAGCAGGCGTTGCGGTCCGGCGGTTTCGGCGATGGCATCGCCCGTGACCACCGGCGCTTCCGCAGGGGCCTGAACATCTGGAGTCGCGTCCGTGCCTTCCTGCAGGTCGAAGTCCCGACAGACATCGAGCACCGTCTGCCGCGTGACAGGGCGTTCCCCCACCGCGAACGCGCTCAGCAGCGCGTTGTCGGCGACCACATTGATCGTGCGCGGAATGCCGCCCGAGCGCTCGTGAATCAGCGTCACGGCCTCCCTGGTAAAGACCTGGGCGCCAACGCCGCCTGCCGCGCGAATGCGTCCGGCGAGATAGGCCGCGGTCTCCGCCAGGCTGAGAACGCCCAGCTCGCACCGCAGCGCCACGCGCTGTTTCAGTTGCCGTAGAGAATCGTCGTTGAGGCGTTCGCTGAGCTCCGGCTGGCCGGCGATGATGACCGACAGCAGCTTCTCCTCGTTCGTCTCGATGTTGGCGAGCAGCCGGACCTCCTCGAGCAGGTCGCGCGGCAGGCTCTGTGCCTCGTCGATGATCAGCACGGTGGTTTCACCCGCCTCGCGCCGCTGCAGCAGGAGCGCTTCGAGCTCGTGCAGGAGAGTCGCCTTCGAGACGCGTGCGTGATCGCTCAGCTCAAACTTGGTTGCCAGCATCTCGACGAACTCGTCGCGGGTCAGCGCAGGGTTCGGAATGTGGACGCACCACACGCGTGTGGGCTGACGCTCAATGGCGGTACGAATCACCGTCGTCTTGCCGGTGCCTGCCTCGCCCAGCAGCATCGTGATCCCCTTCCGGCTGAGGATCCCGTATTCCACATTGCTCAGCGCCTCCCGGTGAGCCGGCGTCATCACGACGAAGCGCGGATTTGGCGTGAGGTCGAAAGGGCGCTCACGAAGACCGAAGAATTGCTCGTACATCGATTCCTCAGCGCACAAACGTGTACGCAACGACTGCCAGGCACGCGGCAACGGTCGCACCAAGTCCCAGGTTCAGCACCAGTCGAAGCTTGAAGCTGCGCCGACGCTCGGCGTTCGACTGCATGAGAGGCACGACCGCGAGCACCGGTAAGCTGAGCACCGAAACCAGGTCTTCATCGGTCTTGAAGCTGGTATCGCGCAGCTCGACCAAGACAATCAGCCCGATGCCGATGCCCAGCCCGAAGATCATCCCGAACGTGTTGATCTGCTGGCGATTCGGGCTCGTGGGTCTTTCGGGGAGCCGCGCAGGATCCAGCAGTTTGAACTGTTCACCAATCTGACGGCGTTCGAGGTTCGCGGAGATCTGCGACTCTTCCTTTTTCTGGAGCAGGTTCGTGTACTGCGTCTGCAGCGTGGTGTAGTCGCGGGTGAGCTCGATCATTTCCGACTCGCGTGTCGGAGCCAGCTCCACGCGTTGCTGATACCCGGCGGCAATCCGGCGCAACCGCTTTTCTTCGGCCTGTTCCGATGCGATCTGCTTATTCAACTGCTCGAATTCCGCGCGCACGTCTGCCAACCGTTTTCGTCGCAGCATCTCCACGGGCGGCACCCGAACGTTATCCGGGGACACCGGTGCATCGGCCGCTTCGGCGTCGGCTTTGGCTTGAAGGTTCGCCACGATGCGTTTCAGGCGCAAGACGTCGGGGTGATCGCTCTTCAGGCGCAATTGCAACTGGGTCAACGCGACCTTCGCTTGCTCGAGTTGCTGCGCAGGCGATCCTCCGCCCGTCGTCCCATCGCCGTTGCCGGCGGGCGCGACGGGCGGTGGCCCTGTCTCAACCACGGCATTCTCCAGCTCCGCCAACTGGCGCTCGAGCATCAGATGCCGGTCGCGGTCCCGATTCATCGACTCCACGACCGCGCGAATCTGGAGCTGGGTATTCGAGACCACCTGCAGGTTCGAGTCGAGCTGCGACGGCAGTTGTCCGGCGTACTGTTTCCGGTACGCTTCCAGCTTCTTCTCGGTTTCGACCAGCCGGCGTCGCGAGTCTTCGAGCTGCGCTTCGAGAAACTGGTTCGTCCCTTCGGCAAGGACCTCGCGGTCGCGCAGGTTTTCTTCGATGAACAGCGAGGCGAGGCGGTCGGTCACCCTCATGACCGTCCTCGGATTGTCGCCGGTGTAGCTCACACGGAAGGCGTCGCCTTTGACGACCTGGATGTTGATGTCCCTGCGCATCCCCTCGACGATGTCTTCCATGATGCCGGTACGGCGCGCTTCGGTGTACAGATTGAAGTCCTGGATGATCCGCTCCAGGCGCGTGCGGCTGAGAATCTGTTGAGCGATCGACTGCAGCCGATCCTCGATTCGCGTCGTCACGGTGGACCGGACGTAGCTCTCGGGCACCCGCTGCGGCACGACCAGAATCAGCGTGTCGGAGCGAAAGATGTCGGGTAGATACCGTGAGTATGTCGCCGTCGCCGCCGACACAATTGAGAACGGCACGAGCAGCAGCCAGATGCGCCGGCGCAGGATCTGGAGAAAATCTTCAGGCTTGTAGACTTTACCGGGAAGCATCTGTCCTCCGTCCGCGTTGCAGTATCGGCACCCACACGCTTAGATAGACGCGCGCGCTGTGCCGGCCCATCTGGCGCGCAATGCCCGTCGGCAATCCCTCGGCCTGGGCGAAACCGTATCGGTAGTAGTTGTAGTCGGTGCCAATTGCCAGAGATCGAGTGAGGCCCATGGTCAGACCGGTCGAACCGAAGTACGACGCAAACGTGTTGGCGTTCGACGCCAGGCCGACGTCTCCGCTCACTGCGCCAGCGGCGGATCTGAAGTTGAGACGTCGTGCGATCAGTCCGTCCAATCCAAGCATCACCGAGTCAGTGAAGAACGGTTGCCGGAAACGCTCGACAAAGCCCATCCCCCGGTTGTAACTAAGGGAGGCGGCCCACGACCGCGCAATTTCGTGGGTAAGCACTGCGCTTCCTGTCAGCCGGAAATAGGTCTGTTGACGGTCTCTCAGGACGCCGGAACCGGTGTTGAACGACACTCTCGTCCGCCGGGATATCGAGAGTCCAAGGGTTCGAGTGAAATCGAGGCCGGCATCGATGTTGTGACCAACAACAGGTGAGGGCTCACCGGGCATGCGTCCTTCTGTGTAGGCGTAGCCGAAATGCGCGCCGAGCCCCTTCGTGAGGCCCATCGAGAACCGGCCGCTGCCCATTTGCGACGTGAGTGCGCTCCCTCCAAACGAAGTCGAAGCGCCAGTCCGCATACGCCCATAGCTGAGACCAAGCGAGGCGCGACGTCCGATCTGTCGGGAGAAACCGACGTCGCTGACCTGCGAGATGTGGTCCTGGCGACTGATTCCGAAAGTCGGCTCGATCAGTGCGAACTGACCAAGGACCGGTTCGCCGAGTGGAAGTCCCAGGACCAGCACGTTGTACGGCTGCAAGGAGACGCTATGGTTTGCGCTCAATCGCGAGCGACGCGACAGCTGAACCGACACGCCGAGGCCTCCGGAGTGGCTCGACACGTACGGCGACGCGAGACTCGGAACGTATTGGCCGGAGGTTCCCAGCGAGGCTCCGAACCCGACGCGAGTCTTGCTGAGCGAATATGAAAGCCCCGCCGACATGTATCCGTAGCGTTGGATTTGGGAACGACCGTTGGCGCCAGCCAGCTGCAGGTCCTGCAGATCACTGGCGACACCAGACACCGCGAGTATGTTGTTGTCCAAGCCAACGCCCAGCGAGGCACTCGCAGCGAGCGACTGTTCCCACTCAGCCGCGCCGCCGCCAAACAACCCGCGGTACGGCCGATCGGGGCGGCCTGTCTGCTGCGCCCACAACGGTGAGGCGATGCAGCACACGGCTACCAGAGCGCAGGCGATGCGAGAGAAGCTCAATGTCATTGCCGGCTATTACGGAACAATGATCGTGTCGCCGGGCTTCAGGTCGATGTTCTGCTGCAGGTTCTTACCCTCGGTCACGTCCTTGTAGTTGAACTTGTGGCTCACCGTCTTGCCGTTCTCAACGCGCATGATCACGATCTTGTCGGACTTCGAGTACTCGCCGACGCCGCCGGCGATAGCGATCATCTGCAGCACAGTTGTCGGTCCTCCCAGCGGAAAGGGACCCGGCTTTCCGATCTGACCCAACATGAACACCTTCCGGCTGTTAATCCCCTTGACCACCACCGTGACAGCCGGGTCCTCTACGAACTTGCCGGCAGCTTCGGTCACGGTGAGGCGGAGCTGTTCCGGCGTCAGCCCCGACGCCTGCACTTCGTTGATGAGCGGGAGCGAAATCTTTCCATCGGGCCGCACCTGCACGTCACCAGACATGTCCTTTTCGCGCCAGAAGATGATCGTCAGCATGTCGTCGGGACCGATCACGTAGTCAGGCGGCGTGGGCACGCCAGCGGGCACGACGGGTGCCACGGTGGCTCGCGCCTGCGCGGTCGACGCTGGCGTTGCTATCTGCGCCGCCGCCGGCGTTGCTGTCGGCGTCGCTGCCGGTGTTGTCTTTTGAGCCGGAGCTGGCGCCGCAGTTTGCGCGTACGCGGGCGCGCAGCACACGGCCGTTAGTGCGGTGGCAACAGTGGCAATTCTCAAGCGCTGCGTCTTCTTCATCGCGTCCTCCCCTGACCCCTAACCCCTAACCCCTGACCCCTAACCCCTAACCCCTGACCCCTAACCCTTATCGATATTCCTTAAACGGCACCTGGCAGTCGTGCTTCCGCAGGAAGTTCAGGAACCGCTTGTAGTCGCGCTGTTCCATGTTGAAGATGCGCGCCACGATCTTGTAGTTGCCACGAGCTTCTTCGAGCCCCTTCCGGACGAGGTCCCGCACGTTGCCCCGGGTGATGTCGCGCTGCATATAGAGGGGATACACGACCGTCCAGAACGACTCGCGATCCTCGATCAGGCGCTTGAACAAGTCGTCGGCGACCGTCCGGCGACGCTCACGCCTCGGACGCGTTTCCACGCCTGGACGCATGCGAATCTCGAGCGGGAGGTCTTCGGCGCGAATCGTATTGAGGGCGCCGGTCACTGCGAGCCGTTCGATCACGTTCTGGAGCTCGCGCACGTTGCCGGGCCAGTTGTATTGCGTCATCGCATCCATCGCTTCGGGGGATATTTCCCGGGCGGTGTAGGCGCCGTTTCGCGTGAAATGATTGAGGAAGTGATTGGCCAGCGGCGGGATGTCCACGCGGCGATCGCGCAGCGGCGGCACCATCAGATGGATGACGTTCAGGCGATAAAACAGATCTTCCCTGAACGTGCCCTGTCCGATCATGTCGCGCAGGTTCCGATTGGTGGCGGCGATGACGCGCACGTCGACGCGTCCCATGGCGCGGTCGGCACCGACCTTCTGCAGTTCTCCCGTTTCCAGGAAACGCAGCAGCAGGCCCTGCATCCGGAGCGTCATCTCGCCGATCTCGTCGAGGAACATGGTGCCCTGATCGGCAAGCTCGAGCTTTCCGAGCTTGTCGCGGTAGGCGCCGGTGAAGCTCCCCTTGACATGGCCAAACAGCTCGGACTCGAGCAGTGTTTCTGGCATTCCGGCGCAGTTCACGGCGACGAACGTGCGATCCGATCGGCCGCTGCCGTTATGGACCGCCTGGGCGACGAGCTCTTTGCCCGACCCGCTTTCGCCGGTAATCAGCACCTTTGCGTCGGCAGGGGCCACTCGCTCGATTTCCGCTTTGAGATCGAGCATCGGGGCGCTGGTGCCGATTAACGTGGCTCCATTCGACCTGATCGTGTGTTTGCCTCTGTCCAGTGCGTGCGGGTCGAACTCCCGTTCGCGCCCGCGAGGAGCCGGAGGAACATCGCGTCCTGCCGAACGTGGAAAGTCGCTGGATACGCTCATTCGTCTGTTCTGTGCGCGCGTACGATTGCCGGCCCCGCGCAACGGGCATTACGGCAATTGGTGGCGGTTGTGAACCTTTTAAGTGAGTCGAAGAGTCCGCACCCCGCGAGCGATCATCAGCTCGCGCGTCCATCCAATGTCAGGACAAAGGCCTATTGTGCAAGGAGGTCGCCAGCGTGAAATCGGTCGACATCGCAGCTCGTAAGTGACTGTTGAAGGTGAGGTTAGCTCACACACTCGCGCTCGGATCGCACGACGAAATCTCGCGGTGGCGCGAGGCGGTTATCCGGCGGGTCCTCGCGAGGATCAGAAAATAGTCTACTTATTGGATCCCTATTGGATCCCTCTCGCTCGCTCGTGAAGAACGTTGCGTCAGCGGCGAGATCAAAAACGTGAGGTCACCGAATCTCCCGAAACCGCCAACAACAAAGATGTAATGGCCACGTGCAGCCACGAGCACGCTCGTGCGAAGTTGAACTTTTGGTTGTTAGACCGCAGAAAAAAGTGTCTCAATTTGGAAATTAATCGTTGAATTGAGCGGTTAAAACTACTCTTCCCGGTTGACTTCGGATTCCCCCCGCCTCAAAATTCTCGGCTGCACCGATAAGTCAGACATATCGCATGCTTTTAACCGGGTGTGTCCCCAGCATGTCCGGAATAGTGCGATTTCTTTCGTGAGCTGAGGCTCGACATGAATAAGACGGTAATGATGGTAGGCGTCAGCGCCGCCATTCGGGGTGTCGAAGAAGAAATTCATCACGCCGCGCGTTCGGACGCCAAGATTCTGATCACTGGCGAGAGCGGCGTGGGCAAGGAAATCGTGGCGCGGCTGATTCACGATCGCAGCAGCCGTTCGCGCGCGCCGCTCGTCACGATCAATTGCGCCGGTTTTCCAGACTCGCTTCTCGAGTCGGAGATGTTCGGACACGTCAAGGGCAGTTTCACCGACGCGCACCGCGACAAGCGCGGCTGGCTGGAAACGGCGCACGGCGGCACGATCTTCATGGACGAAGTCGGCGAGATGAGCCTCCGCATGCAGGCGCTCCTGCTGCGGTTTCTCGAGACCGGTGAAATTCAGCGTGTCGGTTCGGATCGACGCCTGCCGCCGCTCGATGTGCGCGTCATTACGGCCACTCATCGGAAGTTGATGCAGCACATCGCCGACAAGACCTTCCGCGAGGACTTGTACTATCGCCTCAACGTTGTGCACATCGAGGTACCACCTCTTCGCGAACGGCGCGAAGACATCTTCGTGCTTTTGACCCATTTCCTCCGGATGGCGTCAGAGACGCACCGGATGACTGCTCCGGAAGTTACGTCCGAGGCGCTCGAGTGCCTCACGGCATATGAGTGGCCAGGCAACGTCCGCGAGCTCCGCAACGTTGCCGAACGGCTCGTGCTGAAATGCCGCGACGGAAAAGTGGATGTCGACAAGCTTCCGTCCGAGGTCGTACGAGACCGACGCGAGCGCCGCACGAAGGACGAAGCGGCCCAGCGTGCGCCGGTGACACCGACACACCAGGTGATGTTCGACCACATGCTCAAGGAGGGTGCGTCCTTCTGGTCGGAAGTGTACGAGCCCTTCATGGCGCGCGACCTCACCCGCCACGAAGTGCGCGAGCTCGTGCGGCTCGGCCTCGAGCACACCCGCGGAAACTACAAGCTCCTCGTCAGCTCGTTCAACATGCCGCCGGAGGACTACAAGAAATTCCTGAACTTCCTCCGCAAGTATCAGTGCCACGTCCCGTTCCAGCGATTCCGCATGATGACGGCGGCAATGTCCGGCCGGTCGGCAGATACCGCGATCGCCTAGTCGATGCACGTGCTGGTGACGGGTGGTGCCGGATTTATCGGCAGCCACCTCGTTGACCGTCTGCTGGGTGAGGGTCACACCGTCACGGTGCTCGATAACTTTGACCCCTTTTACGACCGGTCAACCAAGGAACGAAACATACAGGGCCATCGCGATCATCCGCGATGGCGGCTGGTCGATCGCGATATTCGAGACTTGTCAGCGCTGCATTCAGATCTTCGGGACGACTACGACGCGATCGTTCATCTGGCTGCGAGAGCTGGCGTGCGCCCGTCCATTGACGATCCGCTCGGCTATGCGGACGTCAACGTGCGAGGCACACACAACCTCCTCGAGCTCGCGCGCGCGCGGCACATCCTGCAGTTTGTGTTTGCGTCGTCGAGCAGCGTCTACGGTATCAATCCTCACGTTCCTTGGCGCGAGGACGATTTCGTGCTCCAGCCAATCAGCCCGTACGCGAGCACCAAGGTCAGTGGCGAGCTCCTCGGCCACGTGTACAGCCATCTGTTTCAGATTCGCGTGGTAGCACTGCGCTTATTCACTGTTTACGGCCCACGTCAGCGGCCCGATCTTGCCATCCACAAATTCGCTGGGCTGATGCTCCAAGGCCGCCCGATCCCCGTCTTCGGCGATGGGTCAACGCGCAGGGACTATACATTCGTTGCGGACATCGTTTCTGGGATCCGAGCGGCGATCAACTACGACAAGACCGACTACGAAGTGATCAACCTTGGAAATAACGACACGCTCAGCCTCGACGAAATGATCGCGGGCTTAGAAAAAGCGCTGGGGATTTCAGCGACGATTGAGCGGTTGCCGGAACAGCCTGGCGACGTGCCTCAGACCTGGGCGCAGATCGACAAGGCGCGCACTCTCCTTGGTTATGAGCCCTTGACTCGATACGCTGACGGAGTGAAGCAGTTTGCGGAATGGTTTCGACGCAGTCACACCTTGAACGTGGGTGTGTAATTCTTGCCGGCCGTTCCCAAGGAACTGTTGGGTTACCAGACGGCCGATTGATTAGAAATCAATTAACTCGTAGCCGCCGTCCTGTGTGAACGGGGAGGCTGGCGGGAACTCCCGAAGATTCGCCTCGCATGCTCGCGACGGTGCTCTGATCGATCCATGCGAGGTGATCGTTCTCGCGCGCATCCGAATGCGCGATCTGACTTTCAACGAACGACAGGATCCGCTCGCGATTGACTTCCTCAAAGGCCAGGTATGCTGCGCCGAGGTGTTCGGCCTCGTGCTCGAAAAACCTGTCTCGATCGCCAATTACGAGGACCGGGATGTGGCTCGAGTTCGCGCGAACTGCGAGGTGCAGACCGTTGTATTCCCCCAGCTTGAGCTCTGTGATCACCACGCTCGGCTGCATCTCCAAGTGGAACTTGGCGGCGCCGTACGTGTCGGCAGCGGTGATCCAATAGCCATGCGCGCTCAACCATGCCCGTAGGTCATTTGCGAGCGCCGGGGTCTGCGTGACGATCAGAATCTGGTGGCGGCCGTTCATCCTGGGGGTTCCTGTCGGACGGATACCTGAGCAAGGCTCCTGCCAGACGAAAACGTCGGGTTGTGCCCACGGCTCCCCTTCGTCCTGCCACCCAATTGGTTCATGTTTTTGCACCGACGGTCGGAAATCCGGAGGAATGGAGGTAGGCGGCCGTCCGACCCGCCCGTCCGCCTGGCCTTCGAAATCGAAAAGAAAAGTCGGCCTCCGAGGGGTGTTCTACCCGGATGGTCATTTCCTTAATGCGAAACGGCTGAGCTGTCCTCCATGAGCTGGTTGTCCGATAGAAAAACGTGGGTTCCTCCCATCACACCGTTCAACGGACGGCCCTGCTCTATACGAAGGACGAGCAGGCCGTGCGCCTCGAGGTGCTCGAAAGCCCTGGCGTGCAGCGACTCATCGTCTTTGGCCCTGGAAACGAGCATCGCGCGTTTGATTTTCCAGATGGCAAGTCTCTAACGGAATACCAGGTGACGTACGAACGCGGACTCCTGGACAACGGATTTCACCTGCAGGCAATCGCCGAACGGCGCGCCGGCGCGGATCGTCGCGCCCGGCCTCGCGACAGCACCGGCCGTCGCCGGTGATCTGTCAGGCGCCTTACGGCGTCGAGGGCACGGTCTGAAATCGGGGTTCGGGCGCCGACGGGATCACCAGCCACGCGACGAGATACGCGATCACACCGAACACAATCGCGCAGGGTACGATCGTCAGAACTACCCACGCGACGCGCACGATGGTTGGGTCGGCGCCGAAGTACTCCGCGAGGCCGCCACAGACCCCGCCAATACGCCGATCGGTCCGGGACCTCAGGAGCTGCTTTCGCGCACGTGCCGGCGCATCGATGACATCCGCGACGGGAATCAGCACCCACGCGACGAGATACGCGGCGATGCCGAGAATGATCGCGCCCGGCCAGATCGACAATACGATCCAGGCCACCCGCACGAACGTCACGTCAACGTCAAAATACGCCGCCAGGCCCGCGCAGACGCCACCGAACTTTCCTTCCGCCGGCCGCCGCGTGAGTCGCCGCGGAGACGACGGCGGCTGCACCGCCGCGCCGCAGAACGCGCAGAAGACTGAGCCTTCCTGAATCTCTTTTGCACATTGCCGGCACGTCATCGTTTCGCCTCCTTCTCTTCATCACATCCTACGGAAGATTGGGCGCATAGGTTTCAGAATCCGGGGTCAGACTCCGGCGTCAGTCCGGCAGCTGGGGTAAAACTCCACCGAGGACGTTTTTCAGGCGGCGCTGAACTTCATTCCGGAGGCCCCGACGAACCGCCGCCGCCGCATCGATGCTCACCCGTGGCGCGTCGAGCGTCCCACGGATGGTGGCCGGCAACAGCACGCGGTTCCCGTCGCGGGTAAAACGGATCAAGTCGGTTCCCGCCTGGGCCGAGAGCGCTTCCGAGAGGGAGAGATCGGCATGGCCATCCAGCGCCTTGTTGAGGATCGTCAAGGTGCCCTGCGCGACGAGGTCGAGATCCGGAGAGTGCAGTGAGAGCGCTGAGGCGGTGACCACCTGACGCGCGAGAGAGAATGACGCGTCAATGCGGTCAAAGTTATCAGTCGACGCGCCGGCCCCCGGTTCGGGTCGCCCGAAGAAGAGGATCACCGTTCGCACGAGGCCCAGCCGCTTCACCGCTCCGCGTGCAATGGTGGCGTTGCCCTCTCCAGCCGACGTGGCGATCGCATCGCCTATCGTTGCGCCTCGTCCACTGAAGGTGCCGGTGCCCGAGAGCCGGCCGCTGATTGTGTCAGGAACACCTCCGAACGCGGCAAGCTGTGCGACATCGAGGTCTGAGATCTGCGCTCTCACGGTCGCTCTCAGCGTTTCTCCCGCATCGACGTCGAGCGCGCCCTCGTAACGGCCGCCAAACAATTGAAATGTCGCGGGCGACAGCGTGATCCGGTTCCCTTGCGCCACCAGCGTCGTCGCAAACTGCCGGACGTCCACGCCGATCGCCCGCGCGTTCTCGGCGCTGATGCGCGCGACGAGGCGTCCCGGGAGCGCGATGGTTGTTCCTGTCCGCCGTGGCGTTGGTGGAGTGAACGCGTCGGCAAGCGCGAGCAGGTCGTCGACGTCCACGCGATTGGCTTTGACCTGGAGCTGCGCATCGAAGCGGGGGGTGAGCTGCACCAATCCGCTCGCATCGAGCAACGTCGCGCCTGACTCGGCGGTGAATCGATCGAGATTCAAGTGGGCGCTCGACAGCGATGAATCAGCGGAGATCGTGATTTGCCGGCCGCGACTCGCGATCGTGATGTTTCGCAGCGTGATCGCGCGGACTGAAATGACCTCGATGCCAGCGTCATCCGCTGTCGGGGCGGTTGTGCCGCCTCCAGGGGCCGGCAGCGTGAAGGGAAGGGGCATCTCGATGCGGCTGTTCGAGACGATGACCTCCGCATCCTCGACGCGGCGCGACAGCAGCGGCCGCAAGCCGCTCGAGAGCTCCACGTCCGCGAGCGTCACGCGGACCGGGTCGCCGGCTCGAACGTCTCGAAGAGTGATCCCGGGACGCGGGAACAATCGTGCAGCCGCGCTGCCGATTGTTACCGGCTGACCGAGCCAGCTCGTGGCCTGCCGCTCGAGCGCCAGGCGGATGCCGTCGCCGCTGAAAAACCAGTAAATGCCGCCGGCGGCAATCGCCGCCACGATCGCAACCGCGGTTACTCCGATCAATAGGAAACGGCGCATCACGAACTCAAGGGAAAATGTAACCCGGTTCTAGGCGGGTCTAAAGACCCGCCTCTACGACATGCCCGAGCTACCGGACATTCTGCTGTATCTCCATGCCCTGGAGCCGAGGATTCTCGGCCGCCGCGTAACCGGCGTCCGCCTCGCCACGCCGTTTCTCCTTCGCTCCGTTCACCCGCCGCTCTCCGCGGTCGAAGGCAAAACGATCGTCGGGTTGCGCCGGCTCGGCAAACGCATCGTCGTCGAAACCAACGACGAACTGTTTCTGGTGTTTCATCTCATGATTGCGGGTCGATTCAGGTGGAAGCCCGCGGGAGCAAATATTCCAGGAAAGGTCGGTCTCCTCGCGCTCGACTTCGAGCATGGCTCATTGATCTTGATCGAGGCCGGATCAAAGCGTCGGGCATCGCTGCACGTGGTCCAGGGGGTTGACGGCCTGGCACAGCACGATCCCGGCGGACTCGAAGTCATGACCGCGGACCTGGCGACATTTGCCGAGGCACTGCGCCGTGACAATCACACCTTGAAGCGCGCGCTGACGGACCCGCATCTCTTCAGCGGTATCGGCAATGCCTATTCGGACGAGATTCTCCACGCGGCGCGCCTCTCACCGTTCAAGCAGACCTCCACGATGACGGATGACGAGGTGCGCCGGCTGTACGAAGCCGTTCGGCTGACGCTCCAGGAGTGGACAGGCAGGCTGCGCAGAGAAGCGGGCGACGCATTTCCGGAGAAGGTCACCGCATTCCGGGGCGGCATGGCCGTTCACGGGCGGTACGG
>DAIRVG010000016.1:55527-60581 GCA_036802945.1 Vicinamibacterales bacterium
ATTCCATTCGCGCATAGGACGTGTAGGAGCAACCCCGATTTCATTCTCCCCGAGCGTTCCGGACAATGACACCGGTTTCGCGATGGCCGATCACGCGGAGGTCTCTCATGCGTTTGCGGAGCACCGGCAGTTCCTCTGGGATCTCTCGTACCGGATCACGGGAAGCTCGGTCGACGCTGATGCGCTGCTCCGCGAGTGCTTCACCGGGGCGGTAGGGAGCCTGCCTCGCGATCGAGATGCGGACTGGCTCGGACGCCTGACGACAATCGCGGCACGGCTTGCGGTCGCCACCCTGCGTCACCGCAAATACCGCGAGTATCCCGGGTACTGGTTGCCTTCACCCGTCGAAACGGGCGACGCGGCGTCGCGGACGGGTCGGCCGGACGCCTCGCCAGACGGTCCGCGCTACGACTTCGTCGAAAGCGGATCGTTCGCGTTTCTGATGGCCATCGAGGGGCTCGAGCCTCGCGATCGGGCGATATTTCTGTTGTGCGACGTCTTCGGACACGACCCGTCGGACGCCGCAAGAATACTCGGCCCTGCGACAGCGGGTGCGAGGGCAGCCTTGGTGCGTGGCCGCCGGCTGATGCAGTCGTACGACCAGATCCATGTCCCGCCCACCCCTGACGTCCAGAAGCGAACCGCGAATGTGCTGCAGCAATGCCTGTCGCACCTCCAGAACCGCGATGGCGGAGGCCTCGAGAAGGTGATCGCGCCGGACGCGCAGGCGCTGTATGACAACGGAGGTGAGTTTGTTGCCCCGGTTGCTCCAGTCAGCGGGAGGACCAGGATTGCCAGGATTCTCGTCAAGTTCGCTGAAGGCATGGAGCCAATGCGTTTTGACTTTCGCATGCTCAACGGACTACCAGCCGCCGTGGGGGAATCCGCCGGCCGCCCGCGATGGGCGCGTCGATTCGTCTTCAGGGTCGAGACGCGCGGCGACGGTCTCGTGTCCGAGGTTCACACGATCACGGCGACCGTCAAGCTGGCTGCTGTGCGTTTCGATCCGGCCTGATCGGGCGCCCTTCGAGCGTGGCACAATACCGCGATTTCTGAGACAAGCCACGGAGACACGAAGACACGGAGCAAGCTTTTCGCATTGAATATCTCCGTGCCTCCGTTCCTCTGTGGCCCGTCTTCCCCAAAGCATCCTTTTGGTTTCTCTGTGTCTCTGCGTCTCTGTGGCTTGTTGTTTGTCGCGCTCGCTTGGGGTTCCGTCGCACATGCTCAATCACAGGAGCTGCGGTGGGGCGGTGACGCCGAGGGAGGTGCGCCGTTCGTTGAAGCCAATCCAGGCGATCCCACGCGTGTCGAGGGATTCGACGTCGATGTCGCCACCCTTCTCGCCACCGGACTTGGCCGTGTGCCTCGATTTGTTCAGACCGGTTTCACGACCCTTGACGCGGCAACGGCGCGCGGCGACTTCGAGGTCGGACTCAGCGGCATCGAAGACACTCCGACCCGCCGGTCTCGCCTCGCGGTCACGATTCCGTACTACGAGTTCCGCGAAATCCTGACCGTCCGTAGCGCCGACCGCGATCGGTTCCGTTCGCTGGCGGATCTTCGCGGCCGCCGCGTTGCGACGCTCGGGGCGACGCTCGCCTATGACCTGCTCGTCGACGCCCAGGCTCGCGAGGGCATCATTCCCGTCACGTACGAAGACGACGTGCACCCGTATTCCGATCTGGCGCTTGGACGGGTCGATGCGGTGGTGCTGGATCTCATCCTTGCGCGGCGCGGCGCGCTCAGGGACACCAGCCTGTTCAACCAGCCGCAGCCTCTGGCTGTCGGACACTACGTGGGCGTTCTCGCGCCCACTCAAACGGCGTTGCGCGACCGGATGAACGAAATTCTGCGAAACGCCATGCGCGACGGTCGGCTCGAGGCGATCTTCAGACGCTGGAATGTATGGAACGAGGATCAGCCACGCCTCTACGCACAAATGTTAGGGGGAAGTGGACAGGGGGAAGGGGGAAGTGGACAGGGGTTAGGGGTTAGGGGTCAGGGGGAAATGGCACCTAATACTTGGGAGGCGGCGTGGCGTTATCTTCCTGCGCTTCTGAACGCCGCGCTGATCACCGTGGTGTTGTCGTGCCTCTCGATGTCGCTCGCAGTGGGCGTCGGCATGCTCATCGCGAGCGGCCGAATCTATGGGCCCAGCTCGCTGCGGGCCGCGCTGACGATCTACGTCGAGGTGATTCGTGGCACGCCGCTCCTGCTGCAGCTCTTCGTCCTGTATTTCGGGCTTGCACCCTTTATTCAGCTGCCGGCGTTCCTGGCGGCGCTGCTCGGCCTCGGACTGAACTACGCCGCATACGAAAGTGAAATCTATCGCGGCGCGCTCGAGGCCGTACCCCAGGGGCAGCTGGATGCCGCCCGCACGCTCGGATTCACCCAGCGGCAGATTCTCGTCCTTGTGCGCGCGCCGCAAGCGTTCAGGCTCGCGCTCGCGCCAATGACCAACGACTTTGTTGCGCTGTTGAAAGACACCTCACTCGTGTCTGTCATTACGGTCGTCGAGCTGACGAAGCAGACGTCGATCTTTGCGGCGAACATCGGTAGTTGGGTTTTGCCAGGGGCGATGTGTGCGGCGCTGTACCTCGCCCTCTCGCTGCCGCTGGCGCGAATCGCGCGGCGCATCGAGCGCGGATGGCGGCGGGCGTGACCGCCGTCCTCGAAGTCACATCGCTCGAGGTTCGCCGAAGCGGGCGGCCTATCGTTGCAGGCATCTCGTTTTCGGCATCACGCGGCGAGATCGTCGCGTTGATGGGCGCATCCGGCGCAGGAAAGACGACGATCTTGCGCGCGATCGCAGGACTCGACCCGATTGGCGCCGGCACAATCGTCCTCGACGGCATGACGCTGAAGCCGGGGAGCATCCATCGCGGCCATACCCTTCGCGAGCTGCACCGTCGCGTTGGCATCGTGTTCCAGTTCCATCATCTATTTGCCCACATGACGGCGCACAAGAATGTGTGGCTCGCACTCGTCCACGTGATGCATCGTCCTCTCGCGGACGCAGAAGCGCGTGCCCAGGAGCTGCTGGTCAGTCTCGGCGTTGGCGACCGCTCGGCAGCACTGCCGCACGAATTGTCCGGTGGAGAAGCGCAGCGTGTCGCGATTGCCCGCGCAATTGCCGTGGAGCCTCCGCTCTTGCTGATGGACGAGCCGACCGCATCCCTTGATCCCGCACGGCGTCAAGAGCTGGCCGCAACGCTGCGCCAGCTCGCGAAGCAGGGCCGTACGATCGTCATCGCCACGCACGACGCCGAATTCGCGCGCGCCTGCGCGGATCGCGTGTTGAGCATCGATGACGGCCGCATCCGTACAGTATCCTGAGGATAAATCCCAGATCCCAAATCCCAAATCCCAAATCCCAAGGACGTGACACCAGCCCCCTTGCAGACTGATTCGATCTACGTCGAACTCGACACCGCGCGGAAGATTCGCCACAGGAACAAGCTGTATTACCGCTTCAACCACTGGCCGATCTGGATTTTCGTGTTCTTCATCGCGCCGGGGCCGCTGACGTTCGATCTGTTCGAGCATGGCTTCGATCGGCGGCTTACGATCTGGCTGGGATGCATCGTCGTCGCGACCGGGATCGCGGGCATTCGGGGCAAACTGCCGGGATGCGAGCCGCGGCCGTACATCATCAGGTTCACCGAGGATCGGCCCAACCCGCTCTATCGGCGTGTGTGCTACACGACGGCGTGGGGCGAAGTCGCCGCCTTCGCGCTGTTGAACATCGCCGGTCTCGTGTACGCGCTCGTTACTGGCACGTGGCGCCTGAAACAAATGTACGAGGTGGCGTACTTCCCGATTGCCGGCACCATGTGGGTGCTGGGTGCCTTCGGACTCCTCCCCCGTGTGAAGCGGTCGACGCAGGGAGAGGGGCACGAGCGACGCTATTTCTATGGGTCTGTCTGGGCGGTTGCGATCGCGCACCCGATTCTGTGGCTCCTGTGGAAAGTCGTGCCCGCCACTCGCGTGGGTGACGCCCTCAAGCTCGCGGTGTTTGTCGGCGTTCTCGCGATCGTTGGCCACATGTCGCGCCGCGGTCTCCTTCCGCGCACACGTCCAATCGTTCCGGGGGAATTGGCGGTTTCTGATTAGCTGTAATGCAAAATGCAAAATTCAAAATGCAAACACAGTTGACGCGAGCACATTCGGTTGGGTGGTCATACGTTCTGTTTGAATTTTGCAATTTGAATTTTGCATTACATGTCTGAAGCATTACATGGCTGAAGGCTACGAAGGCTGGGACGACTACGCGCCGTTCTACGACTGGGAGAACGCGCGAACGCTCGGCAGGCGCGACGTTCCCTTCTGGCGCAACCTTGCCCTGCAGGCCGATGGACCGGTCCTCGAACTCGGGTGCGGCACCGGGCGCATCTCTATCCCTCTCGGTCGCGCCGGCGTCTCGATCGTGGGCATTGATCGATCGGAGCCGATGCTCGCCCGTGCCCGCCAGCGGATCCGGCGCGCCCGGCTGGGTGGACGTGTCCGATTGATCCGCGGCGACATCCGATACCTGCCCTTTCTCACCCCCAAGCCTCGCCGTAGCCTGCCGCGCGGGGTTGGCGGGGCAAGCGAAGGCGGGTTTTCGCTCGTGGTGGCGCCGTACGGGGTGCTCCAGTCGTTGCTCTCCGAGCGCGATCTGGCCGCCACGCTCGAGGCCGTCGCGGGCGTGCTTCAGCCCGGTGCGACGTTTGGGCTCGAGCTCGTGGCCGACCTGCCGTCCTGGAAGGAGTACAAGAAACGCGTCAGCCTCTCTGGTTGGCGGGGCGCCCGCGGCGGAGCGCATGTGACCCTCGTCGAGACCGTACGTCAGGATCCGGCCCGTCACCTGACGACCTTCGACCAGCAGTTCATCGAGCGGCGCGGATCGCGCCGCCGGATCCACCGGTTCGCGTTGACGTTTCGGACCTTGTCCGTGCCGCAGATGACGAGCCGTCTGCGGAAAGCCGGCTTTGAAATTACCGCGCTGCTCGGCGATTATCGCGGAGGGCCCTGGGATCCGCGCGCGGACGTCTGGATGATTCTTGCGCGCA
>DAIRVG010000016.1:60681-64909 GCA_036802945.1 Vicinamibacterales bacterium
TGGGCAACAATCAAGCATAAGAAGGGCGCCGCGGATGCGAAGCGCGGCAAGGTCTTCACCCGCATCATCAAGGAATTGTCCGTGGCCGCCCGCACCGGCGGTGGCGATGTCGACATGAATCCGCGCCTGCGGACAATCGTGGCCGATGCCAAGGCGGCCAACATGCCGCGCGAGAACATCGAGCGCGCCATCCGTCGCGGCACGGGCGAGGAACCTGGCGTCTCGTACGAGGAAATCACGTACGAAGCCTACGGTCCCGGCGGCGTCGCGCTGCTGATTCAAACCCTGACTGACAACAAGAACCGCACGGTCGGAGAAATCCGCCACATGCTCGGTAAGCACGCGGGGACTCTGGCCGCCGAGAACAGCGTGGCGTGGCTGTTCTCGAAGAAGGGTCAGGTCTTCGTCGAAAAGGGGAAAGTCGACGAGGAAAAGCTCCTGACGGCCGCGCTCGATGCAGGCGCGGACGACATGAACGACGACGACAGCGCGTGGGAAGTCGTGTGCGCCCCGGCAAGCTTCGAAGCCGTGCGTGAGGCGATCAAGGCGCTGGGTGTCGAGCCCGCGAGCGCCGAGATCGCCATGGTGCCGAAAAACTACGTCAAGCTTACGGGCAAAGAGGCGCAGCAGATGCTGCGGCTGATGGAAGCGATCGAGGACCACGATGACGTCCAGCACGTCTGGGCGAACTTCGACATCGAGGAGAAGGAGATCGAGGCCTCCCTCGCGTGAGAATCTTCGGCATCGATCCTGGCTCCGAACGCACCGGTTACGGCTGCGTGGAGACGGATGGACGCCGGCATCACCTGGTCGCCTGCGGCGCAATTACCGCGCACCAGGCCGACTCGTTTCCGCAGCGCCTTGCCCGGATTCACGCCGAGCTCTCCTTGCTCCTTGCGTCGCTTCACCCTGACTGCGTCGCCATCGAAAATCTCTTTTACGCGACGAACGTCCGCAGCGCATTGAAGCTCGGTCACGCGCGTGGCGTGGCGATGCTTGCCGCGATTGAAGCCGGTTGTGAGGTGGTCGAGTACACGCCGGCCGAAATCAAGCGCGCGGTCGTCGGTTACGGACGCGCCGAGAAGCACCAGGTGGGGCAGATGGTGAAGCTGCTCCTCGGTCTTGCCGCCGCGCCATCGCCGCACGACGCCGCCGATGCCCTGGCCGTCGCGATCTGCCATATGCACTCGATGGCGCCGGCAGGGATCAGGGATCAGGGATCAGGGATCCGGATCCCCGATCCCCGATCCCCGATCCCTGACAGGCGCCACCCTCGCACCTGGCGCCAGTACCGTCCTCCCACCCAAGGATGATTGCGTTTCTTCGAGGACGGGTTCTCGACAAGTTTCCGAACCGGATCATCCTCGACGTGAGCGGCGTTGGTTACGAAGTCCACGTGCCCCTGTCCACCTACTACGAAATCGGTGAAGCCGGATCGGATGTGTCGCTGCGCGTGCACACGCACGTGCGCGAAGACACGCTGCAGCTGTTTGGATTTCTCACGCCGCTCGAGCAGCTGCTCTTCGAACGGTTGATCGGGATCAGCGGAATCGGTCCGAAGCTGGCGGTTTCGGTCCTTTCGGGGATCGACAGTCGTGAGCTCGTTGTCGCCGTGCGGCGTGCCGACGTTGCGCGTCTGATACGGATTCCGGGTGTGGGCAAAAAGACAGCCGAACGAATCGTGCTCGAGCTGAAAGATCGGCTTAAGGACGTCGCGCCGGCACCAGAAGCCGAAGGCGCTCAGCCATCAACCGGCGATCGTCTGCGTAACGACCTCATCTCGGCACTCGAGAACCTGGGCTATCATCGCCCGCTGGCCGAAAAAGCCGTTGATGCCAGTCACAAGTCAGATGGCGGCGCCACATTCGAGGATGCACTCAGGAGCGCGCTCCGGGAATTGATGCGATGAGCCTGTCATGAACGACCGCCTCGTCACCGCCGGGCCCGTCGACGACGACGCGCAGTATGAAGCGGGATTGCGCCCGCGATCGCTGGCCGAGTACATCGGGCAGGATCGCGTGCGCGACAACCTGCAGGTGTCGATCGAAGCGGCGCGCGGCCGAAAGGAAGCGCTCGACCACGTCCTCTTGTACGGTCCGCCCGGACTTGGCAAGACGACGCTGGCGTACGTCATCGGCCACGAGCTTGGCGTGCCGGTGCGCGCGACCGCCGGTCCGGTCATCGAGAGAGCCGGAGACCTCGCGGCCATGCTCACCAACCTCCAGGAACACGAGGTTCTCTTCATCGATGAGATTCATCGGCTGGCGCCGGCGATCGAAGAGATCCTCTACCCCGCGATGGAGGACTACGAGCTGGACATCATGATCGGGCAAGGGCCCAGCGCTCGTTCGGTGAAAGTGCCCGTCAAGAAATTCACGTTGATCGGGGCGACGACGCGCGCCGGCCTCCTGACCGGGCCCCTTCGCGCGCGGTTCGGCATCGTCCATCGTCTGGATTTCTACCAGGATGGCGACATCGAGGAGATCGTCCGCCGCTCGGCGCGAATTCTCAACGTGCCCATGGACGCGGACGCCTCGATCGAGATCGCGCGGCGATCGCGCGGCACGCCGCGCATCGCGAACCGGCTGCTGCGGCGCGTGCGGGACTACGCACAGGTCCGCGCCGACGGCCGCATCAGCGGGGAGGTCGCCCGCGCCGCGATGACGCTCCTCGAGGTCGATGACCACGGCTTCGACGAAGTCGATCGAAAGCTGCTTCGCACCATCATCGACAAGTTCAGCGGCGGACCGGTGGGCGTCAACAGCATCGCCGCCGCCATCAACGAGGAAAGAGACGCGATCGAGGACATCTACGAGCCGTTCCTGATTCAGGCGGGCTTTCTGGATCGCACGCCGCGCGGCCGCGTGGCCACGGCACGCGCGTACGAGTATTTCGGGCTCACTGCGCCCGGGAGGGGCTCTGGACTGTGGTAACCGATCATTCCAGCGCGCGCGGCCTTCGCCGCGCCCGCATCTCCAGCCTTGCGACATTCGTTCCACCGAGGCTGCTCACCAACGCCGACCTCGAGAGACTCGTCGAGACGACGGATGAATGGATCCTGCAGCGGACCGGTATCCGCGAGCGGCACGTCGTCGATCCTGGCGTTGCGACGTCAGACCTTGCCGCCGAGGCGTCTCGCGAGGCCATCCGCCGCGCCGGACTGACGCCCGCGGACATCGACTTCATCGTCGTCGGCACGACCACGCCGGACATGATCTTTCCGAGTACCGCCTGCCTGGTGCAGACGAAGATTGGCGCGAAGCATGCGTGGGGATTCGATCTCGGCGCCGCGTGCTCGGGCTTCACGTATGCGCTGACGACGGCGGCCCAGATGATCGCGTCGGGCGCGAGCAAGCACGCGCTCGTGATCGGGGCCGACGTGATGTCCAGCATCATCGACTACACCGACCGCACGACGTGCGTGCTGTTCGGCGACGGCGCGGGCGCCGTCGTGGTCGAGGCATCAGACGACGACCGGATCGGGATCATCGACTTCGAGAACTACGTGGATGGCAGCGGCGGCGACGCGCTGTGCATGCCGGCGGGCGGCAGCCTGCGGCCCGCCACGCACGAGACCGTCGACCAGCGGCTGCATTACGTCAAGCAGGACGGCGCGGCCGTGTTCAAGTGGGCCGTGCGCAACACCGAGGAGGCGGCCAAGCGAATCCTCGACCGCAACGGTGTCAAGCCATGCGAGATCGACCTCTTCGTATCGCACCAGGCCAACCGCCGCATCATCCAGTCGGCGACCCAGAAGCTCGGCATTCCTCCGGAAAAGGTCGTCATCAACATCGAGCGGTTCGGCAACACGACGGCGGGCACGATTCCTCTTGCATTGAACGACGCCGTGGAGGAGAAGCGTCTGAAGCAGGGCGATCTGCTGCTGCTCGCCTCCGTGGGTGCCGGTTTTACGGTAGGAACGGTCCTCATGAGGTGGGGTTTGAAGCAGAAGTAAATCCCAAAACCCAAAACCCAAATCCCAAGCCCCAAAAAATGAGGGCCGGGCCCGTGCCCGGCCCCCTCGGGATAACCAGGGTATCCATACCTACGTCGTCTGGGGCGCGCTAACGGGTGCTGTTGGTGCGACAACGGACCGGACGGCTGGTGCCGCCGCGGACGTCGCCGATGCAACGCCGCTCTTCGGATAGCCGACCCGCCGTTCCCGTTCCCACACGGCCATCGTCACGGCATCGTCATGCAGACGATTGGCGACGATGACATCGAGCTT
>DAIRVG010000017.1:0-59230 GCA_036802945.1 Vicinamibacterales bacterium
TCGCCGGCCTCGAGGTCATGCGCATCGTCAACGAGCCGACGGCGGCGGCGCTGGCATACGGGCTCGATAAGAAGAAGGACGAGACGATCGCGGTCTACGACTTCGGCGGCGGCACGTTCGATATCTCGATTCTCGAAGTGGGCGAGGGCGTCGTCGAAGTGAAAGCGACCAACGGCGATACGCACCTCGGCGGCGACAACCTCGATCAGCGCATCATCGAGTGGATCATCGCGGAGTTCAGGAAGAGCGACGGCATCGACCTGGGCAAGGATCGGATGGCGCTGCAGCGCCTGAAGGAAGCGGCGGAGAAAGCCAAGATGGAGCTTTCCACCGTGATGGAGAGCGACATCAACCTGCCGTTCATCACCGCGGATCAGAGTGGCCCGAAGCACCTGCAGATGAAGCTGACGCGAGCGAGGTTCGAGCAGCTCGTCGAAGATCTTCTGCAGCGGACGGTGGGCCCGACCAAGCAGGCGCTCACCGACGCGGGTGTCGATCCCTCCAAGATCGACGAGGTCGTGCTCGTCGGCGGATCAACCCGTATCCCGCGCGTGCAGCAGATTGTGAAGGATCTGTTCGGCAAGGAGCCGCACAAGGGGGTCAACCCCGACGAGGTCGTTGCGATCGGCGCCGCGCTGCAGGCGGGCGTGCTCGCAGGCGAGGTCAAAGACCTCCTGCTGCTGGACGTGACCCCGCTGTCGCTCGGCATCGAAACGCTGGGCGGCGTGATGACGACGCTGATTCCGCGCAACACGACGATCCCGACGCGCAAGAGCGAAACGTTCTCGACGGCGGCCGACAGCCAGACCAGCGTCGAAGTGCATGTCCTGCAGGGTGAGCGTCCGCTGGCGCGCGACAACCGCACGCTCGGACGCTTCCAGTTGGTCGGCCTCCCGCCCGCGCCGCGCGGTGTCCCGCAGATCGAGGTGACATTCGACATCGACGCCAACGGCATGGTGAACGTGTCGGCCAAGGATCGCGGCACCGGCAAGGAACAGAAGATCACGATCACCGCGTCGAGCGGCCTCAGCAAGGACGAGGTCGAGCGGATGATGAAGGACGCCGAGTCGCACGCCGAGGAAGACAAGAAGCGGAAGGAAGAGATCGAGGCGCGCAACAAGGCCGACCAGGCGGTCTACGGCGCCGAAAAGATGCTGCTGGATGTGGGGTCGAAGCTCGCGCCGGGCGATAAGGCGGCGGTGGAAACGGCCATCGAATCGCTCAAGAGCGCGATCACGGCCAACGATGCCGCGGCGATGAATCGCGCGATGGAGCAGCTTACGCAGGCGCAACATCGCGCCGCCGAAGCTCTCTACAAGAACGCTGGCGCCTCGGGGGCGGCGAGTTCGGAGGGTTCAGGGGGTTCGGAGGGTTCGGGGGGTTCAGGGGGTTCAGGAGGTTCGGCGGGTTCGGCGGGTTCGCAAGGCGACGTGATCGACGCGGAAGTGGTGGACGAGGAGAAGAAATGACCATGTGTGATTGGTGATTTGGTGATTGGTGATTGGTGATTGCCTCCGGGTAAATCACGAAGCGAGATCACGAATCACACATCACGAATCGCAATCACGAATCACGAATCAGAAATCACAAATGGATTTGTACGTCATCCTCGGGCTCGAGCAGGCCGCGACCGAATCGGAGATCAAGCGCGCCTATCGTCGCCTCGCGCGACGGTTCCATCCGGACATCAATCCAGGTGACCACATGGCGGAGGCACGGTTTCGCCAGATCCTCGAAGCGTACGAGACGCTGATGGATCCCGAGCGCCGCACGCGGTACGACTCGGGATCGCCACTCGGCGGGGGAGAGCGCCGCACCAGCGGCTTCGAGGGGTTTGATTTCTCTACGCGAGGCGCGGATCACGCCACCACCTTCGGCGATTTGTTCGCCGAGGTCCTCACGTCGCGAGGCGAGCAGCCTCCGGTCGCCGAGCGCGGCGCCGATCTCCATCAAGCTCTTCAGCTGTCGTTCGAGGACGCATTCAACGGCGTGCAGCGCACGGTCGCGGTGACCCGGCGCGAGACCTGCCGCACGTGTGCCGGCACGGGGCTGACACGGGTCAGCACCGGCTCGTGCCTCGTCTGTCACGGCGCGGGTGCCGTTCGCACGGTCCGCGGGCACATGGTGTTCACTCGTAGTTGCCCCGCCTGCGGCGGAAGCGGTCAGCAGCGTCCGCGGCCGTGCGAGCCGTGCGCGGGGACCGGCCAGGAACCGCGGTCAGAAGCCGTGCAGGTCCGTATTCCGGCGGGCGTGGCGACGGACGACCGCGTCCGCGTGCCGGCGAAAGGCAATGCCGGCGTGCGCGGCGGTGAGCCGGGCGATCTGTACATCACTGTGCAGGTCGCTGCGCATCCGATCTTCCGCCGCGAGGGCGACGAGATTCACATGGCCGTGCCGATCGCGATTCACGAGGCGGCGCTCGGCGCCCGCATCGACATTCCGATCCCGGACGGCGACGCGAAGCTGCGCGTGCCTCCGGGCACGCAGTCGGGCCAGCGCTTCCGGCTGCGTGAGCGTGGCGCGCCCTCGACGCGCGACGGCCGCCGCGGGGATCTCGTCGTCGAGGTGAAGCTCGTGCTGCCCAAGCTGCTCGATGAGCGCTCCAAGGAGCTGCTCCGCGAGTTCGGCCGTATCAACGGAGAAAACGTCCGCGAGTCTTTTGGCGAGACAGGCCACGGAGTCACGGAGACACGGAGACAAAACTAATGAACCTCCGTGCCTCTGTGTCTCCGTGGCCCGTGGGGCAATGATGGCGAAGCGGGCCGGCGGCAAGGCGTATTACATGATCAGCGCGGTGTCGCAGAAGTACAACATTCATCCGCAGACGCTGCGGTTGTACGAGCGCGAGGGCCTGCTGAAGCCTTCCCGGACCGAAGGCAATACGCGGCTGTACTCGGAGGAAGATCTCGAGCAGCTCGAGACGATCCTCACGCTGACGCGCGATCTCGGCGTCAACCTCGCCGGCGTCGAAATCATTCTCAACATGCGCCGGAAGATCGAACAGATGCAGGGCGAGGTCAACGAGTTCATGGACTACGTCAAGCGCGAGCTCGCCCGCGGTATCGATGATTGGGAACAGCGACTGAACACAGCGCTCGTGAAATCATCGCCGACCGATCTCGTACGCCGCGCGGCACCGCCCGCGCCGCAGGAAAGTGAAAAGTCGAAAGTGAAGAGTTCGAAGTAAGTGTGGAAGTAGAAACGAAAATTGGGAAGTAGCCCAAGAGTACTTTCAACTTACTTTCAACTTCGAACTTTGAACTTCACACTTTCAGGTTAACATCCTGCTGTGCAGTGCCCGATCTGCGATGACACCGGATGGAAGCAGGTTGAGGTCGACGGTGTCTCGCGGGTCACTCGCTGCGACTGCTGGCATCAGCGCAGCTTCGAGTCGCTACTGAAGAACGCACGCATTCCCCGCCGGTATCTGCACTGCGAGTTTTCCAACTTCGACGAGAACACCGACAGCCAGCGCGACGCGGTGCGCAGGGCGACGCGCCTCGTCAATCAATTCCCGGTGGTCGACAAAGGCCTTCTCTTTCACGGCGACAACGGCGTCGGCAAGACGCACCTGGCCGTTGCGCTGATGAAGGAAGCGATTCGGCGCAAAGGCGCGCGTGCGGTCTTCTTCGAGACGCGCGATTTGCTGAAGCTGGTGCGCGATACCTACAACAACCAGGTCGAGACCACCGAGCTCGAAATCCTGCGGCCGGTGCTCGAAGCCGAGTTGCTCGTGCTCGACGACATCGGCGCGGAGAAAAAGTCGCCGTGGGTCGAGGAAACGCTCGGCCTCGTCGTCAACACGCGCTATAGCGAGCGCCGGGTGACGGTGTTCACGACCAATCTTGGCGATTCCGACAACACCGAGCCGAATTCCGTCGCGCTTCAGCTCGGCCTTCGGATTCGCTCGCGCCTCAAGGAAATGTGCGACTGGGTGAAGATCGAGGGTCCTGACACGCGCGAGGTCGGGCCTCATCCCACACATGAGGACATCGCGCGGTGGCAGGAAACGTCCCCGGCTTCCCCGAAAAACCGGGGGCGCGGAGGCCTGCCGTCGAAGTCGGCCGGCCAGGCACGCGCCCAGCTGAAACCGCGCGAGCGCGACGGCAGGGCTGACCTGAAGTGGCCGGGCGGGCGCGCTGGCAGCTAAAAGCTTTTTGCATTACATGTCTCTAGGGCTCTACGTCCACATTCCCTTTTGCTCGGCCATTTGCAACTACTGCAACTTCAATCGAGGTCTGTTCGACGCCGCGTTGAAGGAGCAATACGTGGTCGCGTTGCGGCGTGAGATTGGCGCGAAGGGCGATCGCTCCGCCGCGGACACGATCTTCTTCGGCGGTGGCACGCCGTCGCTCCTCGAGCCGTCCGAGATTGCCGCGATCATCTCCGCCTGCCAGTCGGCGTTCGACGTCGCCTCGGACGCCGAGATTACGCTCGAAGCCAATCCCGAGACCGTCACGCCGGAACGTCTTGCCGGGTTTCGTGCCGCCGGCGTCAATCGTCTCAGCTTCGGCGTCCAGTCGTTCCGCGACGACGAGCTGCAACGACTCAGCCGGCTGCACTCGGCATCGCGCGCGGGAGAGGCCTTTGCCATGGCGCGCGCGGCCGGATTCGACAATATCTCGCTCGATCTGATGATGTGGCTGCCGCAGCAGTCGATTGCGCAATGGCTCGAGTCGGTGGATGCGTTGATCGCTCTCGGCCCCGATCACGCCTCTCTCTATATCCTCGAGCTCTATCCAAACGCGCCGCTCCGTGAAGCCATGGCGCGTTCGAAATGGTCGCTTGCGCCCGATGACGACGCCGCGGAGATGTACCTGGAGGCGATGACGCGGCTGGATCACGCCGGGTACGATCAGTACGAGATATCCAACGTCGCCAGGCCCGGGCGGGAGTCGCGGCACAACCTGAAATACTGGACCGACGGCGAGTGGCTTGGGCTCGGCTGTGGCGCCCATTCCACCCGTCGTGCCGTCCGCTGGAAGAACCTGTCGTCGACCACTGAGTACATTGCGGCTGTAGCGGCTGGAGGTCAGCTCGAAATGGAGCGCCGGGAGCTGTCCCGCCACGAGGGGCTGGAGGAAGCGCTGTTTACGGGCCTCAGGCTTGCCGGCGGAATCGACCTGAATGCGATGAAAGTCCGCTACGGCGCCGACGTTTGGGCGCTATACGGCTGTGAACTGGAGCGGTTCCGCGACGCGGGGCTATTGATCTATGATGGGCGGTTTTTGCGGCTCTCGCGGGCAGGAATGCTTCTTGCCAATGAGATCATGTCCCTCTTTCTCAGTTCACCTGTGGTAGATTAACGGCCTTTCCGAGGAGGCTCGAAGATGCGACGACTGTCCGGCGTTCTATTGGCTTGTGCGATTGTGGTGATACCGGCGTTATCGCACGGTCACAACGATCTGTTCGCGCAAACGGCGCCGCAGAAAACGTTGTTTACCGGCGACGTGGTGATCCAGGCGTTCGCGATCAACCCGGACAAGACCGCAGACTACGAGCAGATCATCACGAAGCTCAAGGAAGCGCTGTCCAAGTCCGAGGCGCCCGAAGCTAAGGAACAGCTCGCGGGTTGGAAAGTGATCAAGAACGCGATGCCAAATCCCGACGGCACCATTGTCTACATCCACATCATTTCCCCCGTCGTGAAAACCGCCGACTACTCGGTGATGAACAACATCTACTCCGCCGTCAAGGATCCCGCGGAGCAGAAGGCCGTGTACGACATGTATCGCGGGGCGTTGAAGGCGCCGCTCTTCGTGATCCAGGGTCCGATGGTCGCCGATCTGTCGAAATAGATGGATCTCTCAAAGTAGTCAAGGCCGACCTCGAGGTCGGCCTTGACCCGATATTCAGGAGAGCCACGAACGGTCCACCGTTCGTGGCTCTTTGTATTTCGGCCGCTATCTTTGAGAGACTGTCTCTGAGACACTGATGTCGATGCGTTCGTCACTGCTTGCCCCGTTCACCCTGATCGGCACAGCCGCTGTGGCCGCGGGCCAGACGTCGGCGCCGCTACCCCAGTCGGCGGGAGCGCTTCAGCCGCAACAAACGTCACCGCTCCCGGGTGCGACGCCGCAGACGCCGGGCGCACCGCCCGCGAACGTTGTTGCACCCCCGTCTGCCGGTCGCGTCTTCGCGGCGGAGCAGGGGATCATCTTCAACGCCATCAGGCCCGACAAAGTCGCCGACTTCGATACGGTGATTGCCAAGCTGCGAAAGGCGCTGGAGACGTCCAAGGATCCCCTTCGAAACCAGCAGGGCGGGAGCTGGAAGATCTTCAAAGCGGTGGAGCCAGGGCCGAACGGCAGCGTGCTCTATGTGTTCGTGATGGATCCGGCCGTGAAGGGTGCGGATTACGGCGTCGCGAAGATCCTGGCGGAGGCGTACCCGATGGAGATCATGGATCTTTATCGGATGTACAGCGGTGCCTTCGCGGCGGCCGGCCAGACTCTCTTGAACCTGCAGCCAGCTACCGGCGCGCCGGCGACGCCAGCGGGTCCCGATGGCGCGGTCACGACCACGCCCCCGGCAGCCGGCACGTTCGCGCCGCCGCCAGCGACCGCTCCGCGATAGTGTTGATGCTGATTTGAGAGTGCTGAATGCAGCATTCGTAATTCAGCATTCAGCATTTTCAGAACGCCAGGTTGACCCCTGCGTAGAAACGGTGGACCGTCGAGTAGAGCGGCGCGCCGCGTAACTTGAACACGCGGTAGTCGAGCCGCGCCTTCAGTGGTCCCAGCAGTGACACCTTGACGCCGCCGCCGGTGTTGAACGCGATGTGCGTCTCCTGGTGCGTCGTGCCGAGCTTTTCGCGATACCCGCCTGCGCCGGTCGTCGCGTAGAACTGCATCCTGGCAACCGGGATCGGTGTCTGTGCGTAAACGTTGCCCATGCCGGTCCGCATCTGCGGCGCCCCCTCGAGCGGATCTTCCGTCGTCGACGCGTACTCGAACTCCACGCCGACGATCACCAGCCCGGCGCCAATCGCGAAGCCTTTCGTCGTGTGCCTCGACGGCGTGGTCGTGCTGCCGACGAATAAGGTGGCATCAGCAAACGCCGGGCGGGAGGAGGCAGCCAGCAGGATGCACATCAACAGGAGAAGCCGTGAGAGTCGCATACCGAATGATACGATCGGACCGCGCCGATGGACTTCGCTTTCACACCCGATCAGGAACTGCTGCGCCGCAGCGTCCGCGAGTTTGCGGAGAGCGAGATGCGCCCGCATGTCAGGGAATGGGATGAGGCACAGCAGTTTCCACGGGAACTGCTGTCGAACCTCGCCGAGCTCGGTCTCATGGGCATCCAGTTTCCCGAAGAGTTCGGCGGCGCGGCGATGTCATCGGTCGACTACTGCATTTGCATCGAGGAGCTGGCGAGAGTCGATCCGTCGGTGTCGTTGACCGTGGCCGCTCACAACGGTCTCGGCGCCGCGCACGTCGCGATGTGCGGCAGCGATGACCAGAAGCGGAAGTACCTGACCCCGCTCGCGCGCGGACAGCAGCTTGCGGCGTGGGGACTGACCGAGGCGTCCGCCGGCAGCGACGCGGGTGCGATGCGCACGTCAGCGACACGCGAAGGCGACTGCTGGGTGATCAACGGGACGAAGCAGTTCATCACCCACGGCCGCACCGGTGATCTGATCGTGGTCATGGCGGTGACAAACAAGTCCAAAGGCAGCCGCGGCATTACCGCGTTCATCGTCGAGCAAGGTACGCCAGGCTTCCGCGCCGGCAAAAAGGAAGACAAGCTCGGGATGCGCGCCAGCGAGACGAGCGAGGTCATCTTCGAGAATTGTCGAGTGGCCCCGTCACAGCTGCTCGGCCAGGAAGGGCAGGGGTTCGTCAACGCGCTACAGGTGCTCGATGCAGGGCGCATCGGCATCGCCGCGCTTGCCGTCGGCCTGGCGCAGGGGGCGTACGAGGCGGCGCGACGCTACGCCTTCGAACGTAAGCAATTCGGCCAGCCAATCGGCACCTTTCAAAGCATCCGCGCGAAGCTCGTCGACAACGCAACGCGTATCGAAGCGGCACGGCTGCTGACGTATCGCGCCGCGTCGATGAAGGATGCCGGCCGGAGGACGACGCTGGAAGCGGCGATGGCGAAGCTGTACTCGAGCGAGATTGCCGTTCGCGCGTCTGAGGACGGCGTACAGATTCACGGCGGCTACGGGTTTATCAAGGATTACCCGGCGGAGAAGTACTTCCGGGACGTCAAGCTCACCACGATCGGGGAGGGTACCAGCGAGATTCAGCGGCTGGTGATCGCACGCCAGCTGCTTCAGGCCCCGCCGTCGCCTTCGGCGTTGGCGAGACCAGCTGGGAAAGGATGACGGCAGCGACATCACTCGCGGAGCGCGTGCTGGCGGGGGATCCCCGCAGCATCGCTCGCGCCATCTCGCTCATCGAAGACGAGGCGCCCGCCGGGGCGGTCTTGATTCGAGACATCTATCCGCGAACGGGACGCGCGTATCTCATCGGCGTCACGGGGCCGCCTGGGGCAGGCAAGAGCACGCTCGTCGACCGGCTGACGACGGAGCTGCGCCGAGGCGGACAGACGGTCGGGGTCATTGCTGTCGATCCGACAAGCCCGTTTACCGGCGGCGCCATCCTCGGCGATCGCGTGCGGATGGGCGCGCATTACGGCGATCCAGGGGTCTTCATCCGCAGTATGGCCACGCGCGGCCACCTCGGCGGACTCGCGCGCGCGACGAGCGACGTCGCGCTTGTGCTCGATGCCGCGGGCAAGGACGTCGTGGTCATCGAAACGGTCGGTGTGGGCCAGGACGAGGTCGACATCGTCCGGACGGCGGACATCTCGATTGTCGTGCTGGTCCCCGGCACCGGCGACGAGGTCCAAGCGCTCAAGGCCGGGATCATGGAGATCGCGGACATCTTCGTCGTGAACAAGGCCGATCGCGAAGGCGCCGATCGCCTCGCGCACTCCGTGTCGACCATGCTGTCGCTGCAGACATTCGAGCCTGGCGACTGGCGTCCGCCGATTCAGAAAACAGAAGCGACGACCGGAACGGGAATCGCCGAGCTGCTCGAAACCGTCAAGCAGTTCCGCGCACACTCGGCCGATGCGCGAGCCTCGCGGCAGCGCGTCCGGCAGGAGTTCCGGCTTCGCGATCTGCTTTCACACCGATTCATGCAGCTTGTCGAGGAGACGCTGCCCGCCGGCGAGCTGCAGCGCATCGTGGATGGCATCGCCTCGCGCGAGGTCGATCCCTATTCGGCAGCCGCCGACATCATGCGCCGCGTCGGTGCCCAGATGGTGGCGTCGACCGTCGACATGCCTGGACTCAGCGCACCATCGCACCGGCGGACCGAATCGTGAAAGCCGTCCTCGATCATATCGGTATTGCCGTGCAGGACTTGGACAAGGCGCTGGCGTTTTACCGCGATGCGCTCGGCCTCGAGGTCGAGACGCCGGAGGAGGTGTACTCGCAGCGGGTGAGGGCGCACTTCATCCCGGTCGGGCAGTCGTCGATCGAGCTCCTCGAGGCGACCGCCAGTGATTCCGCGATCGCAAAGTACGTCGAGAAGCGCGGTCCAGGCATCCACCACATCACGCTACGCGTGCCGGACATCCGCGATGCGCTTGCGCAGTTGAAAGCGCGAGGCGTTCGCCTCGTTGACGAGCGGCCGCGGCCGGGCGCGGAGGGCTCGATCATCGCCTTCGTGCACCCATCCGCCGCGCACGGCGTGCTCGTCGAGCTGAAGCAGCAAGCGCGGCGCCTGATCGAGCAGCCGGTGACCCAGCTGCCGTGGGGCAACCTGCAGCTCACGACCGTCAGCGACGGATCGTTCCGCCTCGACGGCGGCGGGATGTTCGGGATCGTGCCCAGGCCGCTGTGGGAAAAGAAGGCGCCCCCAGACGATCGCGGCCGGATCGTGCTGGCCATGCGCGCGCTTGTCATCGAGGCCGACTGGGGGCGGATGATCCTCGACTGTGGCATCGGGAACAAGCTCGATGCGACATTGACCGACATCTTCGGCGTCGACCGCACGCGCAATCTCGATCACACGCTCGCAGAGGCCGGCGTTTCTTTTGACGAGATCGACATCGTTCTTCCAACGCACCTTCATTTCCATCACTTCGGCGGAGCAGTGGTGCGCGGATCCGGCGGCCTCCGGCCGCGGTTCGGTCGGGCCCGGTACGTCATTCGCCGCGGCGAGTGGGATGATGCGCTGCATCCGAACGAGCGGAACCAAGGCAGCTATTTCCAGGAGGATGTCGCGCCGCTCGAGGCGCCAGGCGTGGTCGACTTCTTCGACGATGATCGCGAGATCAAGCCAGGCGTCCGCGTTGTCCGCGCATGCGGCCATACCTCACATCATCAGGTCGTGTTCATCGAGTCCGAGGCGAGAACCGCCGTGTTCGCGGCTGACGTCGTGCCGACGACGGCCCACGTCAACGACTCCTGGATCACTGCGTTCGATCTGTTTCCCCAGGACTCATTCGCATTCAAGCAGCGCTTCCTGCGCGAGGCGATCGACCGCGAGTACCTGATCTTCTTCAGCCACGATCCATCTGTTACCGCGGGGTACATCCGCGAAAAAGACGGGAAACGATCTGTGCAGAAGGTCATTTAGTAAAATCCCAACGCCCAAATCCCAAAAACCCAAATCCCAATATCCGGATCCCGGATCCCCGATCCCGGATCCCTACACGCGAGAACAGAAATGCAGCGAGCGCAGATAGGCATCATTGGCGGCTCCGGCCTGTATGACATGGCCGGCGTGACCGACCGCGAAGAAGTGAAGGTGACGACGCCGTTTGGAGAGCCGTCGGGACCGTACGTGCTCGGGACCCTGCGTGGAAGGCGCGTGGCGTTTCTCGCGCGTCACGGAGCAGGCCACCGGATTTCTCCGTCCGAGCTGAATTTCCGGGCGAATATCTTCGGACTCAAGACACTCGGCGTCGAGTACATCCTCTCCGCGAGCGCCGTCGGCAGCCTCAAAGAGGAATACAGGCCCGCGCACATCGTCATTCCCGACCAGTTCTTTGACCGGACGAAGGGGCGCCCGAGCACATTCTTCGGCCGCGGGCTTGTTGGCCACGTCGGCTTCGCCCATCCGTTCTGCAGGATTCTCAGCGGCATCGCGTACGACACCGGGAAGAAGGCGGGCATCACCATTCACAAGGGCGGGACGTACGTGTGCATGGAAGGGCCGCAGTTCTCCACGCTTGCCGAGTCGATGCTCTATCGTTCGTGGGGCATGGACATCATCGGGATGACCAATCTCCAGGAAGCCAAGCTCGCGCGCGAAGCGGAGATCTGCTACACGACGATCGCGCTGGTCACCGACTACGACTGCTGGCATCCCGAGCACGACTCCGTGACCGTGGAGATGGTGATGTCGACGCTGTCGAAGAACGCGACGACCGCTCAGGAGATCATCGCGGGCGCAGTGGAGCGCCTCCCGTACGATCGGACGTGTGAGTGCGCGTCGGCGCTGAAGTACGCGCTGGTCACGAGGCCAGAGATGATCCCCGACCAGGTGAAGGCCGACCTGGCCCCCATCATTGGCAAATACGTAACCGCTTTAAATTGAAACCACGCAGAAAACGCTGACAAAACTTGATGAAACTCATTGTGACGGGTTCGATCGCGTACGACTATCTGATGTCGTTTCCCGGCAAGTTCACCGAGCACTTTCTTCCTGACCACCTGCAGCGCGTCAGTCTCAGCTTCCTGGTCGACACGATGGACAAGCGCCGAGGCGGGTGCGCGCCGAACATCGCGTACACACTGGCGCTGCTGGGAGAGCGGCCATACCTGATGGCCACCGCGGGCCAGGACTTCAAGGACTATGGCGAGTGGCTGCAGGCCGCCGGCGTCGACATTTCCCTCGTGCACCACGTGCGGGACAAGTTCACGGCGTCGTTCTTCTGTAGCACCGATACCGAAAACAATCAGATCGCGTCGTTCTATACCGGCGCGATGGCAAACGCCTCCGAGCTGTCGTTCCGCACGGTGGACCATCCCGGGCTCGTCATCATTTCGCCCAACGATCCAGGGGCGATGGTCCAGTACGCGGAAGAGTGCCGGACGCTCGGCATTCCGTTCATCTTCGATCCCGGTCAGCAGTGCGCACGGATGTCGGGCGACGAGCTGCGCGACGGTATTTCAGGCGCGCGCCTGGTGATCTGCAACGACTATGAATTCGAGCTCATTCGCCAGAAGACCGGTATGGGTGAGGACGCTGTGCTCGGCCAGGCACAATCGCTGGTGATCACGCGCGGCGAGGAAGGCTGCTCACTGTACGAGCCGCTCGCGGGATCCGGGATCCGAGATCCGGGACCCGGATCGGGACTCTCGCGTGTCGACGTGAAGGCGATAGCCCCTCACCGAATCGTTGATCCGACCGGCGTCGGTGACGCGTTCCGCGGTGGCTTCATGAAGGGGATGGCCGTCGGGAAGCCGCTCGAGGAATGCGCGCAGCTCGGGAGCGTGGCCGCAACCTATGCGCTCGAGCACCTCGGCGGCCAGAGCCACGCGTACACGATGAAGGAGTTCGGCGATCGGTATGCCGAATACTTCGGCCCGCTCGCACTCTAGGTCACCGCACGCTCCACTAATCACGAGCCGCGTTCCACTTCGTCTTCGATGTGCTCGAGGACACGCCGATGAATCGCGTGAACCGCCGCCGGCTTATCGCTCGAATGACTCGCGACGGCCCGATTCTGTGAGACGAATGACGTAGCGGGCGGGGTCCTTGCGGAACATCTCCTGCAATTCACCAAGGCTTCGCGCGCCGCCGTAGCTGATCGCCGAGCACAGGTGCTTCAGCATGTCGCGGATGATGGGGCGCACCGAACCGCGCGCCGGCACCGCAATTTCCATCCCTTCGGCGCCAAGCGCTTCGACGTCCGACACCTCGGCGTCCTCGACATCGAGCCGATCGACGATGGCCTGCAGCGACGCCATCCCGCGAAACACTTTGAATGGCACGCGCACGGTCTTGTGCGACTCGGGGATGACGACCGGCTTCTGCACGATGTCGCCCGGCGTCTCCGTGGTGCCCGCCAGCGCGCTTCCCAGCATCACCGTATCGCCGCCGAACAGCAGCGCCTGCACGAGTGCGCCGTCGCGCTTCACCCCGCCGTCCGCGATGAGCGGCACGCGTCCGTCCGCCGCTTCGCGGCACTCGGTCAGCGCCTGCACTTGCGGGACGCCGAAGTTCGTGTTCAGCCTCGTCGTGCACCCGCCGCCAGGGCCGATGCCCACCTTGATCCCGTTGACGCCGCGCTCGAGCAGGAACCGCACGCCGTCGGCCGTAGCGACATTGCCTGCCACGAGCTGCGTGTCTCCAAACTGCTTGCGAAATGCGTCGATCGCCCGCGCCATCACCACCGAGTGCCCGTGCGCGATGTCGATGACGATCACGTCAACGCCGGCGCGGAGGAGCTCCGCGGCACGCTCGAGATAGTCACCCTTGGCGCCAATCGCCGCGCCGACGCACAGGCGTCCCTGCGCGTCCCGAGTGGCGAACGGCAGATGCCGCTGGGTCATCAGATCCTTTGCGGTGATCAGGCCGAGCAACGTGCCGTCCTTGTCCACGAGCGGCAGCTTCTTGATCTTGCTCGCGCGCATCACGTCTTCTGCGGCGTTCAGGTCGGGCGTACCCTGCTGCACGATCAGCCGTTCGCGCGGCGTCATGCGCGATGCCACGGTGCCCTGCGATCGATCGACGAATCTGAGGTCGCGACTCGTCAGCAGCCCCTGCAGCGCGAGGCGGTCGTCGACGACCACAAGCGTACCAACGCCGGTCGTCCGCATACGTGTCGTGGCATCAGCGAGGCTCGCGTCGGCGCCGATCGTGTACGGATCGCCGATGATTCCGTGCTGCTTGCGCTTGACGATCTCCACCTCGCGAACCTGCGGCTCGATCTCGCCGCTGCGGAAGCCGCGGTCGATGACGCCAAGGCCGCCTTCCTCCGCCACGGCGATCGCCATCTCCGACCGGGTCACGGTGTCCATGTTGGCGGAGACGATCGGGCGCTTCAGCGACAGGCCGGTGGAGAAGCGGCACGTCAGATCGATCGTGGATGGATCACGCCGCTCGAGGACGCTGTACTGCGGCGTGAACAGGAAGTCGTCGAAGGTTGAGCCGCGTACCAGGTCGAGAAATGATGACATGAGCAGCGCCTATAGCCGAGAACTCCCACTGCCCAACTCCCAACGAGCCTTCGCGCACATCGCCTTGGGAGTTGGGAATTGGAGGTTGGGATTTAACATGCGCGCAGCGTCAGCGCTGCGAAGCCGTACATCAATGCCGCTGCGCATAGCGTGATCGAAAATCCCCAATTCATGGCGATGAAGACGGCAAGGGTGGCGCCCAGGACCGAGAAGGCGCCGTTGATCCCCCAGCCCCACGCAATGATATCGGCGCGATTGATCGCGACCAATCGCATGCCGCCCGGAAGGGGCATTCCGAGCAGGATACCGATCGGTACGATGAGCGTGACGGCGAAGGCGATGCGCAGTGGAAGCTCCCACGGGATCCCGACGTTGATGAGCGATGCGAGGCCGACGGCAGCCATCACCGAGGCGATCATCGCGGCGGTCAAGGCACGAACAGTCACGGTGCGGACGCGATGCGGCTCGATGCGTCGGCTGATCAAGCTGCCGAGACCGGTGCCGAGGAGCAAAGAAAACAATGTCACGGTCAGCGAATAGACCGGGTGTCCGAGGAGCAGTACGAAGCGCTGCAGCAGCGCCACCTCCAGCAGCATGAAACCCGCGCCGAGGGCCCCGAAGTAGGCTAGCCACGCGACCCACCCGCGGCCGGGGCGCTCCCCGCCGATCAGCAGCGGACCGATCACGAACAGCACGACGAGCATTGCGGAGATCGCCATGAGTGTCATCAGTGCGCTGAGGCCGTTGCCGAACAGCATGGTTCGCCCGAACGCCACCTGCATCTGGTCGCGCAGCCGCGTCGTATGGAAGAAGAACGGGCGGTCGTCGCTCGTCGGCGTGACGTCAAGCGGATACGACGACAGAAACTGCTCGCGATTGTCCGCCAGGATGAGCCGGCGGTAATCTGCCGCGCCCGTACCCGTGCGCTGCATTTCCACCGGCTCCGCGACAACGGGTGGCGGCGGGAGCCCCGGCGCGTACAGGACCGAGAATCCAAGGTCGTTGCTCGCTTTGTGCAGCCGCGCCACGTCGTCTGCGGTGAATGGCCGCTTCTTCAGCAGGAACGTCGCGACGCGATCGTAGCGAACGATGGCCAGGTGCCTCGACGCGTCGAGTCCTCGAGCGGCGCACGCGTCCTGGGCGAGCGACACGAGTCGCAGTCCGTCGAAGACCCAGCGGGTTATGGTGAGCACGCCTTCGTCACTGAGGTGATCGAGGTACTCGCCGAACGCTTCCTTCGTGTAGAGCGAGTTCTCCGTGAGCGTGTAAGCGCCAGCCGCCGTCGCCGCCCACGTGTCAACGAGCGATGCTTGGATCACGTCGTATTGCGACGCGCTCCTCCGCACGAAGCTGCGGCCGTCGTCGATATGGATCGACACGCGGGGGTTTGCGTACACGCCGCCGGAGTAATCCTGAAAACGTCCAAGCATCACGTCGCGCGCGATGATCGGATTGATCTCCACGCCATCGACGTGAGAGGCGCCGAAGGCAAGCGCGGACAGCAGATCGCGCCCGCCGCCAGGCCCGATGACCAGCGCCGTGAATCCGCCGGGCCGTTCGACAAGGTGGTAGCCGAGAGCGGTCAGCTCGTACCGTAGATATGAGGCCTCGGAAGGATTGCCGCTTCCTTTGAGGATCGGCGTGGATGCCGCCGAATCGATGTCCATGAACAGTGACGGCCCCCGCGTTCCCGTAAAGCGCGGACTCAGCGACCAGTCGCCGTGAGGCCGGTCATACACAGCGACGCGCGAGAACGAATTCCACTTGCTGAAGAGAATGTGATCGCCGAGGTGTCCCTTCGTATCCACCACATCGAACGGGGCAGCGCCCGCCAGCTGGGCTGCCGCCGCCACACCGAACAGCAAGATCGCCACAGCAGAGACGCGAAGGCGCCGGGCGGCAGGCGCGAAACCAATTGAGGCAGCGATGGACAGGGCCGCTGCCGTCATGACGACGCCGGGAGCGCCCAGCCAATTCAGCAGTGGAATGAGGACCAGGCAGCCGGTCGCGGCGCCTATGAGATCGGCTGCGTAAAGAACGTTGATCCGATCAGTGAGCCTCGCGAACGCAACAGACATGACGCTACCGCCCGTGAAGAACGGTAACGCGGCGAATCCATAGATCGCCAGCATGAGACCGAGGTTCTCCGGCGAGTAATTGAGGCCGACGCGTATGCGAACGAGGGAAGCCAGGGCGACAAGCGTAGCGAGCGCATGAACGAGCGCAGTCGCACACAGGAGTGTGCGGATATCGACACGTGCCAGCCGGCGACGGGCGAGATACACGCATACGCCGCTGGCGCTGAGCCCGAAGAGCGCGATTGATATCGCAAGGAAAGCGAAGTGGAAATACATCGTGACCGAGAAGATGCGCGTCAACGCCAGCTCGGTCATCAGGAGCGCGGCCGATACGGCCGCAATTCCGCCGAGAATCGTGCGATCCGTGGCACGTACGCTCACGGCAATTGTGTCGGTCATGTCGTCCGAGTCTAGCAGGAACATCATTTGCAGCCGCATCCGCAAGCGCAAGCGCAACGGCGCTCTGCGACTCGACGGAGGTGGTTATGAGGGTAGTGATTGTGGTGCTTGCTTGCCTGATGTGCTGTGGCGAGGTGAGCGCCCAGACTCTCCTTCATTCCACGACGGAAGTACCGCCGGTCGCGACCGCGGCACCGCCGACCCCAGCTCCCACGCGGTCGGTCGATACGGGCTCCGGGATCTTTCGCAGCGGCGTCGATCTCGTCACGCTCAATGTGATCGTCACCGACGAGAAAAACAAGTTCGTGACCGGCCTCAGTCAGAAGGACTTCGTCGTTTTCGAGGATGGCGTCCAGCAGGATCTGTCGTTCTTCGCAGCCGCGAACGTGCCGCTCGATCTGGCGATCCTGCTCGACTGCTCATCGAGCATGGGCGACAAGATGAGCACTGTCCAACAGGCGGCGGTCGGTTTCGCGTCGCATCTGCGGCAGGGCGACCGGATCATGGTTGTCGGAATCAAAGACACCGTGCGCACGCTGCATCCGCTCGACGAGGATGTGAACGGTGCGAGCGATGCGATCCGCCGCGCGATCGCGAGTGGCAGCACTTCTCTCTACAACGCCGTCTACACGACCATCAGGCAGATGGAAAAGGTCCGCGCTGTCGACGGCGAGGTCCGCCGCCAGGCGATTGCGGTGCTGACCGATGGTGACGATACCTCCAGCCTCGTGACGTTCGATGATCTGCTCGCGCTCTCGAAGCGGGCTGGCATCGCGATCTACACGATCGTGCTGAAGTCACCATATCCTGTGATCGGTTTTGCCAGCCGCAAGTACTTTTCGGAGGGCGAGTTCGCGATGAAGGCACTGGCGCTGGAAACTGGAGCGCGGTCGTTCTTTCCGACCGATATTTCGCAGCTTGCCGGCGTTTACGACCAGATCACGCAGGAGCTGTCGAACCAGTACGCCATCGGGTATACCTCCAAGAATCCGAAGAAGGACGGCGCGTTCCGCCGCATCGTCGTCCGCGTCGCGGAGTCAAACGCACGAACCCGCACGCGCTCCGGCTACCAAGCGATGACCCAGTCGGCCGAGATCTCCCAGAACAAATAGACAAGGCTAAGGCGGAGAACGGTAAGATCCGGTCGTGATCATCCCGCTCGTTGCGCTACTCGCCACCATCTGGCTCGTCCTGATCGTCGCAGCGCCTATCCTTCCAATACCGATTGCGGGCGCCCTTTACGCTATTGGATCCCACATCTGCCACCAGAGACCTGATCGATCGTTCCACATTCTGACGTCGCAGCTGCCCGTATGCGGGCGATGCACGGGGATCTACGCCGGCGCCGCATTTGGCGCATCCGCCGCGCTCGTCGCGCTGTTTCGAGATTTCGCGGAGCGGTCGTCAGCCCGCGCGGTCCTTTTCCTGGGCGCGGTTCCCACCGGTTTGACGCTGGCGTGCGAGTGGGCCGGACTCTGGACGGGATCGAACGTCGTGCGCGCCGCCGCGGGTCTCCCGCTTGGCATCGTCGTCGCGCTCGTGGTTGTTCAGGCCGCCGCTACGGTACACTACGGCGGATGCGCGCAACGACGGCCGATCGCGAGCAATCGGCCATCTACACATATCTAATCTGTCTGGCGGCGTGGGCTATTCCGGGTGCGGGGCACCTGCTGCTCGGTCGCGTGCAGAAAGGCGTGACCTTTCTCATCACATTGACGCTGATGTTCGCCTTCGGGTTGTGGCTCCAGGGACGCCTCTTTCCGATCGAGCTCAGCCAGCCACTGGTTGCGCTTGCGGCACTCGCCGATCTTGGCATCGGCATTCCTTTTTTCATCGCCCGCGCAATGGGTACCGGCGCCGGCCGTGTGGTGGCGCTGACTTACGAGTACGGCAACGCGTTCCTCATCGTCGCGGGCCTGATGAACATGCTGGTCGTGCTCGACGCGTTCGACATCGCGCAAGGACGAAAATGACGTCGCATGCGGGCTTGATGGTCATATTCGCATTCTTTGTGTCAGTCGTGTTCGGCACTCTCATGCGCGATGAGCCCAAGGAACAGTTACGCTTCGGCGCGCGTCTGTTTGCGGCGTTCGTGGTCGGTGGCATCGCCCTCGGCTGGCTGCTGTACCCCCTTCCGCTCTGATGCAAAATGCAACATGCAAACGGTACCAACATGCAAACGGTACCGGTGCTCACAGCACTGATAGTGTTTGCATTTTGAATTTTGCATTTTGCATTTCGTGAGCCGGCCATGATCCCCCGCCGTGTCAATCTCTGGGGACCCGTCGTTGTCTACATGGCTGCGATCTTCTTCATGTCATCGCTCCATCAGGCCCCGATGCCACCTGGAGTGTCTGACAAGCCGGCGCACGCCTTCGGCTATATGGGTCTCGGGTTCGTCATCGCGCGCGCGCTGGGCGAAGGGCTCCCGCCGCGCATCACGCGACGCGACCTTTTCATCGGCCTCGCCATCGCCGTCGCCTACGCGGCAAGCGATGAATTCCACCAGCGCTTCGTGCCAGGTCGTTTCGCCGACCTCGCTGATCTGTACGCAGATGCGATGGGCTCGGCGATCGCGCTGAGCGCCTGTTGGGCGTGGGGTATAATTTCGCCTCGCAGCAGGCAGCCTGCAGCACGCAGCCAGCAGTGAACGCATTGCCAGCCGCCAGCCGCTCGCTGCAGGCTATTAGCCATGAACTTTGACAATCTCCTGCTCGAGCGCGACGGCGCTGTCGCGATCATCACGATCAACCGCCCGGCGGTTCTCAACGCCCTCAACACCCCGACGACCGACGAACTCCGGCGCGCCGTGCTCCAACTGAAGCACGATGCGGCCGTGCGCGCGGTCATCGTGACCGGCGCGGGAGAGAAGTCGTTCGTCGCCGGGGCCGACATCAACGAGCTCGCCGCCCTGAAGCCCGCCGAAGGCAAGGAGCACGCACAGCGGGGCCAGCACGTCCTTGATTTGATCGAGAACATGGGGAAGCCCGTCATCGCCGCCGTCAACGGCTTCGCGCTTGGCGGCGGATGCGAGCTGGCGATGGCGTGCACGTTGCGCATGGCGGCGGACACCGCCCGCTTCGGACAACCGGAAATCAACCTTGGCATCATTCCCGGCTACGCAGGGACGCAGCGTCTCTCGCGGCTCGTGGGCAAGGGTGTCGCGCTCGATCTGTTGCTGACGGGGCGGCAGATCAAGGCCGACGAAGCGCTGCAGATCGGGCTGGTCAACAGGGTCGTGCCGGCCGCCGAGCTGATGACGGAGGCGAAGAAGCTCGCCGCGGAACTTGCGTCCAAGGCACCCGTCGCGCTGCAGTTCATCATCGAAGCGGTAAATAGAGGTCTCGAGATATCGTTCGACAAGGGACAATTCCTCGAAGCCACACTTTTCGGCCTCGTGGCGTCGACTGCGGACATGCGCGAAGGGACGCGTGCGTTCCTCGAAAAGCGCAAACCGCAGTTCACGGGCGAATAGATGGGGCAGCCAGGGCCGGTGGGGCCGGTGGGGCGGGTGAGGTCGTGCAGGAACTGACTGGCTCACTCACCGCGTCCGGCTGTCGCTTCGCGATTGTCGTCTCACGCTTCAACGAGGACATCACGGAGGGGCTGTTGAAAGGGGCACGGGCGCAGCTTATGGAGGCGTCCGTCCGGGATGAGGACCTGACGGTGGTGCGCGTGCCTGGCGCCTTCGAGATCCCCGCCGCGGCGCTCCGGCTGGCCGAGAGCGATCTGTACGACGCGATCATCTGCCTCGGATGCCTGATCAAGGGCGACACGATGCATTTCGAGTACATCGCAGCGGCCGCGTCGAACGGGATCGCCCAAGTTGCCGCGGTGACGGGGGTACCGATTGCCTTTGGCGTGCTGACGACGATGACCGAGGAGCAGGCGGTGGAACGGGCTGCCGATGGCCCCGGGAACAAGGGGCGCGAAGCGGCGGCTGCTGCGGTCGAGATGGCTACGCTCTTCCGTCGCCTGGATGGCGGAGCGGGCGCATGACCACCAACGCCGAACGGAAGGTGGCTGCGCGACCCGAAAAAGAGGCCCGGCATCGCGCGCGCGAGTCGGCGGTCCAGATGCTCTACCAATGGGAGGTCGGCCGCGATCCGATCTCCGAGGTTGTTCTCACGTTCTGGACACACGGGCCGTCGGTGTCGCAGGCGGTCCCCGACGAGCTGCGAACGTTTGCGACGACGCTCGCCAACGGCGTCGCCGGCACGGTCGAGGCGATCGACCCGATGATCGCCGAAGCGGCGGAGAACTGGCGGATCGAGCGGATGAATGTCCTCGATCGCCTCATCCTGCGGCTGGCGATCTACGAGTTCCTGCACCAGCCGGACACGCCGGCGAAGGTGATCATCAACGAGGCGCTGGAGCTGGCGCGGACGTTCAGCACCGACGACTCGGTCCGGTTCATCAACGGGATATTGGACGCGGTCCGCAAAACGCTGCAACGCGAATGAGCACACTTCAGGAATCCGATCAGGTCGTTCAGCGGCGCGCCAACCTCGAGGAGCTGAAGAAGCTCGGCGTCGATCCGTATCCGCGACGCGTTGACGTGGACGCGACGATCGATGCGATTGTCGCCGAGCACGGCAACCGTACCACCGAGGAGCTGGAGGCAGCGCAGATCCGGACGCGCACCGCGGGTCGGATTCTTGCGATTCGCAGCTTCGGCAAGGCGAACTTCCTTGTCATCTCCGACGGCCGCGCGCGCATCCAGGTCTACGTCAAGCAGGACGCGCTCTCGGAGCGCGATTTCAAGATCTTCAAGCTGCTCGATTTTGGCGACTGGATTGGCGTCGAGGGGCGGCTGTTCCGCACCCGTACGAACGAGCTGACCATCTGGGCGTCGAAGCTCGAGTTCCTCGCCAAGTGCCTGTTGCCGCTGCCCGAGAAGTGGCATGGCCTGCAGGATGTGGAGATTCGGTACCGCCAGCGGTATCTCGACCTGATCGTGAGTCCGGAGTCGCGGCGCGTGTTCGAAGTGCGCAGCCGCGTGATCACGGCGATCCGCGAGTTCCTCATCGCTCGAGGCTTTCTCGAGGTCGAGACGCCGATGATGCAGCCGATTGCGGGCGGCGCGCTCGCCCGGCCATTCGTGACGCATCACAACGCCCTCGACATGCGCCTTTACATGCGCATCGCGCCGGAGCTCTATCTCAAGCGTCTGACCGTCGGCGGCATCGAGAGGGTGTTCGAGATCAACCGCAACTTCCGCAACGAGGGGATCTCCACCCAGCACAACCCCGAGTTCACGATGCTCGAGTTCTACTGGGCGTACGCCGACTACAACGATCTGTTGAGGCTGACCGAGGAGATGCTCGCGTTCGTGGCGCGCACGTCGGTGGGCACCGAGGATCTGACGTTCGGCGACCACGCCATCTCGCTGAAGCCGCCGTTCCGGCGTCTCTCGCTGCGCGAGGCGGCGCGCGAGGCGGCGGGAAAGCGTCTGGGAACGGACGTCCCGGCCGACACGCTTCGGTCCCGTGAGGCTGCCGCCGCGCTGGCGTCGAGGCTGGGTGTCGCGGTCGCGCCCGGAATGGGCGCGGGAAAGATCGCCGCGGAGATTTTCGAGGCGCTCTGCGAAGCCGACCTGATCCAACCGACGTTTGTCTATGACTTCCCGACCGAGGTCTCGCCGCTCTCCAAGCAGAAGCCGGACGATCCAGACACCGTCGAGCGCTTCGAGCTCTACATCGGAGGCTTCGAGGTGGCCAACGCGTTCAGCGAGCTGAACGATCCGGCTGAGCAGCGCAGGCGCTTCGAGGAGCAGCTGAAGAGCCGCGCCGGCGGAAATGAAGAAGCGCACGCGATGGACGAGGACTACATCCGTGCGCTCGAATTCGGCATGCCACCGGCGGGCGGTGAAGGCGTGGGGATCGATCGGCTCGTCATGCTGCTCACGAACAGCCTGTCGATCCGGGACGTGATCCTGTTTCCGTTGATGAAGCCAAAATAGCAGGTCGCATGCAGCGAGCCGCTGGCAGTATCGTTCACCGTTGCGCGTCGGCTGCGAGCTGCCGGCAGCCGGCGGCCGGCTGACACATGTCATTCGAACTGTTCGTCGCCCTTCGCTACCTTTTCGCGCGCCGCAAACAGGCGTTCATCTCCCTTATTTCGCTCATCTCGGTGATCGGTGTCGCGGTCGGCGTGATGGCGCTCGTCATCGCGCTCGCGCTGATGACCGGGTTGCAGGGGGAGCTGCGCGATCGCATCCTGTCGTCCCAGGCGCACATCTACGTCTGGAAGACGGGCGGCATCACGGACTACACGTCCGAGGTGGCAAAGCTGCGCCAGGTGCCTGGCGTCGCCGGTGCGGCGCCCACGATCTTCGGCAAGGCTCTTGTCGTCGCCGGCGATGCCCAGGCGTTTATCAGCGTCAAGGCAGTCGACCCGGCGCTCGAGCCAACCGTCACGGGCATCAAGGAGGCGATGAGGCAGGGGAGCCTCGACGTGCTCGCGAACGAGAGCGAGGATCAGCCGCCGGCGATCCTGATCGGCGAGGACCTCGCAAAACAGCTCAACGTCTCGCTCGGCGACTCGGTCACCCTCGTGACGCCGCAGGGCACGCTCTCTCCGATGGGAATGATTCCGCGCACGCGGCGCGCGCGCGTCGCCGGTATCTACAATCTCGGTCTCTACGAGTTCGATTCGTCGTACGGATTCGTCTCGCTGCCGTTTGGCGAACGGCTGATGGGGAAAGACGCGGCCGACTTGATCCAGCTTCGCGTCACGGACATCTGGGATGCTCCGCGTATTGCGGATGACGTCACGCGTCGTCTGGGACCCGCGTACGTGGCGCAGGACTGGTCCGATCTCAACCAGTCGCTCTTCACGGCGCTGGGGCTGGAGAAGATGGCCATCTCGATCGCCATCGGCCTGATTGTCATGGTCGCGGCACTGAATATTGTTGCGTCGCTCATCCTGCTGGTGATGGAGAAGAGCCGCGACATCGCCATCCTGAAGACAATGGGGACGTCGCCGAAGCGGATCATGACGATCTTCATGATGCAGGGGCTGATTATCGGCATCGCAGGGACGGTGTTCGGGGGGAGCGGAGGCCTTGCGCTCTGCTGGGTCCTCGATCATTACCGGCTGATCAAGATTCCCGCCGACGTGTATCAGGTGGCGTACGTACCGTTCGTCGTCCTGCCGCGCGACTTCGCGCTTGTGATTGTCTCCGCGATCGTCATTTCGTTCGTCGCGACAATCTATCCGTCGCGCCAGGCGTCACGGCTCGATCCCGTCCAGGCTCTGCGGTTCGAATAGTGTCAACTCCCAGCGTGTCCATCGAACCAACTTCCAACCTCCACTTCCAACTCCCAAGGCGTCGACACACGCCGACGCAGCGACCGGGACTTCTTGGGGGTTGGGCGTTGGGAGTTGGGAATTGTGCATCGAGATGTCATTCGTCACCGTCGAATCGCTGAACAAGTACTACCAGGTCGGCACGCAGCGGATTCACGTTCTGCGTGACTCGAGTCTGGCCGTGGCACCAGGAGAGATGCTTGCGATCGTCGGTGCGTCGGGCGTGGGGAAGAGCACGCTGCTGCATGCGCTTGGCGGCCTGGACTCGGTCGACAGCGGGACGATCCACATCGGCGATTACGAGCTGGCGTCGATGAGCGACGCCGCGCGCGTCGAGTTCCGCAACAGGAACGTCGGTTTCGTGTTCCAGTTTCATCATCTGCTGCCCGAATTCAGCGCGCTCGAGAACGTGGAGATGCCGATGCGCATCGCGCGCGAGCCGCTGCCGGAGGTGCGCGGCCACGCGACGGCGCTCCTTGCGCGCGTCGGTCTTGCCGAGCGGCTGCAACACCGGCCGGGGATGTTGTCAGGCGGGGAACAGCAGCGAGTCGCTGTCGCACGGGCACTCGTGATGAAGCCTGCGTTGCTCCTGGCGGATGAGCCAACCGGCGATCTCGATGAGACCACCGCTGACACACTGCATGCGCTACTGCGCGAGATGCACGCCGAGTACGGGTTGACGTCGATCATCGCGACGCACAACCCGCGCCTCGCGGCGGCCTGCGATCGGATTCTGAGGTTGGAGCTCGGACAGTTGCGCCCTGCGTAGCGGCGCGGACTCTCAAAGCGGGTCCGAAGATCCGCCTCTACACTGTCCTTACCGCGACGACGTGGCGTTTCTCCCCGTCAGAAACTCCCACTGCGCCTGCCCGCGCTTGACGACGTTCTCGATGTCCTCCTCCAGGAGATACCGGCTTCGGACAAGATCCTGCGCCGCGGTCCGGAGCTTCGAGCTGTAGTCGTCGCGATCGCGATAGCGCTCTGCAATTGACAGCCTTGGATCCTTGCGCGCCTCGCGCTCCGCCTTCGTCATCGCGAAGGGGATGTACGACCCGAGCAGGTTGTAAATCTCCTTCGTCCCGCCTACCGACTCAGACCGGAAATTCCACCCGGTGTTCGTGGCGACCGGCACGTTGACATCAGGAACGCGGATGCCGGCAACGTCATTGCCATCGGCGTCCACCTGGGGCACCAAATGGGGGAGCATCTCCACTTTCCCATTTCGCACCTGGCCCGGTCCCGCAATGATGCGCGGGTCGGCGACCCCGGGAATCGCGGGAAACGTGACCGACGCGGCTCGCGTCAGCGTTCCGTCCGCCAGTTTCGGATACCGGCTCTCGGGAGGAGCCGCTCCCTTGCTGACCCATCCGTGCAAGCCTCGCATCAGCGCTCGCATGACTTCGCGCTGCGGCACCGGGTTGTCCATCTGCTGGCCGCGGGTGGCCTTTGGCGGGAACGCCGATTCGCCGTGCTGAGTGCCCGACAGCAGATAGATGCGGACATTGTCTGGAATCGTCAGATCCTTCCCGCCGTCCGGGCTCGTGTGAATCAACGCAGCCGCTCGCCCACCGCCCCAATATTCGACCGGGGTGTTGGTGAAGAAAATCTTCGGCCGCTGATCGGCCCTGTACCGCTGAAGGAGCGATCCGCGCTCGTCGTTGAACGTCTGTTCGTCCGTCGTGAACGGGAATCGCGTCGGCGTCAGCATGACCGAACCACCGATGGGCATGCCGAAGCGGTCGTTAAATGTCCCGCGGGCGGATCCGGCGATGTGCGCCCAGACGCCATCAAACACCTTCCGGTCTCGCTCATCCTCGTTGAAGCCGTCATACAGGAACTGCCGGAGAAACCGGCCATCCTGCGATGCGCCGAACACGTACGTCGTCGTGCCGCGGATCGGCAGATCGGTGCGGTAGCGGAACGCCGCGGCCGCATCCCGAATCGCGGCAAGTCCGGCTCCGGCAACTCGCGCCCCCGTCGCTTTGAAGGTCACGTCATACAGCCGGCCCGGCTCGAAGCCGCCGTCGAGCGCCACGCGCGGCGCCCCTGTCTGGCCCGTGACGAAGCGCCATTTCGCCCGTTCGATCCGTACCGGCCTGTCCCAGTAATGGTCGCGAACGGTCATCGTGTTTGCGGCATCATTCGGGTTCGTCGGCTCATACAGCGGCGCGTCGCTCAGTGAGACTTCGTTCGCTTTCGCGTCAGGGACCACGCCCACCGTGATCGGCTCAATGACGGCATCGAGTGTCGGGGCTTCCACGCGAATCATCGGTGGGCGGATGTCGAACTCCCAACCGACGAAGACCAGCGTGTAGCCCTCCCGCATCAAGTAGCCGTTGCCGAAATCGGCGGCGGCCATCGGACTGTCGACCGTGGGTGCGCCGTTGAAGCGACTGAGGACGCCGAGGCGCCCGCGGTTGATGACTTCGAAGAGCAGCACGCCGTTCCCCTTCAAGGGATCGACCGGCCGCAAGACCATCATGTCGGAGGTGAAGCGCACGCGACCGTCGGCGTCCTGTGCCGCACGTCCGATGTCGGTGACCCGGGCGTTGTGCGGGTCTTTCGGATCGAGGGCGAACTCGATCGAGCCGGTGAGTTTTTCATACGGGCCGGTGGTCCCGAAAGCCTGGCCTCCTGCGACGGTCACGCGACTGGCGACTGTCACCTTCGAGACTTCCGCGAACGCCAGCGATGGACAGACCGCCAGGCACAGGGCAGTTATAAGCAGCTTTGCACGCAAGGCAGCTCCCTTTCTCAACCACGAAGGCCTCGAAGTCGTGGTGATCAATCCAACCTCGCCAAATCGAGAATGACCTTCGCCATCGCGGAATAATCTTCGTCGCCTCCGCCCGCCGCCATCTGCGCCGTCACGAGTTGTCGCACGGCCGCGCTGATGGGAGCCGGGACCTGGTTGTCCGCGAGCGTGGAGGAGGCAATTTTCAGATCCTTGGCGAACAAGCGGGTCTTGAAGCCGGGCTTGTAGTTGCCTTTCAGGATCCGTTCGCCGTGGACTTCGAGAACACGGCTCGCCGCGAAACCCCCGAGCAGCGCCTCGCGCATCCTGGCCGCGTCGATGCCCGCCTTCTTCGCGAGCGCGAACGCCTCGGCGACAGCGCCAAGCGTCCCGGCGATGACCATCTGATTGCAGACTTTGCAGATCTGGCCCGCGCCCGCGTCGCCGATCCTCACGACTTTTTCCGGATTGCCCATGACGTCGAGAATGGGCTTGACCCTGTCGAACGCGTCAGCGTCGCCGCCGACCATGATCGACAGCGTTCCGCTTACCGCACCAATCTCGCCTCCGCTGACCGGCGCGTCGAGCATCTGCGCGCCCAGCGACGTCGCCTTTGCCGCGAGCCGGCGCGCCACGCCCGGAGCGATGCTGCTGTTGTCGATGATGATCGTCCCTCGCTGAAGCGCGCTGAAGACGCCATTGGCCCCTTCAAGCACCTGCTCGACGTCAGGGGAGTCGGGCACCATCGTGATGATGCGCGTCACCTGGCGTGCGATGTCCGCGGGCGACTCAGCGCGCGTGGCGCCGAGCGCGACGAGCGCCTCGACCGGTTGCTGGCTGCGGCTGTGAACGATGAGGGGATAGCCTGCTTTCAGAAGATTGGCCGCCATGGGGCGACCCATGAGACCGAGTCCGATGAAGCCGATTGTCTCAGGCATCCGCGGAGTATAGTTCGACCATGTTCATCGTGCTGATACAGGTACAGGTCAAGCCAGATCTGCTCGGCGAGTTCAAGCCGGCCATTCTCAACAACGCGGCGCGATCGGTCGAACGCGACCCCGGATGTTTCAGGTTCGACGTACTTCAACAGGAAGACGATCCGACGAAGTGGATCTTCTATGAGGTGTACGAGAACGAGCACGCGTGGGTCCAGCATCGCGCCTCGGAGCATTTCCTCGAGTTCAAGCAGGTCTTAGACCGCGCGATGATCTCGCGTGACGTGACGAAGTTGACCGGGATCAACGTGACTTCGTAACCGCCGACCCGCAGGGTCCGCGCCGCATTCGAGGGGGTCCGCAGCGTATTCGACAGCGTCCGCGCCCCATTTGCCACCCTTTTCGTATCCAGCAGCGTCCAAAGGAGTAATCGGCACGGGTCAGGCATGTGCCCAATTGAAGCTATGCCTTATAATGCCGGCTGAGAGACTCTTCTCGCGATCAACCGATAAACCTTAGGCAGGCCGGATGTTCGAACGCTATACAGAAAGAGCGCGACGGGTTTTGTTCTTCGCCCGTTATGAGGCCAGCCAGCTCGGCAGCATCTCTATTGAGACCGAGCATCTCCTTCTCGGCTTGATCCGGGAAGGCAAAGGGTTGACGAGCCGCATCTTCGCGCGCTCGCACCTCTCCCTCGAAAACATCCGCAAGGAAATCGAAGGCCGCACGGTGTTTCGCGAGAAAGTTTCGACGTCAGTCGAGATTCCTTTCAGCGCGGAAACCAAACGCGTGCTCCAGTTTGCCGCCGAGGAAGCCGATCGGCTCCTTCACAACTACATCGGCACCGAGCATCTGCTGCTCGGGATTCTTCGCGAGGAGCGCTCGGTCGCGGCCTCCATCCTCATGGAAAAGGGGATGCGTCTTCACACGGTCCGCGAAGACATCGTCCAGCTGCTCAATGAGAAGACCACGCTGACGCGCGTCAAGGAAACGCCGCTGCTCGCCGAGTTCAGCCGCGACCTGACGGAAGCGGCGATGAAGAACGTGCTCGATCCGCTCGTCGGCCGCGACTACGAGCTCGAACGGGTGCAGCAGGTGCTGTGCCGCCGGACGAAGAACAACGCCGTCCTGATTGGCGAGCCGGGCGTCGGCAAGACCGCCATTGTCGAAGGCCTTGCGCAGAAGATCGTGTACGGCGACGTGCCGCACTTCCTTGCCGATAAGCGCATCCTCGCGCTCGACATCTCGCTGATTGTCGCTGGCACGAAGTACCGAGGTCAGTTCGAAGAGCGCCTCAAGGCGATCATGAAGGAGCTCACCGAGAATCCGAACATCATCGTGTTCATCGACGAGCTGCACACGCTGGTTGGCGCGGGCTCCGCTGAAGGGTCGCTGGATGCCGCGAACATCCTCAAGCCGGCGCTCTCGCGCGGCGAGATCCGCTGCATCGGCGCGACGACGCCTTCTGAGTACCGCAAGTACATCGAGAAGGACCGATCGCTCGAGCGCCGCTTCCAGGCGATCAAGGTCGACCCACCCGCCGAGAAGGAAACGATCGAGATCCTGATGGGCGTCAAGGATCGCTACGAGCAGTTCCATCACGTCGAGTACACGCGCGACGCGATCGAGGCGGCGGTCTACCAGTCCAGCCGCTACATCACCGATCGGTTCCTGCCTGACAAGGCGATCGATCTCGTGGACGAAGCCGGCGCCCGCGCGAAGCTGAAGGAAGCGGGTTACAGCGAGGAGTTCGGCGAGATCAACAAGAGTATCCGTGTCGCCGTCGAACAAATGGAGAACGCGGTCTCGCAGAAGGATTTCGAAAAAGCGCAGTTCTACCGCGAGCAGGAAGTGTCGGCGCGCGAGAACCTGCAGTTCGTCCGCGAGAAGTTCGACGTGAAGTCGAGCGCGCGCAAGGTGATCGTGTCCAAGGGTGACATCGACGAAGTCGTGTCGAAGTGGACCGGCGTGCCCATTGCGTCGATCAACCAGGACGAAGGCGACAAGCTGCTGCGCATGGAGGCGGATCTCCACAAACGCGTGATCAGCCAGGAGACGGCGATCTCGGCGATCTCGCGCGCCATCCGTCGCTCACGCGCCGGGTTGAAGAACCCGAACCGTCCGGTCGGCAGCTTCATCTTCCTCGGCCCGACCGGTGTCGGGAAAACGGAACTGGCACGCGCGCTCGCGAACTTCCTCTTCGGCAGCGATCATGCGCTCATCCGCTTTGACATGTCCGAGTACATGGAGAAGCACTCAGTCTCCAAGCTGATTGGGTCGCCTCCCGGTTACGTCGGCCACGAAGAGGGCGGTCAGCTTACCGAGAAGGTGAAGCGGAATCCGTACTCCGTCGTGCTGCTCGATGAGGTCGAGAAAGCGCACCCGGATATTTTCAACATCCTGCTCCAGGTGTTCGAGGACGGCCACCTCACGGATGGGCTCGGCAACCGGGTCAACTTCAAGAACACGATCATCATCATGACCTCGAATATCGGGGCGCGCTTCATCCAGAAGAAGGCGTCGCTCGGATTCCAGGCGAGCGATATCAGCGCGATCGACAAGAACGTCAACGACATGGTGCTCGGCGAGGTCAAGCGCACCTTCAACCCCGAGTTCATCAACCGCATCGACGAGATCATCGTCTTCGAGGCGCTGACCGACGAGGATCTGCGGCGGATCATGGCGCTGCTGGTGGAACAACTGAACCTCAACCTGACCGACAGGCGCATGAAAGTGAATCTGGCGCCCGACGTCATCGACTGGATCATCGACGTCACGTGCAAGGACCGGTCGTACGGCGCGCGGCCCCTGCGTCGGGCGATCCAGCGGTATGTCGAGGATCCGCTCTCGGAGGAGCTGATTCGCGGGAACCTGCGTGACGGCGATATCGATGTCTATCTCGACGGTGGCCAGCTCTCGTATCGGCCCGCCGGCGAACTGACCGGGGGGCGGAAGCTTCCGTAAGAGGTTCAGTAGGTTCAGTAGGTTCAGTAGGTTCAAAGGGTTCAGAAGGTTCAAGTGGTTCAGAGGTTCAAAGGGTTCAAAGGGTCCTGTTCTCCTGAGCTGGACCTCCTGAACTACTGAACCGGACCTCCTGAACCATCTGAACCTTCCGAACCCAGTGAACCCCTGAAACCGACCAGTATCGGGCCGGCATCGTCTGAGTCCTTCAGAAGATCCTGTAAACTAAGGTGTTCCGGAATCCTTCAATGCAGAAGAAGTTTGTTCGAACGCTCGCGTCCGCGGTGCTGCTGGCTGCGGTCGGCTCGACCTCCGCGTTCGCCCAGGCGGCCCAGAATCCCGCCGCGGCGAACAGTAATCCGACCACGGTGTGCGGCTTGCCGATTCCTCCGCCAGCCGCGCTGCCGCCCGCAGGAACCGGCCCGGTCGTGTTCCAGATCGTCCCGTGCTTCGCGAAGCAGGGCGGATCCCCTGTCGTCGAACCAGAGACGTATCTGTACTACATCCAACTCCGTCCGAGCCTGCCCTCGCAGAACGTGTGGGTGCCGTGGGATGCCCGCGCGCAACAGATGGCGGCGGACGACTTCAAGCGCCTGTGGGCGACGAATTTTCTCGATGACCTCACTGTTCAGGTCAGCGATCCCCCCGGCACTCCCGGCTCCCCCCTGACGGACTACGTTTTCTCCAACGGCGTCATCGGGAAGATCGTCGTGTACGACATGGAGGAGCGCGAGCGCATCAAGGTCGTCGACTACCAGGGCACGAAGAACATCGACCGCACGAAGATTGCGGAGCAGCTGAAAGAGAAGGGGCTCGAGCTGCGTCTGGATTCGTTCCGCGACGACAACACGCTGCGTCGCGTCGACACGATCCTCGACGAGATGATGGCGGAGAAGGGCTTCACCAACGCTGAGATTCACCACACGATCACGCCGGTCGCCGGCGGCCCGAAGCTGGTGAACGTGACGTTCACGATCAGCGAGGGACCGAAGCTGCGGATCCGCAACATCGACTTCATCGGCAACCAGGCATTCGGCGACGGCACCCTGGCGCGCAAGATGAAAGAGAACAAGGCAAAGAAGGGGATCATCTCGATCTTCAGGGGCGCCACCTACAAGGAAGACAAGTACGAAGCGGACGCGGAAATGGTGGCGGGGTACTATCGCGAGAAGGGGTATGTGCGCGCGCGCGTCGGCAATCCCGAAGTCAAGACGCTCGAGAACTCGAAGGACGGCAAGACGCGCTGGATCCAGCTGCGGATACCCGTTACCGAAGGACCCCGGTATCGCGTTGGCGACTTTCTCTTCGAGGGCAACACCGTCGTCAAGAGCGAATCGCTTCGCCCGATGTTCAAAGTCAAAGAGGGCGAATGGTACAGCGAGAAGGATGTTCGTGACGGACTGAAGAAGGCGCAGGAAGCGTACGGTGCCGGCGGGTACATGGAGTTTACCGGCTACCCGGATCTGAACCCGAAGGGCGACGGCCTTCCGTCGGCGACCGATGGCAGTACGCCGCCGCCCGCGCCAGCGGCTGCTGCGGCAGCATCCAACGGGACCACGAACGGGAACGGCACGAACGGTTCGAGCGCCACGGACGTTCTGAGGCCGACTGTCGATGTGACGATGAGGCTGCAGGAAGGAAAGCAGTACTTCGTCAACCGCATTGCGTTCATCGGGAACAGCACGACGCGCGATAACGTGATCCGGCGCGAGATGCGCCTTGTCGAAGGCTCGGTGTTCAACACCGAGTCGTTGAAGTACAGCATCCGGCGGCTCAATCAGCTCGGGTACTTCAAGACGCTCGAAGGCAACGACAAGGACATGAAGGTCGACAAGACCACCGGCCGCGACAACGCGGTCGACGTGACGCTCCGCGTCGAGGAGCAGAACCGCAACCAGGTCACGTTCGGCGCCGGCGTGTCGCAGTACGAGGGCTTCTTCGGCCAGCTTTCCTTCCAGACGGCGAACTTCCTCGGGCGCGGCGAGAGCCTCACGGCCTCGGCGCAGGCAGGCTCGCGGTCGCAGAACTACCAGCTCTCCTTCACGGAGCCGTTCCTGTTCGATCGCAACCTGACGGGCGGGATCGACGTCTACAAACGCTCCCTGCAGTACATCGGTTACTACACGCAGAAATCGACCGGCGGCAACCTGACGTTCGGGTTCCCCGTGGCCGACTTCGCGCGCATGTTCGTCAATTACTCGTACGAGTCGGTGGGGGTCTCGGATCTCAATGAGGCGCTACTGGATCCGTCCTGCATCCAATCGTCGAGTGGCTGCAGCACGATCAACGTAAGCGACCTGACGAGGATCAGCCCGACGGCCCTCGAACAGCTGAAACGCAATCCGTTCCTCCTCGACTCGTTCCTGATTAGCTCGAAGGGGAACCGCACGATCAGCAAGGTCTCGCCGAGCTACGTCTTCAACACGATCGACAATCCGATCTTCCCGGCCAACGGCAAGCGGCTGACGGCGGCGATCGATATCGGCGGGCTTGGCGGCAACACCAGCTACTACAAGCCGACGCTCGAGGCCATTTGGTACCACCCGCACACCTCGCGTTCGTCGTTTGGCGGCCGCGTGCAGTTCCAGTACATCGAGCCGTATCGGGGAACGACCAATCTGCCGGTCTTCGAGCGGTTGTTCCTGGGCGGCGAATACAGCGTGCGCGGTTACGACATCCGGTCGATCGGGCCGACGGTGCCGAACTCGCAGATCGTGCTGGGCGGTAACAAGAGCCTGCTGATCAACGGCGAGTACATCATCACGGTCGCCGGTCCCGTGCGCCTCGTGCTCTTCTACGACGCCGGCCAGGTGCGCGACTTCGGCCAGAAGTTCGGAATGAAGGAAGATCTGACGCGGCAAGTGTTCCCGACCGCGCCGCTGCTGATCGATCCGTTCGCGGGGGCGTTCGGAGGCCTCGAAGATCCGAACGCGCCTGGCGTGCACACGGAAGTCGTCGGGCAGACGAGTGCATTCAAGACCTCGACGGGTGCCGAGATCCGGTTTTTCATGCCGGTGCTCAACGTACCCTTCCGCCTAATTTTTGCTGCGAACCCGCAGCGCGGCGGTGTGCTCAACAACACGCTGCTGCCGGCGAAGGCCTTCACGTTCAAGTTCGCGGTCGGTTCGACGTTCTAGGAGCGCTGTGTCGATGAGACGATGGTTCGGCCGTGTCCTGCTGGTTCCCGTGGTGGTGGCTGTCTCCGCGTGCGGCCAGAGCGACCCCTTCCTTCCGACCGGGCCGACAACGCCTCCGACGGTCCGGTCGGACACCTTTTCCGGCATCCTGACGAAGAACTCCGCGTACACGCATCCGTTCACGGTGGCCGACGCCGGCGCCGTTTCGGTGTTTCTCCTCTCGAGCGCAGACCCCGCGCATCCCGAGAACAACGCCATCCCGCTCGGCGTCAGCCTCGGCACGTGGAATGGAACGAGCTGCGCGATCGTGATTGCGAGTGACAACACCGTTCCTGTCAATTCCGACGACCCATTGAAGGGCAAGCTTGCTGGCCAAGCCACGGCGGCGGGGAACCTGTGTGTCCGTGTGTATGACGTAGGATTCGTGCCAGCGGCATCGACCTATGAACTCCTGATCGACCATTACTAGGCGGACCTGCCCGCCTTCGCCAAGGCTACGGCGGGTCCGCCGAGGCTTTAGCGAAAGGCCGGAAAGGTCCGCTCGGCCCCTAAACGGATGCCGGCGGCGACGTGTTAAGATCGTGAACTTACGCGCGAAATGAAAGGATTGACTGTAATGAGAGCTTTTGCCGTTGCCGTGGCGCTCAGCGTGATGCTGGCTGCCGCTCCAACATTCGCCCAGGCCCCCGCTCCGGCAGCTGCGCCGGCACCGCAGGCGGCTCCCGCCGAAGCCCCATTTCCGACAGGCGCCAAGTACGCCTTCGTCAACATCCAGCGCGTGGCCGCCGAATCCGGCCAGGGGAAAGCGTTGAGCTCGCGGGTTCAGGCGCTCAACACCCAGAAGCTCACCCAGCTGAACGAGAAGAACAAGGCGCTCCAGACCTCGCAACAGAAGCTGGACTCCGGAGCCAGCGTGCTCAGCGACGTGGCGCGTGGGCAACTCGAGAAGGATATCGATCGGCAGCAGACCGAGATCCAGCGCTTCACCGACGACGCGCAGAAGGAAGTTCAGGATCTGCAGACCGAGCTCCAGAGCGAGTTTCAGCAGAAGCTTGGTCCGGTCATTCAGCAGGTGGCGCAGGAGAGGAAGCTCGAGATTCTGTTCAGCGCGCTCGACGCCGGGATTATCTGGGCCGATGCTGGCCTCGATCTGACCTCCGAAGTGATTCGCCGATTCGACGCGGCCGCGCCCGTTGCGGCCACCGCTGCGCCCGCTGCACCGAGGGCCGCGACACCGGCACCGGCACCGGCCGCGCCGCGTCCGCCGGCGCCCGCGCCCGCTGCACCTCGTCCGGCTGCTCCGGCACCGGCACCGAAGTAGTAGACCGCGGTTCACGCTTCGGAGTTCTCGCGTCTCGGTCCGTCTTCAGGTTCGATTCGATGTGCGCTTGTCTTGTTTCTTCGAGCGCACATCGAACAACATAGAACCCGAACATGAACACGAACCGAGCACCGGGAACATAGAAGCGTGAACGACTGGTTCCACTAGTGTCCATAGATCTCCCCGCCCTTCTCGATCGCGTCCATCACCGTTACCCTTCATTTCTGATCGACGCCGTCGGGGAGCACGAGCGCGGCAACCGGCTCGTGGCGTTCAAGAATGTCACCGTCAACGAAGAATTCTTCCAGGGACACTTTCCCGGTGTGCCGGTCATGCCGGCGGTCCTGATGATCGAGGCGCTGACGCAGGTCGCCGCCGTCCTCATCCTCGAGCGCGAGGATTGCCCTCCGACGGCGCGGGTCTCGCTGCGCGGCGTCAACAACGCCAAGTTTCGACGACAGGTGGTTCCCGGCGATCGATTGACACTCGACGTGACCCTCGGCCGTGCACGATCGAGCCTCGCGAAAGCGCGCGCGGCGGCGTACATGAGCGGCCTGCCCGTTGCCGAGATGGAACTGCTGCTGGCGATCGAGCCTGGCGCGGCGTACATCGATCCGACGGCAACGGTGCACCCCTCGGCGCGCGTCGGCGAAGGTACGACGATCGGCCCGTACTGCACGATTGGTCCGGAGGTGCGGATCGGCAAACGCTGCCGTATCGACTCGTCCGTCGTCATCGACGGGTGGACTGAGATCGGCGACGGGACGCGGATCTACCCCATGGCGTCAATTGGCCTCGCCCCGCAGGACCTCAAGTACAAGGGCGAGCGCACGCGGCTCGTTGTCGGGATGCGAAACATCATCCGCGAGTTCGCGACGATCAACCGCGGCACCGCGGGAGGCGGCGGCGAGACGACGATCGGCGACGACAACCTGCTGATGGCGTACGTCCACGTGGCGCACGACTGCCATATCGGGAGCCATACGATCTTCGGGCCGCACGCCACGCTGGGCGGGCACGTCAGCGTGGAGGACTACTCGAACGTCAGCGCGGGTTCGGCGGTCCACCAGTTCTGCCGCGTCGGCAAATACGCCTTCATCGGCGGCTATTCCGTCGTCACGAAGGACGCGCTGCCGTTCGGCCGGACGATCGGCGGCCGCCCGGCGCGGATCTTCGGCGTCAATTCGATTGGCCTCTCGCGCCGCGGCTTTACGCCCGGCACCATCGATCAGCTCAAGCGGGCGTATCGATACCTGCTGCAGGCGAACACGACGCGTGCGCTCACACAGATCGAAAAGGACGCGACGCTCACGTCGCCGGAGGTTCGCTACCTCGTGGAGTTCATCCGCACGTCACAGCGGGGCGTCATCCTCCGCCGCCCCACGCGCCGCGCCGAGGAACTGGTCGCAGACGAATGAAGCTCGGCCTCATTGCCGGCAATGGCCGCTTTCCTTTCCTCGTCCTGGACGCCGCGCGAGCGCAGGGGCACGACGTGACGATCGTGGCGGCCAAGGAAGAGACATTTCCAGAGCTGAACGACGCCGCAGCGCGCCATGGCTCCGCGATTCACTGGATATCACTCGGGCAGCTCGGCACCTGCATCAGCGTGCTGAAAAGCGCCGGTGTTACGCACGCGGTGATGGCGGGGCAGGTGAAGCACACGAAGATCTTTGCCGGTGGCATCATCCCGGACCTCACTTTTCTGAGCGTGCTGAAGCAGCTCACCTCGAAGAACACCGACGGACTGATTGGCGCGGTCGCCAACGTGCTCCACGATCGCGGCATCGAGCTGATGGACTCGACCTCGCTCCTCCAGCCGCTGCTGGCAGGCGCAGGTGTGCTGACGAGGCGCGGGCCCACCGAGGAAGAGCAGAAGGACTTCGAGTTCGGCTACCGGATGGCCGACGCCATCGCGGCGCTCGATATCGGCCAGACGATTGCGGTGAAACACCTCGCCGTGGTCGCTGTCGAAGCGATGGAGGGGACCGATGAAGTGATTGGTCGCGCCGGCCATCTTGCGGGCCCTGGTGTGTGCATCGTCAAGGTGGCGAAGCCGAAACAGGACATGCGCTTCGACGTGCCCGTCGTTGGCATCGCGACGATCCAGGCGATGCGTGTGGCGGGTGCATCGGCGTTGTCTGTTGATGCCGGGAAGACGCTGATGCTCGATGGCGACGCGATCCTGGCGTCGGCAAACGAAGCGGGCATGACGATTGTGGGACGCGGCCGTTGAGCCGGCTGAGGGTTGCCGTGATCGGCGTCGGCCACCTGGGGCAGCATCATGCGCGCCTGCTGGCGTCCATCGAGGGAGTGGAGCTGGTGGGCGTCTGCGACACAAACCGAAGCCGCGCCGAGGAAATCGCCGCGAAGTTCGGGAGCCACTCGTTCGAGTCGGTACGCGAGCTGGTGTCACGCGTGGACGCCGTGACGATCGCGGCGCCTACCGTGTCGCACGTGGACCTGGCACTGCCGTTTCTCGAAGCGGGCATCGCCACGCTCGTGGAGAAACCGATCGCATCGAGCGTCGAGGACGCCGATCGGTTGATCGACGCGGCACAGCGCGGGCACGCCCTCCTCGCGACGGGACACACGGAGCGTTTCAACCCGGCGGTGGCGGCGGCACTGCCGCTCATTGCCGAGCCGCGATTCATCGAGATTCACCGCCTCGCCACGTTTCCCGAGCGCAGCCTCGACATCGACGTGATCTTCGATTTGATGATTCACGACTTCGATCTGCTGCTCACGGTGGTGAAGTCGGAACTGACATCGGTTGAAGCGGTTGGCGTCAACGTGCTCACGCCCAAAGCGGACATTGCGAATGCGCGCCTCCGGTTTGCGTCAGGCTGCATCGCAAACCTCACGGCAAGCCGCATCAGCCGCGAGCGCGTCCGCAAGGCGCGGTTCTTTCAGAAGGACGCGTACGTGTCGATCGACTTCGCGGCCCAGGAGCTCGAGGTGTACCGCCTCGTGCAGGGCGGCGCGCGCCCGATCATCCACGGCGGCAAGGTAGACGTTCCCCACGAGGAGCCATTGCGCCGGGAGCTCGAGGATTTCGTCGACGCCGTTCGTACCGGCCGTTCGCCTGGGGTGACGGGACGTGACGGCCGCGACGCGCTGGCGCTGGCGACGCGCGTAGCGGAGAAGATGGAAAGTGGGTTCGCTACAGAGACCCAGAGGATTCAACTGTGACCGCGTCTTCGCCATTCGACGACCTGATGGACCGGGTCAGCGCGGGTGACCGGCTGACCATGGAGGATCTGGCGCATCTTGCTGCGACACCCGACATTCTCCCTCTCGGGATGATGGCCGACACGGTGCGCCGCAGCCTGCATGGATCGCAAGTCACGTATCTGCGCGTCGCGCTGTGCCCGTTCGACAAGCCGTTCACCGATGCCGCAACCGCCGCGGCGCGCGAGATTCGGATTACAGGCGAACCTGGGACGCTGGACATCGCCCTCAGTGCCGTGGAGACGGCGCGGGCAGTGGCGACGGACCGCGCGGTGTCGGGATTTTCGTGGGCGGATGTCGAACGGCTTGCCGGTGTCGCAGGCCTGGGCGTTGCGGGCGTCCTCGAGCGCCTGCGCTCCGCGGGCCTTGACGCCATCGCGCACATCCCGCTGGATCGCATCGACAATCTTCACGACGCGCTCGGCCGGCTCGTCACGGCTGGCTACACGCAGGTGCGCCTCACCATCGACAAGGCGCAGGCTGATGTTCGGACCAAGCTCGTGCTTCGCGCTGCGGAGCTGCAGGAAGAGTTCACCTGCATCCAGTCGATCAGTCCGCTCCCTTCCACGCTCAACGCCATGCGGCCGACGACCGGCTATGACGACGTGAAGAGCGTTGCGATCGCCAGGCTGGCTGCGCCAAATATCCCTACGGTCCAGGTCGATTGGCTTCGATACGGCCCAAAGCTTGCCCAGGTTGCATTGACCTTCGGCGCCGACGATCTCGACAACGTGACGGCTAGCGACGACGCGCCGGACGGGCGGCGCCGCGCGCCCCTCGAGGACGTTCGGCGCAACATCGAGGCGGCAGGGTTCGAGCCGGCCGAGCGCGACGGCCGCTTCGCGCCGATCGCCTGATGCTCTCGACTCGCTCCGATCGCTCGGGCCAGGGGTTAGTTCGGATGGGCGCGGTGGGCTACCTCAATGCCCGCCCGCTGACATGGACCCTTGATCGCGCGCCGGAACGCTGGCAAGTACGCTACGACCTGCCGTCGGTCTGCGCGCGGCTCCTCTACGATGGCGAAGTCGACCTCGGGCTGGTGCCGTCGATCGAATACCTGCGATCCGAGCAGTACCGATTCGTCCCGGGCGTCGGCATCGGTTCGAGAGGTCCCGTGGCCTCGGTCGCGCTGTTCACGCGCCGGCCGATCGGAGAGATCCGGCACATCGCGCTCGACACGAGCTCGCGCACGTCGGTCACGCTGATCAAGATTCTGTGCCACCACCGGTTTCGAATTCAGCCGGAGTACGTCCCGCACGGCCCGGACCTCGCGGCCATGGTGCGCGACTACGACGCAGGGCTCCTTATCGGCGACCCGGCGCTCGAAGGGGATCCGGCGTCGCATGCCGTCACGAAGATCGATTTGGGCGCCGAGTGGACCACCATGACCGGCCTGCCCTTCGTCTATGCGGCGTGGACGGGACGAACCGGATCGATTGCCTCAGAAGTCGTGGAACTGTTGCAGGACGCGCAGGAGGAAGGCGTGTCGTCGTATGAGGCGATCGCCGCAGAGTACGGAGGGGACGACGCCAGCGCAACGCGGCGGGCGCTCGTGTACCTAAGGGATAATATGCGGTACGGTCTTGGGCCCGACGAAGTGGCAGGGCTGCAGATGTTTCTCGACTACGCCGCGGACCTGGGACTCGCGCCAAAACGCCGGCAGTTGGAATTCTTTTAGGATGTTTTTCAACGAGACGGGCCACGGAGTCATTTCTGAAACACGGAGCGGGAGCATAGGGATTTCTCCGTGCCTTCGCAACAGATGATCGTGAACGAGATTGCGGACAAGGTCTTGGGCGGCGCGCGCGTCGATCGCGCCGAGGCGCTCGAGCTCTATCGACGCGCCCCGACGCACCTGCTTGGACACCTGGCCGACACGATCCGCGCCCGCAAGCACCCCGGGCGCATCGTCACCTACATCATCGATCGCAACGTCAACTACACGAACGTATGTGTCGCGCGCTGCAACTTCTGCGCATTCTACCGGCCCGTCGGATCGTCGGAAGGCTACGTCCTCGGCTTCGAGGAAATCTTCCGCAAGATCGACGAGACGATCGCGGTCGGCGGCAACCAGCTGCTGCTGCAGGGGGGCCACAATCCAGATCTGCCGATTGCGTGGTACGAGGATTTGTTTCGTTCCGTGAAGGGGCGGTATCCGACGTTCAAGCTGCACGCGCTGTCGCCTCCCGAGGTCCTCCACATTGCGAAATTGAATCAGGTTCCTGTCCCCGAGGTGATCGAGCGGCTGATCGCGGCGGGTCTCGACAGCATTCCCGGCGGAGGCGCGGAGATTCTCGTCGATCGTGTGCGGAAGCTCCTCAACTGCTACGGCAAGGCATCGAGCGATGAATGGCTCGGCGTGATGCGTCAGGCCCATCTGGCAGGGCTGCGCACAACCGCCACGATGATGTACGGCACCGTGGAGACCGACGAGGAACGTATCGAGCACATGATGCGGCTTCGCGAAGTGCAGGACGAGACCGGTGGCTTCACCGCATTCATCACGTGGAGCTATCAGCCCGAGCACACCGAACGCGGCGGCGCGGAGGCGACCGGCGTGGACTACCTCCGCACGCTCGCGCTCGCGCGCGTCGTCCTCGACAACTTCGACAATCTGCAGGCCTCGTGGGTGACGCAGGGCGGGAAAGTCGGTCAGTTGAGCCTCGCGTACGGCGCCAACGACATGGGCAGCGTGATGATCGAGGAGAACGTCGTCCGTGCGGCCGGCGCGAGCTATTGCATGGACGAACTCGAGATCGTCGTTAACATCGAGGACGCGGGTTTCACACCGAAGCGCCGCAACATGCACTACGAAATGCTGGGCGATCCCATCTTCCGCGAGCGCGACGTGCCGCGCATGCTTTCGCTGGCGACGGCGCGCACCGATGGCGATGCATCGGTGCCTGAGGAGCTTCGCAACTATCCGGCAAGGAGTCGCGTCGCGAAGGGCCAGCGCGCCTCCATTGGCGAGTAGTGATTTGTGATTCGCCATTCGTGACGTTGGAAGGCACGAATCATTCGTCACGGAACGTCAATCACCAATCACCGGTCACTAATCACTAATCACAGATGATCTCCTACACCGCCGAATGGGTGCTGCCGATTGCCGGCGAACCCATTCATCACGGTTCCATTACCGTCCGAGACGGTCGCATTGTCGCCACCCCGAGCGCCAGTCGAGTGCCTCACGAACGCATCGACGCGAGCGTCGTCGATCTCGGACACGTCGCCATCATGCCCGCGCTCGTCAACGCGCACACGCACCTGGAGCTGTCCTACCTTCGCGGCGTGATCGCTCCAACGGAGCGATTCATCGACTGGATTCGCACGATGGTGGCGACGCGTCGCCAGTACCCGGATCCCGAGGATCCACGGATCGTCGACGCTGCACGTTCGGGAATTGCCGAGGCGAGAGCGAGCGGCACCGGCCTTGTCGGCGACATTTCCAACACGCTGGTGACCGCACGATTGCTCCACGAGGCTGGCATACCGGCGCAGGTGTTCTACGAGCTGTTGCGGTTCAACGCGCCCGATCCGGAGTCAATGACCCGCGAGGCCCGCGCGAAGGCCGATGCCGCCGCGTCGGCGAACGGCCTGGTGCGTGTCAGCCTCGCGCCGCACGCGCCGTACTCGGTGTCGCCAGGGCTCTTTGCCGCGATTCGCGCCGACCTGGACGCGCACCCCGGGCAGGTGTCCAGCGTCCACCTGGGAGAATCATCCGAGGAGATGGAGTTCATCAGAAACGGGACGGGCCCATGGCGTGTGCTGCTCGAGGAGCTGGGGGTCTGGACCGACACGTGGGGAGCTCCGGGCACATCCCCGCTGGAGTATCTCGATGCCCTCGGTTTTCTCGATCGTCGCGTCCTTGCAGTGCATGGCGTTCAGCTGGAGGGCGACGATCTCGATCGTCTTCACTCGCTCGATATGACGATCGTGGCGTGCCCCCGCAGCAACCAGTACGTCGGTGTTGGACCGCCGCCTCTGGAAGCGTTTTACGCGATGAACGTAAGCGTAGCGTTCGGTACCGACAGCCTGGCGAGCGTACGGGATCTGAATCTCTTCTCGGAGCTGGCCGAGGCGCGCCGCATCGCGCCACGCGTGCAGGCGCGATCGCTGCTCGAGAGCGCCACCCGTCAGGGCGCCCGCGCGCTCGGGTTCGGCGACGAGTTCGGGACAATCGAGGAGGGCAAGCGCGCACAACTCATCGCCGTGCGCCTGCCTGTTCGCGTCGACGATGTGGAAGAATACCTGGTTGGTGGAGTCGAGCCAGGCGCGATTGTGTGGCTCGACGACGAAACGTCCAACTCCCAACGCCCAACTCCCAAGGTGCGAAACTGATCGTCTTGGGAGTTGGAGGTTGGGAATTGGGTATCGATACGTGATGACGAAGTTCACCACATACCTCTCGTTCGTCCGTTTTAGCCATTCGGTCTTCGCGCTGCCGTTTGCGCTCACGGGGGCACTGCTGGCGTGGCGCGATCATCCCTTTTCCTGGTCGCAGGTCGCGTGGATTGTCGTGTGCATGGTGAGCGCGCGCAGCGCTGCGATGGGGTTCAATCGCCTGGTCGATGCGCGTCACGACGCACTGAACCCCCGCACATCGATGCGCGAGATCCCGCGCGGTGCGATGACCCGCCGGGAAGCCATGGTTTTTGTCATCGTGTCGTCCGTGCTGTTCATATACGGCGCCTCACGGTTGAATACGGCATGCCTGGTACTCGCGCCCGTGGCGCTCGCGATCGTCTTCTGGTACTCCCTCGCCAAGCGGTATACGGCCTACACTCAGCTATTTCTCGGGCTTGCGATGGCCGTGGCGCCGGTGGGCGGATGGATTGCGGCCGGCGGCGGGGCAGGCCCAGAACCGTGGCTGCTCGGCCTCGCGATCGGCCTGTGGGTTGGCGGGTTCGACATTCTCTATGCGTGTCAGGATCTGGAGTTCGACCGCGGCCATGGCCTGTTCTCGATTCCGACACGATTCGGTGTGAGCCGCTCGATTCTCCTCTCGCGCAGCATGCACGTCGCGGCTGTCGGCGCGATGGCGGCGCTCTGGCGGGTCGCCGATCTGCCCGCGCTGTACTTGGTTGGCGTCGGTATCGTCGCGGTCCTGCTCACGTACGAACAGTCGCTGGTCAGTGACGATGATTTATCACAGGTGAAGAAGGCGTTCGATCTGAATGGCTATGTCGGGATCGTGTACTTCGTCGCGACGGCGCTATCGTTGTATCTCGGATAAAAAAGCCACCACGATGACTCGAAGATCTCGAAGGTCACGACACAAGACTCGTCCAAAAGAATTCGTGAGCTTCGTGTCGTTCGTGTTCTTCGTGGTTAAGGCATGATCACGACCGCTCCCGACAAGTCTCCCGATCGCATTGCCGGGATGTTCGATGCGATCGCGCCCCGGTACGATCTCCTCAATCATCTGCTCAGCGCCGGTATCGATCGCCGTTGGCGCGCCGCGGCCATCCGATCGCTGCGGCTGACCGGAATCGAGACGCTGCTCGATGTCTGCACCGGCACCGCGGATGTAGCTCTGGAAGCCCGCCTTCGCTCGAAGAACGCAGCGAGCTTCGGCGCGGCAGGACCTGGTGACAGTAGTGCGGCGCGCGTCGTGGGCGTTGACTTCTCTGGTGCGATGCTCGTGCTCGGGTTGCAGAAGGTCAGAGCCGCGGGCGAAGCATCTCGTATCACGCTGCTCCGTGGCGACGCGATGCGCCTTCCTGCGGCGGATCACGCGGTGGACGCCGTAACCGTCGCGTTCGGCATCCGCAACGTTCAGCAGCCGGAAGTGGCCTGCGCGGAGATGGCGCGGGTGCTGCGCCCGGGAGGCCGGTTGGCGATTCTCGAGTTCGGCGTCCCGCGCATCCCGGGAATCAGGCCGTTGTACCTCTGGTACTTCACGCATGTTCTCCCGCTGGTCGGACGCGCGATCTCGGGCCACAACGCTGCATACTCCTACCTGCCGGCCTCGGTTGGCACATTTGCACCGCCGGCCGAGTTCGTGGAAACCCTCCGCAGCGCGGGATTTACCGACATCCGCGCCGACCCGCTCAGCCTGGGGATCGTCTATTTGTATACAGCGCGGATGCCCACGAGTTAGAGGGAAGGGGATAGGGGGAGGGAAGGGGGAAGGGATCGGGCCCAAGTGGAGCGACTCCTGCATCCCGATAGCGATCAAGTAACAGCCGGTGTAAGTCGTTGTCTGCGCGAATGTTATAATCCTCGGTCGGACCAGACACGTTGATTCACTTCGACATCGACAACCGCTACCAGGACGAGCTGCTCGTCGGAAGCGCCATCTCGCGGCGAGAGGGCGTCATATTTTCGATTGTCACTCACATCCTGGTGCTGCTCGCGATCATGCTGGTGCCGAGGTTGCCCATCTTCCAGGTCAGCCCCGAGGAGCTCGCGCGGCGTCGCGCCGCGCTCCAGGAGCAGCTGCGAGCGCGGCAGGATCCGACATTCGTCTTCGTGCAGCCTCGGGTCGATCTCAAGGCCTTGAGGCCTCCCGAGCGCGCCCCGTCGTCGGACGCCGATCGCCTCGCGCAGTCGCGTGAGAAGCCGCCGACCGCCAACAACCCGCTCCCGTTCTTGCGCGGCAACTCATCTGAACGCGCCGAGGAAGCGGAGCGCGAGGTCGCACGCGGCGAGGAGAATCAGAACCCACCAACGCTCCAGCCGCAGCCCGAGTCACAGGAAGCACGCGCGCTCCCTCCGTCGGACGAAGGCTTCAGGCGACCTCCTCCGCAAACGACTCCGCAGCCCCGCCCAAGCGGCTCGCTTGGCGAGGCGCTCCGCAATCTTCAGCAGTACGTTCAGAAAGAGACGTTCAACAACCCGCAGGGCGGACTCAATCAGCCCGGCGCGGCGATTCAGTTCGATACGAAGGGTGTGGAATTCGGTCCGTGGATACGGCGCTTCATCGCACAAGTGAAGCGCAACTGGTTCATTCCTCAGGCAGCCATGACGTTTCACGGCCACGTCGTGCTGCAGTTCAACATCCACAAGGATGGGACGATCACCGATGTGAGCGTCCTGCAGCCTTCTGTTATCGAGGGATTCAACCGCGCCGCAGTCGGGGCAATCACCGGGTCGAGCCCGACCGAGCCGCTGCCGCCTGAGTACCCGTCAGACAAGGCTTTCTTTACCGTTACCTTCTATTACAACGAAGATCCGGATCGCCAATAGCGCCAGCGACAACGGGAGCCCCCCGAATGTGCACTCTCGCCGCAATGAGTAGCAGCTATTTCCGTCGGTGTCTGGCGGCGATCGTACTCATCGGGCTGGCCGTTCCATCCTTCGCGCATCATTCAACGGCGAATTACGACTCCCAGAAAGAGATTGTCTTGAAAGGAGTCGTGACTTCGTGGCCCGGCGGGCGCGGCAACCCGTAAGCAGGGATGCCGACACGCACACAGCAGCTCGGGCTCCTTCTCCTTCTCGCCGCGCTGATCGTGTACGTCTTCTTCCGCGTGCTTTGAAAGGCGCGGTTGGAGCTGGACCTACGCCTTCCGCTCCAGGGCCCTACGCGCTTCTCTTGGGATTTGGGATTTGGGATTTGGGAATTTACCTAAGGTACAAGCCCCATCTGCCCGTTGCGGTAATCCCGGAACGCTGTCCGAATTTCTTCCTCGGTATTCATGACGAACGGGCCATGGCTGACGATCGTTTCGCCGATCGGCGCGCCCGACATGAGCAGCGCGCGGGTGTCCTCGAGTACCTCGAATCGAATTCCTTCGCCGTCGTTGCTGAACACCGCCTGGTGGAGGCCGGATGCCGTTGTGCCGTCGGGAAAGCGGACTGCGCCTTCCAACAGGTAGAGGAACGCGTTGTGAGTCGGTGGGAGCGCGATGTCTATCCGTCCGCCGCGCCGCGCGTCGATCGTCGCCGCGTTGATTGGCGTCAGTGTCCGAATCGGGCCCTTCACACCCGCAAGCTCGCCGGCAACGACGTGAAGCGTGACCAGACGGTCAGGGCTCACATGGTCCGGCGTCGCTTCGGGTGTGAGCGGGTGGTATGACGGCGCATCCATCTTGTGCCTTGCGGGAGAGTTGATCCAGAGCTGAATGATCTCTGTCTCGCCCGGCAGCGGCGTTTCATCGTGAAGGATCCCGCGTCCCGCATGCATCCACTGCGTCCCGCCGGCCAGCACGGTCTTGTCGTTCCCCTCCGTGTCGCGATGCCGGATCCCGCCCTTGAAAATGAAGCTGACCGGGGCGAAGCCCCGATGGGGATGCCAGCTCACGCCGGCACCGCCTGTCATGGCCTTTGGCGGGGCATGGTGCAGCAGGACGAACGGATCGAAGTAGGGAAGCTGCTCCGAGGGAAGCGGCTGCCGGACGGTGAGTGGTCCCATCTCGTGCGCAGGGGCGTAAATGACCTTGGAGACTGTTCTGGGCGGCATGATGTTATGACGTCACGCGGACCTGAGAAGGTCCGCGCCGCTTCGCGGACCTAACAAGGTCCGCGCCGCAACGCACGGCGGGCCGGTGCCCCCGCCTCCTCCGCGCCCTAATATGATCGACGCGTGCGTCCTCAGGTCATAGCGGTGCTCGGCCCTACCGCGTCCGGCAAGAGCGCCCTCGCGCTCGGGCTGGCTCAGCGTTACGACGGCGAGATCATCAACTGCGACTCGACGGCAGCTTATCGCGGCTTCGATATCGGCACTGACAAGGTGCCGGAAGACGCGCGCCGCGCGATCCCTCATCACCTCATCGACATCGCGGACCCGACCGAGGTCTACACTGCCGCTCAATTCGCCCATGACGCTGCTCACGTCATTCGCGATATCCACGCCCGCGGCAAAATGCCGATTCTCGTGGGCGGCACCGGCTTTTATTACCGTGCGCTGACCCGTGGCCTGTTTCCGGGCCCAGGAGCGGACGAGGCGCTGCGGGCCCGGCTCAATCGGATCGCTGACGCCCGTGGCGTCGAGTGCCTCCACCGCATTCTCCAGCGTGTCGACCTGGACTCCGCCAGTCGCATCATGCAGCGGGACCGCAAGCGCATCGTGCGCGCCCTCGAGGTGTACTACACGACCGGCCGCACGCTGACGTCTCATTTCGACGAAACGGCTTCGCCGATCGCCGATTGCGAGGTCGTGGCCATTGCGCTGCGCCTGCCGCCCGCGCTCACGGCGGAGCGCGTGGCCCGCCGCGTCGACGAACAGTTCTCGCGCGGAATCGTGGACGAGGTTCGAGGATTACTGGCGCGAGGCGTGCCGCGTGAAGCGCGACCCTTCGGTGGTCTCGTCTATCGACAGGTGATGGAGATGCTCGCAGGTCTCCGCGGCGAAGGAGAAACGCGCGCGCTCATCGTCCAGGAGAACCGGCGTTACGCGCGTCGCCAGTTGATCTGGTTCCGCAAAGAGCCTAATCTTATGTGGTTTGACGGCCCTGGCGAGCGTGATGACACGCGTCAACACGTGGAAGATGCCCTTGAGGCGCGCGGTGTGCGAAGGCGAGGAGACGTCCGCTGATGGCACAGGCTACTGAACCCCGATCATCGTCGGCTCAGCCCAACATCCAGGATGTGTTCCTGAACTACGCGCGGCGCGATCGCATCCCCGTTGTCTTTCATCTGCTCGATGGACGCCAGTTCGACGGCCGTATCAAGAACTTCGATCGCTTCGCCGTCATCGTCGAGGTCAACGGCGCCGATCAGCTCGTGTTCAAACACGCCATCGCCACGATCAGCACCGAACGCTCGGTGGCGAACTATTTCGCGTCGCATCACGCTTAGGCGGACCCCGCAGGGTCCGCCCCGCATGTTCTGTTTCTCGTCCGCCCCGCATGTCCCCTACTTTTCCCCGCGTCATCGTTATCGTGCTCGACAGCGTCGGGATTGGTGAGCTTCCGGATGCAGGGGTGTACGGTGATGAGGGCAGCAACACCCTTGGCAACATCGCCAGGCAGATCCCGTTGAAGGTTCCGGCGCTGCGATCCCTCGGCCTCGGGCAGCTTGTGTCGCTCGGAGGCCAGGCGCACGCCGCTGCTCGAGGCGTATACGGCCGAATGGCGGAGGCCTCGCCAGGCAAAGACTCGGTAACCGGCCACTGGGAGATGATGGGCATCGTGCTCGATCGACCGTTTCCAACGTTCCCCAACGGGTTTTCGCCGGAAGTGATCGCGGAATTCGAGCGCCGGATCGGGCGTGGCACCATCGGAAACGTCGTGGCCTCTGGCACCGAAATCATCGATCGCCTGGGTCCCGAGCACGTACGCACCGGCAAGCCGATCATCTACACGTCGGCCGACAGCGTGTTTCAGATTGCTGCGCATGAAGATGTGATCCCGATAGGGGAGCAGTACCGCGTCTGCGAGATCGCTTTTGATTTCGTGGGCCGAGGACTCGGCGTTGCTCGCGTCATCGCCCGCCCCTTCATCGGATCCCCCGGTGCCTTCAAGAGAACGGCGAACCGACACGATTACGCCCTGGAGCCGACCGGAGAAACGCTCCTCGATTACTTGGCGCGGCGCGGGATTCCAGTCGTCTCCATCGGGAAGGTCAACGACCTGTTCGCGGGTCGCGGCATTGCGCGCGCGATTCACACAGCCAGCGACGCAGAGGGGATGGATCGGCTGGACGACGTGATTCGCGAGGTGCACGAGGGGTTCATCTTCGTCAACCTGGTTGATTTCGATACGGTCTACGGCCATCGAAACGACGTAAGTGGCTATGCGGCAAATCTCGAGCAGTTCGACGAGCGCCTGTCGCGCCTGCTGCCGAACGTACGTGAATCGGATCTGCTCGTCGTCACCGCCGATCATGGCAACGATCCGAGTACGCCGAGCACGGATCATTCGCGGGAGTATGTGCCGCTGTTGATCACCGGGCCGGCTGAAGCCGGCCCGCACGTACCGGCTGGAGCCGGCCCCCACGTGCGCCCGGGGACCAACCTGGGCACGCGCAAGACGTTTGCCGACCTTGGGCAGACTCTGGCGGCCAATTTCGGCGTTGGACCGCTTGCCCATGGCACGAGCTTTTTGGAGGACATCGTTGTCCACCATCCGTGAAGGCCTCGAGCAGCGGGAGCGCGACACGCTGGCGCCCCAGGCGGCGAAGAGCGCCGGCACCCGCGGTCGTCTCAGGCCGGAGCCCGAGGACGATGTACGTCCGGCGTTTCAGCACGATCGTGATCGGATCATCCACAGCAAGGCGTTCAGGCGGCTGAAACACAAGACTCAGGTGTTCTTCGCTCCTGCCGGCGATCACTACCGAACACGCCTGACACACACGCTCGAGGTGTCGCAGATCGCGCGCACGATCGCGAAGGTGCTGCAGCTGCACGAGGAGTTGACCGAAGCCATTGCGCTCGGTCACGACCTTGGGCACACGCCGTTCGGCCACACCGGTGAGCGCGTGCTCGATTCGCTCGTGCCAGGAGGCTTCCGGCACTATGAGCAGAGCCTTCGCGTCGTGGACGTCCTCGAGAACGATGGGCGCGGCCTTAACCTGACGTTCGAGGTTCGCGATGGCATCGGCCGTCACTCCAAGGGGAAAGACGGCTCGCCGGTCGGCGTGGATGAGTCGCAGCGCGCCGCCACGCTCGAAGGGCAGATCATGCGGGTCGCGGATCTGATCGCCTACGTCAATCACGACATTGACGATGCGGTGAGGGCGGGCATGTTGAAGGAGACGGATCTGCCACGGGATGCCGTCGGCAGGCTTGGCGCGAGCTCCTCGGCGCGCATCGCGTGCATGGTCAAGGACGTGGTCACTGAGACACAGAAGGGTGGTCTGACCCAGATCCGAATGAGCGATCCGGTGCTGGAGGCGACGCTGGCGATGCGGAGCTTTCTGTTCGACGCGGTCTACGAGAACGGAGAAGCCACGGCGGAGTTCAAGAAGACAACAGGGATCCTGAGCGGCCTCTGGGAGAAGGTGCGGGAGCGTCCTGACGAGTTCCTCGACACCCGCATCATCGAGGCCGACGGGCTCGACGTCGCGACACGCGACTTCCTCGCCGGCATGACGGACCGCTTCGCGGTGGCGCTCTATGAGCGGCTGTTCATTCCCAAGCCGTGGATCGGGCCTATGGCGTGGAATCAGCTATAATTATCGGTCTGCCTTTCGCGCAACTTTCGCGAGAGGGGTCGCATGCACCTCGATCTCACGCGCTATCGTCAGCCGGTCGGTCATTTCGCCCGTACGTTCCAGCCGCCGGAGTTGGGCGGCGACCTCGATGCGTACCTGATCGTGGTGCCGGTCGAGCTCGAGTTCGACATCCACAAGGACAAGGACAAGTTCCGCCTCGTGGGTCGCGTGCGGACCGAGCTGGAACTGTCGTGCAGCCGCTGTCTCGAGCCGTATCGCTTTCCGATCGATGCGGCGTTCGACCAGCGGTACTTGCCGTCAACCCAGGCATCGACCGAGGCGGAGCGGGAGATCGAGGAGAACGATCTCGAGACCAGTTACTACAGCGAGGACCAGATCGATCTGAACGAGTTGATGCGCGAGCAGTTCTACCTGGCCCTGCCGATGAAACCGCTGTGCCTGGAGGGCTGCAAGGGCCTGTGCGCGCAGTGCGGCACGAACCTGAACATCGGCACCTGCGATTGCGCGCCGGTATGGGAAGATGCGCGGCTGGCGGCGCTCAAGGCACTGAAAGGCCGCGAAACATAGAGAACCAAGATGCCTAATCCAAAACGTCGACACTCGAAGACGCGGACCTCGAAGCGGCGCACCCACGACGCGCTTGTCGCGGCCGCCACCAGCCTTTGTCCGCAGTGCCATGAGCCGAAGGCCCCCCACCGCATATGCCCGCATTGTGGCTACTACAGGCAGCGGCAGGTTCGGGCGGTCGACGAGGAATAACGCCATTCGTGATTCGCGATTTGCGATTTGTGATTCGTGACAGGCCCGGTGCCCACGAATAATCACGAATCACCAATCAGTAATCACAAATCACCAATGATTCGCCTGGCCGTAGATGCCATGGGCGGCGACCATGCACCGTCGGCGATCGTTGACGGCGCCGTGGCGGCTGCCCGCCACCTGGATGTCCAGATCTCCCTTGCCGGGGTCCCGAGTGCCATCGAGGAGGCCCTGAGCGGTCATCCTGACTGGCGTCACCTCAGGCTGGCGATCGTAGACGCGCCGGACGTCATCGACATGTCCGAGGCGCCGACCGCCGCGCTCCGGCGCAAACCCCGCGCGTCGATCCGTGTAGCGGCCGATCTGGTTGCGCGCCACGAAGCCGAGGCGCTCTTCAGCGCGGGACACACGGGCGCCACGGTGATGGCCGCACATGCGGCATTCGGCATGGTCCCGGGTGTCGACAGGCCCGCCCTTGCCGCCACGATTCCCACACGCGCCACGCCTGCGGTGCTGCTCGACGCCGGCGCCAACGTCGAGTGTCGGCCGCACCATCTTCTACAGTTCGCGGTCATGGGTGGCGTGTACGCGAAGGTCGCCCTGGGCGCCGAGCGTCCCCGTATCGGCCTCCTCTCGATCGGGGAGGAAGAAACAAAAGGCAACGAGCTCACCCGCGAAGCGCATCAGCTGCTCAAAGCGGCCCCAATCAACTTCATCGGCAACGTCGAAGGGCGGGAGATTTACAGCGGCGTCGCGGACGTGATCGTCTGCGACGGTTTCACCGGCAATGTTGTGCTCAAGACGAGCGAAGGGCTTGTCGACACCGTGGAGGCGTTGCTCGGCGACGAGCTCCAGGGGACGTTCTCGAGCCAGGTCGGCTACCTGTTGTCGCGTCGTGCGTTCCGGCGGTTCAGACGTCGTGTCGACTATTCGGAGTACGGCGGGGCGCCGTTGCTTGGCGTCGCCGGCCTCGCGATTGTCGGCCATGGACGCTCGTCCGCCAAAGCGGTGCGGAACGCCATCGCGATGGCGTATCGCTTCGCGACCAGCGACTTCCTCTATCGCGTCGAGCGCGAAATCGCGGGCGCAACGGTGTCGAACCATTGATCGCTTTCATTTTTCCGGGACAAGGTTCACAGAAAGTCGGTATGGGGCGGACGCTCGTGGAAGCGTACCCCGAAGCGCGCGAAGTGTTTGACGAGGCGGACGCCGCGCTTCGGCCGACACTCGAGCCAGACGTCGAAGTGTGCCCGTTGAGCGCGCTGATTTTCGATGGTCCCGAGAGCGATCTCACCCTCACCGAATATGCGCAGCCGGCGATTCTGACGGTCAGCATCGCGGCGTACCGGGTCCTCGCCTCCCGCGGCATCACCCCGGCTTTCGTCGCCGGCCACAGCCTTGGTGAGTACTCGGCCAACGTTGCGGCGGGCACCATCGCGTTTGCGGATGCGGTACGTATCGTCCGGCGGCGCGGTATGTACATGCAGGAGGCCGTACCGGTTGGCGCAGGGTCGATGGCTGCCATCCTTGGCCTCGATGCCGAGACGGTCACGCGCGCCTGCCAGGAGGCCGCCGAGGGCGACGTCGTCAGCCCTGCGAACATCAACGGCGCAGGACAGGTGGTGATTGCCGGGACAACGGCGGCGGTCGCGCGCGCCGGCGAGCGCGCGAAAGCGCTCGGCGCCAAGCGCGTGATCCCGCTTGCGGTCAGCGCGCCGTTTCACTGCGCGCTGCTGAAGCCGGCGCAAGAGCGGCTCGAGCCCGAGCTTCGCGCCCTTGACGTGCGTGACCCGCGTATTCCGGTCGTGGCCAACGTCGACGCCGAGCCGAAACGCGACGCGGCGTCGGCGATCGACGCGCTCGTCAGACAGGTGTCCGCGCCCGTCCGCTGGGAGCAGGTCGTCCGCCGTCTTGCGTCGGAAGGCGTCACCACGTATGTTGAGGTGGGCCCGGGAACGGTGCTCAGCGGTCTCGTCAAGAAGATCCACAAGGAAGCAGCCGTATTCAACTTCGCGGCGCCAGAAGACCTGGCCGCTCTCGAGGAGATCTCTGCAAGTGGAAGGTTCAAAGTTCAAAGTGCAAAGTAAGTTCAAAGTACGTCAGGCTACTGACCACTTGCTGTGCACGTTGCACTTTCACCTTCGAACTTGCGGATTCAATGATCGATCTGTCCGGTAAAGTGGCGATCGTGACCGGAGCGTCGCGAGGCATCGGGCGTACCGTGGCAACCATGCTTGCGTCGCGTGGCGCGCGCGTGGTGGCGGCGGCCCGTGGTGACAACGCGGCGTCGACGGTGACGGAGATCCATGCGGCGGGGAAGCAGGCCGAGGTGGCGTCTCTCGAGGTGACCGACGCAGGTTCGATCGAGGCAATGATCGCCACGGTGCTCGAACGTCACGGCCGCATCGACATCCTCGTCAACAACGCCGGCATTACGCGCGACCAGCTGATGCTGCGGATGAAGCGGGACGACTGGGACCAGGTGATCGCGACGAACCTGACGTCCGCGTTCGTCTGCAGTCAGGCGGTCCTCAAGCCGATGCTGAAGCAGCGTAGCGGCCGGATCGTCAACATCAGCTCGGTCGTCGGTCAGACGGGCAATGCCGGTCAGGCGAACTACGCTGCGTCCAAGGCCGGCCTGATCGGGTTCAGCAAGGCGCTGGCGCGCGAGCTCGCGTCGCGGAGTATCACCGTCAACGTCGTCGCGCCCGGTCTGATCGAGACCGACATGACGAAGGCGTTGACCGAGAAGGCGCAGGTGGACTGGGCGGCGCAGGTTCCGCTCGGACGGCTCGGCACGACGGCTGATGTGGCCGCGGCGGTTTGTTTTCTTGCCTCAGATGAGGCGTCGTATATTACAGGTCAGGTCCTTGCCGTCAACGGCGGGATGTACATGTAGGAGGCAGAATGGCAGTTTCAGACAAGGTGAAGAGCATCATCGTGGAGCAGCTCGGGGTGGATGAGGAGGAAGTGACGCCGGATGCCTCGTTCGTGGACGACCTCGGTGCCGACTCGCTCGACACGGTGGAGCTCGTGATGGCGTTCGAAGAGGAATTCGGGATCGAGATCCCTGACGAGGACGCCGAAAAGATCACCCGCGTCAAGGAAGCCGTCGACTACATCGAGGCGCACGCGAAGACGAAGAAGTAAGGCCCACGGAGGGATTTTGAACAGGCGAGTCGTCATCACCGGCATCGGGCTGGTGTCATCGCTCGGCATCGGCACCAAGGCGAACTGGGACGCGCTGGTGGCGGGCACGAGCGGTGTCCACCGGATTACCAAATTCGACGCGAGCGCTTTTGCCGCGCAGATTGCGGGCGAGGTCAAGGGATTCGACCCGCTGCAGTTCATCGACAAGAAAGACGTCAAGAAGATGGACGTCTTCATCCAGTACGCTGTCGCGGCCGCGCAATTCGCGATGGACGATTCGAAGCTGGAGGTGACGCCCGAGAACGCAGACGCGATCGGGGTCTACATCGCGTCGGGCATCGGCGGCTTCACCACCATCGAGCGCGAGCACAAGGCGCTGCTCGAAGGCGGCCCCCGGAAGATTTCACCGTTCTTCATTCCCTCTGCCATCATCAACCTTGCAGCCGGCCAGGTGTCGATTCGTTTTGGCGCCAAAGGGCCGAATTCAGCCACATGCACCGCCTGCTCCGCCTCGGCGCACGCGATCGGCGACGCCTACGAGATCATCCGGCGCTGCGACGCCGATGCGATGATCGCCGGGGGCAGTGAGGCGGCGATCACTCCGATGGGGGTCGGAGGTTTTGCCGCGCTTCGCGCGCTCTCGACGCGCAACGACGAACCCGAACGCGCGTGTCGTCCCTTCGACAAGAATCGTGACGGCTTCATCATCGGCGAGGGCGCGGGCGTCATCGTCCTCGAAGAACTGGAGCACGCGCGGCGTCGCGGTGCGCCGATTTACGCCGAAATCGTCGGCTACGGGATGTCGGCCGATGCGTATCACATGACCGCGCCATCGGAAGACGGCGATGGTGGCCGGCGCGTCATGGCCAACGCGATCCGGAAGGCCGGCATCGCGCCCGAGGACGTGGACTACATCAACGCGCACGGCACGTCGACCCCATACAACGACAGGCTGGAGACGCTCGCCATCAAGAATTGCTTCGGCGATCACGCGTACAAGCTGGCCATCTCCTCGACCAAGTCGATGACCGGTCACCTGCTCGGGGCCGCCGGCGGCCTCGAGGCGGGGATCACCGCCCTCGCCGTGCGTCATCAGATCGTGCCGCCCACGATCAACCTCGACGAGCCGGATCCCGATTGCGATCTCGACTACGTGCCCCACACGAGCCGGCAGATGCCGATCCGCTACGCGCTGTCGAACTCCTTCGGCTTCGGCGGCACGAACGCGGCTCTGATGTTCAAGAAATTCGAAGGGTAATCTGCAGAGACGGGCCACGGAGACGCGGAGACACGGAGGGTTATTGTCCACAACGCTCTCCGTGGTTCCGTGTCTCCGTGGCTTGTCTCAGTGACAATTTAGAGACATGAAGATCGCCGTCTGTATCAAGCAAGTACCCACCCGCGAGTGGCAGCCGCGTCTGAATGATCAGAAGACGTGGATTCGCGAGCAGGACGTCAGCTACGAGATGAACGAGCCCGACGCGTATGCGCTGGAAGAAGCGCTCCGGCTGCGTGAGAAGCACAGCGGCGAGGTGGTCGTCTGCTCCGCGGGTCCGGCGCGCGTGCAGACCGTGATTCGCGAGGCGCTCGCGCGTGGGGCGGACCGCGCGATTCACGTCCAGGACGACAGTCTGGGCGCCGCCGATGCGTTCGTACTCGCCGACGCGCTTGCGGCTGCGATGAAGGATGAGACGTTCGACCTGGTGCTGACCGGGCTGCAGTCCGATGACCAGGGACACGGCCAGACTGGCGTGATCCTCGCCGAGCGGCTGGGCATTCCCTCGTCCACGATCATCATGGACGTGCAGATCGAGAACAACGCCCTGCGCGTCAAGCGCGAGCTCGAGGGCGGCTGGTTCCAGTGGATTGCGATGCCGCTGCCGGCGCTGCTGACGATCCAGAGCGGTATCAACCAGCTCCGCTACGCCACGCTCAAGGGCATCATGGCGGCCAAGAAAAAAGAGATCCGGAAAGCGTCGCTACCCGACGGTCTTCAACCGTCGCAGCAGATCGTCGGCCTCGCGGTCCCGACGAGGAGCAAGCAGACCCAGATGATCACGGGCTCGCCAGCCGACGCCGCCAAAGAGCTGGTGCGCCGGCTCCGCGAAGAGGCGAGGGCCCTGTGATTCTTGTGATCGCCGAACAACGCGAGGGTAAGCTTAATCGGGCGACGTGGGAGTCCGTCGCAGCTGCGCAGCAGCTGGCAGGTACTGCGCAGCAGCTCGCGGGCGGCATGCCGATCACAATCGCCGTGCTTGGCGCCGGAACCGGAGACGTCGCCCAGGAGCTGGCGTCCGCCGCCGTGTCCGAGGTGCTCGTCGCGGAGCACCCCGCGCTCGATCCCTACACTCCGGACGCGTACGCTGCCGCCTGTCGCGCATTGATCGAGTCGACCTCCCCGACTTTCGTTCTCCTGCCGCATACTTACCAGACGCGCGATTTCGCGCCGCTGCTGGCCGCGCGACTTCGCAAGCCGCTCATTACTGACGTGACGGGTATCGTGGGCACCGGCGCGGACGCCACTTTCACACGCCCGATGTTCCAGGGAAAGCTTGCGGCGCAAGTGAAGCCGCAAGGGGGGCCGCCGGCACTGGTGACGATGCAGATCGGGGCACTGAGGGCTGATGCGGCGCTGAAGGGCGGTTCGGCGGCGGTGAGGAAGGTGGACGTGCAGATCGATTCCTCCTCGATTCGCCAGAAGCCAGAGGCGCCATTTCGCGAAGCCAAGCAGGCGGTCGATCTTGCGCAGGCCGAGCGCATCGTCGCGGTGGGTCGCGGCATCAAGTCGCAGGACAACATTTCGCTGGCGGAGAAGCTCGCCAAGGCAATGGATGCCGAGGTGGCGGCGTCGCGCCCGATCTGCGACAACGGATGGCTGCCGATGGAGCGCCAGATCGGCAGCTCCGGTCAGACGGTGGCACCGAAGCTCTACGTGGCACTCGGGATCTCCGGAGCCATTCAGCACCTGGTCGGCATGAAGGGCGCGAGAACGATCGTCGCGATTAACAAGGACGCCGAAGCGCCAATCTTCGAGGTTGCCGACTACGGCATCGTCGGCGATCTGTTCGAGATCGCGCCCGCGCTGATCGCGGAACTCGAGAAAAAATAACCACGAAGTTCACGAAAGCCTACGAAGAACACGAAAATAATATGTTTGGTGCTCGTGACCTTCGTCGTATTTCGTGATCTTCGTGGTTAAGACTGATGGTCCGCGAAACTCTTGAAGTCGATGTCCTGATCGTCGGCGGCGGTCCGGCTGGACTGTCTGCCGCGCTTCGGCTCTCGCAGCTTCAGGAACAGCAGGGCGGCGAGCCGCTGTCGATTGCGGTGCTGGAGAAAGCACGTGAGGCGGGAGCGCACATCCTCTCCGGCGCGATCCTGGATCCCTCCGCCCTTCGCGATTTAATTCCAGATTTCCGCGAAAAGGGTGCGCCCCTGGTCGCCGACGTCCATGACGAGGATGTCTACGTCCTCACGCAGTCGGGCAAGCTCCCGTTGCCAATCATCCCTCCGCCGTTGAAGAACCACGGCAATTCGATCATCTCGCTCAACCTGTTCGTGCGCTGGCTGACGACGCAGGTCGAGGCGGCAGGCATCGACTTCTTCACCGGCTTCTCCGGACAGGACATTCTCATGGATGGCGCGCGCGTCGTTGGCGTGCGCACCGGCGATCGCGGCATCGGGAAGCACGGAGAGCAGAAGGCGACCTTCGAGCCGGGCGTCGACATCCTGGCGAAGGTGACGATCTTCTGCGACGGCGTGCGCGGCAACCTGACCAAGGAGCTGATGCGCCGACTGCCGCTCGGCCGCCACGCGGAGCCGCCGCAGTTCGCGCTCGGCCTCAAGGAGCTCTGGGAGATCCCGAGCAATCGCCTCGAGTCGGGCACCGTCATTCACACGCTGGGTTACCCCCTGCGGCACGAAGAGTTTGGCGGAGGCTTCATCTACGCCATGCCTGACGGCCAGGTGTCGCTCGGCTTCGTGGTCGGGCTCGACTACAAGGATCCCCTGTTCGATCCGCACATGGCGTTCAATCGCTTCAAGCAGCATCCGTTCGTATCGAAGCTGCTCGAGGGCGGTCACATGATTCGGTACGGCGCCAAGGCGTTGCCGGAAGGGGGATGGAACACAATTCCGCAGGTCTTCATGGACGGCGGGCTGATCGCCGGTGACGCCGGCGGCTACATGAATTCGATGCGCCTCAAGGGGATTCACCTGGCGATGCGGACCGGCATGCTGGCGGCCGAAACCGCGTTCGAGGCGGTGCGCAAGGGCGACACGTCCCTCGCGACGATGAAGACTTATCAGGATCGCATCGACAACAGTTCCGTAAAAGCGGAGCTCTATCCGGTTCGCAACGTCCATCAGGCGTTTGGCTATGGGCTCCTCCCGGGACTTGCATTCGCCGGACTGTCCGTCGTGACCAAGGGCTGGCTGCCGGAGGACCTGCACGGCCATCCGGGTCACGAGCGGATGAAGACGCTCGCGTGGTACTACGGCTCAACACAGTTCGCGCCAACGGCCGCGAGCAACGCCACGACCATCGATCGCCGCCTGACGTTCGACAAGGTAACCAACGTGCACTATTCGGGCACGTCGCACGACGAGGATCAGCCGCCGCACCTTCTCGTGCACACGGACGTCTGCAGCTCGATTTGCGGACCGGAATACGGTCACCCGTGCGTGCGATTCTGCCCGGCAAACGTCTACGAGATCATCCAGGACCCCGACGGCACGCCGCGTCTGCAGATCAATGCGTCGAACTGCGTGCACTGCAAGACGTGCGACATCATGGATCCTTACCAGGTAATCACCTGGGTGCCGCCGGAGGGTGGTGGGGGTCCCCAATACAATGGAATGTAGCGACAACTCCCAAATCCCAAATCCCAAATCCCAAATCCAAAGGCCACTGGAATTGGGGTTTGGGTTTTGGGGTTTGGGTTTTGGGATTTGCGCGTGAGCGAGTGGCGCGCGTCGTGGCGCAAGCGCACCGAAGTCGCCATTATCGCGG
>DAIRVG010000017.1:59330-62792 GCA_036802945.1 Vicinamibacterales bacterium
GTGAGCGAGTGGCGCGCGTCGTGGCGCAAGCGCACCGAAGTCGCCATTATCGCGGGCCTCGGCTATCCATTGATCAACGCGCTTGGCCACACGCTGCGTTGGCGCGTCGAAGGACTGCATCATCTCGACGCGATCCTCGCGTCCGGCCGTCAGCCGGTCATGGCTTTTTGGCACGGCCGTATCCTTCCGGCCACCTACTACTTCCGCCGTCGCGGCATCGTTGTCATCACCAGCGCAAACTTCGATGGCGAATGGATCGCGCGGATCATCGAGCGCTTCGGCTACGGGACGGCGCGCGGATCGACGACGCGCGGCGGTCGGAAGGCGATCCTGCAGCTCGTGCGAGACATGGACCAGGGGAGGCCAGCCGGGTTCACCCTCGATGGCCCTCGCGGGCCGGCGCGCGTCGCGCAGCCGGGGGCGATCTGGCTCGCGCGGGCGACCGGGAATCCAGTGCTGCCGTTTCACCTCGAGGCCTCGTCTTACTGGACGACGAGGAGCTGGGACAGGACGCAGATCCCCAAGCCGTTCAGCACCGTAGCGCTGGCGGTTGGTGAGCCGCTCGACGTGCCGAAGGGCGCGCCCGAGGAACAGCTCGAGCCGGCGAGGCAGGAGCTAGAGCGGCGCCTGGCTGGACTCGAGAGTCGCGCCCTGGCGATGCTGGGCCGGCTGAAGCCGGCCCCTACGACACAATGATAATGACGTCGTGAGTCTCACAATTGTTACGTCCGATCGTTTCGCCGATCACCTCACGCCGCCCGGGCATCCCGAGCGCCTCGAGCGCGCGGAGGTCATGCAGGTCGTCGCCTCAGAGTTCCGCCGGCGCGGCGGGGACGTGCGGGAGCCGCGACTGGCAACGGAAGAGGAGCTCGCGCGTGTCCACGCGCGCGAGTACATCGCGCTGATCGGGGAGACGGCAGGGCGCGCGACCGCGCTCGACCTCGATACCTTCACGTCGCCCGATTCCTACGAGGTCGCCCTGCTCGCGGCCGGCGCAGCGCTCGCGTCCGTGGATGACGTCCTGGGAGGCAGGGGCCGGCGCGCGCTTGCGATGGTTCGGCCGCCAGGACATCACGCCGAGCGGAACCGGGCGATGGGTTTCTGCCTGTTCAACAACATCGCGATCGCCGCAGCACACGCGCGCGCCAGTGGCCTCCAGCGCGTCGCCGTCGTCGACTTCGACGTCCATCACGGCAACGGAACCCAGGCGGCGTTCTATGACGATCCGTCGGTCCTGTTCGTCTCGTCGCATCAATACCCCTACTACCCTGGCACCGGCGCGGCGAGTGACACCGGGACCGGCAGGGGGATCGGTTTCACGATCAACCTTCCGCTCGAAGCGGGCGCGACCGACGCGGACTACGACCTCGTCTATGCGAGCATCGCACTGCCAGCGCTTCGGCAGTTCCGTCCCGAGCTGATTCTTGTTTCGGCGGGCTTCGATGCGTTTGTTGACGACCCGTTGGGCGGGATGCGCGCGACGGCGGACGGATTCGCGCGGCTGACCGCGCAGCTCGCGGAGGTCGCCGACGAGTGCTGCGACGGCCGCATCGTGGCCGTCACGGAGGGTGGATACGATCTCGCCGGCCTTGCGGCGTCGCTCCGCGTCGTGACCGCCGTGCTCGCCGGAGAGACGACGCTCGAACAATGCGCGCCGCCTGGCGGTCCCGCGCCGCGCGGCCGCGCGACGATCGACGCGGTGCTTCCACATCTCCGCAAGGCGTGGACGATATAATCGAGGCAGGTCTCTTGACTCCGGATCCCGGATCCCGATCCCGATTCCTTATTCTGAATGGCTGACTACCGTCCCCAGGAACTCGACAAGAAGTGGCAGGAGCGCTGGGCGTCGTCCCGGGCCTTTGAAGTCGTCGAGGATCCGTCGAAGCCGAAGTACTACTGCCTCGAGATGTTCGCGTATCCGTCTGGGCACGCCCATGTAGGCCACGTCCGCAACTACATCATCGGCGACGTGATGGCGCGCACGAAGCGGATGCGCGGCTACAACGTGCTGCATCCGTTTGGCTGGGACGCATTCGGCCTTCCCGCTGAGAATGCCGCAATCAAGGACGGCATCCATCCCGAGGAGTCGACACGCGCCAACATTGCGCACATGAAGGGGCAGCTCCAGCGCCTCGGCATCAGCTACGCATGGGAGCGCGAGTTCGCCACTTGCGACCCGGAGTACTACAAGTGGAACCAGTGGCTGTTCGTCCGCATGTTCGAGCGCGACCTGGCTTACCGGCGGCGCTCGTCGGTCAACTGGTGCCCGAAGGACCAGACGGTCCTCGCCAATGAGCAGGTGGTTGATGGCGGCTGCTGGCGCTGCGGCACGCCGGTCGAAACGCGCGACCTGGAGCAGTGGTTTTTCCGCATCACGGCGTACGCCGATGAACTGCTCGACGCGACCGTTGAGCTGAAGATGTGGCCCGACAGAGTTCTGACGATGCAGCAGAACTGGATTGGGCGGTCCGAAGGCGCGCGAGTCAATTTCGGGCTCGAAGGAGACTCCTCGACGCAGATCGAGGTGTTTACGACCCGTATTGACACGATTTACGGCGCTACCTTCGTGCTGCTCGGTCCCGAACATCCACTGGTGATGGAGCTCGCCGAGAGGACGGCTGATTCCGCCGCATTCCGCAAGCATGTGCAGACGTTCCGAACGCAGGATCGCGCGGCGCGCATGAGCGGCGAGATCGAGAAGCAGGGCTTCGATACTGAGTTCCGTGCGATCAACCCGTTCACGCAGAAACCAGTGCCAATCTGGGTCGCGAATTTCGTACTGGGCGACTACGGCACGGGCGCTGTCATGGCGGTGCCCGCGCACGATCAGCGCGACTTCGAGTTTGCCCGCAAGTTCAATCTGCCCATCAAGGTCGTCATCGTGCCGGAAGGCGAAGCAACCCCCGATGCCGACACGATGCCCGAAGCGGTGGCGGCGTACGGCCGCACGGTCGAGTCGGGTGAGTTCAGCGGCCTCACATCGGAGGAAGCACAGAAGCGCATGATTGCCGTGGCGAAGCAACGCGGTATCGGCGAGGGCACAGTGCAGTACCGCCTGAAGGACTGGGGTATCTCCCGTCAGCGGTACTGGGGCACCCCGATCCCGATGATCTATTGCGAGACGGACGGCATCGTGCCGGTGCCCGACGATCAGCTGCCGGTGGCACTGCCGAGGATCGCGCAATTCACCGGCCGCGGAGACTCACCGCTCGCGCAGGTCCCCGAGTTCGTCAACGTGACGTGTCCGAAATGCGGTGGGCCCGCGCGCCGCGAGACCGACACCATGGACACGTTCGTCGACTCCTCCTGGTATTTCTACCGTTTTGCCGATCCGCGGAACGACAAGCAGCCCTTCGATCCCGCAAAGGTGAAGTACTGGCTACCGGTCGACTTCTACAGCGGCGGCATCGAGCACGCGATCCTGCACCTGATCTACTCGCGCTTCTTCGCGCGCGTCTTCCG
>DAIRVG010000018.1:0-60330 GCA_036802945.1 Vicinamibacterales bacterium
TGAAGGTCAGCGCGCCGAATGTCGGCGCCACCGCGAATCGATAGCGCCTGCCGAGGATGGGACTGGTTGGGCCAAACGTTGCGGTGTCGTACACCAGCGCGGCGTGACTCTCGCCGAGCCACAGCGTCGGGTCGGCGGGATTGTTGACCGTGGTCTGGTTCATCAGCCGTCCGGTGAAGCCCGAGTACGCGCTCGTAATGGTTTGCGAACCAAGTCCGATGGCCTGCAGGCCTCCGGAGAGTTCGAGACGCTTGGCGCTGCTGAAGGGATACACGGCGGCCCCGTGGATCCGGCGGTGCACTTCCCTGCGCACGTCAGTCTCGCGCACGACTTCGGGTTCGCCGAGCGTGCCGTGGCTGATCGTCGAGCCGGTTAACCAAGGCACCTGGCTCGTGAACACGCCCCAGTTCCAGCGTGAGCGCATATTCAGATAGCTCACCTGGTAGGCGAAATCGTCGCGGCTCTTGCCCACCTGCAGCGCCGTCTGCACCTTCTGATCGCCCAGCATGTCGCCGAACGACAGGCCAACGCCACCGTGCAGGGCACTTCCATGGCCGCCGCCTCCTGCCGTCAGGTACGGCTGCACCACGCGATCGAGAGACAACCGTGGTCGATACGGCTTGCTTGTGAACTGTGAACCGTCCTGCAGACCGAACGTGGGAGGACTGACGGCACCGGTGACCATTCGCTCCGGCGGTGTGGCCGCAGGAGGCGTCACGGTGTCCGCAACAGCTGACGTCGGGAGCAGGCGCGAACCATCCGTGGCGTCCACGACGTGAATTTCGTACGCACCGTGGCGATAGACGCTGAATGCGAGCTGATTCGCCGATCCTGCCACGGCAAGTGCGGGGCTGAGCGCCGTGATCCCGCTGACACCCGTGGAGACGTCGGTGACTCTGAAGATCGATCCATCTGCCAGGACGACCCGATAGACGTTGTTCGTCCCGTCGCCGTCGGAGACGAAATACAGGCTGTCGCCGTCCTGGGTCCAATGCGGATCGATGTTCTTCGCATGGGGAATGCTTGGCAGCTCGCTGATTCTCCCCGACTCGACATCGATCGACGCCAACCGGAATTCACCGAACGTCAACGTCTCGAGCGACGACGTGAAACGATCGGTTGAGAACGCGATGGTCCGGCCATCCGGCGACCAGGCGGGATGGAGATCAGCAAACGCATCGGACGTGAGCGAACGAACCGTGGCTGTCTCGAGATCGATGACGTCGAGATCGCGGAAGCCGTTGTGAAGAACCGAAAACGCGATCCGCCTGCCGTCGGGCGACCACGTCGGGCTGAAGACCTGATCCGCGTATCGAAGGGACAACTCGCGCTCCACGCGGCCCGATGCGGCATTGAGGATTGTGAGCACCGGAGCGCCGCCCGAAAGCGCGGCCATCGCCAGCCGCCGGCCATCGGGCGACCACGCGCCTGCCGAGTCGATGAACTGGATACTCTCGAAATGCGCATCGCCTTCGGTTTTCACCACCTTGCGGCGAACGACACCTGTTCGCGTGTCGGCGACGACCATGTCAATCGAGTACTGACTGCGATCGGAGAAGAATGCAATCGCCTTTCCGTCCGGGCTCAACGTCGGACCGACGCTCAGCCGCGAATCCGCGCTCTTTCCGCCGAGAACGGTGACCGCCGATGTTGCCGGTGCTGCGCTCGTTCCGCCGAAGACGGTGGCCGCCGATGTTTCAGGCGACCCGCGTTGCGGTCGCGCGACAGCTCCGCGAATAAACTCGTGCCACGCCGACGACAACGACGTGGCGTCCACACCAGTCACCGCGACGAGGACCCCGATGGCGCCTCCCGGTGCCTTGCTCCTCAGACTCTTCGCGACCACATCGTCACCGAATCGTGTGGCGAGATACACCCACAAGGCCTGCCCGTATCGATAGGGGAAGAAGGAGGGATCGTCGAGTTGATCGAGACGCGGCAGCGAATCCTGCTCGACCGAATCGCGCAGCCACATCGCGGTATTCGTATCGATCGTGCCGACGGACAGATATTCCGCCATGCCTTCAACGAACCAGAGCGGCAGCGTCGACATCGGCCGCCCGCCCCGCTTCAGGATGTCTCGCTGAAAGGCGTGGACCAGCTCGTGTCCGAGCACGTGATCCGTTTCGCCGAGACCGGCGGCAAACGGCAGGACGACGCGTCCTTTCTCGTGCTCGGTGACGCCGCCGATGCCGTCGCCGAGCCTATTCGGAACGACATTGGTTTGCGTGAACTGCGCGTGGCTCGCGTACAGCACGATCGGCTGACGCTCGGTGAACGTGTGATCGAGGCTCCGCGAGAGGCGGTCGTACCAGCGCTCGGCCAACCGGCCCGCCTGCACCACGGCTTCGCGATCCGAGGAGTCGTAATAGATATCGAAGTGCGGCGTCTGGAGAATCTGAAAATCGAAATTCTCGTAGCGCACTCTGTTTCGCCCGAACGACTGCGCCTGGCTCGGCGCCACCGACGCCAGAGTCACGAGCACCACCGCCACGACGCGCTTGACCAGCACTTGTTCTCCCGTTCACCGTGAGTGGCCCGGCGCACTCCTTCAACAGCCCACGTGGCGACACCTGTAGCAGGGTCAGCACGCGCACGCAGGAGTGGGTTGAAAAATCGGCCGGCGAAAAACTCAGCGGAGAATGTGACGATAGCATCAAACCCGACAGCTCGCAACAGCTGCTCAGACGTGGATTCGCCAGCGTGGCGAGCTGCGTCCACAACCGCGCGCGGCTGTATCACCTCCACTCGAAGCGGCTCTACTAAGGGCTGTCAACGTACACCACGATTTCAGCGCAGGGGTCGTCCAGCGAACAGGAAGCCGCGCACGCCCGCCACGGCCGCTTGTCGCGACGATCACGGCATGTCGCGATGTGCGGCCCGCACATGACGCGCTCGCTTGAGCATTCCACCCTACAGGAATCGTCCGTAGTGCTCGAGCGTATTTCGGCCCGGCGTCGCGGTCTTCGTGTTGCACCCTTCCTTCGGCAAGAGGAGAGGAGAGGTAACAAGATGACTGTTCGACATGTATGTGGCGCAGTGATGGCTGTTGTGTTGACGTGTGGTGCGCCCACTGTTGCCCGCGCGCAGATACTACCGCCGGAGGAAAGCGGCATGGTTACCGTCGCGGGATGTTTGCAGCTCCGCGACGCGGACCACAAAGACCAGTACATTCTGGCGAACCCGGTCCCTGGTCCGATCGACAGCGTGCCAGACGGGAGATGTAGCGCCACGATCGACCAACGAGCGTTCGACCTGGACAAGACCCACAAAGTAGGCATGAGCGACGCGCTGCTCGGCCACTGGGTCGAAATCAATGGAAGACTCGAGAAGGAAACGCACGACCGCTTGGACAATCTTCGTGAACTGAGCGCCTTGTCCTTCAGAGTGGTGCCGGTCGTTCCTCCACCAGTCGAAGTCGCCGTCGTCGAGCGGATAGCTCCTCCCGAAATTCAGCAGACGCCCACGCCCAGGGTGGAGACGCGGCAGGAGGAGACACCGGTCGCCACAACAGGAACCCTTCCGGAGACGCTGCCCAAGACAGCGAGCCCGCTTCAGGGAATCGGACTGCTCGGGCTGTTTGGACTCGCGGGAGGTCTTGCTCTTCGTGTCAACCGGCTCCACGAACGTGGGTGACGCCGGTTGAAGTACGGACGCTGGAGTCGACGAGGTCGTTATGAACTGGCTGTTTCAATTGCACAAAGACGCTGCCGACCGCTCAGGCGGTCGGCGTCCTTGCAATAGTGACCGCCGTTGGAATCGCCCTCGGACCCTTCAGCGTCCGCGGTATCAGACTGGGTTCGGCGGGCGGGTAGCCTGGAGCATCAGGATCGCGCAGCTATGTCGGAGCTGAGGGAGCGACACCGAGCGCCTCTGCTCTTACCCAGTTCATCGAAGCCCATCTCGCCCGTCCGACGAGACGGGATGTTGTGAGCACTCACGGTTCGCTGTCACTCCTGATTTCGAATCGGTCCGAATTCGACCGCCTGCCTCATTTCTGACGACGGCGCACTGGCAGCGCGGTTGCACGGTCCGTCGAGTGCGTCCGATGACGAAGAAATTCCACGCAGTCCCGTTGCGGACCTTAATGTGTGAGGCGGCGGTTCTCGCGCTGACGTTGACTCTGTCAGCGCCAACGCCGCAGGCGCAGCCCATTCCGCCAGCCTACGAGTTCAACGATTCGCACTTCCACCTGACGAACTACGTGCAACGGGGCATCGACATCCACCAGTTCCTTCACATCATGGGAGGCCGCGTCGGCCGATCGGCGCTCTTCGGCATCCCGCTGCAGCAGGAATGGTCGTACGCCAACTCGGGCGACTTCGCGCCGACGTACTACCTGCAGAGCGACGCTCCGCTCTATTACTACTCGTTCACCGACGCCTACATCGCGAGCGTCTATTTGTCGCTGTCGAAACAGGAACAGGCACGCTTCGACCCGATGATCACCGGATTCAACCCGGCCGACATGTACGCGGTCGATCACATTCGTCGCGTGCTGCAGATGTATCCAGGCGTGTTCTCGGGCATCGGCGAATTCACCATTCATAAGGAGTTCGTCTCAGCGAAGGTCGCTGGAGACGCGGCGAGCCTGACCAATCCGGCGCTCGATCGCATCTTCGACTTCGCGGCCGACGTCGGTCTCGTCCTTCTCATCCACAACGACATCGACGTGCCCTTCGCAAAGCCAGACGACGAGCCCGCTTACCTCACGCAGATGAAGGCGCTTCTCACACGACATCCGAGGACGACGGTCATCTGGGCCCATATCGGCCTCGGGCGCGTCGTCCGCCCTGTGCAAGCCTCGCCGGGAGCAGCGGTTCGGCATCCGGCGCAAGTAGAGATGGTCGAGACGATGCTGACCGACCAGGAGTTCAGCCACGTGAACTTCGACATTTCATGGGACGAGGTGGCCAAGTATGCCGTGGCCTCACCGGAATCGATCGCTCGCGTGGCCGGCATGCTCAACAAGTATCCGGATCGATTCCTGTTCGGCACCGACACGGTGGCGCCTGCAGACGCACGTGCGTACTACGCCGTGTACGACATGTGGGACCCGATCTGGAGCCGGCTGACAAGCGACGCGAGCTTCAAGATTCGCAAAGGCAACTATGAGCGGATCTTCGATGCCGCGCGACAGCGGGTTCGGGCATGGGAGAAAGCGAACGTCAAGTGACCGCCCGATTCGGCGGCGAGAAGGAATCAAAGTAACAGGAGAGTAGACATGAAGCAGAAAGTGCTGTTGTTCCGGCAGAGAGCCTGGCTGCCGACCACGATGACCATCGCCCTTGTCGGCGGGCTCGCGCTCTTCGCCCAGCAAGCGACGGCAACCGATCCGCAAACCGCGGTCAACAACGCGTTCAATCAGTTCAAGACACTGAAGGAAGGTAAGAACGCCGACTACATTCCCGCGCTGGCCAAAGTGGACCCGAACCTGTTCGGGATCGTCCTGGTCACCGCCGACGGCAAGGTGTACACGGCCGGTGACGTCAAGACAGAGGTGTCGATTCAGTCAATCTCCAAGGTCTTCACGATGGCCGAGGTCGTCCAGGAGCAAGGCCCTGACTCGATCGAGAAGCGTATCGGCGTGGATGCGACCGGCGCACGGTTCAACTCGATCATTGCGGTCGAAGCGGTCAAGACCGTCGTAGGCACCGGTGCACCCGAAATGAACCCGCTCGTCAATCCCGGAGCCATCTCCGCGACAAGTATGGTTCAAGGGGCGACGCCCGACGAGGTCTGGCGGAAGATCATCGGAATGTATAGCGCCGCCGCGGGCCGGCCGCTGAGCGTGCTCCAGGACGTCTACAAGTCCGAGGCAGACACCAATCAGCGCAACCAGGCCATCGGGGCGTTGATGTACGCCTACGGCTACATCAAGACCAACTGGCAGCAGGCCGTCGATCTCTACACACGGCAGTGCGCGGTCGGCGTCAATGCGAACGATCTCGCGACGATGGCCGCCACGCTCGCCGCAGGCGGCAGGAACCCGCTTACGGGTAAGCAGGTGATCGACCAGAAGAACGTGCCCGGGATCCTGGCCGTGATGGCGACCGCGGGGCTGTATGACGATTCCGGCAAATGGCTGTACCAGACGGGGCTGCCGGGCAAGAGCGGGGTCGGCGGTGGGATCATTGCGGTGTCGCCCGGTAAGTTCGGCATCGCCGTCATCTCCCCACCGCTCGACGACGCAGGGAACAGCGTGCGCGCGCAGCGGGCGATTACGTCGATCTCGAACGCGCTCGGCGGCAACCCGTACGCCGTGGGTCCGGAAGACATTCAGCGTCTTCGGGAAACGCCAACCGCAACAGGCGGCAAGCGATAACCGGACCCCCAGGGTCGAGCGGGTGGCCCGCGCGCCACTCGCTCTTCGTCTTGCTGCTGATCCTGCTGACCAACGCCCATCGTCCGGGTGCACACAACCGTCTGCGCTCATTGCCGCCCGTCATGAAACACACCTCGCGCAGCATTTGGTCGCTGGTCGTCCTCGTGACTCTCTGGGCGACGAGCCCCGTCTTCGGCCAGAGTATCCAGAGTCTGGCATCCGCCGACGGAGTCGATGCCAAAGCCGGTTCAGACACACGACAAGCGACCGTCATCGTCGACGGCCAGCCGCTCTTCGTCGTCCGGGGCGTCTCGGCCTATCCCGCCGTACGTCGCGCAGGAGAGATCGCAGATCGGATCAGGTCGGTCGCAGCGAACAAGGCGATCGCCACCTCGTCGATGACCGTCGAGGACCAGTCTGGAGCGACATGGATTCTGGCGGGCGGCAGTCGAATCATGGCAGTGACCGACGAGGATGCCTCCCTCGAATCGGCAAACCGTCGCCTGATGGCGCAGGTGTTCAGCGCAAAGATCGCGGAAGCCATCGATGCGTACCGGAAGGACCGCGAGCCGGCCGTGCTGTTGCGGCACGGCCTCTTCGCCTTTGGAGCGACGCTGGTTCTGCTCGGCGCCATCTACCTCGTAGTCCGGATTGGCCGACGACTCCAAGAAGGTGTCGAGCGGAAGTACAGAGGACGGATTCACGATCTCACCATCCTGAGTTTTCCCATCGTCAAGGCCGAGCACGTCTGGCAGTTGTTCTCGGGACTCCTCCGTTTTGCGACGGGGATCGCCATCCTCCTCATGGCGCTGGTCCATCTCCGATACACGCTCGGGCTGTTTCCCTGGACACGGGGGACGGCGACGCAGCTGTTCGCCATCGCGATCGAACCGCTGCGGCAGATGGTTCTGGCTCTTGCCTGGATCGTCCCGGATGTTGCGTTTCTCGCGTGTCTGTTCGTCGTGACGCGCTACGTGCTGAAACTGGTTGCGCTCTTTTTCGACAGCGTCGCCACCGGCAGGGTGAAGCTGCAGCACTTCGATGCGGAGTGGGCGCTGCCGACGTATCGACTCGTACGGGTGCTGATCGTCGCGTTCGCGCTCGTCGTGGCGTACCCGTACATTCCCGGATCGGAGACCGACGCCTTCAAAGGCATCTCGGTGTTCATCGGCGTCGTCATTTCACTCGGCTCGTCGTCTCTGATAGGCAATCTCATCGCCGGGTACAGCATGACGTATCGTCGCGCCTTCAAGCTCGGTGACAGGGTCAAAATCGGCGAACACGTCGGCGAAGTCATCGAGATGCGACTGCTCGCGACGCACCTCCGCACGCCCAAAAACGAAGAGGTCATCATTCCAAACGCGACGAGCGTGACCTCGGACGTCGTGAACTTCAGCACGATGGCCAGGAACCGTGGCCTCATTTTGCACACGACTGTGGGAGTCGGGTACGAGACGCCCTGGCGACAAGTCGAGGCGATGCTGCTCGAGGCTGCCTCGCGCACGCCCGGGCTGCTGCCGGACCACCCGCCCTTCGTGCTGCAGCTCGCGCTCGCCACGTTCAACGTCGTCTACGAGCTCAACGTGTACAGCAACAGGGCCGAGCGCGTGCGTCTGCTGTACTCAGAGCTGCACCGCAACATCCTCGATGTCTTCAACGAGTACGGCGTGCAGATCATGACGCCCGCATACGAGGGAGATCCACGCGACAGCAAGGTGGTGCCGAAGGAACGATGGTACGCGCCTCCTGCCCGGCCGCCGGCGGCGCCGGGCCGGCCGCTGCTCGTGCCGAAGGCGTCGTCGTGAGCCTCTGGCTCCTCATGCTGTACTGATTGTCGAACTCGGTCATCCCACGGCTTCGAGCCATGCATGCGCGTCACGCAGCACAAGAACGGCCCTGCGCGCAAGTTCCTTCCCTCGCTGCGTGGTCGTCAGCTCGTGATCTCGATCGTCAGCGTAGAAGAGGTGTTGGAAGGCGCGGCCGACGAAGCCGCAGCGTTCGCGTCATTGCAACGGTTTGCGATTCAAGGATTGCACTTCGCACAGGCGCGGCGGTGCGCCCTGCTGCAGCGTCGCGCATCGGGCCGGATGGGCGACAATGACGCATGGCTCGTGGCTACCGCCGACTCGCTTAATGCTGACGTCGTCGGAGCGGATCGTGCCACGTTCGAGCGATTGGGTGCACGTTACCTCCGCTTCCGCTAGTGGCGCCGGCCCAGGCCGAGGAAGGCCCACCAATCCACAAGACCCGCGTCCACCAACCTTCGCTCCCCGTCCACCGAAGGTTGTCCGCTATTGCATCACGAAGCGACGCGAGACGGACGTCATGTCAGCGCCGACCTATCGAATGGTCGCGCCCGAAAGGTCGGACTCAATGGTGTCGATCTGATAATTTGCCCAGCGCAGATCGGCTTCGGCGAAGTTGGCGTCCTTGAACGCGGCGCCCGTCAGGTCCGCATCGCAGAACACCACACGGCGCAGGTTCGCCCCATCAAAGATCGCATCCCGGAGATCGCTGTGCTGAAAGGTCCCCCACCGCAGCGTGGCCCCGCGGAAGGTTGCTCCGCGCAGCTTCGAGCTGCGGAGATTGGCGTAATCCATCTGTGCGCCGTCGAAGCGAGAGCCCACGAGATTGCAGCCTTCGAGCCAGGACCGCCGCAGATCCGCGCCCTCGAAGTTGACGCCCGCGAGATTGCTCCACGCGAGGTTGGCTTCGAACAGATTCGCGCCATGCAGGTCGGCGCCCGCGAGATCGCAGCCCTCGAGGTTCACACCTTGCAGCGTGATCGCCTCGTCCGGGTGCGCCGCGCGGTATTCGTTGAACGCCCGGGGCGACTCGACGAGCAGCGCTGCGAGGTCGACGGGTGTGGTCAGCATCTACGCGAGCGAGAGCAGCGCCCTCTTTACGATCGCCTGTGTCAGCGGCACCTTGTACGCGTTCTTCGCGAGCGGCCGTGCACCATCGACCGCGGCCACGCCTGCCGCCGCGGCGCTCAACTCGTTCAGCGGCTTGCCCGTCAACGCCGCCTCCGCTTTGGCTGCCCGGTAAGGGACGGGCGCGACGCCGCCGAGAACGATGCGCGCCTCGGTCACGACACCGTCCTTGACGGTGACCATGGCGGCGACGCTGCAGAGCGCGAAATCCCAGACCTCACGCACCATCTCCTTGATATAGATCGCCTTCGATCCTGCAGGGGCGTTTGGCACGTCGATGGCCGTCAGGATCTCGTTCGGCAGCAACACGTTTTCCCGGCGGACATCCTCGCGGGGGGTCACGAAGAATTTCTCCATCGGGACCATCCGTTCCCGTGAGCCGCTCGAGATGCGCGCCGTCGCGCCAAGCGCGACGAGGGCGGGTGCCGCATCGGACGGGTGAACGATGTATGAGGGTCCTCCCTGCAGAATCGCGTGATAGTCGTTTTCGCCCGCCGCCGAGAAGCAGGTGTTACCGCCATGCTTGTAGCAGGGAAACTTGTTCCGGTAGTACCAGCACCGCGGGCGCTGACACAAGTTGCCGCCGATCGTGCCCATGTTGCGGATTTGCGGCGTCCCGATCTTGCCGGCGGCCATCGCGAGCAGCGGGGTCCGCTCCTGGACCATCGGGTTCTCGACGACGTCCGCGAGCAGCGTCGCGGCGCCGATGCGCAGTCCGCCCGCTGATGCCCGAACTCCCTGGAGATCTGCGAGGTGTCTGATCGACACCAGGCGCTCGGGAGCCGCGAGATTGTCTTTCATCTCGCCGAGGAGGTCGGTGCCGCCGGCGATCACCGCGATCTTGCCGTGCTCCTTCCCCAATTGGGACGCAGCGTCCTTGAGGGTCGCGGGCCGGATGTAGATGAAGTTATCCATCATGGTCTCGCTCCCTGCTAAACGGTGCGGCTCGCGCCCGGCCGCGGCTCGTTCAACGCGCGCAGGATTTTCGCGCGGGTAAACGGCACTTCGCGGAGACGCACGCCGATCGCGTTGTAGATCGCGTTGGCCACTGCGGCCATCCCCGGGTGACACGGGTTCTCGCCAAGCCCCTTGCCACCGAACGGGCCCGTCGTGCCTTCGTTCGGCACGATGACCGCCTCAATCACCCGCGGATCGAAATCGAGCGCGGTCGGCGGCTTCAAATCGACGAAGCTCCCAGTGAGGCAGCTGCCGGTCCGCTCATCGAAGCGCATCTCCTCGCCCTGCGTCAGCGCCAGTCCCTGGATCGTGCCTCCCTCTATCTGGTTTTCGACAATGGTCACGTTGATGGGACGACCCACGTCATGCGCCGAGATGTACTTGAGGATGTGAACCTTGCCGGTCTCCTTGTCGACTTCCACTTCGACGAAGTGCGCGCCCGATGTGCGCTCGACGTCGATGCCGGTCTGCAGCGCGGCAGTCGCGCCGTCGCCGCTGACGCTGCGGCCTCGCCGCTGCATCACCTCGGCGAGCTTCACCTGGCGAGATGGGTCTGCTGTCACCCGAATGACGGAATCGCGAATCTCGAGATCCGCAGGCGCCGCGTTGTTCAACACCGGGCCCGCAGCCGCGAGAATCTGCTGCAGGCACGCGCGGGCGGCAACTTCGACGGCGCGTCCTGTGCCCTGGAGCGTCCGGTTCCCATAACTGCCGCCGTCATACGGTGCGACCTCGGTATCGCCCGCCGTCGTCCTGAACATCGACAGCGGTATGCCGAGCACCTCGCTCGCAATCATCGCAAGCGTCGTGCGACTGCCCTGGCCGATGTCTGTCGACGCGAAGAAGACATGGGCCGAACCATCGAGGTTGACCTTGACTGAGGCGCCGGCAAGTCCAGCGCCGCCTCCGCGTTCCGTGCACGCGATCCCAATCCCCCGTGCCATCGGTCCAGTCGGAGAGCCGGCGACGGCATTGCGGCGATTCCACTGGATGCGCGAGGCACCTTCCTGGATGCACTTGTCGAGCACCTGCGCGACGAGGCGGCCGTCTTCGGTCCCGCTCGCGCCGCGCGCAATCGGGTCGCCGTTCCGCTTGATGTTCTTCAGGCGGAACTCCATGGGATCCCAACCCATTTCGATGGCGGCCTCGTCCATCGCCGACTCGATGGCGAACGTCTCCTGCGGGTCACCAACGCCGCGCGTCGGGCCGGTGTTCGGAACGTTGGTGTGCACGCGGTACTGGACCGTGCGCAGGTTGGGCGACTTGTACATGTGCGTGGACTGGGTACCGAGACCACCCAGGCGCGTGTGGTACGCCCCCTGGTTGATGTACGCCTTCACATCCATTGCGTGCAGCGTCATGTCGTTCTTGACGCCGACTCTCACGTAGATCCGGGTCTCGAACCGCGTGTTGGAATCGAGAATCTCTTCCTCGCGCGTGTACTGCAGCTTCACGGGGAGCCGCGCCTTCCGCGCCAGCATCGCCGCGAGCGCTTCGTCGGTGTGCGGCGCGCTCTTTGTACCGAAGCCGCCGCCGACGTAGCTCGAAATGACGCGCACGTTCGCATCGGGCACGTTGAACATTGCCGTGAGGCTGCCGTGCACGCGGAACGGGGCCTGCGTCGATGCCCACAGCGTCAGGTGATCCCCATCCCACTGCGCCACGCACGCGCGCGGCTCCATCCCACCGCTCCACATCGTCGGGCAGTGGTAGACACGCTCGATGACCTTGTCAGATTCCCTCAGGCCCTGTTCGACGTCTCCCCGCGTGAGCGTTCGCGGCTGCCCTTCGAGGTTGCCGTCTTGAAAGAGCTGCGGCGCGCCGGGCTTGAGCGCCTCTTCAGGATCGAGCACGAACGGCAACGGTTCGTACTGAACCGCAATGAGTTTCATGGCCTTATCAGCCGTTTCCGCGTCGACGGCCGCGAGCGCCGCGACCGCCTCGCCCTGGAAGCGGACGCGATCATTCAGCGCGTACTGACGGCTGCCAAAAATCATGACCTTGGGCGCGTCCTTGTACGTGATCACGGCGCGGACGCCCGGAACTGCCTCCGCCTTGCTGGTATCGATGCCGGTGATGTTCGCGTGTGGCCGCGTGCTGCGCAGCACCCGCGCCACCAGCATCCCGGGAAGGTCGATGTCGCCCGTGTACTTTGCTCGGCCGGTGACGCGCTCGACCGCGTCGATGTTCGGGCCTCGCTTGCCGACGACGTTCAGGGGGCCACCGGCGATTGTGTTCTGCTGAGCCATCGTGACCTCTACGCGCGCATCAGACGGGACGCGGCCATGACGGATTCAAGAATCTTTTTGTACGCGGCGCATCGGCACATGTTGCCGCTCAACGCGAGGCGCGCCTGGTCCTCCGTCGGGTTCGGTGTCCGATCGAGGAAGACCTTCGTGCTCATCATCTGGCCCGGCGTGCAGAAGCCGCACTGGAAGCCGCTGTGCTCGATGAACGCCTGCTGGATCGGATGCAGCTTGTCGTCTGCGGCAAGGCCCTCGACCGTCAGGACCTCGCCTCCCGTCACTTCGACGGCCAGCGTCGTGCACGAGTAGACGTTGCGGCCATTGAGGATGACGGTACATGCGCCGCATTGCAGCCGGTCGCACCCCATCTTCGTCCCGGTAAGCTTCAGGTCCTCGCGCAGGAACTGGAGCAGCGTCGTGTGATTGGGAATGTCTTTCCGATACGCGACGCCGTTAACGTTCAGCGCAACGTTTGAGTGTCGCGGATCCGGTTCGACGGCGTCAGGAAGCTGCGCTTCGCCAACGGCGGGAATCAGCGCAGCAGAGAGCGCGCCCGTCGCGATGGCGCCTCCCTTCAGGAACGCGCGGCGCGAAACCGACAGCTCTGATTTATCCCGATCTTCGCTTGCCAATCTGCACCCCCCAGTGTGTTGTCAAACAGTCTTCCGGAACCTGCGAGAAGGTGAGTACCGGTCTGGCTTCGAAGCCCGGACGCAACCCGTCGCAAATTGTAACTCCACGAGCTCCTTCAGCCACCGCTAATCCCATAATAAGATGGCACAACGCAGCGGGGCTTCAGGAGCTCGCCGCCTCTCCGCGAGCGTCAATGTGCGATCAGCCGTTTGCATGTCGAGGACTGCGTAGCGAGCCGCCGGACAACCGAGAATGAGCGAATACGCCCCCACAATCAATTTCACTCGCGGCGTCCCCGCGAATGAGTCATTTCCGATCGACGACCTGGTCGACGCGGCGCGTGAAGCTCTGAAGACGAACGGGCCGGCGATGCTGCAGTACGGGCCTTCGGCCGGCTTTCTGCCGCTCCGCGAATGGCTCGCCAACTGGCAGGGCGTGAGCCCTGGCCACATCCTGACCGGCAACGGGTCACTGCAGCTGATCGAGTTTCTCTGCCTGCACCTGTTGGAGAAGGGTGACGCTGTATTTACCGAAGCGCCTACGTACGACCGCACCATCGCGTTGCTTCGCCGCCACCATGCGAACGTGGTCGGCATTCCTCTCGAGGCTGACGGTCCCGACATCGGAGCGCTCGAGCGCGCGCTGACGAGGCGCGTGCCGAAATTTTTCTACGTCATCCCGGACTTCCAGAATCCGGCCGGCGTGACGTGCTCGGGAGCCAAGCGCCGGCATATCGTGGAGCTCGCGAGGCGTCACGGCTTCCTGCTCGTCGAGGACGCACCGTACCGCCTGCTTCGGTATCGCGGCAATGAGGAGCCGACGCTTTACGAACTCGGGCCGGATCGCACGCTCCATATGAGCTCCTTTACAAAGCTCATTGCTCCAGGCGTGCGCACCGGCTTCATGATTGGAGAGGCGGCGCTGATAAGCGCTCTCGCCAAGGTGGCGGAGGATACCTACATCTCCCCTGGCTACCTCGCGCAGGGAATCACACTCGAATGGTGTCGCCGAGGATTGCTCTTGCCCCAGATCGAGCACCTGAAAAGGCTGTACGCCCCACGTCTCGAGGCGTGCCTCGCCAGTCTCGACGCGTGCATGCCTGACGCGATACCGACTCGCCCTGAGGGTGGGTTCTTCGTGTCGCTGATGCTCCCGGACGGAGTGCTCACGACTGCAGTACGAGCACAGGCTGCCGCGCGAGGGCTCAACCTTGCTGACGGGCTGGCCTTCTTCCCTGAAGGAGGTGGCGAGCGATTCCTCCGCCTGCCGTTTTGCGCGCTGTCGCCGACGGAGATCAACGAGGGAATCCGGCGTCTGGCGGAGAGCGTCCGGGCGGCGCACTAAGCCGTCACAGGTGTCCTTTTCGCAGTCGTCACATGAAACAAGAGGCAGTGGTTCATATCCAGACGCAAAAAGGGCAGCCCCGGAGGGCTGCCCTTTTTGGTGCCTCGCACAGTAGCGCCGGAGCGCCGGTTACGAGGGCTTCTTGAGCCCCGCCAGCAGCATCTGGATCATCTGCATGTATTGCTGGTCGGATGAGGAATACGTCTTCGAATAGTCGTCCTCGGTAATCTTCGCCTTCTTCCAGTCACCGTCGAAGTTGTAAGTCTTCCCTCCGACGTCGACCGTGTCGTAGACGCTACCGTCCTTCTTGAACCGCAGGCCGTTGGCACCAAGATCCGAGACGAACATCTTACTCTGCGGCAGCGAAGCGCTGTTCAATTCAATGTAGACGTCGCGGTAGTTCTTCTGATCGAGGAGCGAATCGGCGCGCCACGGCGTGTCGAACTTCGCGGTGACAACGAGCAGCTGGCTGCCGGGGAAATAGAGTACCCCGACATACTCGTTGGGCGACCCTCCCTTGACGGCGAAGCTATCGAGCTTCATCGAGTCGAGCATCTTGACGAGCTCCGTGACCGACGTCGCCGACTTTGAGTCCTGGGCCGTTGCCACGGCTGGTGCCAGCACCAGCACCGCAGCGAGGGCGATACCACGCAACCGATGAATCGTAAGCGTCATGGTTCCCCCTGCAATGGAATGTACGAGCGACTTGTATCACCAGCGATGGCTGGCGTCAATCAAGAGCTGGCGTGATGGTAGGGATCGGGGATCAGAGATCGGGGATCCGGGTTATTCCCTTCTAACCGATGAACAGAGCGTCTTCTTCCTCGGAATGCCCGGCGCCCCGGCGCGATGTCCGGCGCAACTCCTGGATCGCGGAAAGTGCCGCTTTCAGCCCATTCAGGAAGGCCAATCCCCTGCCCGCCGGGCCAAGGAGATTGGGCACGGCGGCCATCACCTGCTCGGCGCGACGGCTCACGTCCGCAAACATGCGGTCGGCTCGCTCCATCTGCATCGCCGCAAGGTTGGCCGCCCGCGCGGCATCCGCAGTGATGTTCTGCAGATTGTGGACGACTGGGCGCAGATCCTGTTCGATCCGATCGGCCGCCCGGCCGATTCGGCGCGCGGCCGACATCGCGAAGACGATGGCCGCAACCTGTATCACGGCCATCACGACGACGGCGACGGCGATGATGCCCAGGAACAGGTTGGTCACGACTCCGGCTCCGCTGCCGCCCTGAACTGGCGCGCGGCGTCAACCACCTTTTCGCGCCCCTCGCGTGCGCGCTGGCCGAGGTACTCGCGTGTGTCATCGCCTGTCGCCGGCGCGTACAGCAATGCCACCGCCGCACCCGCCACGGCGCCGGCGATGAACGCCAGCAGTACGGCGCCCGCGCCGAGACCCTCGTCTTTCGCCATCAGAAGATACTCACTCTCACGTTCAAGTACTTTTTCGGATCGGCGCGGATATCCTTCACGAGTCCACGCACCTCGGTCACAGCACCATTCATGTTCTCATACAACTGCTTGTCGTGCAGCAACTGGCCGGCGGTGCCTTCGCCCTGGTTGAGGGATGCCGTCAGCTTGTCGAGACGATCCGCCATCGAGTTGAGACGGTTGTACAACTCCGAGTCGGTCACCAGCTTTCCGGCCGTGCCTTCGCCCTTGTTGATGCGTCCGGTGATCGCATCAAGATTCGTGGTGGCGGACGTCACCGACTTGCTGAACGCATCGTCGTTGACCAGCCGCCCGAGGCTTCCCTCGCCGTTGCGAATCCGGGCCGTCACCATTTCGAGATTGGCAAGCGAACGCTCCAGCGACTGGGCCGCCGCGGGGTTGGTCGCCAGGCGGCCCAGGGTGCCGCGGCCTTCAGTCAGACCCCGTGTCACCGATTCCGCAGCGTCGGCGAAACTTTGCAACTCGCGATAGAGCGAGTCGTCGGTGACGAACTTCCCGAGCGTGCCCTTCCCCTGCCGGATGTCCTGCAGGAGCGCCGTCGTCTGCTCCAGCCCTCTGGTCGCCTCCTCGGCCGCCGTCGCCAGCGAACCAGGCGCGCGGCCGCTGCGCACGTAACCCCACTCTGGAATCGGCGTGCCGTTGCTATTGGGGGTGATGTCGACGGCGCCCTCGCCGAGCAGCGACACCGACCCCAGCGCGGCGGTCGATTGGTCGGTGATCCGCGGCTGCTGCTCTTTGCTGACCTCCATCGTCACTTCCACCTTGTCGCCGACGAAGTCGAGCTCCGTCACCGAGCCGACTTCCACGCCGGCGATCCGGACCGGCGCGCCCTCTTTCAGGCCCGCGATGTTCGGGAACACGGCTTTGATCGAATAGCGCTGCCAGAAAAAGCCCCCCGATCCGCTCACCATGAAGATGAGGAAAGAGGCAATCACGAGGGCGATAACGGCGACCAGTCCGATCTTCAACTCCGACCAGGCCAACGAACGCGTGCGCGGCATTGCTTACATCCTCTATGACAGGAAGGTCCGGATGTAGGGATCGGTCGAGGCGCGGAGCTCCGCCGCGTTTCCCTCGAACAGGACCCCTCCATCTTTCAACATGATGAACTCGGCCTCGTCGCATTTCTTCGGGTCGGCCGACACAATCTCAATCTTTGCACCCTCGCGCACCGCCTCGTGCGTCGCCACGAGAAACGCGTCGCGCAGCTGGTGCGTCACGACGATCGAGCTGACGTTCTCGAGGTCCCGCAGCTTGATGATCTCTTCGTCGACGGTCGTCGCGGTAATCGGATCGAGTCCAGTGGTCGCTTCGTCGTAGAGCAGCGTCGGCGGCTTGTACGCCATCGCGCGGGCGATCGCGACGCGGCGGCGCTGTCCGCCTGACAACGCCGACGGCATGCTGTCGATGTACTCCGTCAGCCGGACGAACCCCAGCACCTCCTCGACGCGGCGGCGCACCCCATCCAGCGGCATGTCGGTCTCCTCGTAAAGCTTATAGCCAACGTTTTCCGCGACGGTGAGCGAATCGAACAGGGCGCCCTCCTGGAAGACCATCCCAAGATGATCGCGGACCTTCATCATCTCGCTCTCGGACATGTTGTCCACGCGCGCGCCATGCACCCAGATCTGGCCGGCATCGGGCTTGAGCAGGCCCACGATGAGCTTCAAAATCGTCGACTTCCCCGATCCGCTCGCGCCCAGGATGATCTTGGTGTGTCCTGGCAACAGGGAAAAGCTCACGTCTTCCAGCACGACATTCTCGTCGAACGCCAGCGACACCTTGTCGAAGACGACGGCGGGCCCGTCGTGCGAGGAACGCTGTTCGAGCACGGTTCTCGGGCTGGTGTCGGTGGCCATCAATACAACAGCGTAAACAAGAGGCGCGTCACGAAGAAATCGACCGCGATCACCGCGACCGACGCAGCCACCACCGCGTTGGTCGTCGCACGCCCAACGCCCTGTGTGCCGCCCTTGGTCCGCAGTCCCACGTGACAGCCAATCGTCACGATGACGTAGCCGAGGAAGAACGGCTTGATGATGCCCATCCAGACGTCCTGGAGGTACAAAGCCTCGGTGATCGACGTCCAGTAGAGGCCCGACGCCACGCGGAGCTGGTATACGGCGATAATCCAGCCGCCAAGGATGCCCACTGTGTCGGCGATCACCGTCAACACGGGGGCCATGAAAAATCCCGCGAGCACGCGCGGCACCACGAGCTTGCGCACCGGATCCGTCCCGAGCGCGCGCAGCGCGTTAATCTGATCGGTGACGACCATCGACCCGAGCTCGGCGGCGATTCCCGACCCGATGCGCCCGGCGAGCATCAGGCCCGTGAGCACGGGACCGAGCTCCTTGATCATCGAGGCGCTGACCAGGCGGCCGACAAACGGCCGCGCGCCAAACTGATCGAGGGTAATGCCGCTCTGCAGCGCCAGCACCGCACCCGTGAAAAACCCGGTGAGCAGTACCACAGTGAGCGACCCGATGCCGATCTGATCGAACTGCTCGACGACGTCATGAAAATAGAACGGGCGAGAAACGATGGCGCGCATCGTCGCCACCTGCAGACGGAGGTACTCCTGGACCTCGAGAACGGCGCCTTTGATCCAGTTTTCGAGAAGGCTCAGCACCACATCACCGCCCAGCCGGAAGGCTCGTCAGCCCCAGCTCCCGGCTGCGCAGCGATTTCACGGTATCGCGGATCGAGGCGGCGCGCTCGAAGTCGAGGTTCGCGGCGGCGCTCTTCATCTCCACCTCGAGCCGCGCGATCTCCGCATCGATCTCGGCCTGCGTCCGGAAGTGGTCGTGAGGCTCCCGGATCGCCGGCGCCGTCGAATAGTCGCGCTCGTACACGCTCGACATCACATCCTCGATCGCCCGCACCACCGACTCCGGCGTGATCCCGTGCTCCTCGTTGTAGGCCGCCTGGAGCGCGCGGCGCCGCTCGGTCTCTGAAATCGCCGACTTCATCGATGCCGTCATCGTTTCGGCGTACATGATGACGCGCCCGCTGACGTTTCGCGCAGCTCGTCCGGAAGTCTGGATCAGCGAGCCGCTCGAACGGAGAAAGCCCTCCTTGTCGGCGTCGAGAATAGCGACCAGAGAGACTTCCGGCAGGTCGAGCCCTTCCCGCAGGAGGTTGATACCGACCAGCACGTCGAACGTCCCGCGACGAAGATCACGCAGGATCTCGATGCGCTCGAGCGTGTCGATGTCCGAATGGAGGTAGCGGACTTTGACGCCCAGTTCCTGGTAATAGGTGGTCAGGTCTTCCGCCATCCGTTTCGTGAGCGTGGTCACCAGCACGCGCTCCTTGCGCGCCGCGCGATCGCGAATCTCCTTCAACAGATCGTCCACCTGCCCGCGGACGGGCCGCACTTCGATCGGCGGATCCATGAGGCCGGTCGGCCGAATCACCTGCTCCACCACGACACCGCCCGCCTTGGAGAGCTCGTACGGGCCAGGCGTCGCGGAGACGAACACCACCTGGTGCACCCGCTCTTCCCACTCCGCGAAGTTCAGCGGACGGTTATCGAGCGCCGATGGCAGCCGGAAACCGTACGCGACAAGGACCTCCTTGCGCGATCGATCGCCGGCATACATGCCGCGCGTCTGCGGCACGGTCTGGTGGCTCTCGTCGACGATCACCAACGCATCCTCCGGCAGGTAGTCGAGCAACGTTGGAGGCGGGTCACCCGGCATGCGCCCGGTCAAGTGGCGCGCGTAGTTCTCGATCCCGTGGCAGTACCCGATTTCTTTGATCATCTCGAGGTCGAACATCGTCCGCTGATGGAGACGCTGCGCCTCGAGGAGCTTCCCTTCCGATTCGAGCTGCCCGCGAAACCACTCGAGCTCCTGCTTGATCGTCTCTACCGCGACTTTCGTGCGATCGCGCGACGTGACGAAATGCGACTTGGGATACACGGCAATCTTGTCGAGCCGGCGAATGACCTTGCCGGTGAGCGCATCGAACCATGCGAGCTCGTCGACCTCGTCGCCGAACAACCCGATGCGCAGCGCATGTTCTTCGTACGACGGCACGACCTCGACGATGTCGCCCCGCACGCGGAAGGTGCCACGCCCGAACTCCGTGTCGTTGCGCTCGTACTGGATCTCGACGAGCTTGCGCAGGATCTGATCGCGATCGATCCGCTGGCCGACCTCGAGCGGCAGCAGCATGCCGTAGTAAGCCTCGGGCGATCCGAGACCGTAGATACACGACACGCTGGCGACGATGATGACGTCGCGGCGCTCGAAGAGCGACCGCGTCGCCGAGAGGCGCATGCGGTCAATCTCGTCGTTGATCGTTGCTTCCTTCTCGATGTACGAGTCCGTGGCGGGGACGTACGCCTCCGGCTGGTAGTAGTCGTAGTAGCTGACGAAGTATTCGACGGCGTTAGTCGGAAAGAAGCGCTTGAATTCCTGGTAGAGCTGCGCCGCGAGCGTCTTGTTGTGCGCCATGACGAGCGTTGGCCGGTTCACCGAGGCAATCACCTGCGCCATCGTGAACGTCTTGCCGGAGCCGGTGACGCCAAGCAGCACCTGGTGCCGATCGCCGCGGTTCAATCCCTCGATGAGCTCGGGGATCGCCCGCACCTGGTCGCCGGCCACCTCGAAGTCGCTGACGAGGCTGAAGCGATCGTGAACTGACGGCATGGCTAGACTGCGCGCTCGATCATGGCGTAGCGAAACCATGATCGTACCACGTGACAACTCCCAATTCCCAAGGAGTAACTCCCATCTAGCAATTCCCAACTCCCAAGGGGAGTACACGTCGCATCTTCTTGGGAGTTGGAGGTTGGGAGTTGGGCGTTTATTTGGTTTTTGACGGAGGTTCCTGATAGGGAGCGAAGTAGCCGCGCCGACTGAGGACCTTCATGCCCTTGAGATCCGGCCTGGTGACCTTGATCTCAACCTTGCGCCACGCGCCATCCTGCTTTGTGTTCGTGGACGAATACGCGAGGCTGTATTGCGCGCGGATCTGGGCCACGACTTTTTCGTACGCGGCATCGATGTCCTTCATGGACGTCGGGAAAAACGCCTGGCCGCCGGTGGCTTCGGCCATCTGGCTGAGGCGCGCGCGTTCCTCGATCCTGCCGCGCGAGTGCTCGAGGAAGCCTACCGAGTAGACCGTCGCATCCGACGCGCGGATCAGCGTCATCAGGTCGCCAAAGCTAATCGTGCTGCGCGTGTCGCCGCCGTCGGTGTAGAGCACGAGGATCTTGCGCCCGTCATCTTCGGATGCGCCATCCAGGTACACGCCCATCGCGTCGTACAGCGCCGTGTTGCCGTCGGGCGTGCGCCCGCGGATCCGTTCCACCATCCGGGCGAAATCCTTCTGGCCGTACTTCGCCACGCGTACCTCGGTGGCGAAGTCGACGAGCGTCATGTCCTTGGCTTCGCTGAGGGTGTTGAGGAACTTGACGGCGGCGGAGCGCGACAGCTTGATGTCTTCCGTCATGCTGCCGCTGGTATCGAACAGCAGGCCGACGTGCATCTCCGGGCCGCTCTCCAGATCGGTGCCGCGTGCGAAGTACTTCACCGTCTGCTTCTGGCCGTCTTCGGTGACCTCAAAGTCTTCAGCCGTCAGATCGGCGAGGAACTCGCCCTTCTTGTCGACGACGGTGACGCCGAAGGTGGTGAGGTCGATGCCCGTGCGGAACGTCGGCGTCTGCGCGGCAAGCGTCGTCATCGTGAACGCCACGGTCGCCGCCAACGCGAAGATGCCCTTCGTCATCGAACCCCCCGATCCTACACCGGCTCAAAACCCGCGGTACACGATGATTCGCGCCGCCTGTGTGCCTCGTCCGCCGTCCTGCCGACGCCCCTGAAACCCGTAACCCCACTCGACCGACCACAGCGAGCGAAAGGGACCGGCCGATTCGAGGCCGGCGCCGACGCCAGGATAGCCCCGCGGGCGAGGCCCCCAGCCTGGATCGCGAACGAGCGCCATGTCTCCAAACACGTCGATCCGCCATCCGTGCCAGGACCATGCCGTTGCGCTCCGAAGAAGCGCGCCGTGGTCGTAACGGATTGATGCGGTTGGATAGCCGTGAAGCGTGTTGTCGAAGCTGTCGACCCCGTACCGGCTGAAGCGATCGAGGTCGTGCCCCGCCATCCATGCCAGCTCGACACGGGAGCTCACCGCCGTGCGTAGCGCGAGGGTGCGGCTGATCGTCGCGCCGTATCGCTGGTAATCGCGGGTGGCCGCATTGAACGCCCCCGGCAAACCCCACAGTCCCCATGCCTGCCGCCGTGCGGGATTCCACCAGCCGCGAGCGCCCCACGCGCCGCGTTGAGCATCAATCGCGACCACCACACCGTGGTTAACGACCGTCGGGGGCAAACGAAACAGACTCGCGGTCGCGGCGGTCCTGCCCAGCGCCGTAATGTTGAGCTCGTAGTCGAACGTGACGCGGAGGCGTGGCGTAAGTGGTCGCAGCACACCGATTGAGAGCTTCGCCGGCCGCTGCATGAGGTTCTCAGAGTACTGCTCGCGCCCGCCGCGGAAGACGCGGTCGCTGTATCGAAACGCAATGCCGACCCCGTCGCCGTGCACCTGCCACCTCGTTCCCGCGATCGCCGGCACGCTCCAGGACGCCTGGCCGTACGCGCCACCGAAGAAGACGTTGAGCTGGCCGCCCTTGTTGAAGAGATTCAGGTTCACGTAATTGATTCCGGCGAATGGCAACGGCGCCGAGAGGTTCGGATCGATCAGCAGGCCGCCAATCACGCTCCGGATACTGTGGCTGGCGGATGATTCCACCGCGCGGCTGTTGTCAGCCCCGTGCCGTACGAGATAACGGAGGCCGTCCGGTGTCTCCCGCAACATGACGTTGTCCGACGAAAGTGCGGCCTGTCTTCGCTCCTCGAAGGCGGGGCTATTGACGTCGTAGCGCGCCACGGTGATCGTGCGGTGGATGGGCGTTCTGAAGCCAGCCCCCTCGTACGCCTGGAACATCCGCGTTTCCATGGGCAGCCAGACAGCATCTCCGCCGACCTCGACACGTCCGAACTCGTCCACCTGCTCCGCCGACACGATTGCGCCGCGCAGATCGCCCTGCCTGGTCTCCAGCCGGCGGAGGGTGAAGTCGGCCGCGTTGATCCACGCCCGCCCGAGCGCGAGGCCGCGCACAGAGGTTCGGGGCTCATACCTGACGACGTAGCATCGCGATCCGTCAATCGCCTCTTCTCCGTCCAAGGCGTAACGGTACGCCTCATTCAGCGTGATGACGAGCGGCGGCGTACCAATCCGCTCGGGTTCGATGAGCGGTAGCTCCGGCGGCGATTGCGCGCCGCCGCCGGCGATAGCGGCGCCGTTGACTCTGATGTTGCGCTGCTCGATGTCAGTTTCGTCCCGGCCGTGGAAGATTGTCGTGTCGGCGGTTATCGTCACCGGCGCGACAAATCCGGGGACCTCGAAGAGCAGGCTCGTCGTCCCCGTGGCAATCGCGGTTCGCACGAACGCGTCCTGCCGCCGCTGCTGCGCCTGGTAGCGTGCGACGATCTCCTCGACGGTCAACCGACGCGCGCCTCCGACATCCACGAGAGTGGCGCGTCGGGAGACAAACTCCTGCAGGGCGCGCCAATCGATCCGCTCGATCGGCAGCAGCACTCGCTCGCCGCCGGGCGTCAGCGACACGGCAACCAGATCGTCTGCAGCAGGATCCGTCATGGCTGGCACACGAACCCACGCCCCCTCTCGTCCGATAACCGCGTCCACATACGGAGCGATCGCATCGAGCGGCACGCCGGCCGCCGCAAAGGCATCTGCGTCAATCACGATTTCCAACCCGGGTCGTGCAGCGCGGAGTGCGGTGATCATCGTGCGCGCCTCGAAGCTCAGCTCCTCAGCAGGGGCGTCCGACACACTGAGGCCATCCGCCCCGGGGGTGGGCTCGACGATGACAAATGAGACGACGCGCAGGATATCGTCGGGGAGGGGATAAACGGAGGAGACCGTGGCGCCGAGAATGGCGCCCGCTCCCTGCAGAGTCCGAACCGCCTGCCGTGACTCCTCGCTTTCGGTTGAAAGCGTGACCACCACCCGGAGCCCTTCCAGCGACCCTGGCGGCAGCTCACCGGTAAGCCCCAGGCTTGGGCCGTCAATGCCGATAACCAGGCAGGGGACGCACGACGCGCTCTGGGCTTCGACACGCGCCGCTTGCCCGGACAGCGCAACAAAGCCGGCAGCCGCCAGCAGGCGTATAATTTTGGGTTGGCGCCAGTGTCCAGGAATCATCGGATCGAATGAGGTGTCTCGCCGTCTGCCAGACCGAGCTGGTCATCAGGATGCTCGACGAAAGCCTGATGCCCAGCTTCGAAGTCGAATTTCTCGTTGAGAGCAAACCGGTTGCCCGCCGGCTGCACGACGCGGGGTTGAACGTCATCTCGGCCGACCCGCGGCGCACCGATACCTATCTCAAGGCCGATATCACCCCCGCCACGTGCGTCATCGTCGAAGACACGGGCAAGCGCGGACTCCGGAAGATCCTCGAAGCCATCCGCGATGCGGGCGCCACGCTGGTGTACGTGCTGGGCGTTGGCGCCGACGAGCCGCGCAAGCGCGAAGAGGAGCTTCGCACGATCTTTCCCGAGGTGAACTACCTCGCGATCTCCGAGCTGTTCGGCGCGCCGCTCCTCATCGAGTTCAGCCGATCGCTGACCCGTCTCAAGGTCCAGCAGTATCAACGGTTCTTCAGCGACGCGGATCGTGTCCTGATTCTCCTGCACAATGACCCCGATCCCGATGCGATGGCGAGCGGTCTGGCGCTGCGCAACGTGCTGCGCCGGACCAAGCAGACCGGGGTGATCGCGGCACTGCAGGGGGCCACCCGGCCCGAAAACCTGCGCATGGCCAACCTGCTCGACATCCAGGTGGAGATCATCACGCCCGAGCAGCTCCCCAGGTTCGACCGCATTGCCATGGTGGACGTGCAGCCTCACTATTTCGGCGACGCCTTTCATCGCGTCGACCTGGTCATCGACCACCACCCCGAGCAGCCCGGCTACAGCGCGGTGTTCAAGGACATCAGAGCGAACTACGGATCGACGTCTACCATTCTCACAGAGCACCTGCGCGCCGTCGATGCCAACATCTCGGAACGTACCGCGACAGCCATGCTGTACGCGATCAAGTCCGACACGCTGTTTTTCAATCGCCAGGCCAACCGCGTCGACCTCGAGGCCTTCTCGTACCTCTATCCCCTGGCCGACGCCGCGATGATCCGCAAGATGGAGGGGGCGGAAATCACGATGGACCGGCTTGAGTACGTGCTCAAGGCAAAGCAGAGCGGCCAGATCGTCGAGCAGGTGTTCTGTTCGTTCATCGGCGCGTCCCCGCGGGAGGACTTCATCCCCTACGTCGCGGACTTCTACCTGCAGCTCGAGGACGTCAAATGGACCATCGTCTCGGGCATCGTCAATGACGCGCTTGTGATGTCGGTACGAAACCTCGGGTACTCACGCAATGCCGGCGAGTTCGTGCGGAAGTACTTCGCGGACATCGGAAGCGCCGGTGGACATCGCGCAATGGCGAAGGCGGTCGTGCCGCTCCGCGCGTTCCGCGACAAGTTCGGCAACCTGCAGGCGGATCAATTCACGGACAAGGTGCTCAGCCTCGCGCTCGAGTTCCTGCACGAGCACCAGCCGCCCGAGAAGAAGCTCGTCAAGGCCTGATCGACTTCGGAGAACGATGAGGGTGGCCTTATGTGCCGGGCCGCTTGAAAAGCGACAGGTCTATCGCCTCTCCCATCGCCGTGTAGCCTACGTCTCCGGGATGCAGATGATCGCCCGAATCGAACATCGGGAGCAGTTTCGTCGGGGCGGCTGGGTCGCGCGTGACCATGTCGAAGTCGATCACGCCATCGTACATCCCGCTCGTCCTGATCCATCGGTTCACTGCCTGTCGCTTCGCCTCCCCCTCTTGCGTGAAGTAGGCTGCGCCTTCGAACGGTGTGAGCGTCGCTCCATAGATCTTGAGTCCGCGAGCATGGGCACGCTCGATCATCTGCCGGTGCGCGGCGATGAGATCATCGGCACCGGGACTCTGGCTGCGTCCCGCCACGCCGATGTCGTTGATACCTTCCATCACGATCACGTGGGTCACGCCGGGTTGGGCGAGCACATCCCGCTCGAACCGCGCGAGCGCGTTGATGCCGGCGCCAGGATTGCCTTCGCTGAGCAGACGGTTGCCTGCGATACCAACGTTCAGCACAGCGAAATCTCGGTTCCCCTGCGCGGCCAGCCGCCTGGCCAAGTGATCCGGCCACCGGTTGTTCGTATCGACCGTGGATCGCGTGCCGTCTGTGATGGAGTCACCGAATGCCGTCAGCGCCCCCGCCTCCGGAGCCGCCGCTACCTCGACACGCGAGATGAGGAACCACGAGCGTGTGATTGTGCCGTTCTGCAAGGTCGCTTCGCCCGTGTGATCACCCGACGGCGAAACGTAGCTCGTCTGATTCGCGCCGTTGTGCATGGTAATCGGCGAGCCTCCGGTTCCGAGGTCCTCCGCCACGAAGATATCGATTGCGAGGTCGACACGCGCGGGAACACTCAACTGGACCGTGTCGCTCAGGATGATCGCACCGGCTGGAACTTTGAAACTTCCGCTGCCATTGACGGTCAGTTTGCGAACCGACGACGGGAGGATCGCGGAGTCTTTGTCGCGCAGCGCGATTGAGGCCGCACCAATGCTCATTGGCGCCGTGCCGAAGGTATTCGCGAAGACGACCCGCGCTCGGCTTCCCGCAATCGTGCTTCTCACGATCTGACGCAGCGTCTGGTTGTTTGGCGTGACGGGCGGTGGCGGTGGCGGCGCGGGCTGGACACCCACGCCAGCGGCCGCTGGAATTCCCTGCGTGGCAGGACCAGCGGGCGCCGCAACCGGCGTGACAGTGGACGGTCGGGCCACGACAGCGGTTGCCCACGTTGCGACCCAGTGGTCAGCGCTCGTCGTCTGTCCGAATGCTGCGGCGGCGACCGACAGGACGAGCGCCGCGATGGCGATGGCTTTCTTCATCATCCGCATTGGCCACTCCTTAACCGCGCGGATTGTACTCCTCCTCCTCGATTTGCTAGTCCAGGGCCTGCTTCAGATCGGCGATCAGATCGTCTGGATCTTCGAGCCCGATCGAGACCCGCATCATGCCTTTCGTGATGCCGGCAGCGGCCAATTGCTCGTCACTGTGTCCCCACTGCGACGTCAGAAACGGCAGACTGCAGACGCTTTCGGCGCCGCCAAGGCTGACCGCGCGCTTGATAATCCTGAGGCGATCGAAGGTTCGGCACGCGGCGGCCTCCCCTCCCGCGACGTCGAGACAGATCATCCCCCCGAAGCCGGTCATCTGCGCCTTCGCGATCGCATGGTCGGGGTGTGACGCCAGCCCCGGGTAGTAAACGCGCGCGACTCGCGGGTGTCCCTCGAGCGCCGTCGCCACGGCCATCCCATTGGAGTTGTGCCGGGCGACGCGCAGCGGCAGCGTCTTGAGCGCTCGCCCGAGCGCATACGCGGCCTGCGGATCGAGGATTCCCCCAAGCTTCCGACGCGCGAGATCGACGCGCTCGATCAGCACGTTGCGCCCCGACACCACGCCGGCGGTCACGTCGCTGTGACCGTTCAGGTATTTTGTCGCGCTCTGCATCGAGAGGTCGACGCCCAGTTCGAGCGGGCGCTGGTTGATAGGGCTCGCGAAAGTGTTGTCGATGACGCTGGTCACCCCACGTGCGCGGCAGGCGTTCGCCACCCGTCGCACATCCACGCACCGCAGGTGCGGGTTATTCGGCGACTCGAACCACAAGAGCCGGGTGCGATCCGTGATCAGGGTGTCCGGGCACGCCAGGTCTTCGACGGTCACCAATCGCGTCACAATCCCGAATCGCGAGAGGACATCGGTGAGCAGATGGAAAGTCCCCCCGTACACCGCCGCGCTGCATACGACCTCGTCGCCCGCGTCGAGCAGCGCCATCAACAGCGTTGACGAGGCGGCCATCCCGGAGCCAAAGAGGAGCGCTCGCTCCGCGCCGTCGGCCGCCGCGATCTTCGCCTCGGCCGACATGACCGTCGGATTTTCGTAGCGCGAGTAGAGAAAGTGGCCAGACCCGCCTTCGTAGTACTTGCGGATGGCGTCCGCGCTCTCGAAAACGAAAGTGGTCGTCTCGAAAATCGGGGTGGTCAGCGATTCGACGTGACTGAACTGCCCTTCACCGCTGTGGATCAGCGTCGTTGAGGATCCCTTGTTCATACGCCTGTCCTGCGGACGCGCCCGCGCCCGGTTGCCGCGTCATTGAGCGGACTGCCGTTAGGAAGAGGTAACCGTGCCGTTGACACGGCCCACGAGATGCTCGCCGCTGGCGCCTACGACAGGCTCGATGAATTGGTGGTACGCATCTTCGTACGCGCCCTCCATCAGCTCGTCGGTCGAGTGACGCCGGTCCGACGCCTCATCATACGCGCCGGTGAAGTCGAACGGACCAACGGGATTGTGTGACGGACAAATCACGTAGAACGAATCGAACCGGAGGCGAGCGAGCACGAGGGCGTCCTGAAGTGAGGCCGACTCCGTTGCGGTGACGAACTCGCCGAGACGGCCACGGAGATTGAGTTGCGGCGTGCGCAACCGATGCGGCGCGCCGACCGCCGCGACTGCGGTGGCGACAATTGCCTGGGACACGCCGGCGGCCGCCAGCTCCTCGAGCAGACGCGCGATCGATCCGGGACGATCGCATAGCCGGTGCGCCTCGCCGCGCCAGTATCCGTCGGCGGCAAACCTCAGTAGCTGCGGCTCGCACGCGACGGGCGGCGTCAGGGCGCCGGCCATGATGTCGAGCGCGAAGTCGCGCCCGAGACCGGCGAGATCGAGCACCTCGGCGCGGCGCTCGCGCCCGGGTCGGGGCGCGACGAAATCGTGGCGATAGGGTTCGCGGAGCATCGCCGCAATCACGTCGCTGCGCGAGTCGAGATCGGTGGCGACGATCATCAGCTCGCGGAACCCCGGCTGTCCGAGGTTCTCGGCGAGGACTTCGGCGTACCGGCGGCCGGCATCGCCGTCCGGCGGGCGCGCCTCGCGCGACGCGCCGCGTATCAGTTGCCAGATCGTGTTCGAGAACGCCCGGCGCGCAGGCTCCGCATCGAGCGGGGCGCCGACCGGTCCCCACCACCAGCCGCCCTCAGCACGTCTTTTTCCCGCAAACGGACGCCAACGCGACACGAGGATCCCGGCAAATAGCACGACAAGAATCGCTGCCAGCTCCATCATTGCGAAACGCGGGGTCGGATAGACGATTCCGGCGAGGAGCAGGCACAGCGGCGCCACAAGGACGATGAGGAGGAGGAGCGTGAGCCAGGCTGCGATTCGAGCCTGCCGCGTCCAGCTGTAGAAGGATTGACGTTGCGGAGACCGCCAGATCCCGCCAGGCTCCCAGAGCCGCGCCGCGCCGTCGATCGCAGCTAACATCGCCGCGCCGGCGCCAACACCCTGTCCGGCTACGACATCGATCTTGACGCCGGCCTCCTGGAGCGCCCGGAGGACACCCGCGTGATACGCGCCGTGCGCGCCCGTCCCGCAGAGCACGAGGGCGGTGCGGCGCGCGGGCGAATACTGCACTTACGTTTCCGTGTCGTGGACCGTGATCAGCTTGATGAGCTCGAACTGGCGGTTGCCGTTCGGTGTCGTCACCTTGATGGCGTCGCCTTCTTCCTTGTTGAGAATCGCGCGGCCGATCGGCGAGGAGGTGGAAATCATCCCCTTTTCCGCGTCCGCATCTTCCGGCATCACGAGCTGGTAGATGATCATCTCGCCGTTCTGCGCGCGGAGATGCACGGTCGATCCGAACCCCGCCTTGTCATGCGGAATGCGATCCATGTTCATGAGTGAGATCTCGCCCATCCGTTTTTTCAACATCGCGATTCGCGTGTTGACGATCCCCTGCCGTTCCTTGGCGGCCTTGTACTCGGCGTTCTCGCGCAGATCACCGTGCTCGCGCGCCCGCTGGATCTCCTTCGGCAGGTCGACCTTCAGCTCGCGCTCGAGCGCGGCTATTTCGTCGTTGAATCGCTTGATAATCCGATCCTTCAAGGCAAAATCGACTTTAGCACAGTCCGATCAATCATTAGCGATTCGCGATTGGTGTTCGCCTCGGCGCCGTTGAAAATCACGAGTCAGGAATCACCAATCACCAATCACCAATCACAATGAAGACCGTCTCCAGCCGCCAGAATGCCATCGTGCGCGCGTATCGCGACCTCGCCGACCAACCTGATCCGGGCGGCGCGAGGCTGCTTCTCGACGGGGTGCATCTGGTCCGCGAAGCGCGGGCAGCGTCCCTCCGCTTCGAGAGCGTGGCGGTGGCCGTATCGCATCTGGCAGCGGCGACCGAAGAGAGTGCGCTCGCGCACAAGCTGGAGCGCGACGGCGTCGACGTGGTCGCCGTCGACGACGAGGTCTTCAGTGCCATGAGCCCCGTCCGCACTCCCAGCGGCATCGTTGCGATCGCGCACCGTGATCCGACGACCGCCGCGGCCATTTTCGAGCAGGCGCCCCTCTTTGCGCTCGTCGTGGCCGACGTGCAGGATCCGGGCAACCTCGGATCGCTGCTCCGTATTGCCGAAGCAGGCGGCGCCACTGGCGTCATCGTCTGTGGCGAATCGGCCAACCCGTTTTCATGGAAGGCCGTGCGCGGCAGCATGGGCAGCGTGCTGCGGCTTCCGGTCGCGCGCACTCAGTCCGTGGAACAGACGATGATGGAGATCCGCAAGGCGGGCGCGACCGCGATTGCCGCTGTCCCGCGCGATGGAGGCGATCCCGATGCCGTCGACTGGTCGGGACGCATCGCACTCCTGCTCGGCGGCGAAGGCCAGGGTCTCGGCCCGCACGTGGTAGCAGAATGTGATCAGCGCGTAAGCGTGCCGATGGCGCCGCCGGTCGAATCACTGAACGTCGCCGCAGCCGGCGCGATCCTCGTGTACGCGGCGCGTCGAGCGCGACCATGAGCAACGGTTCTCTCTTCGACGACGATCCCTCCTCACGGGCCACGGAGGCACAGAGACACGGCGACGATTCGTCTCGCGCCGGCACACCGCTCGCCGAACGGATTCGTCCCCGGACGCTCGATGAGGTGGTCGGCCAGGATGCGATCCTCGCACCTGGCAAACCGCTGCGCGAAGCCATCGAGCGCGATTTGCTGCAGTCGATCATCCTCTGGGGACCGCCGGGCACCGGCAAGACGACGCTCGCGCGGATCATCGCGGAGATGACGCAGGCGCACTTCGTCCCCTTCAGCGCTGTTCTCGCCGGTATCAAGGAGATCAAAGAGGTGATGGCCGCCGCCCAGATCCGTCGCCGCTCGAGCGGCAGGCGAACGATCGTCTTCGTGGACGAGATCCACCGTTTCAACAAGGCGCAGCAGGATGCCTTCCTTCCCCGCGTCGAATCGGGCGATATCGTCCTGATCGGCGCGACGACCGAAAACCCCTCGTTCGAGGTCAACGCGGCGCTGCTCTCCCGCTCCAAGGTGTTTGTCCTGCAGCCGCTGGATGCGCCGGGCATCGAGCAGATCCTTCGGCGTGCGCTCTCGGATCCTGAGCGGGGCCTGGGATCGATGGAAATCCAGGTCAGTGACGATGCGGCGGCGGCGATCGCGAGATTCGCGAATGGCGATGCCAGGACCGCGCTGAACCTGCTCGAGTTCGCGGCGACCTCGGCGCCGATGAACCCGGAGACATGCGTCCGCCAGCTCGATCTGGCGCAGCTGGAACACTCCATTCAACGGCGCGCGCTCCTGTACGACAAGACCGGCGAGGAGCACTACAACCTGATCTCAGCGCTGCACAAGTCGATGCGCAACAGCGATCCCGACGCCGCCGTTTACTGGATCGCGCGGATGCTCGAGGCCGGGGAAGACCCTCTGTACATTGCACGCCGGATGATCCGGTTCGCCTCGGAAGACGTCGGCAACGCGGACCCGCAGGCGCTGGTCGTCGCGATTGCCGCGAAGGATGCCGCGCACTTCATCGGCATGCCCGAGGGGAACAACGCGCTTGCGCAGGCGGCGATCTACCTGGCGACCGCGCCGAAGAGCAACGCCGTCTATACGGCCTACAGCGCGGCCGCCGCCGATGCCCATCGCGAAGCGGCCGAGCCCGTGCCGCTGCACCTGCGCAATGCGCCGACGAAGTTGATGAAGGAGCTCGAGTACGGGAAGGACTACCAGTACTCGCACGACGAGCCTGACGCTGTCGCGGGGATGGACTGTCTTCCGCCTTCGCTGAGCGGAAAGAAGTACTACCGTCCGACTGACCGGGGCTTCGAGAAGGAGATCAAGCGACGATTGGAGGGGTGGGAGAAGCGAAAAGCTGAACGGCGACAGAAATAGCGTGAACTCCCAAGCGCCAACTCCCAACTCCCAAGGAGTTTACGTGGGAAGAATCGCCTTGGGAGTTGGAAGTTGGGCGTTGGGCGTTGGGCGTTGCTATTCCGGGGTCCCTGCGACGCGTGATTCCAGCGCCGCCAGCCCCGGGACCTTCTTGAACATCTCGCTACGCACGGGCAGGATGAATGAGAAGCGATAGTCGCCCTGCATCCGCCCGATCGGAATGCCGACCAGATCTCCAGCCTGATCCAGCACGCCACCGCCCGACACGCCCGGATGGCCATCGGTCAGGCACGTCACGAGGCCGTTCGACGTCCGCTGCCCCACGTAGCCGGTGCTGAGGATGATGCCCTTGGAGTAATCGTTGCCAAGGCGAAAGATCGGATCGGCGAAGTCGTAGCTGAATTTCGTGTTCACGTGCAGCGGCGGCAGGTCCACTTTCTCGCTGACCCGGATGATCGCCCAGTCGCCCGGATGAACCTCGACGTCCGCATCGCCTGCGTCGACGAGCCGCGCCGGCAGGTCCCGGCCATGGACACGGACCTTGATGCTCGTGATCTTCCGTCCCTCGTGCCCGTCCGTGTCATCAAGCGCCACCACCGCATGCTTCACGGTCACGAAGTAGCCGCGCCCAAGGTAGCCCGCCGTGCCGTAGCTCGATTTTCCCGAGGCGTCATACGCGTTCAGTTCCACGAAGCTCTCTTTGCGATCGCGCAGGAGCTGCACCGGCAACAGGCCCATCTCGCTCTGCAGCTGCCGCTTGATCTCCTCGACGAGAGCGGGCTGCGAGGCGATTCCCGCAACCACGACCTCTGGCTGGCGGCCGTTGGTCCCCGACGGCGTCGCCGCTGTCTCCGCCTGGCGGATCTCGAGGATCGCGCTCGCCATGTCGTCGCGCAAGGCGGAGACGCGCGCGTCATTGCTGGCCAGCAGCTGCGCCATCGAGCGTTGTGCCGACCAGCTTCCGAAGCTGAACGCGAGGGCGGCGAGTGAGAAGGCGAGACCGGCGTGAGTAACCGAGCGGCGGACGGACACTGCGTGCTCCGAATCCGCTACCGTGGACGAGGACAAATAGCGGAGCCGCGGGCGCCGCGTCTTTCTTCCAAGTTCGGCAGCTAAATCGCCCCGCTGCGGCGCGGGACTTACAGCTTTGCGCACCACCGGACACAAGTCTGGCGAGGCACCGTTTCGCTTGGGCGGATAACGGTTGGGTTAAAACCCTTGATTGTCAGTAGTTACGAGCTCCTTTAATGTAGCACCCACGGGGCCGCTGTCAAAGAATTATTTAAATCCTCTGAAAATTCTTTTCGACCTCGCGCCGGGTGAGGCGGAGCATCACCGGGCGTCCGTGCGGGCAGATCGTCGAGTAGGCGGTGCGGCGCAGCTCGTCGAGGATGTGCGCCATTTTCTCGTGGGTCAGCGGGTAATTGGCCTTGACCGCAGCATGACACGCGGTCGTTGCGGCGATCCGCTTGATCGCTGCGTCAACGCCGGCGCCACGATCGAGTCCTTCCAGGTCTTCGGCCAGCGCCCGCAATGCGGCATCACAGTCCTCTCGGCTGAGAAGCGCGGGGAACGCAACCACTCGCAACGCGTCCCCTCCGAACTCCTCGATCTCGAAGCCGAGCCGCTCGAGGTCCCGCGCATGCGCGGTGAGCGCCTGCCGTCCGCCCGCCGAGAGCTCTACGAGCACTGGCACGAGCAAACGCTGGCTTTCGAGAGCCCCGCCCGTCAGGCGCTCGGTGATGCGCTCGAACAGCACGCGCTCGTGCGCCACGTGCTGATCGATGATCGCAATCCCCTCGTCGTCAATCGCAATGATGAAGGTATCTCTGAACTGACCTAACGGGGTCATCGGACGGATCGTTGGCCCCGATTCGCCGGCGCCGTCGGACGGCACCGGCTCGTCGGTCCGGCTAAAGCCGGACACTACCGATGAGGGACGAGAGTGTCCGCCTTCAGGCGGACCGGTTGTCCAACGACTCGGAAACGTTGACGGATACGCATGCGGAAGCGGCAACGTCGAAGGCGCCGACTGGAATCCCGCCGGCGCCTCGAGCTGCAGCTCCGGCGCCGGGCCGCGCCCGAGTGTATCGCCGAGCGTGCGGCGAATCAGCTCGTGGATGTACGACTGGTCGCGAAACCGTACTTCTGCCTTCGTCGGATGAACGTTCACATCGACCGCGTTGTGCGGCATCTCGATGAAGAGATGCACCTCCGGGCTCCGCTCCTTGATTGACGCCACGCTGTAGGCATCGATAATCGCGTGCGCGATCGTCTTGTCCTTCACGACGCGTCGATTGACGAAGACGTTCTGCGGACCGCGCGTCGGTCCCTGCTCCGCAAGCGCCGCAACGAAGCCCAGGATCTTCACATCACCGCTGTCGCGGCGCACGTCGATCAGATCGCTACGATCGCCGTAGAGCTGATACAGGCGATCCCGGAGTCCCGCGACCGGCGGGCACTGCATCACCTTCCTGCCCGAGCTGGTGAGCGTGAAGCCGATTTCCGGGTAACAGAGCGCGAGCTGCGTGACGATCCGCGACACCTGCGCGGATTCTGCGGCATCGGACTTCAGAAACTTGCGCCGCGCGGGCAGGTTGTAGAAGAGGTCCGCGACGTCTATCGACGTGCCTTCCGGCATGCCCACCTCGGTCACGGACCCGAGCGCGCCGCCGTTGACCCGGACTTCCGTCCCGGAGCTCGATCCGCGCACCCGCGTCTTCAGCGTGAAATGAGAGACGGAGGCGATGCTCGGGAGCGCCTCGCCACGAAATCCGAGGGTCGCGATCCGTTCGAGATCATCCGCTCGCTGGATCTTGCTCGTCGCGTGGCGCTCGATCGCGAGCCTCGCGTCGTCCGGGTCCATCCCGCTCCCGTCGTCTTCCACGCGAATGAGCTTCTTGCCGCCCAGCTCCACGATAACGGATACCCGCCGCGCGCCCGCATCGATTGAGTTCTCGACGAGTTCCTTGATCACGGACGCCGGCCGCTCGACAACTTCGCCGGCGGCAATCTGATTTGCCAGGTCGGCCGGCAACTGGTGAATCTTTCCCATGGGATCTACTGAACCGTCCGGACTGATTGAGCACTAGTCACAACAACCCTGCGAGCGCGGTCTCCGGGCCGCGACAACGGCGCGGCCGAGTGCAATTCGAAAGAGACATGCCACTAGATCCACCTCTTGCGGCGGAACACGACGAGCATCACTCCGATGATCATTGCCATGATCCCCGTGACCCACCAGAACTGTGTGTACGCGCCGCCCGGAAATGCCGGTAGCGGCACGTTCATTCCCCACATACCGGTCAGTACGGTGAGTGGCAGAAAGATCGTCGACATCACGGTGAGGACCTTCATCACCTGGTTGAGGCGATTCGAGATCGCCGACAGGTATCCCTCCAGAATGCCGGTCACGCGATCCTGGAACAGTGCCGCTTCGTCGGAGTAGCGCACGAGGTGGTCGTAGACGTCGCGGAACCGGTACGCCATCTCGTTCGAGATCTGCGGAAACTCGCGCCGCGCCAGGCGGCCGACGACATCGCGCTGAGGGATGAGGACGCGGCGGAGCCCGGCAAGATCGCGCTTCATGGTAAGAATCGGCCGCACGAGGTTGTCACCGGCGCCAAGGATCGCCTCTTCCTCGAGATCGTCCATCTGATCTTCGAGCTCCGCCATCTCGGGCGCGTAGTCGTCGATCATCGAATCGACGATGCGATGGAGCAGCGCGACAGGACCTTCTTCGAGGATGTGTGTGTGCAGCTCGCACACCTCCTTCAGCTTGTGGATGCTGCGCGAATGGCCGTCGTGGACGGTGACGAGGTAGTTCGCGCCGAGGAAGAAATCGACGTCGCGCGTCGCGAACTCATGCTGGCCCGGATGGAAATCGATGCCGTGCAGAATGACATAGAGGTAGCCCTCGTAGGGCTCGATCTTCGGATGGTGAGCCTCGCTCAGAGCGTCTTCCACCGACAGCGGATGGAAATGAAAAGTCTCGGCCAGCAGCTGCTGGCCTTCTTCGGGCGTCGGCTGGACGACATCCACCCAGAGCGTCGCGCCGGACGCGGGGTCGAGCCATTCGGGGTCGACCCGGTCCGTCTTCTCCGTCTTGCCGTCCTGGTAGATGTAAACCGTGATCACGTCTGGATAGTGCCGTTCACTCTTCTGTGTGCTCGCTTCTCAGTTCGTGTTCATGTTCATGTTCGGTTCTCTGTTCCGAGTTCTTCGTTCTCAGGTTCGAGGTACCGCGACCGCGAACCACCCACTCGAACTTGAACACGAACCGAGAACAAAGAACTCAGAAGCGTGAATGACGTCCCGTCAATCTCCTACCTTCACCGACAACGCCGCCTGCGCCGCCGCCAGCCGTGCGACCGGCACGCGGTAGGGCGAGCAGCTCACGTAGTCGAGTCCGACTCTCTCGAAGAACTGGATTGAAGGTGGGTCGCCACCGTGCTCGCCGCAGATGCCGAGCTTCAAATCCGGCCGCGTCCTGCGCCCCTTGCTGACGGCGACCTCGACGAGCTGGCCGACGCCGCTCTGGTCGATGGTGGCGAACGGATTGTTCTTCACGATCTCGAGCTCGGCGTACTTCGGGAGGAAGGATCCGGAGTCGTCGCGCGACATGCCGAGCGCCGTCTGCGTCAGATCGTTGGTGCCGAAACTGAAGAACTCGGCCGACTGCGCGATCTCGTCGGCGGTGAGCGCGCCACGCGGAATCTCGATCATCGTGCCGACCATGTAGTTGAGCTTCACCTTCCGCTCGGCCTGCACGTCGCGCGCGGCCTGGTGCACGACTTCGACTTGAAGATCGAACTCCTTCTTGAACGCGACGAGCGGAATCATGATCTCCGGGTGGACCTTGATGCCTTCCTTCTGGACGATGGCCGCTGCCTCGAAGACCGCCCGGGCCTGCATCGCCGAGATCTCGGGGTAGCCGATGCCTAGACGGCAGCCGCGGAAGCCGAGCATCGGATTGAACTCGTGAAGCTGGTGCACGCGCGACTGGATCGCCTCGACCGTCACACCCAGCTTCCTGGCAAGGTCGGTCTGCTGCTCCGGCGCGTGCGGCAGGAACTCGTGCAGGGGCGGATCGAGGAAGCGAATCGTCGCCGGGTGGCCCTTGAGCGCCCGGAAGATGCCGGCGAAGTCGTCGCGCTGGTACGGGAGCAGCTTGGCGAGAGCGGCCGTCCGCGCCTCGAGCGTCTCGGCGAGGATCATCTCGCGCATCGCGTCGATACGTTCCCCCTCGAAGAACATGTGTTCGGTCCGGCACAGCCCGATACCGATCGCGCCGAAGGCGATAGCGGTGCTGGCCTGCTCGGGCGTGTCGGCGTTGCTCCGAACACCCATCCGGCTCGCGTCGGAGCACCACTTCATCAATTGCTGGAAGTTCTTGAACTTCTCGGTTTTCTTCGCACCCTCATCACCGTTGATGAGACCCGCGACGATCTCGGATGGCGCGGTCTTGACCCGGCCCGCATAGACCTTACCCGCCGTGCCGTCAATCGACATGAAGTCGCCTTCCTTGAACGTGCGGCCGCCCGCCGCCACGGTGCGCGCCTGATAGTCGACTTCCACGGCAGCCGCCCCGCACACGCAGACCTTGCCCATCTGGCGGGCCACCAGCGCCGCGTGCGACGACACGCCCCCGCGCGCGGTCAGGATGCCTTCAGCCGCAATCATGCCGCGGAGATCTTCAGGTGACGTCTCGACGCGAACCAGCAGCACCGGCTCTCCCTTGCTGGCCGCGGCGACGGCGCGGTCGGCGTTGAGATAGATGTGCCCGGACGCCGCGCCGGGACCGGCGGGCAGGCCCGTGGCAATGACGGGGGCCTTGGCGACCTCGGCGGCGTCGAACACCGGCGCGAGCAGCTGTTCGAACTGGTCGGCCGGATTGCGCATCACGGCCGTCTTCCAGTCGATGAGCTTCTCCTTGTACATGTCGATCGAGAATTTGAGCGCCGCCATGGCGGTGCGCTTGCCGTTGCGCGTCTGCAGCATGTAGACGACGCCGTCCTCGATGGTGAACTCGAAGTCCTGCACGTCCTTGAAGTGGCGTTCGAGCGTCTGGCGGATGCGCTCCAGCTCCTGGTAGGCCTTCGGCATCTGCTTCTTCAATTCGGCGACCGGCTCCGGCGTGCGAACGCCGGCGACGACGTCCTCGCCTTGCGCGTTAATCAGGAACTCGCCGTAGAACTCCTTCACGCCGTTGGCCGGGTTGCGCGTAAACGCCACGCCCGAACCGGAGTGCTCGCCCGTGTTGCCGTAGACCATCGCCTGGACGTTGACCGCGGTTCCCCACTCGGTGGGGATGTTGTACTTGCGACGGTAGACGATGGCACGATCGTTCATCCAGGAGCCGAACACCGCGCCGACGGCGCCCATCAGCTGATCCCAGGGCGACGCCGGAAAGCCCTTGCCGGCTCGCTCCTTGACGAGCGCCTTGATGCGGACGACAAGTTCCTTCAGGTCGTCGACCGTGAGCTTGGTGTCCTCGATGTCCTGGTGGTAGCGCTCGTGCTTGAGCGTCTCGATGACCGTCTCGAACGGCTCGTGATCCTCGCCGGGACGCTTCTGCACTCCGAGAACGACGTCGCCGTACATCTGGACGAAGCGGCGGTAGCAGTCCCACGCGAAGCGCGGGTTACCCGTCTTCCTGGCGAGCGCTTCGACGGTCTGGTCGTTGAGGCCGAGGTTGAGGATCGTGTCCATCATGCCGGGCATCGAGTCGCGGGCTCCGGAGCGGACGGACACGAGGAGCGGATTCTTCAGATCGCCGAACTTCTTCCCGGTCTGCTTCTCGAGGGCGGCAATGCCGGCCTGCATCTGCGGGCGAAGCGCGGACGGGTAGGTGCGATTGTGCGCGTAGTAGTACGTGCAAACCTCGGTCGTGATGGTGAAGCCCGGGGGCACCGGAAGTCCGATCCGGCACATCTCGGCGAGGTTGGCGCCCTTCCCGCCTAGCAGCGGCTTCATGCTCCCGTTGCCGTCGGTCTTCTTTCCGAAGAAGTACACATATTTCCCGGCCGTCTTCGCCGCCAGGCTCTTCTTCGCGGCAGTTTTCTTCACAGCGCTCTTCTTCGCAGCGTCCTTCCTCGTCACGGCCTTTGCGGCCTTTTCTTCGCCATCGAGTTATCTGCTCCTACGATTCCGTTACGATTTCCGAAATATCCGCAATATCCAGGATAAGGTCGCGCAGCGTCGCCACCAGCGCCAGCCGCGCGGCACGCAGTGTCTCGTCATCGGTCATGACCAGCACGTCATCGAAGAACTTCGCGACCGACGGCTGCAGCGCGGCAATCGCGGCGAAGGCCTCGCGATACTCGCCGCGCTCCGATGCGCCGCGGATCCCGGGCGCACGGGACTCCACATCCGACAACAGCGCCTGTTCCGCCGGTTCCTTCAACGTGGCGACCATGCTGCGCAAGGCCCCCTCCGGCGGCGCGGTCACACCCTTCGTGATGTTCTTCACGCGCTTGAACAATGACGCGACGCCCTGCAGCGCACCCGAACCACTCATCTGCGCGAGCGCCTCGAGCTTCCGCTTCGCTTCATGTACGTCGAGCCGCTCGAGATCCATGACGACGGCGCGCACATTCCGTACGTCGAACCCGCGCTGTTCGAACAGGTAGAGGGCGCGCTCGCGGACGAAGGGATACAGCGCCTGCTTTGTCTCGGGCGAAAAGCCCCATGGCTCCGCGGCCTTGGCGAGCAGCGCGCCAATGGTGATGCGTGATGTGGCACCGGTCACTTCGGGCAGATCCGCGAGAACCTTCACCGCGCCCTGCGTCTGGCGCCTGAGGCCGAGCGGATCGCGCGAGCCGGTGGGACGCTCGCCCGCGGCAAACATGCCCGCCACCGAATCGAGCTTGTCGGCCAGCGAGACGGCCGCCCATGTCACCGCCGCCGTCCCAAGTTGCGGCCGCGACGGCGGCGCGTCGGCTTCTACGCCGACCGGCAGGTACTGGTAATAGATCGCTTTCCAGACCGCCTCTGGCTGCCCTTCCTCGCGCGCGTAGATGCCGCCCATCGTACCCTGCAGCTCGGTAAGCTCCCGCACCATGTCTGTGGCAAGGTCAGCCTTCGACAACCGCCCCGCGCGCTCGGCATGCGGCGCCGCATCGGGTTTCCGGAACGCGTCGCGGGCAATCCATGCCGCAAGCGACGCGACGCGCTCGACCTTCTCTCGGTACGTGCCGAGTTTCTTGTGAAACAGGATTGTCGACAGCCGATCGATGCGCGATTCGAGCGTCGTCTTCCGATCCTCGTCCCAGAAGAACCGCGCGTCGCGCAGCCGCGCCGTCAGCACGCGCTCCGAGTTGCGGGCGATGACCTCTGGCTTCTCCGCCTGCGTGTTTGTCACGGCCAGAAATGCCGGCTTCAGCTTTCCTTCTTCGTCCACCACCGGAAAGTAATGCTGATGATGAATCATCGTCGTCGTCAGCACTTCCTCCGGCAGCTGGAGGAACTCGACCGGGAAATGCCCCGCGATGACCGAGGGATACTCAACAAGGTCGGGGACTTCCTGCAGCAGCGACGACTGCGCGGCCACGAGTCCACTGACCCGTCCACCGAGTTTGCGCGCGTGCATCTCGAGCTCGCGACGGATCTTCGACTCGCGCTCGCTGCGATTCAGGATGACGAAATTCTCAAGCAGCCGCGCCTCGTAGTCTTCGAACGTCTTGACCTTGATCGCGCGCCCGGCGCGGCCGCTGGTCGTCAGAAACCGATGCCCGTAGGTGTTGGGTCCCGAGCGGATGTCCTGCACGAGCGGTCCTTGCGCCGTCTCGGTGCGTCGGATGACGAAAGGAACCACGCGGCCTCCGTACAGCAGAATCAACCAGCGGATCGGGCGGGCGAACACGAGATCGCCCTTCCCGTCTTCGAGGTACGCGTCCCACCGCATCTGCTTCGGAAACGTGAGATCGCGCAGCAGGCCGCCCAGCACATCGCCGAGCACGTCGACGGTCGCCTTGCCGCGTTGATGCACGCGGTACGCGAGGTAGGTGCCCTTCGGCGTCTGGCTGCGCTCGAGCGCGGCGACCTCAACGCTGTACTTCTTTGCGAAGCCGACGGCCGCAGGCGTCGGGTCGCCGTCCGGCTTGTAGGCGGCCGAGATCGGAGGACCCGTGACGAGCTCTTCGTGATCCGTCTGCCGTTCGGCGAGCTTCGCGACGCGCGCCGTGAGGCGCCGGGGCGTGCTGTAGCTTTCCGCGGGTCGATCGCTGGTCAGCCGCGCGTCTTTGAGACGCGCATCGAGATGCGACGCGAGCTGCGACGTCAGTCCCGGCAGCCAGCTCGCCGGTATCTCCTCGCACCCGATCTCGATGAGCAGCTCGCGATCCATTACAGCCCTGCCCCCATTGCCAGCGGATCGACCGGCTCAGGTGGATGCGTCTTGTCGACGTACGCCCGCGCGATCTTCACGGCGAGCTGCCGGACCCGAAGGATATACGCGGTACGCTCGGTCACGCCGATGCTGCCGCTCGAGTCGAGAATGTTGAACAAGTGCGAGCACTTCAGGCAGAACTCGAGCGCCGGCCAGATCAACCCCGACGCGAGCAGCTTCTCGCCCAGCGCGTAGTTCCTGTCGAATAGATCGCGATGCGCCGCCGAGAATTCCTCGAGTGGCATGTCAACCTGGCCGAATGCGTACTTCGACTGCTCGATCTCTTCCTGCAGCCGCACTTCTCCATATTTCACGCCGCCGCCCCACTCGAGATCGAAGATGTTGTCCACACGCTGCAGGAACATCGCGATGCGTTCGAGACCGTAGGTAATCTCGCACGAGATTGGCGCGAGGTCGATGCCGCCGACCTGCTGGAAGTACGTGAACTGCGTGATCTCCATCCCGTCGAGCAGCACCTGCCAGCCGATCCCCCAGGCGCCGAGCGTGGGCGATTCCCAGTTGTCTTCCTCGAACCGGATGTCGTGCTGGCGCGGATTGATGCCGCACGACTCGAGACTCTCGAGATACAGCTGCTGCACTTCGTCGGGCGACGGCTTGAGAATCACCTGGTACTGGTGGTGCTTGAACACACGGTTCGGGTTCTGGCCGAAGCGACCGTCGTCGGGACGACGCGAGGGCTGTACATACGCGACGCTCCACGGCTTCGGTCCCAGCACGCGGAACAGCGTCTCCGGGTGGGAGGTGCCCGCACCGACCTCCAGATCGAGCGGCTGCTGCAGCAGGCAGCCGTGCGAGGCCCAGAAGGCGGAGAGTTTGAGGATGAGATCCTGAAGCGTCACGCAGGCAGCTAATTGTTGCGTCGCAGATCCCGAAGCACCCGATCCGATTTCAATGTCTTCTCCAGGTGCATCGCAATCAGCGCGCGATGCACGTTCTCGAGCTCCCTCAGTACGTCGCGGGGCACCGGGAGATCACCAACATTCTGTGGGGTTACGCTCCGCGCTGCCGCCAGGAACGCCATCGCATCGTCCGAGAGCGTTCCGCGCGCTTCCGGGTACACACCCTGCAGCCGCAGCAGCCAGTACTCGAAGTAGCGCGCGAGCGGTTCGACCGGCGCCCCCGCGTCCAGCGCGTCGAGCATCGAGGCGCCCAGCCGGTACAGCCGATCGTCGGCGTCGGCGTCCTGCGCCCACTCGTCGAGCAGCTCGGCAAAGTACCCCAGATATCCGAGCGCGTCGATGTGTTCGTCGGGCCCGCCTTCTCGCACGCAGCGTCCGGCTTCAGCCGGCCCCAATCGCCCCATCGCAAATCCCAGCGGCGATCTGACCGTCTCGGCGTAGTTCAATCCGACCAGCTCGCGCTGTTCCTTCTCGAAATAGGCCACGCGTGCCTCGGTCAGCGGCTCGAGGGCGGCGGCAAACCGCGATCGCGGCCGCCTCGCGCCTTTCGCCACACCGCGCTTCTTCCCGCGATCGCGCGTCAGGAAGACGACAATGCGATCGGCTTCGCCGAGCTTATAAGTGCGGAGAATCAACGCGTCGGCTGTGTACAGCGGCACGAACGTCACTATTGTAATGGCGTAACGACCGAGTTCACCCCGTGGCGATCAGGTATCGCGCGAAGACCGTCGCCAGACCCAGAAACGAGAAGAACCCGAACACATCCGTCAAGGTGGTGATGAACACCGAGGAGGCGAGCGCGGGGTCGATCTTAGCGGCGCGCAGCCCGAGCGGAACCAGCACGCCGGCGGTCGCCGCGACAAACATGTTGATGACCATTGCCGCGCCCAGAACAAGCCCAAGCACGGGATCCCCGCGCGTGGCCCACGCCACGCCGGCAGCGACGAGCCCGAGCACCAGGCCGTTGCCGATCCCGACGGCCGCTTCCTTCAGCAGCGCTTTCCGGGAGTTTGCCCAGCTCAGTTCACCGAGCGCGATGCCGCGGACAATCACCGTGAGCGTCTGCGTCGCCGCGTTGCCGCCCATCCCGGCCACAATCGGCATGAACACCGCCAGGATCGGAAAGAGGTCGATCGTGTTGGTGAACAGGCCGACGACGGCCGCGGCCAGAAAGGCGGTCGCGAGGTTGACGCCCAGCCACGGCAGGCGCTTCCGCAGCGACTCACCCGCCGGCGTAAACACCTTTTCATCGCCGGACACGCCGGCCAGGCGATAAATGTCTTCGGTCGCCTCGTCCTTGATGACGTCGATCACGTCGTCGACCGTGATGACGCCGACAAGCTTGTTCTCTTCGTCGACGACCGGAATCGCGAGCAGGTTGTACGACGCGACCTGGCGCGCGACTTCCTCCTGGTCCATGTCGGCGCGCGCGCTGATCAGATCCGCTGTCATGATCCGCTTCAGCGGAGTCTCCGGGGAGACCAGCAGGAGGCGTCGCAACGAAACGACGCCAACGAGGTGCCGTCGCTCGTCGACGACGTAGAGATAGAAGACCATCTCGACGTCGCGGTTGGTCTGCAGCTCGGTGATCGCCTCGCCGACCGTCATGTCCTCGCTGAGCGCGAAGACATGCGGGTTCATGATGCGGCCGGCTGTCTGTTCGTCGTATTCGAGGAGGTTCTCGACGACGCCGGATTCCTTCGGGCGCATCAGGTCGAGAACCGCGGCGGACAGCTCCTCCGGGAGGTAGTCGATCAGGGCCGCGGCGTCATCCGACGGAATTTCCTGCGCGAGTTTCGCGATCTCTTCGGCGGAGCGTGTGGCAAGAAGTGCCGCGCCGGCCTCGGGGCCGAGCTCCGAGATCGCCTCCATCGCGAGACGGCCGTTGCGCTCAGCGAGAAGGCTGAACGCGGCTTCGCGATCCTTGTCGGGAAGCTCGCTGAAGACCTGGGCGAGATCGGCGGGATGCTGCTTCTGCAGCAGGTTCAGCAGGTTGGCGGATGCACCAATGCGCTGCAGTCGCTTGACCGAGTCGAGCACGAGATCGATTCTTCGCTGCGCCGCCATGGTGAATTTCCGTCAGGCCCCAAACGGTTCAATCTATCACGCGACACGTGCAAACTCGCCGCGAAAAAATGCATCGCGTCCCGTCTTTGGATTTGGGATTTGGGATTTGGGTTTTGGGATTTACCCCCGCCCCCGTCCGTCCAGGCCCATTTCGTCGAGCAGCCGTTCATCGTCGCGCCAGTCTGACTTCACCTTGACGTGGAGGTCGAGGTACACGCGAGCGTCGAGGTAGCGCTGGAGTTCCGCGCGCGCCGCCGTCCCGATCGCCTTGATCATCGCGCCCGCACGCCCCACGACGATCGGCTTCTGCGATTCGCGGTCCACGAGAATCGTGCAATAGAGCTTGATGATCTTGTCCTCCCCTGCCGGTTCCAGGCGATCGACGATGACGGCCGTGGAAAACGGCAGCTCGTCGTGGGTCATCTGCAGGACCTGCTCACGGATGATCTCGCTGATGAAGAATCGTTCCGGCTGATCCGTCACGTAGTCCGCCGGGTACAACGGCTCACCGTCCGGCAGATGTCGGACGAAAAGTGTCTCGAGCACGTCGACATTGGTACCGTCGACTGCCGAGATCGGCACGATCTCCACGAACGGATGCGCGCGGCTGTACGTCTCGATGATCGGCAGCAGCTTCGGTTTGGACACAAGGTCGACCTTGTTCAGGGCGAGGATCGCGGGTGTCTTGACGTCCTGGACAAGCTTCAGCAGATATCGATCGCCCGGCCCTGGCTTCACGGACACGTCGACGACGAGCGCCAGCAGATCGACCTCGCGCATTGCGTCGAGCGCCACCTCGACCATCCGCCTGTTCATGCGGTGGGTCGGCTTGTGGACGCCGGGTGTGTCGACAAACACGACCTGGCCCGCGTCGTAGTTCTTCACGCCTACGATCCGGGTGCGCGTCGTCTGCGGCTTGTCGGACACGATCGCCAGCTTGTGGCCAACGATCCTGTTGAGAAGGGTCGACTTGCCGGCGTTCGGCCGGCCGAGGAAGGCAACGAAACCGGATTTCACCCTACCTTTCCTCTGCTGTGAGCGACTCTTCGGGGCGGCGGAGGCGGACCTTCGTAATCCTGCGGCGCTCGACCTCGAGGACTTCGACGTCGAGGCCGTCCACGTCGAAGCGCTCGCCGACGTACGGCATACGGCCGAGATGCGAAAGCAGGTAGCCGCCCACGGTCTCGAATCCCTCGCGCTCGATTTCGATGCCGAGCCGATCCTTCACCTCGTCCACGCTCACCTTGCCGCTGAAGACGAACGTGCCGTTGCCTTCGTCCACTACGGTCTCGCTCTCGACGTCGTATTCGTCGCGAATCTCCCCGACGATCTCCTCGAGCAGGTCTTCGACGGTTACGAGGCCAGCGGTCCCGCCGTACTCGTCGACCACGATCGCCATCTGCACTTGCCGCCGTTGCATCTCCTTCAGGAGCTCCGAGACACGTTTGCTCTCGGGGACGAAGTACGCCGCCCGCATCAGCGTGGTCATCGGCGGTTCAGCGCTCGGCGGCAGCGCCACCAGGTCCTTCACGAAGACGATGCCGACGATGTTGTCCAGGTTGTCCCCATAGACCGGCATCCGGGAGTACTGCTGTTCACGAAAGAGGGTTCGGAGGTCCTGCAGCGTGGCGTCCACCCGGATCGCGACGATGTCGGGACGCGGCGTCATCACCTCGCGAACAACCGTCTCCGTGAAGTCCACGATTGACTGGAGCAGCTCGCGTCCTTCCGCCTGCGAGATGACTCCTTGATCCTCAGCCTGGTCGGCGGCGGCGGGGGCGTCGGTTGCGGCTTCCGGCGCAGTCTCACCGTTGGCTGCCTCGCGGTCGCGGCTGGCGTCGATGATGTCGACGAGCGCGGATGTCAGCGGACGCGCGAGACGCGCGAGCGGCGTGAACACCGGCAGCAGGATGTCGAGGACCGCCTCGGGATCGTGTCTCGAGATGAGCGCCGGCAGCAGGTGCTCGCACACGATCACGAAGGCGGCAAGCGAGACGACGAACACCGCGATCGAGCGCGCATCGCGAATGTCGCTGAGGCGCACGATCAAGACGCCGGCGGCGACCAGGCAGCAGCCAATCAGCAGCCTGACCGGGATGAAGAGCTGCAGCGGATCGTCGAGATATCGCCCGAGGCGATCGCTGCGTCCACCGCGCTCGGCCATGAGGCGCAGCGAAAGCCGCATCAGCGCGCTGAACGCGGCCTGCACGGTGCCGAGAAACACCGTCGCGCATCCGAGCAGGAACAGCGCAAGCGGGGTCATTGGGCGCCGCGCTCGATCAAGCCTTCCACGAGCCCGCCGCGGCGTCGGAGGCGTCGTTCGGCGCGAGCCATGCGGCCGTCATCGCGCTCGTGATCATAGCCGAGCAGGTGCAGCAGGCCATGGAGCGCCAGGACTCGCAGCTCGGTTGCCAGCGAATGACCGGCGACGCGGGCCTGGCGCCTGGCGACGCCGGCGGCAATCACGACGTCACCGAGGTGTCCGCGCTCGTCAGCGGGGAATGACAGGACGTCCGTAGGTGCGTCTCTCTTTCGGTATTGGCGGTTCAAGGCGCGCACCCGCGCATCCGGCACCAGCGCAACGGTCATGTGGCCGCGGGCCCGCGCCGGAGCGATCGACGAAAGCCAGGCCGCAAGCCCAGGAGCACGAATCGTGGGAATAGCCACGACCTCAACCGTCAGCCGCGGGGCGGACCCTTGACGTCCGCGGCTCTTAACCATTCTTCGTAAATACGTCGTACGCCTTGACGATCTGCTGCACCAGCTTGTGGCGGACCACGTCACGCTCGTCGAAGTATACGAAGGCGATCCCCTCCACATGTCGAACGACCTTCAAAGCCTCGACCAGACCGGACATACGCCCCGTGGGGAGATCGATCTGCGTGATGTCTCCCGTCACGACGGCCTTCGATCCAAAGCCGAGGCGCGTGAGGAACATCTTCATCTGCTCGCTGGTCGTGTTCTGTGCTTCATCAAGGATGACGAACGCGTCGTTCAACGTACGTCCTCGCATGAAGGCAATCGGCGCCACCTCAATCGTCCCGCGTTCGACGAGGCGTGTCGCCTTCTCCGTGTCCATCATGTCGTAGAGCGCATCGTAGAGCGGCCGCAGGTACGGGTTCACCTTCTCGGCAATATCACCGGGCAGAAAGCCCAGCTTCTCGCCCGCTTCGACCGCCGGACGCGCGAGGACAATCCGGCTCACCTTCTTCTCGAGCAGGAACGTCACGGCCTGCGCCATCGCCAGGTACGTCTTGCCGGTACCGGCGGGGCCGACACCAAAGACGATGTCGAACTGCTCGATCGCATCAAGATACTTGCGCTGGTTGACGCTCTTCGGCGTGACGCGGCGGCGCGTGACCTGCTTGTGCCCTCCCTTAAGAAAATAGTCGCGCAGGTCGACATCTGCGTTGTCCACGAGGAGCTGCGCCGCGGTCTTGACGTCGCCGTTGGCGAGCGGATAGCCCTCTTCCACCAGATCACGCAGCTGCTTGAAAATCAGCTGCGCCCGCAGCTCGTCCTTCGGATCGCCCTCGATCGTGATCTCGCCACCATGCGTCCGAATCTGGACGTTCAGCAGCGCTTCGATGTGTTTCAGGTTCGCGTCCCGCGCGCCGTAGAGCGTCTCGATGCCTTCTTCGGGAAGGGAGATCTTCTTCATCAGGAATTCTGTTCAGCCCTTCATCAGGATTTCTGTTCGGCGCGCTCACGCAGCTGGATATGAAGCTCGCGGAGCTGCTTTGCATCGACCGGTGACGGCGCGTCCGACATCAGGTCGACCGCCGTCGCGGTCTTCGGAAACGCGATGACCTCGCGGATGGAGCTTTCGTTCGAAAGGATCGCGGTCATGCGATCGAGCCCGAGCGCAATGCCGCCGTGCGGCGGGGTGCCGTATTCAAGCGCCTCGAGGAAGAAGCCGAAGCGAAGCTTTGCCTCCTCCGGGCTGATGTTGAGCAGTGAGAAGATCCGGCTCTGCATCGTCGAATCGTGGATACGAATGCTGCCGCCGCCGATCTCGCTGCCGTTCAGTACAAGATCGTACGCCTTCGCGCGCACGTGGCCCGGGTCGGTGTCCAGCTTTCCCATGTCCTCGTCATGCGGCGAGGTGAACGGGTGATGCATCGAGTTGTAGCGCTTCTCCTCGGGATCCCACTCCAGCAAAGGAAAGTCCACCACCCAGGTGAACGCATACTCGTCCGGCTTCAACAGGCCGTCTTTTTTCGCAAGAATCAGCCTCAGCTGGCCGAGCAGCTTCGACGTTGCGTCCGGCTCCCCCGCCGCGATGAACATCAAGCCGCCGTTGCCGGTCGAGGTCGCGTCGAGCATCTGCCTCACCGCGTCCTCGCCCATGGCCTTCATCACCGAGCTCGTCACCGCGCCATCGTCCAATCGCCGGGCCCAGACGAGGCCCGTGGCGCCCAGCTGCTGCTTCGCCATGTCAACGATGCCGTCGACCTCGCTGCGGGAGTAGTGACTCGCTTTCGGGATGACAAAACCGCGTACGGTGCCGCCGTTGGCGACGATCTCCTTGAAGACGCGGAAGCTCGAGTCGCGGAACAGCTCGCGGAGATCCTGGATTGCCATCCCGGGACGGAGATCCGGCTTGTCGGAGCCGTACTGTGCGATCGCGTCGGCATACGACATGCGCGGAAACGGCGTCTTGATGTCGCGGCCGATGACCGCGAAGATGTCGCGCATCAGCGGCTCGATCACGCCGTAGATCGTCTCCGGCCGCGCGAACGACATCTCCACGTCGACTTGCGTGAATTCAGGCTGGCGGTCGGCTCGCAGATCCTCGTCACGGAAACATCGGCAGATCTGGACGTAGCGGTCCATGCCCGCGATCATCAGGATCTGCTTGAAGAGCTGCGGCGATTGCGGGAGCGCGAAGAACTCGCCCGGATGGACGCGGCTCGGGACGAGGTAGTCGCGGGCCCCCTCCGGCGTCGACTTCGTGAGGATCGGTGTTTCGATCTCGAGGAAGCCATTCGCGTCGAAATACTTTCGAATCGCCGCGGATACGCGGTGCCGCAGGATGATGTTGTTCTGCAGCCGCGGGCGACGGAGATCGAGATACCGGTACTTGAGCCGCACGTCTTCCGACACCGACGTGTCGTCGGCCACGGAAAACGGGGGCGTCTTCGCCTCGTTGAGGATCGTGAGTGTGCGGACAACGACCTCGACTTCGCCCGTCTCCAGCTTCGGATTGATCGTCTCGGCAGAGCGGCGACGGACGGTGCCCTGAACGCCGATGACGTACTCCGATCGCAGCCGCTTCGCCTTCGTCATCAGCGGCTCGTTGTCTTTGTCGAAGACGGCCTGTGTGATGCCTCCCCGATCGCGGATGTCGACGAACAGGAGGCCGCCGAGGTCGCGAACTCGATGCACCCAGCCGAGCAGCACCACGTTGGCGCCGACGTCCGCCGGGCGGAGCGCGCCGCAATTGTGAGTGCGAGTCAGTTCACCGAGTTGCTCAGCCACGTTGTCTCAATGCCTCGAGTATCGCCGCGCCCGCCGCGGATTGATCGTACGTTTCCTGGGACTGCGCCGCGAGGTTCTTGACCGTTACTTTCCCGTTACTGATCTCGTTCTCGCCCAGCAGCGCAACGAAGGGGATGCCGCGCGAATCAGCGTACTTGATCTGCTTGCCGATCTTCTCCGCGTCCGGGTACACGAAGACGCGCAACCCGGCTCCTCGGAGGGTTCCCGCCAGGCGCAGCGCGGCCGCGGCGCCCGCAGCGTCAAATGTCGCAATCATGACGTCGGCAGGTGTCGTGGCCAACGTCGGCGGAAACATGTTGCGCTCGGTCATCACGACGAGGATCCGCTCGAGACCGAGCGAGAACCCGCACGCGGGAATGTTCTGGCCGAGAAACATACCTACGAGGTTGTCGTACCGGCCGCCGCCGCCGAGGCTGCCGGCGAGGTCGGCGACGTTGATCTCCATGATCGCGGCCGTGTAATACGACAGGCCGCGTGCCAGGCTCGGATCGAAGCGAACCTTACCTACGGCGCTCGTCTGTTCCGCGAGATTCAGTATCGAGCGAAGGTTGGTCAAGGCCTCGCTGCCCGTCCGATCGTCTCCGACAAACCGCGCGATCCGATCGATGTCGCCGGAGGCCGGGTCGTCCTTTGGACCCGGCGGCTCTGCGCCAAAGATTTCCAGCAGTGCTGATGTGGCGTGCCCCGGAATACCTCGTTGCGCCAGCTCTCCCGCCACGCCGTCCACACCGATTTTGTCCAGCTTGTCGAGCGCGACAAGCGTGTCTCCATGAAGCGATGGCGCGACACCCGCCACGCTGAGGAGCGCCGCCAGGAGCTGCCGGTGGTTGATCCGGATCACAAAGTCGTTGAAGCCCAGTTCGATCAGCGCATCCGACATGGCCGCGCACAACTCCGCTTCCACCACGGGCGACGTCGATCCGAGCGAGTCGACATCACACTGATAGAACTCACGGAATCGCCCGCGCGCTGGGCGATCGGCGCGCCACACCGGCTGGATCTGATAGCGCTTGAAGATCCGCGGCAGCTTGCTTTGATACTGCGCGACGACACGAGCCAGCGGCACGGTGAGGTCGTAGCGAAGCGCCAGATCGGCCTGACCGCTGGCTTCGTGCTCCCCGCGCTTGAGGATCTTGAAAATGAGCTGGTTGCCTTCGTCGCCGTACTTCCCCAGCAGCGTCTCGATGTTCTCGACCGCCGGCGTCTCCAGCGGCTCGAATCCGTAGCGCTCGTAGACGCCCTTGATCTTGCCGATGACGTATTCGCGACGCCGCACGTCCTCCGGCAGGAAGTCGCGCATGCCGCGCGCCGGCTCAGTGCGTGCCATAACTACTGGTATGTCCTTCCCACACACTACCGGCCGCGCCGCTGTCGCGGCCGGGAGATCGCACTCGAAGGCTTGTTGTGAGAGTACTCAATCAGTTGGGACAATCCACTAGAGGCGCGGGAGTGTAAGTCCCTGCTGCTTCTGGTACTTCCCCTTCTTGTCGGCGTACGACACCTCGCACATTTCGTCGCTCTGGAAGAACAGCACCTGCGCGATGCCCTCGTTGGCATACACGCGCGCCGGCAGCGGCGTCGTGTTCGAGATCTCGAGTGTGACGTAGCCTTCCCACTCAGGCTCGAACGGCGTGACGTTGACGATCAGGCCGCAGCGCGCGTAGGTGGACTTTCCCACGCAGATCGTCAACACGTCCCGGGGGATGCGGAAATACTCGACCGTCTTCGCGAGCGCAAACGAGTTGGGCGGGATGATGCAGATCTCCGTCTTGAGATCGACGAAGGAACGCGAGTCGAAATTCTTCGGGTCGACGACCGTGCTGTTGATGTTCGTGAAGACCTTGAATTCGTCGGCGACGCGGATGTCGTAGCCGTAGGACGACAGGCCGTACGACACGACTCCATCGCGGACCTGGCGATCCTCGAACGGCTCGATCATCCCGTGTTCGAGCGCCATCTTCCTGATCCAGCGGTCGGCCTTAATCGATGGCATCGTTTATGACGTCCTCATCGCCTCCCCAGCCACATCATCAACAAGGTCAGGATGATGCTCGCGAGAATCGAAGTCGTGATCGGAAAATAAAACGCGAAATTTCCACGACGAATCGAGATGTCTCCCGGCAGCCGTCCAATTGGCACGCCGAGAGTGATCAACAGACCCGCCGCCGCCAGGACAAGTCCAACAACTATAAGGAAACGTCCCATACCGCACCTCCAGTGAGGCGCCTGCAGTTCCCGGGGCTAGATCAGCTCCATCCCGCGGAAGAAGTACCCCAGCTCGAACGCCGCGGTTTCCGGCGCGTCCGATCCGTGGGTGGCGTTCCGACCAATCGATTCGCCGAAATCCTTCCGGAGCGTTCCCGCATCAGCTTTGGCCGGATCGGTGGCCCCCATGGTATCGCGCCACTTTCTGATCGCATCCGGCGCTTCGAGCGCGAGCAGCACGCACGGACCCGACGACATGAACGTCGTGAGCTCGCCGAAGAACGCCCGCTCGCGGTGGACGGCGTAGAACCCTTCCGCTTCCCGCTTGGTCAGGTGCTGCAGGCGCATTGCGCGGACTGTGAAGCCGGCCTCCTCGATGCGCGCCAGGATCTGTCCCGCGAGCTTGCGCTCGACGGCGTCCGGCTTGATGATGGCAAATGTCTTTTCCATTATTTCCCGAGCACCTCGCGCATTTTCGTACCCATATCGGCAGGACTCTTGACGACGTGGACGCCCGCTTTGGTGAGCGCGTCCATCTTTTCGGACGCCGTACCTTGTCCGCCCGTGATAATCGCGCCCGCGTGTCCCATGCGCCGTCCGGGCGGCGCCGTCTGTCCCGCGATGAAGCCGACCACGGGCTTCCTGAATTCGCGCTTGATGAACGCCGCCGCGTCCTGCTCCGCCGTGCCGCCAATCTCGCCGATCATCGTCACTGCGTCGGTGTCGGGGTCGCCCCCGAACAGCGTCAGCGCGTCGATGAAGCTCGTGCCGATCAAGGGGTCACCGCCGATCCCGATGCACGTTGTCTGGCCCATGCCGACGCGGGTCAACTGGTGAATCGCTTCGTACGTGAGCGTGCCGCTCTTCGACACGATGCCGATCCGGCCTTCCTTGCAGATGTGCCCGGGAATGATCCCCGCCTTCGCCTGGCCGGCCGTGATGACGCCGGGGCAGTTCGGGCCGACGAGTCGAGTCTTCTTCCCTTCCATGAAGGTGAAGGCGCGGAGCATGTCGACCACCGGGATGCCCTCGGTAATGCAGACGACGAGCGGGACGCCGGCGTCGGTCGCCTCCATGATCGCGTCCGCCGCGAACGGCGGAGGAACGAAGATCACGGACACGTTGGCGCCGGTCTCTCGAATCGCGTCATGGACGCTGTTGAAGATCGGCCACCCGTCGTGGGTCGTGCCCCCCTTGCCGGGCGTCACGCCGCCGACCACGGTGGTCCCGTATGCCGCCGCTTGTTTCGCGTGGAAGGTGCCTTCGCGCCCCGTCAGCCCCTGAACGATCAGTCGCGTGTTCCTGTCTAGTAGAACTGCCACGTTGATGTGTGATTTCTGATTTGTGACTAGTGGTCTGTGAGACGTCGTGACTAGACGCGCGCAGCCGTTGTGCTGGCCAGCGCGACCACCTTGTCCGCGGCTTCACCCATCGAATCGGCCGTCGTGAAATTGAGGCCGCTTTCCCGCAGCATGCGCTTGCCTTCCTCCACGTTGGTGCCTTCCATGCGGATGACAATCGGCACGGGCACGCCCAGCTGTTTTACCGCGGCGATGACGCCCTGGGCGAGCACGTCGCAGCGCAGGATGCCACCGAAGATGTTGATGAGGACCGCCTTCACGTGCTTGTCGGCCATCAGGATCCGGAACGCGTTCTTGATCTGCTCCGCATTGGCACCGCCGCCCACGTCGAGGAAATTCGCCGGCTCGCCGCCCGCCAGCTTGATGATGTCCATCGTCGCCATCGCGAGTCCGGCGCCATTGACCATGCAGCCGATGTTGCCGTCCAGGCGGATGTAGTTGAGCGAGAACTTGGACGCTTCGACCTCGAGCGGATCCTCTTCGCTGAGATCGCGGAGCTCGCGCAGGTCCGGGTGCCGATAGAGCGCGTTGTCGTCGAGGGTGACCTTGGCGTCAAGGGCCAGGAGATCCCCGCCCTTGGTGAGGATCAGCGGATTGATTTCAATCATCGACGCATCAGTCTCGATGAACGCCTTGTAGATGGCGTCGAGCACGTTGACCATCTTCCCCGCCGGTCCCGACTCGAGCCCCATCGCGAACGCAAGCTTGCGCGCCTGAAACGGAATGACGCCGGTCGCCGGGTCCACATGCTCGCGCAGGATCTTCTCGGGGTGGGTCGCGGCGACTTCTTCGATGTCCATGCCGCCGGCCGCGCTGGCGATGATCACGGGCCGACCGGCGGCGCGATCAAGCAGCATGCTCAGGTAGAGCTCGCGCTCGATTTGCAGGCCTTCTTCGATCAGCACGCGGCCGACGATGCGACCTTCGGGGCCCGTCTGGTGCGTAATGAGCGTCATGCCGATCATCTGCTTCGCGAGCCGCTCCGCTTCGTCGGGCGACTTGGCGAGCTTGACGCCGCCGCCCTTGCCGCGGCCGCCGGCGTGAATCTGCGCCTTGACGACAACGACACTCCCTCCGAGCCGCTGCGCGATGGCCGCGGCGTCCAGCGAATTGGACGTGACTTCCCCGCGCGGAACGGGCACGCCGAACCGTGCGAGGATCGACTTGGCTTGATATTCGTGGATTTTCAAGACGTGTGGGACTCCAAAAGGCTGAACCGGATTGCGATTCAGCATTCCGAAGAACCCGCCCATGTTATTCGGACCGGCGCTGAAGCGTCAACGACGCCACGCTCTTTGCCGCCGCTCAGCAGCAGATCCCAACTCCCGGCGCGTTGGGAGTTGGGACTTTGGGATGTGCCTGACAGCGAACCTACTGGTAGAGAAACTTATGGCCGGTTAAGCTCCCCAGTTCGTACCACGTTGTAATGGGCGGCGGCTCGTTCGCCGGCGCCTCACCAAACGTGATCATCGCGGTCCTTGGCAGGTTCCTCGGCCGCTCGATCGGGTTGGTCAACCCCCGATAGAACAGCTTCGTACGATCCGCATTCCGTACCTCGATGACGTCGAGCGTCGAGTGGCTGTCCATCACGTCGAATGAATACGTCCCCGCAGGCAGCAAGACACCCGGGAGCGACACCGCCCTGCTGAACGTGAGCCTGTTCTCGTGACCGAAGGCCCACACGTGGCTCGACGCCGCCACGACGAGGCCGAGCACCAGCATGCCGCACGCAACCCGCACCGACTTCCAATTCATCATTTCCGTATCTCCTTGCCCTTAACAACGCTTCGTAGGACGGACTCTTACAGGTGGGGTGACGCTGCGGCGCTGACTACGGCGAAATGACCACGGCTCCCAGCTCCCACGTGATGGGAGTTGGAAGCTTGGTCGTTGAAGAGTCGAGCGCTGTTACCGATAGAGAAACTGGTGGCCGAGTGAGTCGCCGATCTCGTACCACGCTGCGATCGGCGGCGGCTCGTTCGCCGACGTTTCACCAAAGACAACCGCCGTCGTCTTCGACATACCCGCCGGGCGCTGCACCGTGTTGGTGAACCCCATGTAGTACACCTTCGAGCGGGCCTTGTCCCGCACGAGCACGATATCGAGCGACGACGTCGACCCAGCCAATTCGAACGTGTAGGACCCCGCGGGCAGTACGACGCCCGGGAGCGCGACCGGCCGGCTGAACGTCAGGTTGTTCTCGTGGCTCACACCCCAGGCGTGGCCCGACGCGACCACAAGAAGACCGAGCGCCACTGTTCCGCAGGCTATCCGCACCGTTTTCCAATTCGTCATCTCCGTATCCTCCTTGCCCCTAACAACGTCGGCGGAGTGTCGGTCTTACGGGCGAAGTGAGCACGACGGGGACTGCAGAGCCGGACGTTGCACCGGCCGCCGGGCTGCGAATGTGTCAACCACGAACGTCACGAAGCGTACGAAGCAGTGAATTGCTTCGTGCGCTTCGGATCTTCGTGGTTCAAGTTTGGAGACGTAGAGGCGGGTCTCTAGACGGCGACGTAGAGGCGGGGTCTCTAGACGGCGACGTAGAGGCGGGTCTTTAGACGGCGACGTAGAGGCGGGTCTTTAGACCCGCCTATGCGTTGGAGCTACTGGTAGAGAAACTGGTGGCCGATTGAGTCACCGATTTCGTACCACGTTGCGATCGGCCGCACCTCATTTGCGCGCGCTTCGGCAAAGGTCACCGGCGTGTCCTTCGACATCCCCTTCGGGCGCTGAACGAGATTCGTGAACCCCATGTAGAACACCTTCGTGCGCGCGCGGTTGCGCACGATCACCACGTCCATCGACGACTTCGAGTCCACCAGATCGAACGAGTACGCTCCAGCAGGCAGCACGACGCCCGGGAGCGCCACCGGTCTGCTGAACGTCAGCTGGTTCTCGTGGTTGACGAACGCGTGGCCCGATCCGGTCATGAGCAGAGCCAGCGCCGCAGCTCCCAGTGCAATCCGCACCAACTTTGAATACTTCATATCCATTCCTCCCTGCCTTGAACAACGTTGCGTAGGACGGATTCGTACAGACGTATGATTACGACCTGCTCCGCAAATAGGCCAGAAACTCGAATGACCGACCCGTTAGTCGGCACTGCAGTTGCCCATTACGAGGTACTAGCAAAGCTCGGTGGCGGCGGCATGGGTGTCGTCTACACCGCGCGCGACGTCCGCCTCGGGCGACTTGTCGCGCTCAAGTTCCTCCCGCCACAGTGGAGCCACGACGAGAGCGCGAAGCAGCGTTTTCTTCGCGAGGCTCAAGCCGCTTCGGCGACCCACCATCGCAACATCTGCACGATTCATGACATCGAGACCGCGGCCGACGGCCAGTTGTTCATCGTCATGGCGTACTACGAAGGCCAGACGCTGAAGCAGAAGCTCGAAGCTGGCCCACTACCGATCGAAGAAGCCGTGGAGATCGCCGCGCAGGTCGCGGAAGGTCTCGCCAAAGCGCACGCGGAAGGCGTGGTCCATCGCGACATCAAACCGGGCAACCTGATCATCGTCGAGGACGACGTCAAGATCCTCGACTTCGGCCTGGCAAAGTTCGCGAACGCGCTGCAGCTCACGATGGAGGGCTCGACGCTGGGAACGGTGGCTTACATGTCGCCCGAGCAGACGCGCGGGGAGGAGGCGGACGCGCGAAGCGACATCTGGGCAGTGGGCGTCGTGCTCTACGAGATGCTCGCTGGCGCGCTGCCGTTCAAAGGCGCCTATCCCGAAGCGATTTCTCACGCAATCCGCAACGATCCCATGCCGCCGATGCGCACTCCCGGGCGCGACATTCCTCCAGAACTGACTCGGATCATCGAGCGCGCGCTCGCAAAGGATCCGGAGGAGCGCTTTCAAAGTGTGCGGGAGCTAGCGCGCGATCTCCGGCTGCTGCAAGGCCGCACCATCCCGCTTGACCTGCTCACGGCGCCCATTAATGCGCCCGCGTTGCGGATCACGCCGCCGCGACGATGGTGGCGATCGCGTGCGGCGCTTGTGACCGCGGGGCTCCTGATCGGCGCAGGCATCGGTGTGCCGCTCTGGATCTTCGCGCCCGTCGCGCGTGTGCCGGTCGTAGTCGCTCCCGTCGTCAATCAGACCGGCTACCCGGAGCTCGACACCTACCGTGCGGCATTGACCGCAGAATTGATCGCGGAGCTGTCAGGTTCAGCAGTGGTGCGTCCGGTTCCGTACGATCGAGAGCTCCAGATTCTTCGCCGGTTCAGGGACGGCGGGGAGGATATTTCGAGTCGCGAGGCAATCCAGGCCCTCACGGTCAATACCGGTGCGCGGATCGTCATTGCGCCGACGCTCCTGTATGAGAACGGGGCGTGGCGAGCGCGCGGTGAGTTCCGCGAGGCGGCAACCGCAACCAATGCGGCGGTGCGGGAGACCGCCCCCGTCGTGTCGTCGCTGGTCAAGGAGACTGCCTACCGACTGATGCCGCAGCTGACGGCGGGCATCGAGGAGCATTTCCTTGCGACGGGCACACGTCGGGCGCGCATCGCCTATTTCCTGCGGGCACTGATTGGCCGGACTCCTCCGGCGCCGGCCGTTCGAATGGGCACTCTTGATGCGGCCGCCGAGTTCGAGCGGGGACTCGACGCGTACGAACGGCTCGAGTACGGCACCGCATTGCGGTTCTTCACCAGTGCCGCGGCACTCGATTCGCGAAATCCCTTGCCCATCGCATGGCGTAGCCGGGTCGCTCACATCATGCGCCGCGATGACGAGGCCGCCGACGCGGCGCAGCAGGCGGGTCGCCTGATGGCTGCGAAGCTGTCCGCCTCGGATCGGACGTTCCTCGAAGCCGTGCTTGCGGAGTCACAAGGCGATACGGCGACCGCGGACGCGCGATATCACCAGTTGGCTCAAGACGTTCCCGATGAGGTGCGATGGGCAATCGAGCTTGGCGCATTTCAGGATCGGCGGAATCTCAACGCCGACAGCGTGGCGAGCTACCAGCACGCGCTCTCGCTTGACCCGCGGTTGATCAGGCCGCACCTCGAGCTCTGCCGCCTGTACAACCGCCTCAACGAGACCGCCGATGCGAAAACCCAAGGACAACAGGCGCTCGCCCAATATCGCGCGATCGCCGATCGCGCGGGCGAGGTGCAGTCGTTGTTCTGTCTCACCGACGCCTTCCGTGTTGGCGACGACGCGGACCATAAGGAGGCGCGTCGGCTGGCTGACGCCGCGCTCATGCTGGTGCAAAACAACCCCGAGTCGTTCCAGCTGCCGCGCGCCCATTACTACGTCGGCAACGCCGCGTACGTGGGGGGACAGCTCTCAGAAGCGATCGCGTCATGGCAGGAATCAGTGACCCGCGCCCGTGCCGTCGACAACCGCCCCATCCAACCACTCGACTTGATGAACATGGGAGTGACCTACGAAAGGCTCGGACAGCGGGCGCTCGCGGCGAGCCACTTCGCCGAGAGTTCGAAGGCGTATGAACGCCTCGGAGACGAGGCGCGTGCCGCGCAGACCCAGGCCAATAGCGGCGCACTCCTGGTCGAATACGGTGACAAACCGCAAGAAGGCCTGCGCGATCTTGAAAACGCCCTGGCAGTCTCGCGCAAACTGGGGGACAAGAACTTCGAGGCATTTTGCCTGCAGGTCATTGCAGCCTATTACCGGTATGCCGGTCGCCATGCTGAAGCCGAGCGGACTTTCAATCAAGCGATCGCGATTTCCAGGGAACGGGACCTCCAGGACGACATCGCGCTGCTCACGATTGACGTGGCGCGTTCGCGCTTCGATCGCGCAGACTATGCGAGCGCGAGGGATCTGTTCGTGCAGGCCATGGGGGATGGATCGGGCCCGCGAACGACCGATGCACGGATCCGCCTCGCCCGCGTCGACGTCCGGCTTGGGGACTTCCACGCCGCCACGCAGGAGCTCAAGACCGCCGAAACCGAATTCGCCGCAGGACATGGGGATCGCAACCTCGCGCCGCTACTCGAGGTCGTTCGTGGTGAGCTGGCGCTCGCGTCAGGCGCCGCTCAGGATTCACGCGCGTATTTCGAGAGAGGGGCAGCAGTGTGGGTCGACGATCGACCCGACGCCGCGGCTGTTGAGGCCCGCGCCTATCTTGGCCTGCTCGACACGCGCCAGGGCCGGACGTCGTCTGCGCGACAGGCACTGGAGTCGAGCCTCATACAGGCCGGCAGAATGGGCCGCTACGGGCTGGAGGTCCGCTGCCGCGTGTATCTCGCCCAGCTCGATGTCTCACAACGACAGTTCGCTGCCGCCGCCGATCGGCTCCGCAACATTCCGGCCGATGGCGAGCGCGCGCTTGGCCCCGAGTTGCAGGCCCAGGTTCACTATTTGCGCAGCCAGGCGCTCAAGGGAATGGGCGAGGTCGCGGGAAGCAAACGGGATGAAGAGGCGGCGCGACGATTTCTTCGAGATCTCACGACCTCCTTGCCGGAGAAGTACCGCGCGGGCTTCGCGGCGCGGGCGGACCTGCTCGTGCCCGCCATCTGATCGATGCATGCTGGTGCGGCGCATTCGTTGGAGGACGGGACTCCTCGGATGCACCTGCACCTCGAACTCCCTTGGAGGATGTGATGGGATACGGAGAAATCGGCGGCGGTGGAAGCGTTAAATGGCTGGTGGT
>DAIRVG010000019.1:0-37461 GCA_036802945.1 Vicinamibacterales bacterium
TCGGCGCTGCGATCCTGGCGTGGTTCAACCTGCGAAACAAGTCCACGTCGCCACCAGTCTCGGCGGCCATGCCGGACGGCGCCTAGTTGGGGATCGGGGATCGGGGATCAGGGATCGGGGATCGGGACGTTGGGATTTGGATCTTGGGATTTGGGATTTGCTACTCGATCCACCCTCCGCCGACCACGCTGTCTCCGTCGTAAAAAACGGCGGCCTGGCCCGGGGTGATCGCCGGCTGGGGCTCGTCGAAGATCATCTCCGCCCGCCCTCCAGGTAGCGCGCGCACGGACCCGGCGCCCGGCTTGTGCCGGTGCCGAATCTGCGCGGCGACGCGCATCGGTGATCGCGGCGCATCGATCGCAATCCAGTTCACACCCGACGCGGAAAGCCGCGGCTTCTCGAGCGCGTCGCGGGCGCCGACCGTCACGGTAGCGGCCTCAGCATCGATCTTCAGCACATAGAGCGGCGAGGACGCGGAGATGCCAAGCCCCTTGCGCTGGCCAACCGTGAAGCGATGAACGCCGCCGTGCGTCCCGAGGTGGCGACCCTCGTCGTCGACGATCGCGCCGCCGCGGACCACGGACGGATCCTTGCGGGCGACAAACGAGGCGTAGTCGCCATCGGGCACAAAGCAGATCTCCTGGCTGTCCGGCTTGTCGGCCACCGCCAGGCCAAGGCGGTGCGCCTGCGCACGGACCTCTGACTTCGACAAGAAACCTACAGGAAACACTGCCCGCGCGAGCTGATCCTGCGTCAACGAGAACAGGAAATATGACTGATCCTTCTCCGGGTCCGCACTGCGCTTCAGCAACCAGCGACCGTCGGCAGAGTGGTCAACGCGGGCGTAGTGGCCGGTCGCGACCTGCTCCGCACCGAGGCCACGCGCGCGATCGAGCAGGGTCGAGAACTTCAGATCGCTGTTGCAGTGCGCGCAGGGCAGCGGCGTGCGTCCGGACGCGTACTCGCGCACGAAGTTCGAGATGACCGTCTCCTGGAACTGCCGCTCGAAATTGACGATGTAGTGGGGAAAGCCGAGAGTGGAGGCCACGCGTCGCGCATCCTGGAGATCGTCGAGCGTGCAGCACGTGCCCCACGCCTGCTCGCCGCCGCGCTGATCGTAGAGCTGCATCGACAGACCGATGACGTCATGACCCTGCTCGGCGAGCAGGGCCGCGGCGACCGAGGAGTCGACGCCTCCCGACATGGCTACAACGATTCGCATAAAAAGTGGGGCCGCCCCAAACCCAGCCCCATATCGCAAATACTGAGACAAGCCACGGAGACACGGAATCACGGAGAAAAATCTCTGATTACTCCGTGTCTCCGCGCCTCCGTGGCCCGTCTCGTTAGGCTCTCACCGGAGCCCGCGTCAGGCTTCGCAGCTTCTCGACCATCCTGGGCAGCACCGCGATGACGCGATCGATCTCCGCGTCCGTGCTTGACGCGCCGAGACTGAAGCGAATCGAGTTCTGCGCGCGGTGGGCGTTGAACCCCATCGCCTTGAGCACGTGTGACGGCTCCAGCGTTCCAGACGAGCAGGCCGAGCCTGTCGACACCGCGATGCCCTCGAGGTCCAGCGCGATCAGCAGCGATTCGGCCTCGACGCGGTCGAAACTGACGTTGGTCGTGTTGGGCACGCGGGGCTCGCGCGCTCCGTTGACGGCGGTCCCTGGAACCGCGGCAAGGATTTCCGCCTCGAGTCGGTCGCGCAGCGCCGAGAGGCGTGTACCTTCGTCTGCCATCTTGCCTCGCGCGATCCGCGCGGCGACGCCCATGCCGACGATGCCGGCAACGTTTTCTGTCCCGGCGCGGCGGCTCCGTTCCTGGCGCCCCCCGGTCAGCAGCGGCAGCACGCGCAGGCCGCGTCGAATCCAGAGCGCACCGACGCCCTTCGGTCCGTAGAACTTGTGCGCCGAGATCGACAGCATGTCGACACCGAGACTCCTCACACTGACCGGCAGCTTGGCGGCAGACTGCACCGCGTCGGTGTGAAACAGCGCGCCACGGTCGTGTGCAATTCGCGCAAGCTCTGCGATGGGCTGAATCGTCCCGATCTCGTTGTTCGCGTGCATCACCGACACCAACGCCGTGTCGTCGGCCAACGCCGCCCGCAGGGCGTCTGGCGCCACGATCCCGGTCTGGTCGACCGGGAGCAGCGTCGTCCGCCATCCACGCTTGGCCAGGGCCTTGAGCGTGTTCAGGACCGCCTCGTGCTCGATGCTGGAGGCGATGAGATGCCGGCGCCCGGTTGCCTCGAGCGCCTCGGCCGCCCCGCGAATGGCAATGTTGTCGCTTTCGGTCCCGCCGCTGGTGAAAAGGACCTCGGACGGATCCGCGCTCAGCAGGGTTGCCACCTCCGTCCGAGCCTCGTCGATCGCCGCTTTGGCCTGCTGCCCGAAGTGGTGAACGCTCGACGGATTACCGAATTCCTCGCGTAACGTCCCCGTCATCCGGTCGATAACCTCCGGAAGCAGGGGGGTAGTTGCGTTATGGTCGAGATAGATTCGCTGCACCGGCTTTTTCAAATCCTAGCATTTCGCCGTAACTAGCAGCCGTCTAAAGCCTAGACAAGTTTTTCGAGCGGCCGATATACTCTGTGGGCTCCTGCCACCGTCACTCAAGCGTGAGCTCATTCAGGCTCCTCGGGTCTGCCTAGGGGCTGTAAAAAGTCGGAGGACCAGATGTGGAAGCGTGATGAAGCGGTGAAACCGACAGGGCCGGGAACGCCGGCGGGACCGGTCGCACCCACCCAGCACCAGCCGCAGGCCAATGTGCCGGCCGCGCAGGCGGAGCCGCGGCGGCAGCAGATGACGGAGGGGGATGTTGTGAATATCGGGAAGTCAGTGGTCATCAAGGGCGAGCTGAACGGGAGCGAGGATCTCACGGTCGAAGGTCACGTCGAGGGCAAGATCGAATTGCGCGACCACGTGCTGACGATTGGCCCGAACGGGAAAATCAAGGCGCAGGTGTTCGCGAAAGCGGTCATCGTCCTCGGCGAAGTCAACGGCAATGTCACGGCCACCGAAAAGGTCGACATCCGGGACGGTGGCTCGGTCGACGGTGACATCATCTCGCCGCGCGTGGCGATCGCCGAGGGGGCTCACTTCCGCGGCAGCGTCGACATGCAGCGCAAGGGCGCTCAACCAAGCCCGAGCAAGAGCGAGGGGCAGCAGAACCAGCCGCGAGCGGCCGCACCGAACCCGCCGCAGCCGGTTGGGGCGCACTAGACATATTTGTCATTAGTGATTGGTGATTAGTGATTGGTGATTGCGGCTTCGGCCGCCATCACCAGTCATTAGTCACGTCTCGCCGTCGGCTGATCACCGATCTGTAATTGCAAATCGCAAATTACGAATCCGGAATCGTCTATCATTCGAGGTTGTCACTCTCCGACCTCTTCTCCCGTCGTCGCAAAGACGAATCGGACGCCGCTGATAGCGGGCGCGACTCGCCTGTCCATCCAACGAAGGCGCTCGCCAAGTTTCTCTCCAGCCTGACCCTCAGCGCGCGACCACAGCCCCTGCTCCTCGATCTTGGCCCCGTTGTCGGGACCAACGTCACGTTCTTCGGTGAAGAGCTGGGCTGCAAGATCCTGGTCGAGAACGTTTTCAAGGACATCGATCGCCATATCTCAGAAGGAAAGCTCGAGGAGCTGCCCGCCTTCTTCGAGAAGCGCTTTTCGCAGGAAGAGGGGAGTGTCGACGGGATTCTCTGCTGGGACCTCTTCGACTACATCGAGCGTCCGGCGGCGCAGGCCCTCGCCCGGCACCTGGTGCGGATCCTGCGGCCCGATGGCGCGCTCCTCGCCCAATTCAACAACGCGCAGCCTCACGGGTCCAGCGGACCGACGTACACGAAATACGTGGTGGTCGATCGGCATACCCTGCAGTACCGGGCGTATTCCGCGCCACGGGGCAAGCAGCGTCCGCTGCTGAACCGTGACATCCAGCGCATGTTCGAGCCGCTTCGTATCACCGAGCAGTTCCTCCTGAAGGACAATCTGCGCGAAGTCCTGTTCAGAAAGCCTGCCGCGCCGCAGCCGCGCAGCGGCGAAGGCGGGCCGGCAACGTCTGCCGAGTCCCCGAAGAACTGAGCGATCGAGCGAGCGATGGCGCGCCCAGTCATCGCCTTGCTCACCGACTTCGGCACACGCGATCATTACGCGGGCGCGATGCGCGGTGTCGCGCTCGGCATCTGTCCCGACGCGACGCTCGTCGATGTCACCCACGATGTTGAACCGCAGGACGTGCTGGGCGGCGCGCTGGAGCTCGCGGCGGCATTCAAGTATTTTCCGCCGGGGACGATTTTCCTTGCCGTTGTCGATCCAGGCGTCGGTTCGTCACGGCGGGGCATTGCCGCCGAGGCCGGCGGCTACAAGTTCGTGGCGCCCGACAACGGCCTGCTGACGATGGTCTTCAGAGAAGTGCTGCCGAAGCGCGTCGTGGAGCTGACCGAGCGGCGTTATGCGCGTCCGACCGTCAGCCGCACCTTCGAGGGACGCGATCGGTTCGCGCCCGCCGCCGCCTGGCTCGCCAAGGGTATCGATCTCACGGCGCTCGGCCGACCGCTCACCGCCTGGCACCTGCTCGACATCCCCGAGCCAACGTTTACCGATGGGCGGGTCGCGGGAGAAGTGTTGCGCGTCGATCGCTTCGGCAACCTGGTGACCAACATCGATCGGCGCATGTTCGATCGTGTTGCGAGCGGAGGCGCGCTCGACATTGCCGCGGCGGAGCATGCCGTGACCAGGCTCGTGGCGACCTACGCCGAGGCGGACGCCGGATCGATCTGCGCGCTCTTCGGCAGCGGCGATCATCTCGAGATTGCGGTGACGGGCGGGAGCGCCGCCGCGCGCCTGCATCTTGCCCGCGGCGCGCCCGTTATCGTGACGAGACGCTAACCTCTGAGACGGGCCACGGAAGCACGGAGCCATCGAGCATGCGTTTCGACATGCACCTCCGTGTCTTCGTGTCTCGGTGGCTCGTCGCATATGCTAGCATTCGTCGTTTGTCATGATGAATCTGGATCTCACCGAAGAGCAGCAGCTCCTGGAGCGGACAGTTCGCGAATGGGGCGCGCGCGCAGTCGCCCCGCGCATCCGCGAGCTGGATCGCGCGCATCAGTTCGACCGTAACCTCTTTCCGCAGATGGCGGAGCTCGGTCTCCTCGGGATCTCCGTGCCGCAGCAGTACGGCGGCGCCGGGATGGACTACCTCGCGCTCGGCGTCGCCTGCGAGGAGCTCGAATACGTGGACACGTCGCTGCGCGTCATTCTCTCGGTGCACGCCGGGTTGAACTGTCTGACGCTGTTGTCGTGGGGCACCGAAGACCAGAAACAGCGGTACCTGATCCCACAGGCACAAGGCAAGAAGATCGCCACGTTCGCGCTGACGGAGCCTTCAGCCGGAAGCGACGCGCGCGGCATCCAGACTGTCGCGATCAAGAAGCGCGATCGCTACCACCTGACCGGCGAGAAGATGTGGATCTCGCTGGGAGACGTCGCTGACAATTTCCTGGTGTTCGCATGGAGCGATCTCGAGAAAAAGAAACAGCGTGACCCGAATGGCATCAGTGCCTTCATCGTCGAGCGGGCGTCCAAGGGATTCTCGAGCGGCACACTGAAGGAAAAGTGGGGCATCCTCGCGGGTAACACCGGCTTCTTCAAAATGGAGGAGGTCGAGGTGCCGCAGGAGAATCTCGTGGGCCGCGAGGGCGAAGGCTTCAAGATTGCGATGTTCGCGCTCGACCAGGGACGCTACACGGTTGCCGCGGGAGCGACAGGGCTGATTCGCGCATGCCGCGATGCCAGCGTGACCTATGCGAAGCAGCGGAAGACGTTTGGCGTCGAGATCGGCTCGCACCAGCTCGTGAAAGAAATGATCGCGCAGATGGAGTCGGACTACCAGGCGTCGCGCCTCCTCTGGATGCGCGCGGGCTGGTTGAAAAACGTCGGGCGCCGCAATACGCGCGAAACGGGGCTGGCAAAATGGTTCTCGACCGTCGCGTCGGAGCGCGCCGCGTCCGACGCGGTACAGATCCACGGGGCCAATGGCTATTCGGACGAATACCCGGTGGGACGGTTCTACCGCAACTGCAAGGGCGCGGTGATCTACGAAGGCACGCGCGAAATTCACAAGTTGATGCAGGCCGACTACGTGCTCGGCTACCGGAGCGACAGGCCGACGCGATGCGAGCTGCCCCCGTTCGAAACAGCAGAAACCATGACCGCCAGATCCTAGAGACTATGGACTCAGACCTTTCGCTGGACTTCCTGCGTGTCGTCGAACAGGCGGCCATCGCGTGCGCGACGACGATGGGCCAGGGCGATCGGCACAAATCGGACGCTGTGGCCGTCGAAGCGATGCGCCGCGAGATGGATTTCATGCCGATCGACGGGACCATCGTCATCGGCGAAGGCGAGCGCGACGAGGCGCCGATGCTCTACATCGGCGAGAAGGTCGGGATGGCCCACAAGGCGCCGAACGGGCGCAACTATCCGCAGGTCGACATTGCCGTCGATCCGCTCGAGGGCACCAATCTGTGCGCGACCGGCGCCGCGAACGCGCTGGCCGTCCTGGCGGCGTCGGAAGGCGGCGGCCTTCTTCACGCTCCAGACATCTACATGGAAAAGCTGGTTGTCGGCCCGAGCTCGCGCGACGTCGTCGATCTCGACGCGCCCGTGCGGTTCAACCTGCGTGCGATCGCCCAGTCGCTCGGCCGCCGCGTCGAGGATCTCGTGGTGATCGTCCTCGATCGGCCCAGGCACGAGACACTGATCGAAGAAATCCGTTCCTCTGGCGCGCGCATCAGGCTGATCGGCGACGGCGACCTGTCGGCCGGCATCACCGCCGCCGTTGTCGGCAGCGGCGTGCATGCGGTCATGGGCACCGGCGGCGCGCCCGAAGGGGTGCTCACCGCCGCCGCCATGCGGTGTCTCAATGGCGAGATCTTCGCGCGCCTCGTGATCGACACACCCGAGCACGAGAAACGGTGCCGTGCAATGGGCATCAAGGACTTCAAGAGGATCTACCGGTCGAAGGATCTCGCGCCGGGCAACAGCATCGTCTTTGCCGCCACGGGAGTCACGGATGGCACATTGATGAAGGGCGTTCGGTTCTTTGGCGATGGCACGCGGACGACCTCGCTCGTGATGCAGATGAATCCGCACCGGATCCGCTTCATCGACAGCATCCATGTGTCGGACTCGGCCTCAATCGGCGCCAAGATCCGTTTCTTCTAAAACCCGCTAGATGTGCGCCGACACTCGCGGATCCCGCGTCACGCGGCCCCCTTTTCACTACGCCTGGATCGTCGCGTTCGTGACCTTCCCGGAAGAGTCGGTCTCTCTGGCCGAACACTGAACGTTTCATCCAGTTCGTGATCGCCGCGACGACGATGGCGGTTGAGGAGCGCGGCTGTAGGCACGCGATAGCGTACGTTAAAATCACATGTTGGCTGAACGCCGCACGCTCTCTTCACCGTCGGTCGAGCGCGCCGCGCTCGTCGGCCTCGTGACATCCTCCACGCGGGGCGATGCGGATCATTCGCTCGACGAGCTGGCCCGTCTGGCGGATGCCGCAGGCGCCACGGTGGTGATGCGAATGCTGCAGGACCGGCCGCGACCCGATCCCGCGACTTTCATCGGTTCGGGCAAGGTGAGCGCGCTTGCCGCCGCGTGCGCCGAGGCGGCTGTTGATGTCGTGATCTTCGACAACGAACTCACGCCCGGCCAGCAGCGGCAGCTCGAGGAAAAAGTCGATCGCAAGGTGATCGACCGCACGCAGCTCATTCTCGACATCTTCGCGCGGCGGGCGCGCACGCGCGAAGGCAAGTGGCAGGTGGAGCTGGCGCAGCTCAAATACCTGCTTCCGCGCCTGGTCGGATCGGCAACTGCGCTCTCGCGCCTCGGCGGCGGCATCGGGACGCGCGGACCTGGCGAAACCAAACTCGAATCAGATCGCCGGCGAATCCGCGTCCGGATCCAGGCGATTCAACGGGAGATCGACCAGGTCCGCCAGCGCCGGTCGCAACTGCGCGAGCGGCGCCACAAGCAGTCTGTGCCGACCGTCGCGCTGGTCGGCTACACGAATGCCGGAAAGACGACGTTGTTCAACCGGCTGACGAATGAGTCGGCCATGGCGTCGGATGCGTTGTTCGTCACACTCGATCCGCTCGTGCGGCGGGTCCAGCTGCCGGACAGCCGCGAGCTCCTGGTCTCCGATACCGTGGGATTCATTGATCGCCTGCCGCACGCGCTCGTCGCGGCGTTCAGTGCGACCCTGGAAGAAGTGGCGGAAGCCGATCTGATTCTGCACGTCATCGACGCGGGCAGCTCTGAACGCGACAAACAGATGGCCGCGGTACACCGCGTGCTCGAGGAAGTCGGCGCGGCCGACGTGGCGATGGTGCCGGTTTACAACAAGATCGACATGATCAGCGCAGACGAGCGGCGGCGGCTGCGCGACGCCGACCCGGCGGCGGCGCTGATATCGGCCGTGACAGGAGCCGGGGCCGCGGAGCTCCTTCAGATGATGGCGTCGCGGCTGGCGCTCGACACGCGCCGGGTGACGATCACGTTCGACAGCGGGAAGGAATTCGATCGGCAGCAGATCGGCCGGCTCTACCGCGTCGCGCGCGTCGTAAGCCACGTTGCGACCAACGGCCGTGTCGTCATCGAGGCGGACGTGCCACGGCGATTCATCGAGCGGTTAACTACCGTGGAGTCCGGAGATGAAGTTGGCAAAATCTCTTAGGCATGAGGTGCGAATGAGCCGTGCGGCGCGGACGGTGAAGATCGGCCGTGCGGCGCGGACCCTGTGGGTCCGCGGAATTGTCCTGATCGCGATGGTAGCCATATCAGCCTGCGCGATGAAGACGGCGCCCCCACTTCCACCGGCGCTGAAGTATCCCGATTTCGTGTATCCCATCGCCACACCCGCGCGCGCCGAGCAGGCGGCTGCTGTCGACCGGGGCTGGCGCTTTCTTCAGAACGACGATCTCAAGAGCGCCGAGCGCGAGTTCGCTTCCGCGCTGAAGATGGCGCCCGATTTGGTCCCCGCGCGCACCGGCCAGGGCTATGTGGCACTGGCGCAAAGGGATTACATGCGCGCGCTGACCACGTTCGATCAGGCGCTCCGAAGCGCGCCGACGTACGCGCCTGCGCTTGTCGGCAAGGGGCAGGCGTTGCTGACGCTCAAGCGCGATGGCGAAGCGCTGGCGGCGTTTGAAGCGGCACTTCGCGCCGACAAGTCGCTGCTGAATCTGACGCCGCGAATCGACGTCCTCAGATTCAGAGATCTCCAGGATCTCATCACGAGCGCGCGTCAGGCGAGCGCGGCGGGACGCCTGGACGAGGCGCGGGCCGCGTATCAGCGGGCGCTCGCGGCATCGCCGGATAGCGCGGTGCTGTATCGGGAGCTCGGCATCGTCGAGCGGAAGCGCGGTGATGCGGCGGCGGCGCTGGTGGACTTCACGCGCGCCTCCGACCTGGATCCAACGGATCCCTCGTCGCTCGGACAAAGCGCCGAGATCTTCGAGGAACGTCAGGACTACGCCGCCGCTGAAGCGGCATACCGGAAGGCGGCAACGATCGAGCCGGGTGCCGGTTTCGAGGCGAAGGCCGAGGCAGCGGCGGTGAGGGGTCGCGACGCGCGTCTGCCGGCAGAGTTCCGTGCCATCCCGGCGGCAACACAAATCAGGCGTGGCGACCTGGCGGCGCTGATCGGCGTCCGCCTCGATCCGACCCTGCGAACGGCGCAACGCACGCAGGTCGTTACGACCGACACCCGGGAACACTGGGCGGCCCCCTGGATTGCGGAGGTCACGTCGGCCGGCGTCATGCCCCCGTTCGACAACCACACATTCCAGCCTGGCGCTGCCCTTCGCCGCGTGGATCTCGCACAGGCGGTGAGCGCCCTTCTGGCGCTGATCGCGCGAACGCACCCGTCGATCCAGGCACAGCTCGCCGCGCGCCCGGCGCTCGCGGATGTGAGCCCTTCGCATCTGAACTATCGGGCGATCGCCGCGGCCGTCTCGGCAGGGGTGCTTCCGCTTCTCGATGGCAACCGCTTCGACACCGAGCGTGCCGTTTCCGGAGCAGAAGCCGCGGCGGCGATCGACCGTCTCCGGGCGCTCGACGAATCCCGCTGACGCCGTGCGGTACCTCACGCTCGCCAATCAGCTGACGATCCTTCGGATCATGCTGATTCCGGCGTTCGTGCTGCTCACGGTGTACGGCTACCTGGGCGCGGCGCTGCTCGTATTCCTGATCGCCGGGGTCACTGACGCGCTGGACGGCCTGATCGCGCGGGTCACGAGCCAGCGAACGAGCCTTGGAGCCTGGCTCGATCCGATGGCTGACAAGCTGCTCCTCGTCACGACGTTTGTGGTGCTCACGCTTCCTCAGATCCAGCTGACGAACCACGTGCCGCTGTGGCTGACTGTGCTGATCATCAGCCGCGACATCGTCATCGTTGGGGTTGTTGCGATCGTGAACCTGGCAGTCGGGCCACGGACCTTCCGTCCCTCGATCTGGGGCAAGCTGGCGACCGCCACGTACATCGTGGCGAGCGTCGTCTTCATGTATTACAACTGGTTGAGGGAGGCATCGCCGGTCGTTGACGCGGCGGTCTGGACGGCGCTGACACTGACCCTGGTTTCGAGCGGTGACTATTTCTTCAGGCTGCGCCGGCTGATCAACGATCCGCCAGTTTCCTCTTGAAATAGTCGACCGTCTTCATCAGACCGTCCTCGAGATTGACCTTCGGTTCCCACCCGAGCAGCGTGCGCGCGCGGGTGATGTCGGGACGACGCTGTTTCGGGTCGTCCACCGGCAGCGGCCGGTAGACGATCTGGCTGCGAGATGCGACCAGCTTGATGATCGTCCGGGCGATCTCCTCGATCGTCACCTCGTGCGGGTTACCGATGTTGACGGGATCATTGGTGTCGGACTCCATCAGCCGCAGGATGCCATCGACCAGGTCGCTGACGTACGTAAAGCTGCGTGTTTGTGTGCCGTCGCCAAACACCGTCACATCTTCGCCGGTCAGCGCCTGCGACATGAAGGCCGGAACGGCACGTCCGTCGCGCAGTCGCATGCGCGGACCGTAGGTGTTGAAGATGCGGACGATCTTCGTGTTCACCCCGTGAAAGCGATGGTAGGCAAGCGTCATCGCCTCGGCAAACCGTTTCGCTTCGTCGTACACGCCGCGCGGACCGATCGGGTTGACGTTGCCCCAGTACGTTTCCCGTTGTGGATGCTCGAGCGGATCGCCGTACACCTCGGACGTGGAGGCGAGTACGAAGCGCGCCTTCTTGGCCATTGCCAGTCCGAGCGCGTTGTGGGTGCCGAGCGAGCCGACTTTGAGCGTCTGAATGGGCAGCTCGAGGTAGTCGATCGGGCTGGCAGGACTCGCCCAGTGCAGCACGACGTCGACAGGGCCATCGATATCGATGTGGCGCGTCACGTCGTGGCGGATGAATTCGAAGTCGCGGCTGCGCAGGTGCGCAAGGTTCGCCAGGTCACCTGTGAGCAGGTTGTCGACGCCGACGACGGAATGCCCGCGATCGAGAAGGGCTTCGCTGAGATGGGATCCGATGAATCCGGCGGCACCGGTAACGACTATGCGCATGAGGTTCCAGGTTACAGGGTAGAGGTCATGGGTTCGAGGGTAACTCTCACACCCGCTGAAAGAGTCCCCGGAACACGGTCAGCCACATGATCTTCAGGTCGAGCGTGACCGACCAGTTCTCGATGTAATAGAGGTCGTACTCGATTCTCTTCTCGAGCGACGTGTTGCCGCGCCACCCGTTGACCTGCGCCCAGCCGGTGATGCCGGCCTTCACTTTGTGGCGGAGCATGTACTGCGGTATGCGGTGCTTGAACTGCTCGACGAAGAACGGACGCTCTGGCCGCGGACCGACGATCGACATGTCGCCCTTCAGGACGTTCCAGAACTGCGGAAGCTCGTCGAGGTCCAGGCGCCGGAGCCAGCGTCCTACCGGTGTCGCTCGCGGGTCGTCTTCGCGTGCCCAGATCGGGCCGGTTCTCTCCTCGGCGCCCTCGTACATCGATCGGAATTTGTAGACGGTGAAGGCTTTGCCGTCGAGGCCCATACGCTCCTGCGTGTAGAACGCCTGGCCGCTGGACGTCCATTTCACCAGCGCGGCAATGATGGCCAGCGGGATGCCCATGACCAGAAGCGCACCGGCCGAAAGGACAATGTCGATGACGCGCTTGAGCCAGGCGTTGAACCCCTGGAGCGGCACGTCGTTGATGTTGATGATCGGGAGGCCGTCTAGATCCTCCAGCCGCGCGCGGATCGCGATGAACTGCAGCAGGTCCGGCACGACCTTGACGTCGATGCACTCCCGGCTCGTAATCTCGATGAGGTCGAGCAGTTTCGCATGCTCTTCGAGCGGCAGCGCCACGTAGAGGTGGTCAACGCGCTCGTGCTGGGCGATGTCAGCGACCTCGGCGAGCGTACCGAGGAGTGGGAGTCCCCGGTAGCCGATGTGATCGCCGCCGGCGCGATCGTCGATGAAACCGACGACCTGGTAGCCGAATTCGCGGTGCTGGAGGACGCGATCGGCCACCATACGGCCAAGATCTCCGGCGCCGGCAATCAGGATGCGCTTCAGGCCGATGCCGGCGCGCCAGCGGCGCTCGAGCAGTCCGCGCACGATTTCGCGCGAGGAATAGGCGAACAGGACATTGAGGCCGAGGAATAGCGCCCATACGAGCTGCGAGACTTCGTAGGCGCCGCGCGCCTTCTCCAGCTCCGAGAGGTAGTACGTCTGGACGTACAACGTTGCGCCGATACCGAAGACGACGGCCAGGATGCTGCCAATCAACACCGCGAAGAAGTCGTCGACGCGGGATCGGCCGCGTCGCAGCCGGTAGATGCCCTGGAGCTGAAAGGCGAGCGGCGTGACCACCACGACGTACGGCAGCACATGCAGGTACTGCTCGAGAGGCGGATACCCATGAATGACCGGGATCAGGCCGCTCTCGAAGCGGATACCGTACGCCAGCACGAACGCCCAGACCGCCAGCAGCGCATCGGTGATGACGTAGAACGCGACGAGCAGACGGTTATACCGTCTTACCACCGGGTGCCCATCGGCGCGTCGAGTGTCTCGTCGATCACGTCGCGCATTCGTTCGAGATGGCGCGCGCGCGAGAAGCGCAGCGCGCGCTCCCGGATCCGACAAGGGTCAAATGCGAGCCCGGACGTCTGCTCCAAGGCGGTGACGAGCGACTCGACCGTCGGTTCAGCGAACAGCACTCCGGTGTCACCCGGGACCACGGTCTCGAGCGCGCCGCCGCGTGCGAGGGCAACGACCGGGCGGCCGCATGCCTGTGCCTCGACTGGCACGATTCCGAAATCCTCTTCACCGGGCATCAGCACGGCGAGTGCGCTGCGGTATTCGGCACGAATCTCCTCGTCACTGAGGCGGCCCAGGAACTCGATGCTGCCGCCGGCGCCCTGCTCGAGCCGGGCGCGATCGGGTCCATCGCCGACGATTCGCAGCCGCGCCCCGGCGCGCTGGCACGCTGCGATGGCCAGGTCGATCCGTTTGTACGGCACCAGGGCGGACACGATCAGAAAATGGCTGCCAGGGACGGTCGTGTCTGGGTGGTAAAAGATCGTGTCGACAGGTGGATACACGATCGTAGCCTCGCGATTATAGTATCGACGGATCCTGCCCGCAACGTATTGAGAGTTCGCGACAAAGCGTCCCACGCGCGGCGCCGTGACCGCGTCCCAGCGCGCCAGCCTCGCGAGCATTGGACGGTAGAGCCACCGGCTCGCGAATGCTCCGACCCGCTTGGGACCGAAGTAGGCATCGAACTGGTCCCACGCGTAACGCATCGGGGAGTGGCAATAGCAGATGTGCCGCGCGCGGCCAGCCGCGACCACCGCCTTCGCCGCGCAGTGGCTCGAGCTAATCACCAGGTCATACGGATCAAGATCGAACTGCTCGATCGCGGTCGGGAAGACCGGGAGATAGCGGCGGTACTGCGATCGGGCGAAGGGGAGTCTCTGGACGAGCGACGTGGAGATGCGGTGACGCTCGATCGTGTCTGATACCGATCCGCGCGCGTGAAACAGGGTAAAGATGTCCGCGTCGGGGTAGAGCTCGCACAGCGCTTCGAGGACTTTCTCGCCCCCGCGCATGCCCGTCAGCCAGTCGTGAGCGAACGCAACCTTTAGGGGGAAGGGGGTAGGGGGAAGGGGGAAGGGCGAGGGGGGCAAGGGGTTAGTTCCGTCCACCGATAAGCCGGTAGATTTCGTGCGTACGTGACACGGAGCGCTCCCACGAGAAGTCGCGCGCACGCACGAGCCCTTTCCTGCGTAGCTCCGCGGCCAACTGCGGGTCGGTCAGCACCCGGCGGACGCCATCGACGATTGAACCGACCTCGTACGGATCGACGAGGATCGCGGCGTCGCCAGCGACTTCGGGCAGCGACGAGACGTTCGACGTGACCACCGGCGTCCCGCTGGCCATCGCCTCGAGCGGCGGCAGCCCGAACCCTTCGTAGAGCGACGGAAAGACGAACACCGCGGCCAGCCGGTACAGCACGGCGAGCGTGTCGTCTGGAACAAAGCCGAGGAAGCGCACGTGCTTATGCAGCTTGTGGCCGTGGACCGCCCGGCGCAGCGCCGGCAGCTTCGAGATCTCGTCGCCGATGATGAGGAGCTTCAGCTCTTCGAACTCTCCCTTGCGCAGCTCGGCGAACGCCTCGATCAGCCGCACGAGGTTCTTGTGCGGCTTGATGGTGCCCGCGTAAAGGACGAAGCCGTGATCGAGCTGGAATCGCTCGCGCACCCGCGCCACGTCCTCGGGGTCAGGCTCGACCCAGAACCGCTCGTCAATCGCGTTGTAGACGACCGAGATCTTGTCCGGCGGCACGTTGAAGAAGTGGAGAATATCGCGCTTGGATGCCTCGGAGACCGTGAGAATCCTGTCGGAACGCTTCGCCGCAATCCACATCGACGCCCGCGCATAGGCGTAAGCAGCCCGGTTGGGGAGGTACTGCGGAAACATCAGGTGGATACAGTCGTGAATGGTCACAACAGAGCGGGAGGGCACGGCGACCGGCAGCACGTAGTGCGGCGCGTGAAAGACGTCAGGCTTTTCGCGCATCAGCGCCCACGGCACGTGGAACTGCTCACGCAGCGAGTAGTTGGGCGACGGTTCGAAGACCGTCCGGAAGTTCGGTCCGAGTTGATGGGCGACGTTCACGTCGGGCGCGTCGCAGAGCAGCACGTACTCGTTCTCGCGATCGATCCGCGCGAGGTGCCGAAGGAGGTTTCGAATATAGGTGCCGATGCCGAAGTCGTGCAGCTTTCGGACATCGATCGCAACTTTCACCGGGGGAATGATGACAGAGAAACGTTGGGATGTGGGATTCTACCGATCCCATCCATCCCAGTCGAGGCGGTACTTGCGTCGCAGGTCTCGCATCGTCCCGGGATACACGCCGACGCGGCGGGCGCGCTCGCTGGCCTTCGCCATCGCATCGTGGATTTGGAGCGCGTTGCCCCGCATCGACTCGAGCCAGCTGGCGCAATCGTACCCGGTCGTTGTCGACAGACGCACGCCGTTGCTCTCCCACAGCGCGAACCAGGCGCGGGATGCGGCCGTGCGCGACGTGCCAGCCACGCAGATGCGGGCACCCTTGTCCCATGAGGTGTCGAGTTGATCGCTGTTGCGCGACGCCCAGTCAAGGACTTTCTCGAGCTCGTTCGCGCCGTCGATTCTCCGCTGATCGCCTTCCGACGGTCCGCCCATCGCCTGGGTGAGACCGGCGAGCGGCGTGCCCGTCGACGGCATGCTCTGCCCCGCGAGCAGTTGCTTGACGTGATCGACCGCGATCGCGAACCCGAGGCCTTCTCCGACCTGTTTGGCGATCCCCATGGAATTGATGGCGATCACCTCGCCGCTGCGATCGAGGAGCGGGCCGCCGCTGTTGCCAGGGTTGATAGCGGCGTCGGTCTGGAGGAGCGTCACGTTTCCCGTCTGACGGATGGCGCTGACGATGCCGCGCGTGACGGTGTTGGATAGCGAGCCCAGCGCGTATCCGATCGCGATGACTTCCTCGCCGGCCCGGGCGCTGGCCGCGGTGCCGAGGCGGAGAGTGACCTGGCTCGGGTTCGCCCCGTACACCTGGAGCAGCGCCAGGTCGTAACCTGGGGATGTCGTCATGACCCGCGCCGTGTACTTCGAGCCGCCCGCCTGCAGCTGGACCGATGAGTGACCCTCAACGACGTGGGCATTCGTGACCACGAGGTCGGGCCTGACGAAGAAGCCGCTGCCGCGCGAGGCGCCGGCGTCGATCGACGCCACGGCGGGGAGGGCAGCGCTGACGATGTCCTCGATGGATCTCGATACCGGTGGCGCCGCACTGCCTGCACTCGCGGTTGCCGGCTGGGGGAACGAAATGCTGCCGATGACAGGAGCCACGAACGCGGCCGTCGCGGCCTCAGGCGTGTCAACGACTGCGGACTCCGCCGTTGACGCCGACACAGTCCGTGGTGCCGGTGCGGGCGTCTCGTCTTTCTGAGACCGTACGACGAACACCGCAACCGCGACACCGATCGCCGCTCCAAGAATCAGCAGCATGGATGCCGGTGGGCCAGACCGTGCCCGTTCGGCAGACGACCTTTCGGGCACGACAAGCGGCGCCGCCTGCCTCTCGCGCCCGCATCGGCAGGCGTCGACCAGGGAGGGCACCCTTCGGGCGCACGCCGGGCACGTCCAGGAGAATTGATCGCCGACCGGTTGAGTCATGGCGTGATCGACTTATCGGGAAGTCGGCCACGTATCTTCAGGTACATCCGGAGCGCGGGGGCCCATCGCGGATGGTGTTTTTCGTAGAACGCAATCTGACTGCGCCGATACGCCCGCTCGGTCGGCGCCGCGGCGGTTGCACGTGATTGCCCGCGGAAATGCACGATCTCCGCTGCCGGCGCGAATAACACTTTTCGTCCACGGGCGCGTACTGCCGCACAGAAGTCGACGTCCTCGACGTACATGAAAAACCGCTCGTCCATCAGACCGGCGGCTTCGGCGTCCGCGCGGCGGACGAGCATGCAGGCGCCGCTGACCCAGTCAACGTCGCGGGGCTGACGGGTAAGCCGCTCCACGTACGTGGCCACCGGCCCGAAACCGCGCTCGCCTCCACGCACCAGAACCTTCTGGCGGAGTTCTGAAAAAGGGGACAACATGGGACCGAAGGAGAGCTCCGCACGCCCGTCGCCGCTGACGAGGCGCGGACCTGCAATTGCCGCATCCGGCCTGGCATCGAGGGCCGCGATGAGCCGGTCGATTGCGCCGGTCGGGACAATCGTGTCGGGATTGAGCAGCAGGATCAGTCCGCCATGCGTCTGTCGGATTCCGAGGTTGTTCGCGCGCGCGAACCCGAGATTTGCACCGGCGTCAATCACGCGGATGCCCGTCCATCGCTGTCGAATATCCACCGCGGTTCCGTCTGTCGAGGCGTTGTCGACCACTACCGTCTCGTGATCGATTGTCGGCGGATGCTCGACGAGCGAGCTCAGGCATCGACCAATGTCCGCGTGCGAGTTGTACGTCACGATCACGATCGAGAGATGGGGAAGCATCAGCGGCTCACCCACGGCCGATCGCAAGCAGGACCTTCAGCACCTGACTGGCGCATTCGGTCCACGAATATTTCGCGAGAACGCGGTCCGCTGCGTCCAGCAATCTCTGCCGCTCCCTTGCGTCAAACAAGAGCGTCGTCAGCGCGTCTTCGATGAGCGCCGGGTCGGGACGCCTGACGTAAAAGGCCGCGTCACCGCAGACCTCACGTGCGACGGGCGTATCGAGCAGCAGCACCGGGAGTCCCGCCGCCATCGCCTCGAGCGGCGTGAGGCCAAAACCTTCGTACTCGGAGAGAAACGCGAATACGGACGCTCCAGCGTACAGCGCCTGAAGCTCCTGGTCCGTGACGTACGAGCGGAGCTGAATGCGATCGGTCAGGCCGGTGGCGCGAATCGCGCTGGCAACGTCGATGGCGGGCCACGTGCGATTGTCGCCGACGATCTCGAGTCGTGCATCCGGGCGGGTACGGACGAGACGCGCGAATCCTTCGATCAGCTCAGGGACATGTCGGCGGTTGAAGATGGAGCCGACGAAGAGCACGGACCGCACGCTCGGATCGCGGACCTGAAGGGCTCGCGCCGCAAGAGGTACGTCATTCGCCATGCGGGTCGGACCTTTCAGATCCGCCACACCGGGATAAACCACGATGACCTTCGACCTGTTGACGCCCAGATGGGCAACGATCTCGCGTTTCGAGAAGTGGGAAATGGTGATGATGCGCGTCGCGGCGCGTGCCGCAAGGTGCACGGTCGTCCGGCGGCGCGCCCCCTCGCGCCACGTGAACCACTCGGGATGCGCGGCGAACGACACATCATGGATGGCAAGAACCATGGGGACCGGAGCGAACAGCGGTCCGCTGTAGGCGGGAGAGAAAAGGACGTCGGCTCTGGCCTCTCGCACGAGTCGCGGCAGGACGACCTGTTCCCAGAGGATCCCGGTACGCGGGGCCACCCCATCCGGCGCAAGCAAGATGAATTCCTGGGCCTGCGCTTCCGGTATCGTGTTCCACGCCGCGAGGATCTCCGCGAGAAAGCGGCCGACGCCAGTCGGCTTGTCGCGAAGCTCGCGCGCATCGATGGCAATCTTCATTTCTTCTTGCGAAGGCGCCGTTCCACGGCGTCGGCATACGCGCGGCGCAGCGTCTGAGCTGAATCGTCCCAGCTGAAGCCCTGCGCACGCTCCAGGCCCGCCTGTGCCGCGCGCAAAGCCCATCCCTCGTCGCGAATCCCGCGTTCGATCGCGCTGGCGAGCGCACCGGCATCCTCAGGATCGACGAGCGCCCCAGCACCGCCAACGACTTCTGGCAACGACCCGCGCGTCGACACGATCACCGGTATTCCGGCCGACATCGCCTCCAGGGCAGGGAGTCCGAAGCCCTCGTCCAGAGAGGGCAACACGAGGAGGCGGGCTGACCGATACAACGCCTCACGCTCGTCATTCGGGACGTAGCCTGCGTGGGTTACGTGACCGGCTAGAGGCGCCATCGTGATCCGTTTGAGCCACTCGGATGCCGCCGGCGTTGCGCGTCCCGCCAGCACAAGTCGTGGAGGCGACACGCCAAGATTCAGAAGACGTGCGTAGGCGTCGAGCAGAATACCGATGTTCTTCCGCGGCTCGAGGGTGCCCACGAACAGGATGCAACCGTCGTGCGGCAGGTGTGGTTCCCGTCCCAGCGTTTTCCAGGATGGAGCGCCGGGCGGACATACGTAGATGCACTCATCCGCGATCTCAAGTCGATCCGCGACCTGCCTCTTGCCGTATTGCGTGGACGTGATGACTGCGTCGGATCGACGTGCGTGGTTGGCCACGAGAGCAGGGTAGTCGCGCTCGATCTCCACACCGGTCTTCGTTGTGCTCGACAGGAAATACAGGTCGTGGATCGTGACGACCTGGGCCGCGCGACGTGCGGGCATCAGAAGCGGATGCGCGGAGTGGGCGACGTCAACAGCACCGGCGAGCATCTCCACCGGAGGCCACTCTCGCCGATGCCACAAATAGTTCAGAACGCGAACGGGGATGCGGCGGTCGACGACGCGTGCGCCAAGCTCGGAACCGAGTCCCCTCGGGGGCCGATCCTTCCAGGAACTGGTGAAGGCAATGACCTCGTCGCGGTTCACGCTCGTGTAAGCACGAACAAGCTGATGGATGTACTCGCCGACTCCGGTGCGCTGCCGCAGGGCGGGGCGGTAGTCGACGAGGATGCGCACGCCGAGCAGGGTACACGCGGTTCGATCCGATATGCTAACGTCAGCTGTTTCACAGCGCTTTCGCTTGCGGGGTTGAGAGAAACGATGAAAATTGCGGTCATTGGTACGGGTTACGTGGGGCTTGTCGCTGGAGCGTGCTTCGCCGAGAGCGGCAACGATGTGGTCTGCGTCGACAAGGATAACGCGAAGATCCGCACGCTGAGCCGGGGCAAGATGCCGATTTACGAGCCCGGCCTCGAGGAGGTCGTCCGGCGCAACCGCCACGAAAACCGTCTCACATTTACGACGATGCTGCCCAAGGCGGTCCGCGGCGCGAGCATCGTCTTCATTGCCGTCGGCACGCCGCAGGGCGAGGATGGCTCCGCCGATCTGCAGCACGTCCTCGGCGTGGCGCGCGAGGTCGCGCGCGCGATGAACGGCTACAAGGTGATCGTCAACAAGAGCACCGTGCCGGTCGGCACGTCGGTGAAGGTGCGCGAGGCCGTTCGCCGCGAGACAACGCATCCCTTCAGCGTCGTCAGCAATCCCGAGTTCCTGAAGCAGGGAGCCGCGATCGACGACTTCATGAAACCCGATCGGGTCGTCGTCGGCGCGGAGGATCCGCGCGCCAAGGAAATCATGATGGAGCTCTACACGCCGTTCACCCGAACCGGCGCGCCCATCATGATGATGGACTGCGCCAGTGCGGAGCTGGCCAAGTACGCTGCGAACGCGATGCTGGCGACGCGCATTTCCTTCATGAATGAGATGGCGAATGTCTGCGAGCTGGTCGGCGCCGACATCGATGAGGTGCGCCGGGCTGTCGGATCCGACACCCGGATTGGCACGTCGTTTCTGTTTCCGGGCATCGGTTACGGGGGCAGCTGTTTTCCGAAGGATGTCAAGGCGCTCGTCCACTTCGCCGCCCTGCAGGAATACGACTTCAAGATCCTCAAGGCGGTTGAGACGGTCAATGGCGCGCAGAAGACTCGGCTGGCTACCAAGATGCGCAAGCATTTTGGCTCGCTGAAGGGAAAAACGGTCGCCGTCTGGGGCCTCGCGTTCAAGCCGCGCACCGACGACATGCGCGAGGCGCCCGCGATTCCCCTGATTGAAGCGCTCCTGTCTGCGGGCGCCGAGGTGCAGGCGTACGATCCCGAGGCGACGAAAGTCGCGAAGGGCATTTTCGGGAATCGCGTAACGTTTGCGAGCAAGAACTACGACGCGCTCAAAGGCGCGGACTGCCTCGCGATCGTGACCGAGTGGAGCGAGTTCCGGCGGCCGGATTTTGCGAGAATGCAGAAGCTGATGCGATCCCCGGTGGTCTTCGACGGCCGCAATCTCTTCACTCCGGAGCAGATGAAGCAAAACGGGTTCATCTACTACTCCATTGGCCGCCACTGACCCTTCGACGGTGCTCGTGACGGGTGGCGCCGGCTACATCGGCAGCCATGCCGCGAAGGCGCTTCGCCAGGCCGGCTACCGCGTGGTCATCTACGACAATCTTGCAGCGGGTCATCGGGAAGCGACGCTTGGCGCGCCGCTCGTCGAGGGCGACATCCGCGACGTGGATGCGGTTCGGCGGGCGCTGAAGGACAGTGGCGCATCGGCGGTCATGCATTTCGCGGCGTGGCTGACGGTGTCTGACTCGGTCCACGACCCGATCGGGTATTACCGGAACAACGTGCTGGGGACGCTGGCGACGCTGGAGGCCATGGCGGCGGAGCAGTGCCGGCAGTTCGTGTTCTCGTCGACCTGCGCCGTGTACGGCGAGCCGGTTGAAACGCCGTTGCGTGAAACGCATCCGACGGCGCCCATCAATTCGTACGGGCAGACGAAGCTGGCCGTTGAGCATGCCCTCCCGCATTTCGAGCGCGCATATGGACTCCGGTCGATCCGCCTCCGCTATTTCAACGCAGCGGGTGCGGATCCCGACGGCCAGCTTGGCGAAGACCACTCGCCCGAGATCCATGTCATCCCGCGCGCGTTTGAAGCGGCCTCCGGTGGGCCTCAGATCGAGATCTTCGGCGAGGATTACCCGACGCCTGACGGGACCTGTCTGCGCGACTATATCCACGTTGCCGACCTTGCCAACGCGCACGTGCGCGCACTGCGACGTCTCGAAGAGAACGGCAGTTCGGCCACCTACAATGTCGGCACCGAGCGCCCCTCATCTGTTCGTGACGTGATTGCGTCCGTGGAGCGTGTGACCGGCCGGAAAGTGGCGCACCGATCCGCGCCACGGCGTCCCGGGGATCCGGCCGTGCTGTTCGCGTCTGCGCAGCGTATCCGCGACGACCTGGGATGGGTGCCGCAGCGGCCGGAGCTCGACACGATCGTCGCCGACGCGTGGCGCTGGCATTCAACGCACCCGCACGGTTTCCGAGTGGAGGCCCCTGGAGCGGGCGCAGGGTACGCCGCACGCTGATGCCGAGAGCCCGCGGCACGCCGGCCGACCCGCTTCTCTCGGTTGTCATGCCGGTGTTCAACGAGGCCGCGACGATCGACGAAATCATCCGGCGCGTGATGGCGGTCCCGATCCGCACCCAGCTCATCGTCGTCGACGATTGCTCGACCGACGGTACTCGCGATACGTTGAACCGCCTGCAGCGCGAGCTCGGCTTCACGCTTCTGTTGCAGCCGAAGAACCGCGGCAAGGGCGCGGCCCTGCGCGCCGGGTTCGAAGCCGTTCGCGGGGACCTCGTCGTGATCCAGGACGCGGATCTCGAATACTCACCGGAGGAGTTCCCACAGCTCATCGAGTTGATCTGCGACGGCCGCGCGGACGTTGTCTACGGATCCCGGTTCATCGGGCGGCACCGCGTGTTCCTGTTCACGCATTACCTGGGCAACCGGGCGCTCACTCTCCTCACGAACGTCCTCTACAACACCATGCTCACGGACATGGAGACCTGCTACAAGGTGATGAGGACCGACGTGCTGCGATCGATGACCCTTCGCTCGAACGGGTTCGGCATCGAGCCCGAGCTGACGGCAAAGATCTTCAAGCGGGGCTATCGCGTCTACGAGATTCCGATCACCTACGATGGCCGTGGCTACGACGAGGGGAAGAAGATCGGATGGCGTGACGGTGTCGTCGCGCTCTGGGTTCTGCTGCGATACCGGTTTACCGAGTGAACGTCTTCCTCCGGCTGATCGCGTACGCGCGTCCTTATCGTGGACGGCTCGCCGCCGCGATGGTCGCCATGATTGTGTATGGCGCTGCGTCGGCAGGCGTTGCCGCGCAGATCCAGCCGATCCTCGACCGCGTGCTCCCGAGGCACGAGGAGATCGGCCGCATCATCGCCACGATCGTCGCGCTCTATTTGATTAAAGGCATCGGCGCGTACCTGTCGGGCTATCTCATGACCGATGTCGGTCAGCGCGTCGTGCGCGACCTCCGCAACATTCTCTTCACGCATATCCTCGGGCAGTCGGCCGCATTCTTCTCCGCCCAGACCAGCGGCAAGCTGATGTCGCGAATCACGAACGATGTCGCGCAGATCCAGCAGGCGGTCTCGGAGACGCTCGGCGACCTTGCGCGGGAATCGCTGGCGCTGATCGGCTTTGCGGGGCTGCTCTTCTACTACGACGCGCGGCTTGCGATGGTCAGCCTCACCGGCGCTCCGCTGATCGTGTACCCGCTCGTACGGCTCGGCCAGCGCGTGCGGCGGACGACGAGACGCAGCCAGGAAGCGCTGGAGCAAATCACGCACGTCTCCGCCGAGGCGTTCACCGGCCACCGGATCGTCAAGGCGTTTGGGGCCGAGGGACGGGAGACCGAGAAGTTCGAGAGCGCCTCGCATCGCCTCTATCGCACCAGCATGAAGGTGACTGGTGCGCTATCGGCGCTGCCGCCGCTGATGGAATTCATCGGGGGCGTGGCGTTCGCCGTGGCGCTGTGGTACGGCAGCCAGGAAATCGCTGCCCGCCGCCTCACGACTGGCCAATTCGTCGGGTTCATCGCGGCGCTGTTCATGATGTACGGCCCGGCGAAGAAATTGAGCCGGGTCAACGCCAACCTCCAGCAGGCCATAGCGGCCGCGGAGCGCATCTTCGAGATGCTCGACACCCACAGCGAGGTCAAGGAGCGTGACGGGGCAATCGATCTTCCGCGTTTCCGCGACGCCATCGAGTTCCGGGACGTGCACTTCTCATACGTCGGGGCCGACGATGCGACGCTGCGAGGGGTGTCGTTCGGTGTCCGCGGCGGCCAGACGCTGGCCATCGTGGGGCGCAGCGGCGCAGGCAAGACGACGCTTGTGAACCTGATCCCGCGGTTTTACGACGTCACGCAGGGGTCGATTACGATCGACGGCCACGACCTGCGGGACGTGACACTGGCATCGCTCCGCGCGCAGGTGGCCATCGTGACGCAGGAGACGGTGCTCTTCGACGACACGATTGCCGCCAACATTGCGTACGGCCGGCCCGCGGCGGCCCGCGAGGAAATCGAGGCGGCTGCACGCGCGGCGCATGCTCACGACTTCATCACCGGGCTCGATCGGGGCTACGAGACGATGATCGGCGAGCGCGGACAGCGGTTGTCGGGCGGCCAACGGCAGCGGGTCGCCATCGCCCGCGCGATCCTCAGGGATTCGCCGATCCTGATCCTCGACGAGGCCACCTCGTCGCTCGATGCCGAGTCGGAAATGCTCGTGCAGGAAGCGCTGTCGACGCTCATGCTCAACCGCACCTCGTTCGTGATTGCGCATCGCCTCTCCACGGTCCGCCGCGCGGACGCCATTGTCGTGCTCGAGCGCGGGCGGATCGTCGAAACAGGCAGCCACGAGGAACTGCTCGCGCAGGGCGGCGCGTATGCGAAACTCTACGAACTGCAGTTGCAAGAGGAGCCGACCGACGAGCCCGAACGCGTATGAACCACGAAGAGCACGAAGACGTCTTGAACCACGAAGGCCACGAAGTATGGAATGCATATGATCCTTCGTGTTCTTCGTGTCCTTCGTGATTGAGATTCGATGATCAAATCGATGACCGGCTTCGCCTCGCTGACGCACGAGGACGAGAGCGCCACCATCGGGGTGACGGTGCGGGCCGTGAATCATCGATTCCTGGACATCCAGCTTCGTATTCCGCAGTCGCTCGGCGAGGTCGAGCCGCGCGTGCGAGCCTTGCTCCAGAAGCGTCTTGCCCGCGGCCGCGTCGAGTTACAGATCTCCGTGCAGCTTCGCACCACGGCGACGCCGACCGTCGAGCTGAACGAGGAGTTCGTCAACGCCTTATCGGCGGCCATCGATCGTGCGCGAGAGCGCGGTCTCGTTTCAGGTGCGCTGACGCCGGGTGATCTGCTGCGGCTCCCGCAGGCGATCACCGTGCGCGATCGTGCGGCGGACGCCGATCCCCAGGTCCAAGCGCAGATCGCGGCAAGCGTGGAAGCGGCGGTGGAGCAGGCGCTGGCGGACCTCGATGCGATGCGGATCCGCGAGGGCGGTCACCTGCGAACCGATCTGGAGGCACGCAAGGATTTCCTGGCCAGTCTCATCGAGCGTCTGGCTGCCGCGGCCGATGAAGGCCGGTCGTCCCTCGAGGCGCGGTTGCAGGAGCGCGTGGACGAGATCAGCCACGATCTTCCGGTTGACGAGGCGATGATTGCCCAGGAGATCGTGCGCACCATGCAGCGTTCCGACATCAGCGAGGAGGTCACGAGGTTCCGGGCGCATCTCGCGCACTGGGATGCCTTGACCGATGCCGACGAGCCCTGTGGGCGTAAGCTTGATTTCCTGCTGCAGGAGATGAACCGCGAGGTGAACACGATCGGGTCGAAGGCCGACGGCCTCCGGGTATCCGAGTTGATCATCAACGCGAAAGCGGAGCTCGAGAAGATGCGCGAGCAGGTTCAGAATGTCGAGTAGCCCCTCCGACTCCGCTCGGGCGACGCGGCTCGACCACAGGCCGGTCAAGCGGGGCCAGCTCTTCATCGTCTCGGCGCCGTCGGGGACGGGGAAGACGACGCTGGTCGAGCGCCTGGTGCACCGTATCCCAAATCTGTGCCTGTCCCGGTCGTACACCTCGCGAGCGGCTCGTCCCGGCGAGCAGGACGGCGTTGACTATAATTTCATCAGCCGCCAGCGGTTCGAGGAGATGGTTCGAAAGGGCGACTTTCTCGAGTGGGCGGACGTCTTTGGCAACTACTACGGCACGTGCGCGACTGACACTGAATGCTGCCTGGCCACTGGACAGGACCTGGTGCTCGTTATCGACGTTCAGGGAGCGAGGCAGGTCCGGAGCAGCGGGATCGAGTCGGTCGGCATCTTCGTGCTGCCGCCGTCCGAGGATACGCTCGAGCAGCGGTTGCGCGGCCGTAGCAAGGATTCGGAAGGGGAAATCCGGAAGCGGCTCGAGGCCGCCCGACTCGAGGTCAGCGAGTTCGCCACCTACGAATACGTGGTGGTCAATGACGAGCTCGACGGGGCAGTGGATCGGCTGCGCGCCATCGTGCTGGCCGAGCGGGCCCGCGTGAAGGCCATGCGCGCGGTTGCCGAAACCATTATCGGGACATTCCGTTTGTAGAAGCGGACCTTGGGGTCCGCCTGGGCGTCTAATGCAGGGGGCCGACCTTCCCGCGTCCGCCAAGGCCACGGCGGGGGCAAGCAGGTCAGCCTTGGAAGGAAGACAGTGGAAAGAGCACCCAAGGAAAATCGGTTCGAGTTCGTCGTCTTGGCCAGCCAGCGGGCGCGCCAGCTGCTCAAGGGCGCGTTGCCGCGAGAAGCCGGCAACAGGAAGATTGCGATTGCGCAGAAGGAAATCCTTCGGCGCAAGGTGGTCAAAATAGAGGAGTAAACTCCCAAACGCCAACTCCCAACTCCCAAGACGATTGGGAGTTGTTTTGGGAATTGGGCATTGGGAGTTGGGAATTGACATGGCTTTGATCGCGCTCGGAATCACAGGCGGCGTCGGCGCCTACAAGGCAGTCGAAGTGTGCCGCGGCCTCCAGAAGCGCGGTCATGACGTGGTCGCCGTGATGACCCGGGCGGCCACGCGGTTCGTCGGTCCGATTACGTTCGAGGCGATCACTCGGCGCCCCGTTATCACGTCGCAGTGGAAGCCTGGCGCCAACGCCGACATCGAGCACATCGCGATTGGCGACCAGATTGCGCTGCTGCTCGTGGCTCCGTGCACTGCGAACGTCATCGGCAAGTTTGCCAACGGCATTGCGGACGATTTTCTGACCTCGCTCTATCTCGCGACACAGGCACCGGTGCTGATCGCACCGGCCATGAACACCAATATGCTGGGCCACGAGGCCGTGCAGCGGAACCTGCAGACGCTGGCGGCGCGCGGTGTCCGCTTTGTCGAGCCTGGCGAGGGATATCTTGCGTGCGGCTGGATCGGCAAGGGGCGGCTCGCCGAGCCTGATGAAGTCGTCGCGGCTGCAGAGCGCATGCTGCGACCGCGCGACTCGGTGCTGCGGGGTCGTCGCGTCGTGGTGGCCGCGGGGCCGACCTACGAGGACATCGACCCGGTGCGTTACGTCGGGAACCGGTCGAGCGGCCGGATGGGATTTGCGCTGGCCGCCGCGGCAAACGCGCGCGGCGCGAACGTCACGCTGGTAGCCGGGCCGACCACGATCGAACCGCCCACGGCCGACACGATCGTGCGAGTGCGCAGCGCGGTGGAGATGCACGCGGCCGTCATGCGGGCATCCGAACATGCGGACGTCGTCATCATGGCGGCGGCAGTCGCCGACTACGCGCCGGTGCAGGCCGCAACGGAAAAGATCGCCAAGTCCGAAGCCCCAATGACGCTGACCCTCCAGCGTACGCCCGACATTCTTGCCGACCTCGGTCGCTCGGCGACGCGGCGAGCGAACCCACCGGTACTCGTCGGTTTCGCCGCCGAGACGGGCGACCTCATCGCCAAGGCGCGCGAGAAGCGCGTTCGAAAGAACGCCGACCTGATTGTCGCCAACGACGTGTCGGAGCCCGGCGCCGGATTCGACGTGTCGACCAACGCCGTCACCATCGTCGGCGCCGAGGTCGAACAGACGCTTCCGCTCCAGAGCAAGGCGCGGATCGCCGAGGCGATTCTCGACCGCGTCGAAGCGCTCGTCCAAAGCCGTGCGCCCGCCCCCGCCCGCGCCTGATTCCATGTCCAGCGATCAGCTCAAGGCCCACCTCGAGTTCTTCGAGGAACTGGGTGTGGACGGTATTCGTCGTGAACCCGAGTGGCGCGGCCGGAGCGGTGTTGGGACGGGCTCGTTTCGCGGACCCGAAGGGTCCGCGCCGCTCCAGGATGCCTTGGTTCCTGTCTTCCTATCCCCAGATGCGGCACTGAAAGCGATCCGTGATGACCTGGGTGATTGCACCCGCTGCAAGCTTCACACGCTGGGGAGGAAGCAAATCGTGTACGGCGTCGGCAACCCGAATGCTGACCTCATGTTTGTCGGCGAAGCGCCGGGCGCCGATGAAGACGTCCAGGGCGAGCCCTTCGTGGGGCGCGCCGGGCAGTTGCTGACGAAGATCATCGAAGCGATCGGCCTCAGGCGCGCGGACGTGTATATCGCCAACGTGATCAAGTGCCGGCCGCCAGGCAACCGCAATCCTGAGCCCGATGAAGTCGAGCAGTGCGAGCCGTTCCTGTTCCGCCAGATCGACACCATCAAGCCGAAGGTGATCGTCGCGCTAGGCAAGTTCGCCGCGCAATGCCTGCTGCGCACCACCGATCCGATCACGCGGCTGCGCGGACGCGAATTCAAGTACCGCGACGCGATCCTGATTCCGACCTACCATCCCGCGTACCTGCTGCGAACGCCGTCTGCGAAGCGCGACGTCTGGGACGACATGAAGAAAGTGCGGTCGATCCTGGCCGGTGAGTAGTGCTGAATGGCGAATGGCGAATGCTGAATTCCATTTAGAATCACTCAGGCGTCCCCAATTCAGCATTCAGCATTGCGCCTCATATCAGTAGCGGTCCCCGTTCCGTTCCTCGATCTCCTCACGTACCGCGTTCCCGATGCGATGGCTCTTCCGCCGGTGGGCGCTCGCGTTCGCGTGCCGGTCGGCTCGCGGACGCTCACGGGTTGCGTCGTTGAGCACGACGCGGCGATTGGGGAAGGGACAGAAGCCAAGGACGTCCTCGCGGCGCTCGACCCCGAGCCGCTATTGCCTCCGGCAATCGTGGATCTGTGTCGATGGGTAGCTGAGTATTACGTGGCTGGTATTGGCGATGCGCTGGGAGTGGCAATGCCGCCAGGCGCTCGCGCGTCGAAGGCACGTGGATTCAAGAAGCAGCGGATTGTTTCGGCGACCGTTCTGGGGTCAGAGGGAGGGGAGGGTCTGACCACAAAACAGAGGAGCGCTCTCGAGATACTGGTCGGCGCACCGGCGGGACTGCCGACCTCCGAGCTGCGCGACTGGGGGGTCACTGCCGACGTCCTGGGGCGGCTGGTGAAGCGTGGCCTTGCAAGCATCCGCGACGGCCAGGACGAGCGCGATCCCTTCGAGCGAGCCGCGCTCGTCGATGTTCCACGCGACGCCGCTCGCGAACTGACGGAGGAACAACGTTGCGCGCTTGCGACGCTGTCCGCGCTCGCCGATGCGCGCGACTTTCGTGTGGCGCTGCTGCACGGCGTTACCGGCAGCGGCAAGACTGAAATCTATCTTCGTCTTGCCGAACGGGTGTGTCGGGCTGGCGGTCGAGTATTGCTGATGGTGCCCGAGATCGCCCTGACACCGTCGGTGGCTGCGCTCTTCCGGGGCACGTTCGGCAGCCGCGTCGCCATTCAGCACAGCGCACTGTCCGACGGCGAGCGCCACGATCAGTGGCATCGCATCCGCCGCGGTGATGTGGATGTCGTTGTCGGTACGCGGTCCGCGGTGTTCGCTCCGATCGACGGCCTCGCTCTCGTCATCGTCGACGAAGAGCACGACAGCTCCTACAAGCAGGAGGAGACGCCGCGCTATAACGGTCGCGACGTCGCGATCCTGCGCGCCAGCCGCGAACGGGCGCTGGTCATTCTCGGATCAGCCACGCCGTCGATGGAGAGCTATCAGAATGCCGTGTCAGGCAAGTACACCCGCGTGACGCTCGAGCGGCGCGTGCTCGACCGTCAGCTTGCCGCGGTACGTCTGGTCAACATGCGCGCGGAGTATGCCGAGGAGGGGCCGGACGTGGTGATCAGCCGCGATCTCGCCGCCGCCATCGGCGAACGGCTCCAGCGACGGGAACAGGTGCTTGTTCTGCTGAATCGCCGCGGTTACTCGACCGCGGTCTTCTGCCGTCAGTGCGGCGATACGTTCGAGTGTCCGAACTGCAGCGTATCGCTGACGGTGCACACCGCGCGAAATGGATGGCGGGCACGCTGCCACTATTGCAACTATTCCGTGACCGTCCCGAAGATCTGCCGGAAGTGCGCCGCGCCGTATCTCGAGCACTCCGGGTACGGGACCGAACGCGTGGAGGAGCATCTCCGGGAGCGTTTTCCCGAGGCGCGCATCGGGCGCATCGATCGGGATTCCGTCCGACGCAAGGGAGCGTTGACCCAGTTGCTGTCGACGTTTGCGGCGAGGGAGCTCGATGTCCTCGTCGGTACGCAGATGATCGCCAAGGGGCACGATTTTCCGCACGTGACACTGGTCGGCGTGATCTCCGCGGATGTCGGGCTCGGCGTGGCGGACTTCAGGGCGTCAGAGCGGACGTTTCAGCTGCTGACGCAGGTGGCTGGGCGCGCCGGCCGGGGGGAGCGCAGCGGCGAAGCCATCGTGCAGACGCTGTATCCCGAGCATTACAGCATCCAGCTCGCGTGTCGCCAGGACTACGTGGCGTTTTTCGAGCGCGAAATTGTGTATCGCCGAGGGATGCGCTATCCGCCGTTCCTCTCGTTGATCAATGGCGTCGTGCGCGGGCGAAGCTTTGAAGAAGCCATGCAGTACGCACAGGATATCGTGTGCCGCCTCGAGCCGTCTGCCGCGATCGGAACATTCACGATCCTCGGCCCGGCGCCCGCACCGCTCGGGCGTTTACGCGGAGAGCATCGCGTTCAGTTCTTTCTGAAGGGAGCGCGGCGCGCCGACATGCGCAACGCCTTGGTTCAGGTCGTCGCCGCAATGCCTGAAGTCAGGCGGCGGCTGACGATCGATGTGGATCCGTTGAGCGTGCTGTAGTCCAGAGGGCACAAAGACGTACATAACACTGTCTTCGTGGCCTTCGTGGTTACGTACGCTCTAAGGTCTCCCGACCAGCGCTCCCGGCTGAATCGGCGCCGGCGTGAAGCAGAGAACGAACATCAGCACCGCGAACGCGGCGAGCCAGATCCGGCCGGTGTCGATCGGAATGTCCTCATCGATCGTCCGCGGATGACGCGGGCCGAACGTCAACAGCATCACCACCGTCAGGACCGTCCACACCAGCCACGACGTCGAGACGAACGTCAGGCCAATCAGGCACAGCACCATCACAATCGTCACGGTCGTGCTGTGTCGTCCGAGCACGGCATACGAGATATGGCCTCCATCGAGCTGACCGATTGGAAACAGGTTCAACGCCGTGGCGAGCAGGCCGAACCAGGCGGCGAAGGCCATCGGGTGCATATTCACCGACGAGCCGAGGGGAATCGTGCCGAACGTGAGCCATGCGACCCCCTTGAAGAGCAGCGGTTCGCCCAGCTCGAACAGGTCACCCCGAATGTCGTCGGGCACCGGAACGACAGTGGACAGGTACATGCCGACGAGAAGCAGCGGAACAGCGACAAGGAAGCCGGCAATCGGGCCGGCGATGCCGATGTCGAAGAGCGCGCGCTTACCGGGAATGGGCGTCCTGATCCGGATGAATGCGCCGAGTGTTCCCGTGAGCAGAAGGGGCATCGGCAGGAAATACGGTCGCGATGCGTCGACGCGATAGTAGCGGCACGCGTAGTAGTGACCCAGCTCGTGGCAGCCGAGGATCGCGAGGATCGAAGCGCTGTACCACCAGCCGTGCGCAAACAGATGCATCAGCCCGAGGTCCGGTTCGCGCCCACTGAATCCGATGAGGAAGCTTTCGTAGTGCAACCCGCCCGCGTACGTCGTGGTCAGCACCGTCAGCGCAAAGAGAAGCACGTACCGCCAGATCGGTTCAGGTCGCAAGTGGTACGACGGCGCCGGCGGAATGTAGGTCCGCGGCCCCTCGGACACTGGACGCGACGCCGAAAAGTCGATCTCGGGAGATTCGGACGGAGGTATGCCCATGCGGGCGATTAACCGATGTTCTGAAGATCCTTGCCGGGCTTGAAGCGGATCGTGCGGCCGGGTGGGATGCGCACTTCCTTGCCGGTTCGTGGGTTGCGGCCGATGCCGCGCTTGCGCGGCTTCACCTGAAAGACGCCAAATCCCCTGAGCTCAATCCGGTCGCCGCGCTGCATCGACACGCGCATTGCGTCGAACACCGCGTCCACGGCTACCTCGGCCTTGACCTTGGTAATATCCGCGATCTTCGAAACCTCGTTGACGATGTCGACCTTGATCATCTCTTAGGCGCTCCTGATTGGGTGTAACTACTATATTTGCCGTGACTTACGCTGTCAACACTGACGCTAAGTTAATTCAGGATTGTTGCAGAATGCACCTGATTCCGCTCCTTGGCCCGAGATTGCCGTGCAGTTTGCTCTGCGGGAGTATCCCCGGGGCAGCCCCGTCAACCGTATTGGCCGCGACGTGGCCCTCCGAAAACAAATTCTGTAAACTACTGAGGATTCTTTGTCCCGTTCTGAACTTTGGGGGTGCGGGCTTCGTCTGGTCTAGTTGTGGAGGGGACCGGCTCATGGTTCCCGCGGACACGCTCGGAGGGTGGATCACATGAAGCGATTGATTGGCGGGTTGGCGGCTGCTGGTCTCATCACGATCGCCGTGCCGGCGGTAGCGCACCATGCTGTGCAGTCGCAGTTCGACATGAACGGCAAACAGCAGACCTGGAAGGGGACCCTCAAAGAAGTCCGCTGGGTAAATCCCCACACGCATTTCGTCCTTGATGTCGACGAAGGCGGCGGCAAGATGACGAGCTGGATCTTCGAAACGGCGGCCCCTAACGGTCTGCGTCGCGCCGGTTTCAGCCAGAAAGGCGTCTTCAAGATCGGCGAGGCATACACGTTCGTCGGCTATCAGGCGCGCGACGGGTCCCCGATGGCATTCCTCGAATCCCTGACAGGACCCGACGGAAAGACGGTCAAGATCTGGTTCGGCGATCCAAACGCCAATTAGGCAACATACCCTCAGACGACAGGCGCGGAACGCTTCGCCCCGCCTGCTGTTCGCGAGACCCAGCCATGAAGAGACTCCTCGGCGCGTTGACGTTGTTCGCGTTGCCGATTCTGGCTGGACCCGCGCTCGCGCACCACGCGCTCCAGTCGGAATTCGACATCAACGGGCCCTCGCACCGGTGGACCGGCACGCTCAAGAGCGTGCAGTGGATCAATCCGCACTCGCACTTTCTCATCGACGTTGCTGATGACGCCGGCAAGGTGACCACCTGGACGTTCGAGACCGCGGCGCCGAACGGTCTCCGGCGCATCGGATTCAGCAGCAAAGGCTTCTTCGTAGTCGGCAAAACCTACACGGTCATCGGGTATCCTGCACGTGACGGATCCGCGCTGGCCTTCGTGGAGCAGATCACGCTCCCCGACGGTCGCAACGTGCGAATCTGGTTCGGCGACCCAAACGGTTCGAACTGAGCGAGCGGCGCGGACCTTTTAGGTCCGCGGACCTGGAAGGTCCGCGCCGCTCGGACAGACACCTCTCCTTCACACAAATGGCCAAACGGCACCCTTCGGTTGTCCTCGTCGGACGTCCGAACGTCGGCAAGTCGACACTTTTCAACCGGATCACCGGCATGCGGCGCGCGATTGTCACACCCATCGCGGGGACGACGCGCGACGTGATCGCGCAGGAGGCGGAATGGCTGGGTGTGCCGTTCGAGATGGTCGACACCGGCGGGATGTTCGGCGCCAGCGAGGATCCGCTTCATGAGCTGGTGCTGCAGCGCGGGCATCGGGCGATCGAAGCAGCGGACCTTCTCGTCTTCGTGGTCGACGGCCGCGATGGCATCGTGCCGGGCGACAGCGACATCGCCCAGGCGGTCCACGCCGCCAACAAGCCGGCCATCATCGCGATCAACAAGACCGACGATCGGCGCGCCCGGGCCGGTGCCTTGGAGTTCTATCAGCTCGGATTCGATCCGATCGTTGAGGTCTCCGCCGAGCACGGCGAAGGCGTCGGCGATCTGCTCGACGCGATCGTCCATCGGCTGCGGCCGAAGGGACAGTCGGCCCCCGTTGCGGCGCCGCATGCCGAGGAGGACGACGCGAATGCGGACTCGCACGCGCATGAGAGCGGGGAAGTGGCCGTCTCTATCGTCGGCCGCCCGAACGCGGGGAAGTCGTCGCTCGTGAACCGGCTGTTACGCGAGGAGCGGATGATCGTCAGCGAGATGCCCGGCACGACCCGCGACGCTGTCGATACTGTGATGACCTGGCATAGACGCAAGTACCGCATCGTCGACACTGCCGGGATCAGAAAGGCTGGACGCGTCCAGCGCGGCGGGCAGGTCGAGACGGTCAGCGTCATGCTGGCGCAGCGATCGATCGAAGCCGCCGACATCGTCGTCTTGCTCGTGGATGCTACAGCGGGGGTAACGGATCAGGATGCCGCGATCGCGGGCGCGGCGGACAAGGCGGGGCGGGGCGTGATCATCGTGGCCAACAAATGGGACCTGATGAAGGACCGCGGGCCTGACTTCGTCAAGGTATTTGACGAGGAGCTGCACCGGCACCTGAAGTTTCTGGACTACGCGCCCGTGCTCCACATATCGGCTTTGACCGGCGAGCGGGCGCCGAAGCTGCTCGAGACCATCGACCGCGTGACCGCCTCGCGCCGGATGCGGGTAAAGACCCCGGAGCTGAACAAGTTCGTGGCGGAGATTACCGCCGCTCATCCACCCTCCAGCCCTGGGCGCCAGCACGTCCGCGTGCTCTACGCGGCGCAGACCGGCGTCGCGCCCCCCACCTTCGTCTTTTTCACCAACGTGGCAACGAATTTTCACTTCTCGTACGAGCGGTTCCTGGTTAACCAGCTGCGCGAGCGATTCGGGTTTGAGGGCACCCCGATCCGGTTCCACGTCAGAACCCGACGACGCAAGAACCCGGAAGGAGGAAAGGGTTCGGTGGGTTCGGTGGGTTCAGAAGGTAAACGTTCAAACGGTTCAAACGGTTCAAACGGTTCAAACGGTTCAGAAGGTTCGAGCGGTTCTCATGCACGCGGTTCGCGAACCAAGAAAAGGACCGCCTGAGAACAGGACCCTCGAACCCACAGAGAACAGGACCTTCTGAACGGAGAACAGGACCTTCTGAACCCCTTGAACCCCCCGAACCTACTGAACCCGGTTTATACTGACGCAGCGTGACGCCCAAGGTTTACAAGGCCGGGGAAGTCTGCGAGCTGGTGCAGGTGCAGCCGTACGTGCTGCGCTCCTGGGAGAAGGAATTTCCGGGAATCGGCATCCAGAAGTCGCCGGAGAGCCCGCGACTCTATCGCCAGAGTGACCTCGAGCACGTGCAGCGGATCAAGCAGCTCGTGTTCGGCGAAGGGCTGACAGTCGCGGGGGCTCGTCGGCGGCTCGAGGAGACGATGCCTGCGGTGAGCCGCACGGCGGCGTTGGAAGTCGCCGAGGTCCTTGACGCGCTGAGCGCAGATGCGCGATCGCGGATTGCGCACGTGCGCGACGGGCTGCGCGAGATCCGCTCGATATTGTCGGGCGCGCCCGGGTCGTCGAATGGGGGCTTCGCCTTGAAGCCGCCACAGGCCAAACCCGCGCGCATGAAGGCACGACCGGCTGCGACGAGAACCAAGACCGTCAAGCGTGGGGCGGTCGCGAAGGCGTCAACGGCCCGCAAGAAAGCACCAACGACGAAGCGCAAACGCAATTGAAATTGACTAGCGTCGGGGCGTAGCGCAGCCTGGTTAGCGCACCTGACTGGGGGTCAGGGGGTCGCTGGTTCGAATCCAGTCGCCCCGACCACACTCTCGCGATAATTCCTCCAGAATGTCGCAAGTACAGGCGGACCTTCAGGTCCGCCCGGTGAAGGGGATCGACGTGCCTGATGCCACGCGGCCTCTCGCTGAGACCGCAATCGCGCGCCTGCGGCTCGCGCTCTGGATCGCGCTCATCGTCACCGTGGTCGTTCCTTGGGGTAGGTTCATTGATCACCCGCACTGGGACAGGGTGCAATGGGTGCCGTTCATCACGCCACCTGTGAAATTGTTCGACGTCGTTGCGAACGCGTTCTTCTACGTGCCGTACGGATACTGGTACGCGCGGCAACGACAGGGCACTCGGTACGCGCTCACCGCAGCCATGGTTAGTGCCTTCGCGGTGTCCATCTGTACTGAGGCGACCCAGCTATTCAGCCAGCGGCGTTTCCCGTCGCTCACCGACGTCGCGAGTAACGTAGCCGGCGCATATGTCGGCGCTCAGTGGGCTCTCAGACGAGCACGCAGCTGGCGGCGTCGTTCGGCGGTGCTGACAAGCGAGGCCTGAAGGCGTTACCTCAGCTCGCCGATCTGCTTCTTCAACGCCGTCTCCTCAATGCGTTTCCTACCCAGTGCGAACCACCGAGCGAGGCCCATGATTCCGAGGCCTACCACGCCGTATCCGATCATCTTTCCAGGGCTCGCCTTTCCCGCACTCGGCGCGCGGACCGGTTCGAGCGGCCGCACGTGCGAACGCCGTTCCGCGGGCGGCACCCATCGAGTGAGAAATGCGAATGTCTCGGAAGCGCAGGACGGACACTGTTGTGGGTCGTCGTGGACCTCCTCACAGTCGAGGCAGAGGCGAGCGAGGCGAAGTTGCATATGTAACCTTCAGGTTGGTTGCAATGCAGGTGCCCGACCGCCGATCGATCAGTCGGGGGAGGACGTATAGAGGCCGACTAAATCCGCCTTGAGGTGCTGACAGGGGTCGTCGCCCTTTTTCCGCTTCGGGAGCAGATCGGGCCGGTTGCTCGTCAGCCAACCGTGAAACGTCGCCACGTCGGGTTCTGTTCGACTGGGTGCGGAGTGCTCGGTCCACAAGGCACGGATAACGGCTCGTCGCTGCTGGTCGTTCATCGTACGGAGTATCGGCATGTCCCGCCGGGGCTGACGCAAACAAATTCACAGATCTGCGTTGCAAGAGCGGGAAAATACGTGACTTGGGTCAAGCCGATGTGCTTGGATTGGCGTCTCAAGGCGTGTTGGAGGAACGGCGATGCCCACGTTCAAGCCCATCCTGATTGCGTTGATCCTGTCTGCCTCATCCGCGCCGGCAATCGCGCAGAATCTCGCGCCGAGCTGCCTGCATGGTTCGGACGAGACCCCTGCGAACCGTGCCAGGCGCCTACAGGCTGTCCAGTACGCGGCAAGAGTGAACGCGGCTGAAGGCACGAGCGCGCCGCGACTGCAGAAGTACCGCCCGCTCAACGAGCTGGCAAACCTGCCACCGCTGCCCGCCGGATTCGACATCCAGTTTCACACCGACGGCCTCACGTACACCATCTCGTTGAAGGACACGCGCGACGCGTGTCATTACGCGATCTTCTCGGACCAGGAGAAGCTGTTGTACGAGGCGATCCCGAGCAAGGGCGAGACGACGATTGTTCCGCTCGGAACGAAGTAAAGGC